>NZ_JBIIOT010000173.1:0-5078 GCF_044336785.1 Tardiphaga sp. | reverse complement strand
AGCTGCCATTCGGCGTCTCATAGGACGGCAGGCCCGAGGACACCGGCCACCGATATTTCTCGACGCCGTCCTGCACGACGGTCATCGTTTGGCTGTCCTTGTCCACGGTGATGTTGATCTTGGCTTCGGCAGTGCCGCCGACGGCGAGGGCGGAAAGACCCACCAGGGTCATGACAAACGCACGCATGTTACCTTTTCGCCTCCGGGCTTCGCCCATTTGTCTGCTCGCCGTCCCGGTTTCAATATGCATCCGGGTCCGGCGCCTCGCCAGTGACAGTTTCGTGCATCCTTAACCGGTCAAGGTTCACGGCCATGCCGGTATCTTGGCGGCGTCCGGCCTGCTGCAGTGCGGAATGCGCAATTCAACACCTCCCAACGGAACCGGTTCCCCTCCTGCGACGTTGCCATGACACAAGTTGTTGCGACCAAAGCGCGCGAGGCGCGGGGGATGACCATGAAACTGAACACAGCCGCACTGCCCACCAATTCGTCCATCAAGACCCGTATGACGCTCGCTGCGGCCACGCTGGCGCTGGTCGCCATGCCACATTTCGCCCATGCCCAGGGCGTGTTCCGGGGCGGCGAGCAGGGCGCCAACCAGGGCTATCGTGACGGCAACCGTGCGGCCGGGCCGGTCGGCGGTGTGGTCGGAGGCGCGCTTGGTCTCGGCGTCGGCGCTGCCGTCGGCGGCGTGAAGGGCGTGCTCGGCATTCCCGAGGGCCGCCGCACCCAGTGCCGTGGCTATTACAACAAGCAGGGCAAGTTCCGCTGCTATCGCTAAGCGGATCGCCGCACAACAAAACGGCCCGGACATGTCCGGGCCGTTTTTCGTTTCTGCATCACTTCTTCAGCTTGTAGCCGGTCTTGAAGATCCACCAGACGATGACCATGCAGATTATGAGGAACGTCAGTGTCATGAACACGCTGAGTTCGATGCTGACGTCGGAAATCTCATAGAAGCTCCAGCGGAAGCCCGAGATCAGATAGACGATCGGATTGAGCAGCGTCACCGTGCGCCAGCCCGACGGCAGCATGTTCACCGAATAGAAGCTGCCGCCCAGGAAGGTCAGCGGCGTCACCACCAGCAGCGGGATCGCCTGCAGTTTCTCGAAACTGTCGGCCCAGATGCCGATTATGAAGCCGAACAGGCTGAACGTCACAGCCGTCAGCACCAGGAAGGTCAGCATCCAGACGGGATGCATGATGTGCAGCGGCACGAACAGGCCGGCGGTGCCGAGAATGATCAGGCCGAGAATGATCGACTTGGTGGCCGCCGCGCCGACATAGCCGATCACGACTTCCAGTGCAGACACCGGCGCCGACAGCAGCTCGTAGATCGTGCCGATGAACTTTGGGAAGTAGATGCCGAAGGATGCGTTGGCGATGCTCTGCGTCAGCACCGACAGCATCACGAGGCCCGGCACGATGAACGTGCCGTAGCTGACGCCTTCCACATTGGCGATGCGCGAGCCGATGGCGGCGCCGAACACCACGAAATACAGCGAGGTGGAGATGACCGGCGAGACGATGCTCTGCAGCAGCGTGCGCCAGGTGCGCGCCATCTCGAACAGATAGATGGCCTGGATGGCTCGGAAGTTCATCTTACTTCCTCACCAGGTTGACGAAGATTTCTTCCAGCGAATTCTGCACCGTGTCGAGATCGGCAAAGCGAATGCCGTTTTCGCGCAGGTCGCTGAGCAGGCTGGTAATGCCGGTGCGCTCGCTCTTGGTGTCGTATGTATAGATCAGTTGCATGCCGTCATTGCCGAGTTCGAGATTGTAAGGCGCGAGTGAGACCGGCACTGCATCGATCTTGCTCTGCAGATGCAGCTTCAGGCGTTTCTTGCCGAATTGCTGCATCAGCTTGGCTTTGTCCTCGAGCAAGATGATCTCGCCCTTGTTGATGACGCCGACCCGGTCGGCCATCTCCTCGGCTTCCTCGATGTAATGCGTGGTTAGCAGCACGGTGACGCCCTTGGCGCGCAACTCGCGCACCACTTCCCACATGCCCTTGCGCAGCTCCACATCGACGCCCGCGGTCGGCTCGTCCAAGAACAGTACTTGCGGCTCATGCGACAGCGCCTTGGCGATCATCACGCGCCGCTTCATGCCGCCGGACAGTTCGATGATCTTGCTGTCCTTCTTCTCCCACAGCGAGAGATCCTTCAGGATCTTCTCGATCAGCGCCGGATTTTTCGGCTTGCCGAACAACCCGCGGCTGAAGCTGACGGTGGCCCAGACGGTCTCGAAGGAATCCGTATGCAGCTCCTGTGGCACCAGTCCGATCAGCGACCGCGCGGCGCGATAGGCCGTCCGCGTGTCATGGCCATCCACCGAGACGGTGCCGGACGTGGCATTGACGATGCCGCAGATGATGGAAATCAGCGTCGTCTTGCCCGCGCCATTGGGGCCAAGCAGCGCAAAGATTTCGCCGCGATTGATGTCGAGATCGATGCCTTTGAGCGCGGTAAAACCGGAGGCATAGCTCTTGGTGAGGCCGGAGACGGAAATGATGGGTGACATGCAGGCAATCAGCGCTGGGGCAGTGGGAACTGTGCGGCGGGATGACACAGATAGGAACGCGCCTGCTCCCGCGCAATCGTCGCAGAGAAGATTTTGCTGCTATTCGGCCGCGTGAGCGTGCGCACCAAGCTCGACGAGAGCCACCTTCCGCGGCGACGCCTGCCGCATAGAGCTGCAGAGCTTCGGGGGCATTTCGCAGGGCTTCGTCAGTATCGCCGCCGGTCGATACGCAGTCGGGGAGATCCGGAAACCAGACGCCAACGGCGAGAGCGGGTCCTGCTTCTTCGATAAAAGCGACAAGTGGGGTATCGCGAACCTCGATCAGGCGCCCAGCCTGCTCCCTTAATTAAATGGCACGAGCCATAGCTCGGGAGAGCGCTCGGCCTGCATGGTTCGAGACGTCCGCTTCGCGGGCTCCTCACCATGAGGGTTTTCTACCCCGCTGCACTCCTCCCTCATCCTGAGGAGCGCGCTCTTGCGCGCGTCTCGAAGGATGGCCACAAGCTGCTTTCAGCGATCATATGCGACTGGCTTCTCTCCCACCCCGGAGAATCCGATCGCAAAACTTGTAGTTCGGCGAGCTAGCCCGCCGGCTCGTATTCGATCTCCGCGATCGTCGCCCCATCGGCCGCGTCTGCGAATGCCGGATCGGCGCTCAGCTCGTCGATGGTCCGTGGCTTCGGCAGCGTCGTCGAGCCATCGGCATTGACCCAGTTCTCGGCCACGTCCTCCAGCGTTTCGACGGCTTCGTCGATGGCTTCGTCCAGCGTGTCGCCGGAGGTGGCGAGGCCGGGAAGGTCAGGGAAGCTGACGCGGAAGCTGCCATCGTCATGCTTGCGGATGACTGCGAGATAGACCGGCATGATCAGGCCCGCTCCACGAAACTGTCCACGACCTTCTTCTCGCCGGCCTTGTCGAATTCGATGGTGAGCTTGTTGCCATCGACTTTCGTGACATGGCCGTAGCCGAATTTCTGATGGAAGACGCGGTCATCCAGCGAGAAGTCGGAATCCGTCCCAGTGGATTTAGCCACCAGCTCGCCTTCGATCACCATCGGTCGCTTTTTCGCAGCGCCGCCGCCGAAAGTCTCGCCGAAGCCACCGCCGCTGCTGCGCCCACGCTGCTGCTGCGCGCGTTGCCAGCCGGGCGTCGCATAGGTCGAGCCGAAGGCTTCGAGATTGTCGAAGCGCGACGAGCCGTAGCCGCCGGCGCCGCCCCAGCCGGAGCCGCCCTTGGATTCCGTGATCTCGACATTCGCCGCCGGCAATTCATCGAGGAAGCGCGACGGCATCGTCGTGTTCCAGGTGCCGTGAATGCGGCGATTGGTGGCGAAGTAGAGCTTTGCGCGCTTGCGGGCGCGCGTGATGCCGACATGGGCGAGGCGGCGCTCTTCCTCGAGGCCGGCGCGGCCCTGCTCGTCGAGCGCGCGCTGATGCGGGAACAGGCCTTCCTCCCAGCCGGGCAGGAACACATTGTCGAATTCGAGCCCCTTGGCCGAATGCAGTGTCATGACGGACACCGCGTCCTCGTCGGCTGCGCCTTCCCGGTCCATCACCAGCGAGATGTGTTCGAGGAAGCCCTGCAGGTTCTCGAACTCCTCCATGGAGCGCACCAGTTCCTTGAGGTTTTCGAGCCGGCCGGCGGCATCGGCCGAGCGGTCCTTCTGCCACATCTCGGTATAGCCGCTCTCGTCGAGCACGACCTCGGCCAGCTCCGTATGCGGCACGACTTCCATCTGCTTGCGCCAGCGCTCGAAGCTCAGCATCAGGTCGCGCAAGCTGCCGCGCGCCTTCGGCTTCATCTCGTCGGTCTCGACCACCTGCCTTGCCGCTTCCGAAAGCGGAATGCGGCGGCGGCGCGCATGGTCATGCAGCATCTGCACGGTGGCATCGCCGAGGCCGCGCTTCGGCACATTGACGATGCGCTCGAAAGCGAGGTCGTCGGCCGGTGAATTGATCACGCGCAGATAGGCCAGCGCATCGCGGATCTCCGCCCGCTCATAGAAGCGGGGGCCGCCAATGACGCGATAGGGCAGGCCGAGGGTGACGAAGCGGTCTTCGAATTCGCGCATCTGGAACGAGGCGCGCACTAGGATCGCGATATCGTTGAGCTTGTGGCCCTCGCGCTGCAGCTGCTCGATCTCCTCGCCGACGCCGCGGGCTTCCTCCTCGGAATCCCATGCGCCGGTGACGGTGACCTTTTCGCCGTCGATGTCCTCCGTGCGCAGCGTCTTGCCGAGTCGGCCTTCGTTATGCGCGATCAGATGCGAGGCCGCGGCGAGGATATGCCCGGTGGAGCGATAGTTGCGCTCCAGTCGGATCACTTTTGCGCCGGGGAAATCGTGTTCGAAGCGGAGGATGTTATCGACCTCGGCGCCGCGCCAGCCATAGATCGACTGGTCGTCATCGCCGACGCAGCAGATGTTTCGTTTCTCCCTCGCCCCGCTCGCGGGGAGTGGGTCGGGGTGAGGGGCAGCCACAGGCTCCGGCGCCTGCGGAGAGTCCCCCTCACCCGGATTGCTTCGCAATCCGACCTCTCCCCGCAAGCGGGGAGAG
>NZ_JBIIOT010000098.1:0-18619 GCF_044336785.1 Tardiphaga sp. | reverse complement strand
CGGACCTGTCCCCGGCCGGGTTCTCCACTGGAACTTTGGCGATCTGGAGAGTTTCGAAGCTCAGGTGCGCGCGGCCTTGGCGAGTTCGACCTCGACCCGCAGCTCGATTTCGGACAGCACGGCGTCGAGGCCTGGGTCGCCCGAGGTGGCTTTCAGGTCCGCCGCAGCCGTGCGCAGACGCGCCACGGTGGCAGGCGTGATCGCCCCGGACAGCAGGCCGATCTTCAGTTCGTCGAGCACATCAAGTGCGCCGCGGCCGCGCTGCACCGACTTCTTGCGGCGCTCGGTCGGGTCCTCGACGCTCTGCATGGCAATGAGTGCATCGATGCTGTTGGCGGCGCGGGGGGCCGCGGTCGGGCGCGCATCGGCCGCAGGAGCCGCGTCAGGCAGCGAAAAGGTTCCCGAACCGGTCTTCTTCGTGCCCGAGGAAGGGGTTCCGAGCGTGGTGCCGTTGGGTCCGTAAATGCGCATCGGCAAGGTCCAGCGAAATGGCGGCCATTTCCGGTCCGCACAGGGGCCACATCCCAGTCCCGCGACAAGCAAAGCGGAAGCCGGTGGCCCTGTCTGCACCCTCGCGGTTTATGGTTAATCAAACGTAAATGGCCCGGCAAAATCTGCCGGCAGCGGCAGTTTCGACTCGGCACCGACGCCTGGCGAAGCTCGCTGCAGAATATTTTGTCCAGCAAAATCATAAGGATGACCGCACCCTGAAGACTGGCACGGCGCTCGCATTGCTAATGCTGGACACCGCTATGGGAGTGGCGATGTCTGCGTGAAAAGACCTCAGCGGGGAGCAGAGGATGTCGAGCCTGACTTCGATCCGATTCTATCAGACGGCCTGCGCCGCGCTGTGTGCGCTTGTGCTGTCGATGGCATCGGCCCATGCGACCTCGCGGATCAAGGATCTCGCGAATATCGAAGGCGTTCGGCAGAACCAGCTGATCGGCTACGGCCTCGTGGTCGGCCTGAACGGCACCGGCGACACCCTCAACAACATTCCCTTCACCCGGCAGTCGCTGCAGGCGATGCTGGAGCGCATGGGCGTGAACATCCGCGGCCAGACGCTGCGCACCGGTAACGTCGCTGCCGTCATGGTCACCGGCAACCTGCCCGCGTTCGGCACCCAGGGCACTCGCATGGACGTCACCGTGTCAGCGCTCGGCGATGCCAAGAACCTCACCGGCGGCACCCTGCTGGTCACCCCCCTGCTCGGCGCCGACGGCAATGTCTATGCGGTCGCCCAGGGTTCCCTGGCCATCAACGGCTTTGCTGCCGAAGGCGCTGCCGCCAGCATCACCCGCGGCGTGCCGACGGTCGGCCGCATCGCCAATGGCGCCATTATCGAGCGCGAGATCGAGTTTGCGCTGAACCGGCTGCCGAACGTCCGTCTCGCACTGCGCAATCCGGATTTCACCACCGCCAAGCGCGTCGCCGCTGCGGTCAATGACTTCCTCGGCAGCAAGACTGCGGAGCCGATCGATCCTTCCACCGTGCAGATGTCGATCCCGGCCGAGTTCAAGGGCAATGTCGTCGCGCTGCTCACGGAGATCGAGCAGTTGCAGGTCGAGCCTGACTTGGCTGCCAAGATCATCATCGACGAGCGCTCCGGCATCATCGTGATGGGCCGCGACGTGCGTGTCGCCACCGTCGCCGTCGCCCAGGGCAATCTCACCGTCACGATCTCGGAAAGCGCCAATGTCAGCCAGCCGGCGCCGCTCTCCAACGGTCGTACGGTCGTAACCCCATCGACCCGCGTCGGCGTCACCGAGGACGGCAAGAAATTCGCCATCGTCAAGGACGGCGTCTCGTTGCAGCAGCTCGTCGATGGCCTCAACGGTCTGGGCATCGGGCCGCGCGATCTGATCGGCATCCTGCAGGCCATCAAGGCTGCCGGTGCCATCCAGGCCGATATCGAGGTGATGTGATGTATGGCATCGACGCAGCCGCCGCCTATCAGGCCAAGCACCCCACCCTCAACGGCCGCCCCGACCAGACGCTGATCGACGCGTTGCAGAAAGTCTCGCCGCAGGCGCAGGCCAAGACGCGCAAGCAGTCGGAAGACTTCGAGGCGATGTTTCTCAATTCGATGTTTTCGCAGATGACCTCGGGCATCAAGGGCGATGGCCCGTTCGGTGAAACCACCGGCACCGGCGTATGGCGCTCGATGCTCACCGACGAATATTCGAAATCCTTCGCCAAGGCCGGTGGCGTCGGCATCTCCAATGAAGTGTTTCGTTCACTGATCATCCAGCAGGCCCAAGGCTCGACCAACGCGGCCACGAGCAAATCGGCCGCAACACCTGCCGCCAACTGATCGCAGAGGACACCGCCATGAACAATGCATTGCGCCAGCAAGCCGCTCCGATCGCAGCACCACGTTCGGTCGCAACACCGATGGAAGCGCGTCAGCTCGCTGACGGCCTGATGAAGGTGATGAACGATCTCCTCGCCATCATCGAGCAGGAAACTGCGCTGGTCCGCGCCGGCAATATCCGTGAGGCGATCAAGCTGGAGCCGCCGAAGGCCGATATGTCCAAGCGTTACATCACCATGATCACGCTGCTGAAGATGAGCCAGACCTATCTCGCCAGCACGACCCCCGATCTGCTGCAGGCACTGCGCAAGCATCACGATGTCTTCCGTGCGATGCTGCAGGTCAATCTCACCGTGCTCGCTACCGCACATGCGGTGTCCGAAGGCATCGTGCGCGGCGTCAATGCGGAAATGCAGCGCCGCAATATCCCGCAGACATATACGGCCGCCGGCCGGCAAGCACAGCCGGGCCGCGCCAACATGACGCCGCTCGTCATGAGCCGCTCGCTGTAAAACGGTAGGGCGGATGAGCGAAGCGTAATCCGCCGCAGAGCTTCAGCAATTAAATCGGCCGGCGGATGACGGCTACGCCCTATCCGCCCTACGGTCTCGCTCGTATTTGAATCAAATCTTAGTTTGGAAGTAAGCGCCGGATTCATGCGTCCGGTGTATTCTTGGCGTTTGGGAAAGGGGTCGGGATTCGTCTGTGGAGCCAGGAGGGCTACCATGAGTACCGACTATTTAATCAAGCCGGTGGGGGCACCGGTTGTTGCAGCGATGACACGACCCGTACCAGAAGCGGTGCGCGAAGCCGTGCCGACTCAGCTGCCGCCAGACAAGACCGTCACCGCCGCGCCTGGCGTCTCGCATGTCAATGTCTCACCCGCAAACTATCAGCAGGTGGATAGCGACCGCATTTCCAAGGGCGTGATCATCGATCGCGATGCCGGGCAGATCGTCTATGTGTCGGTCGATAAGAAGACCAACCAGATCATCAACCAGTATCCGGAAGAAACGCGGCTGCGGACCCGTGCCTATCTGCGCGCGATGGATGCGGCGAAGCAGGATGCCATGCTTCATGATCGCCGGATCGAGACCGATCGGAATGCCTGAGCGTCAGACGTCGCGGATTGCGAACGCCGTATCGAGATAGGTGCTGTTGGTGGCAGCATCCGTCACGACGTTTTTGATCGTCGCCTTGTTGTCGGCCGTCATCTGGAATTTGGTATCGCCGACGCGGAAGGAATTGTCCTTGATCAGCACCTGCTGATACTTGACGGTTCCCTCGCTCTTGTACTGCACTTGGGCGCGAAAGCCATTGACCTGCGAGATGGCGATTTCGAACTTCTTGCCGTTGGCGTAAGTCCCCTTCCAGCTCCCTTTATAGGCATCGGCGTCCACCGGCACGTATTTGCCTGCTGTGATCGGCGTGGTGGTCTTGTACGCTGTTGCAAGAATGCTGAGTGCGTCGGCCATGACTGTCCTCGCGATCTGGAATTGGCTGGAAGCGCCAGCCGAAATGCAGCGCCACTAGGCAGCAGCGCGCGTTAACAACGCGTTACGCCGGCAATCACGCACCGCGGCCGCTGAGGCCGGCAGCGATGTTGCGATTGATATCGATCATCGACTGCAGCTTCGTGGCGTCCGGCTGCAGCTTCAACGCAGCGCACTGGGTCAACACGAAGATGCCGATATTGGCAATGTTCTGCCGGATCTCGATCGATTCGGGATTGCTGTCATTCATCGCATCACCGACGAAGATCGACCAGAGCTTGCGATTGAAGAGCAGCGCTTCTTCGAACTGCGCGTCGGTATGGCCGAGATCGGTCATCACGTCCTGCAGCTTGCGTGCTGCTTTCAGAAGAGCCTGGGCTTCGATGTCACGCGGTGATGCCGTGGTTTGAGCAGTACGTGCGTAGGCATTGGCACCGATTGACATGAAACTACCTCAGCAAATCTTCTTCCCGCTTCATCAGCGGACGCAATTCCCTGAGTGCTTTGTAAAGTTGGCCACTTAAGATTAGCTTACTAATTTCCCCAAGAGGCTCGCGATAGCTCGGCACTGCTTCGATCAGTTCCTTGATAAAACCGAGATAGAGTTCCTGATACGCCGGTATATCGTTCTCGAGATACATCATCTGCACACAGAGATAGATACGCTTCACCGGCGTGTTCGCCGTGTCAGCTGTAAGAATATCCTTCTCGCGCAAGATCGGCGCATCGCCGTCGATCAGGAACGCCGTGCGCGTATCGGAATTGGTGATCACGCTTTGACCGATGATGATTCGCTCACCCGGCTTCAGCTCCACTCGCAATGGCATTCCGATCTCCTCTTTCCGTCTGTGCAGAACGGACATGTACACGCGGGCACGACACCCTTCGGAACCGTCAAAATACGACGATTGCGGCTATTTATCCAGTCATCCGAATACCACGGGCGCTTCTGCGAACGGTGTATCCAGAAAGCCAAACGGCGAGGTTTCCCCCGCCGCCCGCAACGTCTTTCGCTTTGTCGCCAGCCTTACTGGAGCAGCTTGAGTACGCTCTGCTGCGACTGGTTGGCCAGCGCCAGCGCCGAGACCGCGATCGACTGACGGGTCGACAGCGCCTGGCTGTTGGCCGCCTCTTCGTTGGTGTCGGCCAGCGTCAGGTTGGACGAGCCGGTCTGCAGCACGTTGATCAGGTTCTTCGCAAAATCCTGACGGATCTGCACGATCGAGAGGTTCGAACCGAGCGTCGATGCTTCCGAGCGCAGGCGCGTGCTCGCGGCATTGAGCTGGCTCAGCAGCGCGTTTGCGGAGTTGTTGTCGAGCAGATCGAGGCCGCGCTGCAGCACCGGCAGGCCGAGACCTTCCGGCGACAGCGTCACGCCGGGAATGTTCAGCGTCGACTTGCCGGTCTCGTTGAACACGAGCTTCAGCGTGTCGCCGTTCAGCAGGTTGATGCCGTTATACGACGCATCCTGCGACGTCGTGGTGATCTGGTTGACGATGTTGTTGTACTGCTCGACCAGCAGCGCACGCGCCGACATCGACACCGGATCCGGTGTCGGCACCGTCGGGTTGAGGCCGTTGAACAGGTTGCCCGTGGTGGTGGCCGAGCCGCCGATCACACCGATGGTCGACGATGCCGCGTCGTTCGACGTCGTGATGGTGATCGCGCCGGTGGTGGAGATCACCGCCTGCAGATTGTTCGGCAGCAATGCCGCATTCAGCTGCGCCAGCGTCGAGACCTGTCCGGGATTGGTACCGAAGGTGATGTTCGTCGCGGTGGTGTTCGTCGTGGTCGCAGCGATGGTCAGCGTCTGGCCGCTGAGGCCACCCGTTGCTGGCGTGCGCTGGAACGTGCCGGTGGTGAGACCGAGCTTCGCGAGCGCGTTGCCGCCAAGCGTCAGGTCCGACGCCACGCCCGTCTGCAGCGTCACGATACCGGCCGTCGAGACGACGGAGCCGGTGCCGCCGGTGATCGCATCGACCGCCTGCAGGATGTCGTTGACGGTGCCGGTGGTGATATCGATCGACAGCGTGCCCGAGACCGCACTACCCACGGTGCCGGTGCCGTTGTTGAACGAGATCGTCTTGCCGTTGATGACGAGTGTATCGGTCGCGGTGAACTGTGTGGTCAGCGCGCTCGTCGTCGGACCGGCGGTACCGCTGAGCTTGCTGGCAGCGGTGATCGGCGCCGGGGTCGAGGGAGCGATGGTCCGCGCGGTCGTGCCGCCGGTGAGACCCAGCGCGGTGAGACCTGTGCCGCCAAGCACGAGATCCTGAGCGACACCGGTGCTCACATTGACCTGGCCACCCGCCGTCACCGTCGAGGCGCCAGTGGCCGAACCGGTGATCGTGTCCAGCTCGGTCAGAACGCTCTGCACCGTGGCGGTTGCAAGATCGAGATAGGTCGTGTTCGCCGCACTGCCGGCCGAGCCGCCTGCGCCGCTGTCAAAGAACGCGATGGTCTGGCCGTTCGCGGTGATCGTATCGGTGGTGGTCAGCGCTGTCGGCAGCGCGTTGGAAGTCGGGGTCGCCGTGCCGGCGAGACGCGTACCGGCTGTGATCGGCGCCGGGGTCGTCGCAGCATTGGTGCGGTTGGTCGTGCCGCCGGTCAGACCGAGCTTCGCAAGACCGGTGCCGCTGATGATCAGGTCGTTGGTCGTGCCCGTATTCAGCGTGATGGCGCCACCAACCGAGATGGATGACGTGCCGCCCGAGATCGCGTTGATCGCAGCCAGAACTTCGTCCACATCGCCAGTCGTGATGTCGATCGAGAGCGTGCCCGCAGTCGCCGAGCCGGTGGTGCCGGCGCCCGAGTTGAAGGCGATGGTCGTACCGTTGACGACGATGGTGTCGCTCGCGGTGAAAGCAGTGGCCAGATTGTTCGAACCCGCGCCTGCCGTGCCCGACAGATTGGTCGAGCCATTCTGGGCGGTCGTCGTGGTATTGTCGCTGTTCAACGCCGACCCCACCGTCGCAGCGCTCTGATAGGCGCCGAGATGGTTGTTGTTGACGATGCTGCCTGCATTGACCGCCGGCGTGATCGCGCCGGTGTGATTGTTGTTGAGCACCGAGCCGGCGATCGAGCCGCTGGCGATACCCGTGCCGCCCAGAATATTGTCAGCATTGGCCCCGGCATTGGCCGGCGTCGTCAACGATGATTTGGTGTAGCCGACATTGCTCTGCAGCGCCTGGTTGGCGACCGACTTCGCAGTGTCCACCAGCTTCTGCAGCGAGGTGATGCCGGTATTCGCGGCTTGCAGGATCTGCACGCCGTTGCTGATGCCATCGAGCAGATTGTTGATGTCGCCTGCGCGGCTGTCGAGGCCGGCGGCGGTGAAGAAATTGGTCGGGTTGTCGAGCGCGGAATTGACCTTCTTGCCGCTGGCAAGCCGGCTTTGCGTGGTCGCCAACAGATCGGCTGTCGATTGCAGCGAGAGCAAATTCTGGCGAACGGACGCCGAGAGAACTACGCCTGACATGTTGTGACCTTCCTGTTCCTTGCGGAGACCGGACCTTCAGGTCCGCGCCGCATGGCAGCCGCCTACGACTCGAGGTCGCAGCGATGCAGCCGGTGATGTTCAACGCCCTTCTGGAAGAGGGACCTCGACGCACCCCTGAGGGGTGTCACCGGATCAAGTACGGCCGATTCTCGGCCTGCCTGCTTCCTGCTCAGGCCGAATATGCGCGCGGACGATTTAAAATATGGTTAACAGCCTATTAAGGCTTGCCCCAAACTGTCCCAAAATGGAAAAATCGCGCAACTTCAAAGCGTTGCAAACAGGCTCAACAACGCACCAAAACGCCGGCAACGGCGGGGTTTCCCCCGCCGTTGCGACGTTCTGTCAGTCTTTCCGGTCAGCAGGAATCAGCGGAGCAGTTGCAGCACCCCCTGCTGGGACTGGTTGGCCAGAGCAAGTGACGAGACCGCGATGGACTGGCGGGTCGACAGCGCCTGGCTGTTGGCCGCTTCCTCGTTCGTATCGGCGAGCGTCAGGTTGGACGCACCGGTCTGCAGCACATTGATCAGGTTCTTCGCGAAGTTCTGACGGATCTGCACCACAGAGAGATTCGAACCGAAGCTCGATGCCTGCGAACGCAGCTTGGTCGACGCATCGTTGAGGCCGGTGAGGATCTTGTTGGCCGACGCGTTGTCCAGGAAGTCGGTCCCCGACAGCAACGACGACAGACCCAGACCTTCCGGTCCGAAGTTGACGCCGGTGATATCGAGCTTCGACGTCCCCGTTTCGTTGAAGGTCAGCGACAGCGTATCGCCCGACAGCAGGTTGACGCCGTTGAAGGACGAGTCGGCCGCAGTCGTCTTGATCTGGTCGATGACCTGATTGTACTGCGCGACCAGGCTGGCACGGGTGGCCTGCGAGTTCGGATCCTTCAGGGCGTTGTTCACCGTGACGCCCGAGAAGATGCCGCCCGGATCGGTCGCCGTGCCGCCGAGCGCACCGATATCGGCCGAGGCCGCATCGTTGGTCGTGGTCAGGGTGATCGCGCCGGTCGTGCTGATCGAAGCCTGCATGTTGTTGACGGCAAGCTTCTTGTTCAGCTCGTCGAGGGTCGAGACCTGTCCAGCCGCATCATCCGTACCGAAGGTGATGGTGATCGGCTCCTTGGCGCCGCCGGTCGCACCGATGGTCAGCGTCTTGCCGGTCAGGCCGGGATCGATCGCCGAGCTCTTCTTGGTGGTGCCGGCTTCCAGGCCCAGCTTCTTCAGCACCGAGCCGGCGAGCGGACCGACGCCGTTGTCGCTGATCACGAGATCTGCGGCATTACCAGCATTGAGCTGGACCTTGCCGTTGACGACCTTCGAGCCCGAGCCACCGCTGATCACATCGATCTTGGCCAGCAGCGCATCGACGCTGTCGGTGATATTCACGTCGTTGCCGGTCGCGCCGGAGGCGACGAAGCTGATCTCGGTGCCATTGACCGTGATCTTGTCGCCGACGGCGAAGCTGGTCTTCAGCGAGTCTTCACCCACCTCGCCGCTCAGCTTGGTCGCACCGGTGATCGCCGGAGCGGTCGCCGGGGTTGACACCCGCGCCGTCGTTCCACCGACCAGGCCGAGCTTGGCGAGCACCGAGCCGGCAGTCCCTGCGCCAACCGGAACGTCGCCCAGAACCAGGTCTTCAGTAGTGCCGGTGCTGAGATTGATCTTGCCGGCCGTGCCAGTCGCCGTCGAAACGTTCGATGCACTGGTGCCGGTGGCGCCGGTGATGTCATCGATCGCACCGAGCACATCATCGACGGTCGCCGTCGCCAGATCGAGATAGGTCGTATCGACGTCGGTGCCGGCAGCGATGTTCGAGCCAGTGGACGAGGAGTCGTAGAACTCGATCGTCTTGCCGTTGACCGTGATCTTCTCGCCCTTGACGATGTCATTGGCCAGACCGTTCGAGGTCGGGCTCGCCGTGGCGTTCGAGAGCTTGGTCGAGCCGGTGATCGGCGGCTGAGCAGTCGCCGGAGCTTCCACGCGGTTGAAGATGTTCGCCGTCAGGCCGAGCGAGGTCAGCGCTCCTGCTGAACCCGCAACGGTCAGCGTTGCATTGGCCGTGCCGCCATTGAGCAGGATCTTGCCGGCATCAGCGCCGGTGCCGAAGCTGGCGACACCGTGACCGGTGGCGCTGCCGAAGATCCCGTTGATCGAGTCCAGCAGATCCTGAACCGTGCCGCTGGCGAGGTTGATGTTGTTGCCGGTTGCGGACGGCGCGGTCGCAGGCGTGTTGCCGAAGGTGATGGTCTGGCCGTTGATCACGAGCGACTGACCGGCAGCGATACCGATATCCGACAGCAGGCTGTTGGCGGCAATCGTCGAGGTCGGCCCGGCAGCGTGATTGACTGCGAGCGCAGTGGGTGCGGCCGGCGCGTTGCTGATCGTCACCGGGGCGGCGTTGCTGTCCGTCAAGGCGTTGAGGCCAAGCGTGGTCAGCATCGCATTGGTGAAGCCTGCGCTTCGGCCGATGGTGACCGCATTCGCGTTGCCGGTGTGGATTTCGATCGCGCCGGCAGTCGTCAGGGTCGTCTCTGTGGGGCTGCTATTGCCCATTGCCGCATCGATCGTCTCGAGCAATTGCGCCATCGTCGCCGTGGAACCGGTCCCGACATTGATGTCGTAGCCGTCATCGTTGTCACCTACGATAGCGGTCGTTGTCGCATCGACGAAGCGAAGCTCGACACCATTGATCGTCAGCGTCTCGCCGATCAGCGTGGAAAGATTGATCGAGTTAGACGTGGCTGTGCCAGCCAGCGTGGTCGCAGCATCGATCGCCGTGCCGTCGGTGGCATTCTTCGCGCCACCGGTGAACACCGTATCGAGAGGCGCACCGACCGCATTGGTCAGGCCCAGCGGGCCGGTCGTCGAGATCGCCGTGCCGAGGCCGAGCGCATTCAGATCGGCGGTGAGCGACCCCGTAAAGTCGACATTCTTCGTGCCGTCACCGGTGTGCAGGACCACCTGACCGCCGACCACGGACGACTTATGCGCCGCATCGGTGTTGCCCATGGCGACATCGAAGGTCTCGAGCAGACGGTCCAGCGTCACCGCCGAGTTGGCCGAGATATCGACGGTGAAGCCGTCGGTCGCATCGCCGGTGATGCCCGCAGCCGCCGGGGTCGAGTCGAAGGTGATGCTGACGTCGTTGATCTTGATGGTCTTGCCGTCCAGCGCCGCCAGATTGATCTGGGTGGCAGAGCCGGCCGCATTGGTCAGCGTCGAGGCGCCGGTGACGGCGGCCGCGGTGCCTGCGGCGTTCGTCAGCGTGGTGCCGGTGAAGACCGTATCGGCATTGTCGGTGGCAACGCGGGCGGCGCTGCTGCCGGTGGTCGCACCCGAGACCACCACCGTCGAGTCGCTATGGACGACCGACGCGCCGGCCACGATCGCATTGCCGAATGTCGCGGAAACATTGTTGGCCAGCTGCGTACCGGTGACCGAGCTGGTCACGGCGGCGGTGGTGCCGAGCAGGTCGTTGGCGGTGATGCCCTTGTTGGCGGCGCCGGTCGCGCTCGACTTGGTGTAGCCGACGGTCGTCTGCAGCGCCTGGTTGGCGATCGACTTGGCGCTGTCCACCAGCTTCTGCAGCGAGGTGATGCCGGTATTGGCCGCCTGGATGATCTGCACGCCGTTCCCGATGCCGTCGAGCAGATTGTTGATGTCGCTTGCGCGCGAATTCAGCGACTGCGCGGTGAAGAAATTCGTGGGGTTGTCCAGCGCGGAATTAACTTTGTTTCCGCTGGAAAGACGACCTTGGGTAGTGGAGAGCAATTCGGCGGTCGACTGCAGGGACAGCAGGTTCTGACGCACGGATGCCGAAAGGGTGATGCTGGACATACCTTGATACCTTCCTAGTAGACACAACTGGGCCCTTCTTGGGCTCAGGTGGTAGGATGAGGCGTCTCAGCTTAAGAGTTGGTAAAATAAGAGGCAGAATTTAAAGCTAGAAGGTGTAATTCTAGCACACAAACACCTATAAGCGATTGAGAAATCAATCACTTAGATTGTCCCGCTTTAGTTGCAAAAATAATTTGCCGAAATAGCCCGTCCCTCGAATGGTAAACGGGAATCGACGCGATCAAGGTCTTCTTAACGAAAAAGGGCAGCCCTGAGGCTGCCCTGACGCATCAAACGACAAAAGGCAGCTCGTGGGCTGCCTTGCGCAACGAAACTTGACGCAACGAAAAAAAGCGGCGGGGTTTCCCCCGCCGCCTTCTGTTTCGGTTCTTGAGCTGCGCTTAGCGGAGCAGCTGGAGCACGCCCTGCTGCGACTGGTTGGCCAGCGCGAGCGAGGAGACGGCGATCGACTGGCGGGTCGACAGCGCCTGGCTGTTGGCCGCTTCCTCGTTCGTGTCGGCGAGCGTCAGGTTCGACGCACCGGTCTGCAGCACGTTGATCAGGTTCTTCGAGAAGTCCTGACGCATCTGCACGATCGAGAGGTTCGAACCGAAGGCCGAAGCCTGCGAACGAAGCTTCGAGCTGGCCGAGGTCAGCGACGCCAGAACCTTGTTGGTCGCGCTGTTGTCGATGAAGTCGGTGCCGGCGGTCAGTGCCGACAGACCCAGACCGTCCGGACCGAAGCTGACGCCAGAGATGTCGAGCTTCGACTTGCCGGTTTCGTTGAAGGTCAGCGACAGCGTGTCACCGTTGAGCAGGTTGACGCCGTTGAACGACGAGTCCTGAGCAGTGGTGCGGATGTTGTCGATCACCTGGTTGTACTGGGCGACGAAGCTTGCACGGGTTGCCTGCGAAGCCGCATCGGCCTGAGCCGAAGAGACCGTCGAAGCAGCGAACAGGTTGCCGGTGTTGGTGGCGGAACCGCCGATCGCACCGATCGTGAACGAAGCAGCGTCGTTGGTCGTGGTCAGCTTGATCACGCCGGTCGTGCTGATCGAGGCCTGCAGGTTGTTCGTTGCAAGTACCTTGTTCAGCTCGTCGAGGTTCGACACTTCGCCAGCGGCATCGTTGGTGCCGAAGGTGATCGACAGATCGACACCGTTGGTACCGGTCTTGCCGACGGTCAGCGTCTGGCCGGTGAGACCAGCGTTAGCCGGGGTGCTCGCAGCCGTGGTGCCTGCGGACAGACCGAGCTTGGCGAGGCCCGTACCACCGATCTGCAGATCGGCCGTGGTGCCAGCGTTCAGCGTGGTCTTGCCGCTCACAACGGCCGAACCGGTGCCGCCGCTATAGGCGTCGATCTGGGTCAGCACGCTGCCAACGGTGGCCGTTGCGAGATCCAGATAGCTGGTGTTTGCGGCAGAACCGGCTGCACCACCCGTCGACGAATCGAAGAAGGCGATGGTCTTGCTGTTCACGGTGATCGTGTCAGCCGTGGTGAAGGCGGTCGACAGCGAGTTGGTGCCGACATTGCCCTTCAGCGTGGTTGCGCCGCTGATCGTCGCTGCGGTTGCAGGCGAAGACGTGCGGGTCTGATCGTAGGTAGCGCCCAGGCCGATCTTGGCGACGCCGGTGCCCGACAGCGAGATGTCGGCGAGCGTACCAGTGGTCAGCGTGATCGCACCCGTCGTTGCGTCGATCGCCGACGTACCACCGGTTGCGGTGTTGATCGCACCCAGCAGGCTGTTGGCGCCAGCGCCACCAACCGTCGCCGAAGCGAGATCGAGGTAGACCGAGTTCGCAGCCGTACCAGCCGAACCGCCAGCACCCGAGTCGAAGAAGCGGATGGTGGTGTTGTTGGCAACGATGGTGTCGGCGGTGGTGAATGCAGTACCGAGAGCGTTCGAAGCCGGGCCCGCTGCGCCACGGAGCGTGGTGGCAGCCGTTACAGCCGACGGCGAGGTGCCGTTGTAGGCACCGCCGGTGCCGAGACCCAGAGCAGCAAGCGGCGTGCCCGAGGCGTTGGCGATGTTGAGCGACGTACCGGCAGCAGCGGTCAGCGTGATCTGGCCGCCAGCGTTGACGCTCGACGTACCACCCGAGGCGGTGTTGATCGCGGTCAACAGGTTGGCGACAGTGTCGTCAGCACGAACTTCGGTCGCGCTCTGGTTACCAGTGCCGGCCGCAGTGATCGTGATGGTGGTGCCGTTGACAGTGATGCTGTTGCCAGCGGTCAGCGGGGTGGCGAGCGCGTTCAGTGCCGTACCCGTGGTGATCGGATTGGTACCGTCAGTAACAGGCGTACCCTGCGTCGTACCACCGGTCGACGTACGGTTGTTCTGCTGAGCAGAGCCGGCAGCACCAGCGGTGGCAACGAAGGTCTGGGTGGCGTTGTTGTAGACGGTGCTGGACGTCACCGAGCTCGTGACCTGAGCGGTCGTGGCGAGCAGGTTGTCAGCAGTTGCGCCCGAGATCGAGCTGGATGCAGCCGACTTGGTGTAACCAACGGTGGCCTGGAGAGCCTGGTTGGCGATCGACTTCGCGGAGTCGACGAGCTTCTGCAGCGAGGTGATGCCGGTGTTGGCAGCCTGAATGATCTGGACGCCGTTGCCGATACCATCGAGCAGGTTGTTGATGTCGCTGGCGCGATTGTTCAGCGACTGGGCAGTGAAGAAGTTGGTGGGATTGTCGAGCGCCGAGTTGACCTTGTTGCCGGTCGCGAGGCGGTTCTGCGTGGTGGAGAGCAGATCAGCAGTCGACTGCAGCGAGAGCAGGTTCTGACGGACGGACGACGAGAGTGTAATGCCGGACATGTTTGGTTACCTTCCTGGTAAACTGAAACAACGATCTTCTTGATCGACGGCGGCGACGATGAACTCCAGACTCTAACAATGCGTAAAACCAATCGCGCAGATTCAACACCCGTTGTAGGTGCATAAAACTACCACAACGCCCCCTTTCAAAACGCTGCGAACCGCTTGAAATTCAGGCTTTCCGTAATCGTATCAATCGCTTTCGCGATATGTGGATGCAGATACCACGCGCATGATTGAGGTACCTGACAACCGAAGCGGTTGTGCTTTCGGCATGCGTCGAGAGGGATCCTTAACCAGGCTGCACGCGATTAATTTTGCGCGCGCATCTGCAGTCGGCGAATTCGCGAAACCACTGCAGGAATAGGCGATTCACGCCCTAAGGGTGCATTCATATCATCATACTACTTGATGCATTTCAGGACGATCGACGCGGCGAACTCACTTTCCTCATATCACTCAGGTAGTTCGCGAAAGACGCAGTGGTTCGCATCGCCATTTCCAACATGAGCGCACGGTCTTTCAGGTTGTATTTCTGTGCTGCTTCGGTACCCGGCAACGCGAAAATCGACGAGGCGATCACGCGTCAGACCATGAATTCAACCTTAGATAAAACAATATCAGAAAAACATTCTTAGGATGCCAGACAAGGTTTGTTCGCACAAAGAAAGAAGCCCGACTCGCGAGAGCCGGGCTTCTTTTCGCATTGTCAGTTCGCAGGCGCGCGCGCCCTCGCCTGTTGGGATCAGAGGAACTTGACGAGGCTCATCTGATACAGCGTCGAGGTCGTCTGATACGACGCCTGCAACGCCGTCTGCAGCGCCAGGATCTTGGTGGCGACCTCGTCATTGTTGATGCCCTCGATACTGTCGAGCATGGTCTGCGCCATCGCCTTGGTCTGCACCTGGCGGTCCGTGCTCGACTTGATCGCCGCCTGTGCGCCCGCAAAGTCGGCCTGGATGTTCTCGACCGTCTGCTGGCCGGGCACGTCGGCGAGGTTCTGCGCCACGCGCTGGTTCAAGGCCGTGATCTGCGCATTGGCGCTCTTGGCGTAATCGGGATCGCTCAGCCGGTTCGCATCGACGGCAACCGCGGCGAATACCGCGACCGTCTGCAGCTGGTTGCGCAGCGCCTGCTCATCCGCACGGGCACCATATTGCACCGTGATCGACGTATCGATCTGCGACACCGCGGCGCCGCGCGCAGCGCCATTTGCGGCGCTGTCCTGCTCGCCATTGTACCAGATGACGGTATTGCTCGCATCGCCGGCGACCAGCGTGGTGGCGGAGCCGGCCGGCGTCGAGCCAACCCGCAGCGGCGGCTGGTCGAAGAAGTTCTCGCCGGCCTCGATGGCGGATGCGGCGACCATCGGGCCGTTGGCGAGATCCTTCATGGCGCTGCCGAGCGCCGTATTCAGATTGATCGCGGTGGCTTCCGCAGCCGTCACCGGTGGCGTCGCGCTCGGGTCGGCCGCGCCGATGGCGAAGGAATTCGCCGGCAGCGGTGTCTTGTCCGACGCCGTCAGCACGATGTCTTCCGTGGTGCCATCCGGCATGGTCATCGTGACCTTCACCTGGTCGCCGACCTGCGGCGTGCTGGTGCCGAGATTGACCGACATCGACTTCTGCTGCGGTGTGGCGGCCGATGGCTGCGTCACCGATGCGCCGGCGATCGTAGTGGAGATGCTGGCCATCTTCATGCCGAATGGCGACGCCGCCGCAGGCGGCGCAGGCGTCATGTCTTCTTCGGTGATGGCCACCGTGGTCGTGGTCGGCGCACCAACGGTGGTGCCGACACGGCCGTTATTGTTGACACCGAGATCGGCCGTGTTGCGCTCGGCGATCACCTGCTTGAGGCCGGCAATCGCTGCGCCATTGCCATTCATGATCTGGTCGGCCGGCGCCACCGGCGCCGTATCGGTGGCGCGACCCGAGAACAGATAACGGTCGCCCGATCGGGCGTTGAGCATGTCGACGCTGTCGAAGAAGTTCAGCGATGCCGTCTTCTGTCCAGGCGTCTGGCCGGTATTATCGAAATTGCCGCCGGCGCTGACGGCGGCCCCCTTCACTTCCGTGCCGATCGCCACCAGCCGCTGCAGCGACAGATTGGCAACGCCGATCCGCGTGTTGAGATTGGTGGCCGTGTCGGCATAGGACGCCACCGTCGTGATCTGCGCGCGCAGCGCGATCGACAGGCTGGCGCCGCTGCCGAGCGCGGAATAGGTGTTGCCGATCTTGCCGCTCGACAGCTGCTGCGTCAGCGTGTCGAGCTGACTGCGCAGATTGAGAATGCCGGTGCCGATATAGGAGGTCCGCCCGCCAACGCCGCTGATTGTCATGATGGCCTCAGAATGCGTTCATCAGGGATTTGTACAATTCGTTCACGGTCGACATCACCCGCGCATTGGCCGAATAGGCATTCTGCAATGCGAGGAGATGCGCCATCTCGTCGTCCATATTGACGCCCGACGAGTCCGCCATCTTCTTGTCCAGTGTGTTCAGCACCACGTTCTGGCCATCGGCCAGTTGCTTGGCCGACTCCGCCGCGGAGCCCTGCTGGCTGACGAACTGCCGCATATAGCTGAGCAGATTGCCGGTGAACGGCGCATTCGTGCTGCCGGTGCCGGTCTGCGCGCCGTAAGTGAAGCTCGCATTGGTGAGCTGGTTCAGCATGAAGGACGACCGCGTGGTGTCGCCGGCCAGGGTCGAGGAGCTGTAAGTGACGAGTTTGGACGGATCTGCGACCAGCGCGTTGTTCACCGTGAGGCGACCGGCCAGGCCGGTCATCTGCGATCCGTTGGCACCGACTGCGCCGCTATAGGCGGAGCCGTTATCGGTGAACAGCGAGAACTGCGCGCTGCCATCGGCCAGCGTGCCCGGCGGCTGCGTCACCGTCGTGGACAGATTGTTGATCGTTGCAAAGGCTGGATTGCTGGTGACCGACAGCGACGATAGCGATGTCCCGCTGAAGGTGACACTGCCGCCGAGCGCACTGTTGATCTGGTTCAGGATGCCGGCGGTGCCCTGCGAGAAATCGATCCCGATCACTTTGTCATTGGGATTGGCGGTCGCCGTATCCTTCAACGGCAGCGCGTCGGGCGTATCGACCCGCATCAGCGTGATCTGTTGCTGCTTGCCCGTCGCCGCATCGGTGTATGTGAGATTGATCGTGTTGCCCGCGAGCAGCTTCGACGCATCGAGCGCATAGTCGGTCGCCGGCGCCACCGGGGCCGGCGAGACCGTGGTCTTGTCGGACAGCGCGCTCGAGATCGATGCCGCGAATTGGTCGAGCTGGTTCTGCGCCTCGACCAGGGTCTTGTCGCGCAGCTCCGTATAGGCCGCAATGGTGCCGGATTTGATCGCACCGGTCGCGGTCAGGTCGATGGAGCCACCGTTCGGCAGGTCGATCACGACCGAACCGAGCGTGCTCTTCGAGGGATCGGCATTCCATGCGGTGCCAGCTGAAACAGTTCCCTGCGCATCGAAGCGCAGCGTCGCTGCCGTGTTTCCGACCAGCTGCACGCCGGAGCCGGTGAACACCGTCACCTGGTTGGCGCCATTGGTGGTGACGCGGATATCCATCAGCTGCGAGAGCTGATTGACATACTGGTCGCGCTGGTCCAGCAGCGCTGCCGTATTGGCGTCGGTGGAGGTGCCGCCGAGCGGATTGGCCGTCAACTGATTGTTGATGGTCGCAATCTGCTTCATCAGATTGTTGGCGGTGGTGACGGAATCCTTGATGCCGTTCTCGGCACCGCTGCGCAGATTCTGAATCCCCTGCGTCATCGAGTTCAACTGCTGCGCCAGCGTCTTGGCGGCATTGAGCACGCCGATGCGCGCCGATGAACTGTCGGCACTCGTCGACAGCGCCTGCACCGCAGAGGTGAGCGCGTTGAACGAATATTCCAGCGAACCGACCGAGCCGGGATCGCCGTAGAGGCTCTGCATTTGCTGCAGATAGCTCGACCTCAGCGACGCATAACCCGCTCCCGATGTCTCGGTCCGAAGCTGCGCGAGAATGTATTGATCGAGTTCGCGATTGACACCGATGGTGCGAACGCTGCTGCCGTCGCCGGCAGTAACGGCGATCTGGTCCGTGGCCTTGCGGATATAGCCGGGCGTTTCCGCATTGGCGACATTCGACGAGACAAGCGCAAGCCCGGCCTGGTTTGCCCGCAGGCCGGCCATGGCGATGGAGAGTGCGGTGTTCAGACTCATGACAAACTGTCGCTCTCAAGGTTCACGGAAGAACGGCCGCCGAAGCGGCCTATGGCGTTAGCGCATCACGTTCAGCAGATCCTGCACCATGGTGTTCGTGGTGGTGATCACCTTGGTGTTGGCCGAATAGGCCTGCTGCGTGATGATGAGTTTGGTGAATTCGTCGGCGATGTCGGTGTTCGACGATTCCAGCGACGAGCCGGAAATGCTGCCGCCCTTGCCGTACAGTGCTTCACCGGATTCATTGGTCACTTCGAACGCACCGCCATCGATGCGCTTGAGGAAGTTGGCGCCGTTGAAGGTGGCGATTGAGACTTCCGCGAGATCGATGTTGCGGCCGTTCGAATAGCTGCCGACCACGCGGCCTTCATTGCTCACCGACACGCTCTTGAGCTGGCCCGCGGCATAGCCGTCCTGCTGCAACTGGTTGACCTGCGCATTGCC
>NZ_JBIIOT010000038.1:0-47317 GCF_044336785.1 Tardiphaga sp. | reverse complement strand
GGTGCCGAAGGCCATGGTGACATTGCCGAGCGACTTGCCCGACACGGTGAGACCCGTGAGCGTGATCTGGCCGACCACCGGCTGCATCTGACCATCCGGGCCAAACTTGAAGTCGGTGCCGACATTGACCCAGGCCGCCTGCCCGCCCGTGGCGGAAGGGTTGGTCTGGTAGAACAAGTTCCAGGTATCGGTGCCGCCCTGCGTCGCGGACTCCACCTTGGCCCAGCGGAATTGCAGGCTGACCGGCGCACCATTGCCGTCGTAAGCGGTGGTCGCACCGCCGGCGATCGACTGATCGAGGAAGGTCTGGCTGTCGCTGCCGATCACGACGCCGGTGCCCGACGTGCCACCGCCCGAACGCAGGCCGGTGATCGTGCCGGAGAAGCCCATGGCCTGGAATGCGGCGACGGCAGTCGTCGATGAGCCTGCGGCCAGCGTGAAGTCATTGGCCGTGCCGGAATTCAGCGTCACCACGCCGGTGGACGAGATCGAGGATCCCGTGCTCGTCCCGGTCAGCCCGTCGATCGTGCCGAGCAGGCTTCCCACCGTGGCGGTGCTCAGATCGACATAGGTCGTGCCCGTCACCGGGGTCGGCGTCGGTGTCACTGCCGGATCGTAGAACTGGATCGTATTGGTGGTCGTCACGCCATTATTGGTGGTCTTGAGCACCAGCGTGTCGTTATGCGCAAAGCCTGCGGTCAGCGTATCGGAACCAGCCGTGGTGACCAGGCCGGTGCTTGTCGAGATCGGCACGGGCGTGGTGGCGGCATTGTTACGTGCATTGCCGGCAATGGCCGTGTTGCCGAACGGCGTCGCTGCAGTACCAAGCGTTCGCGGATTGGACAGATAGTCTGCCGGCCGCAGCAATTCGGAGCCCGGGACAGCCGTCTGATGATCCGCCGTCAACGGATAGCTGGCAAGGTTGGCGCGGTAGTCGATCTTGGTTGTCGCCTGCGACGGCAGGAAGTCGTTCTGGAAGCGCAGCACTTCCGGCGTCGAGCCGGCCGGATTGCCCGTCGAAGGGTCGATCTTCACGCCCTGCAGATAGTAGCCGGCGCCGTTGACGAGATAGCCGTTCTTGTCGAGCGAGAAGTCGCCGCGGCGGGTGTATTTGTTGACGCCGTCAAAGATCGGCGTGGAGTCGGAGACATTGCCCGGCTTCTGGACCGCGAAGAAACCGTCGCCATTGATGGCCATGTAGGTCGCGACCGACGCGGACTGCACGGAGCCGCCCACCGTATTGGTGCTGCGCGATCCCGCATTCACGCTACCCGCGAGCTGCGCATTGCTGCCCGTATCGGGGATGAGATCGGTGAAGCTGGTATCGATCCGCTTGAAAGCGGTCGTTTGCGAGTTGGCGATGTTGCCGGAGATGTTTTCCAGCGCGTAGGAGTTCGCCCGCAGGCCCGCAACCGAGGTGGTGAGAGCGCCGAAGATACCCATTACATCGTCTCCAACTTCCGGGCGGCCTACCGGGGTGATGCCAAAAATGATGGCCGCTGCTGGAGGCGATGTCGCAAGGCCCGTGCCAAGCGGAATAAGTGAGACGAATCAGTGCACTAACGAAAATGCCCCGGTCCAGAGACCGGGGCACAATTGCCTAGCGGGGAAATATTTGCCGGATACGCGCCTGATTTTGCAGGGTGCCGCGTAGCTGTCTCGGTCGTTGCGATCGGATCTGCCGTGAGCGATTGGAGAGAGTGCCCGGCCTGCATGGTGCGAGACGCCCGCTTCGCGGGCTCCTCACCATGAGGGTCTTCTACAGCGCCACACCCACCCTCATCCTGAGGAGCCCGCAAAGCGGGCGTCTCGAAGGATGGCCGCGAGCGACGGAGCAGTGCCCTACGTCGCCGGCGGCGTGCCCGGCTTGAACACCAGGGCAAAGCCATCCATGCAGTAGCGCAGGCCGGTCGGCTTCGGACCATCGTCGAAGACATGGCCGAGATGGCCGCCGCAGCGGCGGCAATGGATCGAGGTGCGCGTCATGCCGTAGCTGGTGTCCTTGCGCTCGCCCACGCCGCCATCGAGCGGCTTCCAGAAGCTCGGCCAGCCCGTCCCGCTCTCGTACTTGGTCTCGGACGAGAACAGCGCATTGTCGCAGCCGGCGCAGGCAAAGGTGCCTTTGCGCTTCTCTTTCAGCAGCGGACTGGAATAAGGCCGCTCGGTACCTTCCTTGCGCAGGATCTCATATTGCTGTGGCGTCAGTTGCTTGCGCCACTCCTCATCGGTCTTCATCACCTCGAATTTCTCGTCGGAGGCAGCGCGCGCAGACGATCCGGTCAGCCATTTCAGCGACAGGAGGCCGGCAACACCGGCAGCAGTGGACAGAAGCAGGCGGCGGTCGATCATGATGGTCTCCCTCGGTCGGGCTATTGGTCCCGTTCACATGGAATTACGGATCGAACGGCGCGAGGTTACAGCGCCACGGGCAAAAACCGCTCACGAAATCGCGAGCGCCCCCGCATTCTCGTCATTACGAGGCGCGAAGCGACGCGGCAATCCAGAAGGCCACAATCTCGGCAGGAACTGGATTGCTTCGCCGCAAGGGCTCCGCGCAATGACGACGGCGGGATTCTTGGGATCACTTCAATTCCAGCCAGCTTAGGCGATCGGACCGCCGGTCCCTGCGCGGGCATTGGCCTCTGCGAGCCGGGCCTCGCGCAGCTCTTCCCGCAGCCCTGCCCGCTCGCGATAGCGCGCCAGCGTGCCTTCCAGCGCCGATACCTGCCGCTGCCAGACCCCGACCCCATGGCCGACAAAGCGGCCGATCTTGCCACCGGCCCAGACCAGCTCGAACGGCGCAAACAGTTTTGTGCGGTCATCGCGGGCGATCATGCCGCGGGCGATCATCTGCCCGGCCATGGCCGTGGTGTTCAGCCCCTGATGGCCAAAACCGCTGGCCACCCACAAGCCCGGCCGCATCTGCCCGATCTGCGGCATGCCATGCACGGTCTGCCCCATGGCGCCGCCGAAGGTTTCGGTGACGGCAACCTTGCCGAGTTTCGGAAACACCGTCCTGATCCGCCGCGCGATTTTTCGCGCGTAACGCTCGGGCTTCACCGCCCATGTCGTTTCCGGAAACGACCACATCAGGCGATCGCCCTCGACGATCCGAAAATGATCGACGCCGTCGCTGTCGCTCACCGAGCCCTGAAACGCGATCACCTCGGCCAGACGCTCGCCGAGCGGCTCGGTGATGCCCGCATAGCGCCACACCGGCAACAACGTGTCCGACAACCGCTGCGCGGGTGAGCCCAAATGCACATTGCCCGCCAGCACCACATGCTGAGCCCGCAACTGCGCCGACGGCGTGGTGATCCGCTTCATCACGCCGGCCGCATCCAGGCTCATCGCCGGTGTATCCTCGAAGATACGCACACCGGCCTGCTTCGCCAGCGTGGCCAGGCCCATCAGATATTTGCGGCCGTCGATCTGGAGCGCCTTCGGATAATGCACGCCGTGAAAGTAGCGCTGCGTCTTCAGCGCCTCGCGCACGCGCTCGATCTGCCAGCCCTCGGCGACCGTATCGAAATCCTCATTCAACATCTGCAGCCGCGCGATCAGTTTCTCGCCGACATCGACATTGGAGACTTCGAGCGCGCCTTCGCTGAGCGCGAGATCGGGGATCACATCCGCAGCCGCCCGTGCACGCACCGCCTCGGCGCCCTGCTTCGACAGCGCCCACATCTCGCGAGCATCCTCCAGCCCGACCCGTTCGATCAGGTCAGAGAGCGGGAGGCCGAAGCCCGGCATCACCGTGCCCATCTGGCTGCCGGATGCATTCCAGCCGACATGACGGCCTTCCAGCACCACCACACTGGCGCCCATCTTGGCGGCTTCCAGCGCGATCGAGAGCCCGGCCAGACCAGCACCGATGACGCAGACATCGGCATCCAAGGGATGTCCGAGCCGGATGCGGTCGGCATCGGCCACGTCGGGTCCAAATGTCACGCTTGCAGAAGCTGCGGTCATGCCGTTTCCTACGGCCAAGCGTGGCGCTTGTCACCTTGTCCTCACGGTCCGCGTCCATTAATCCGCAATTCACTGCCGTCCAACGAATCGAGATCCGAATGCGCCGTTTGATGCTGTTCCGTCATGCCAAGACCGAAACGGACGCGCCGAGCGGCAAGGACTTCGATCGCCGCCTCGACGACCGCGGCCGCACTGACGCGGCTCTGATGGGGGAATGGCTCAACAAGCACCCGCCGCTGCCCGACATGGTCTGCGTCTCCACCGCGATGCGCACCCGCCAGACCTGGGATCTCGCCTCCGCCGCGATGCGGTCCAACAAGCCGACCGTCGAGCACGTGGAAGAACTCTATGGCGCCGGCCTCGAGGAGCTGGTCGCCGTCATCCGCGATGCCGCGGTGCAGGATCCGCGCCGGCTGATGTTGATCGGCCACAATCCCGGCCTTCACGAAATGGCGCTCGGCCTGATCAAGGACGGCAGCGCGGGTGGCGACGCGGCCGGCCGCAAGGCGCTGGGCGACAACCTGCCCACCGGCAGCATCGCCATCATCGACTTCGCCGTCGACAGCTGGAACGATATCTCCTTCCGCTCGGGCGTGCTGGTGCAGTTCGTCAGCCCGAAGCTGCTGAAAGACAATGGTCAATAAGTCGCCTGCCGCGCGGCCGTGATCGTGCTACACTCCATCAGACAATGGAGGTGCACATGTACAAATCCATTCTGGTCCCGATCGATCTCGCCGAGATCGACCTCGCCAAGCCGGCCATTGCGCAGGCTTGCCTGTTCTCGAAAACATTCGGCGCCAAGGTGCGGCTGCTGAATGTGATGCCGATGACGCCGGTGATGCTGGCGGAATATGTGCCGGCCGACTTCGACACCCAGCAGCGCGACAGTTCGGAACAGGCATTGGCGGCCGTCGCCCATGACTGCGGCGCCGATGTCTCGAGCGTGGTGCGCCAGGGCGGCATCTATCACGAGATCCTCGAAGAGGCCGCGGCCATCAAGGCCGACCTCATCGTGATGACCTCGCACCGTCCTGCGATGCGCACCTACTTTCTCGGCTCCAATGCCGGGCATGTGGTGCGCTATGCGAAATGTTCGGTGCTGGTGGTGCGGCAGGCGCCGTCCGCTTAGGAGAGCAAATC
This sequence comes from Tardiphaga sp., assembly GCF_044336785.1. Classification (GTDB taxonomy): domain Bacteria; phylum Pseudomonadota; class Alphaproteobacteria; order Rhizobiales; family Xanthobacteraceae; genus Tardiphaga. Next base: position 42,205 of record NZ_JBIIOT010000038.1, on the reverse strand, counting down.
CGTCGGCACGTCGCTGAACGTATAGCTGCGCGGCCGGTTGCGGCGGAGAAAATCCCAGCCCTGCCAGCCGAACAGCGCACTGAGCAGCACGATGAAAACCACACCGGCGAATTCGCCGGTGACCAGCGCGCGGATCAAGAGCGCCGCCATCGCGGCACCGACAAGCCCGAGTGCCGTCACCAGCACATTGAACGTCAGCGGCTTGATGCCGGCGCTCAATATCGCCGTGCTGCCGGCCGCCGCCAGCCGCTCATGCAGTGTCGCGATGAAAGCGGGATAGCCGAATTGCGGCTCCATCAGCGCCGCCGTCTGTTTCGATGTCGAGAACATCTTCAATCGCTTGCCCGCGCGATTCTGCAGATCCGCGCTGTACCGCTTCCGCTGCATCGCCATCGGCCGGTAGGACAGCCGCACCGACGCGACATCCGCATACGGCCACAGCCCCGACCGCCCGCCGATCTTCCAGACCAGCCCCTCATCGGTCAGTTCGAACCGATGCGCCGGCCCCATCAGCGATGCGCGGTAGAAATAGGTTTTCCCGTCGCTCGCCTCGCCCGGCCTGTTCAGCAGTGAACCCAACACGTTCTCGTCTCCTAAGGGGCCTTCTTGAGAGCGTCTTCATGTCGAGATGACGTGTCCTCTCGACGAACTCTCCCTCATCTGAGGAGCCGCGCATTCGCGCGGCGTCTCGAAGGATGGGCGATACGCGCCATGGTTCGAGGCGCGCGCCAAGGGGCGCGCTCCTCACCATGAGGACGGTGGTTGTCTCAATCCAAAAGAGCTTTAGCAAGGCCGCGGCTTGCGCGGGCGCCTCCCCGTCCCTTACAAGCTCTGCATGGCCACGACGACCATTTTCCCGCGCCGCCTGATTCTGGCGGGCGCGACGATCTCCGGGGTGATGCTGGCGCTTGCCGTGCACATGCTCGGCCAGCGGTTCGGCCTCGATCTCGGCGGTCTCTGGCGCAACGATCCCGCGAGTTTCATGCCGGCAGGCTCCGCCGTGGCCTGGTGGCTGATCGCCGCGATGGGTTTTGTGAGTGGCTACGTCGCCGCCAATCTCCTGGACAGCGCGGCATCCGGCCACATCCCCCGCCGCCTGCGCCACTTCCTGATTGCCATCGGCGTGCTGGTACTGGCCGGCGCCGGCCAGGCGGCGTCAGCCCCCAATGCGATCCCCACCGCCTCGGGCGTCATCGCCGGCCTGGTCGCCTTGGTGCTCGGCGGCATCATGGCCTTCTGCGGCGCCCATTTCGCGCTAAAGAAAGTCTAGCACCGCGGCCGTAGGATGGGTTGAGCAAAGGCGCGCCAGCGCCGGAGCGACAACCCATCAGCCAAACCCGCGGCAGGAAAAGATGATGGGTTGTCGCTCCGCTCAACCCATCCTACGCACCGCGCTACCCCGCCGCCCGCAAATTCACCTTGCCTTCCGCCAGCGACGTCAGCTTCGCGTCGGTCTGCTTCTCCTCGTCCAGTGTCTTCTGCAGCACGGCTGCGCAGTCGTTGCGGCCGAGCTGGCGCGCCCAGGCGATCAGGCTGCCGTAGCGCACGATCTCGTAGTGCTCCGCCGCCTGCGCTGCATTGATCAGCGCGGCATCGAGAACATGCTTGTCGGCGACTTCGCCCGCGGTCTCGTCGGCTTCCTTGATGATACCGTCGATGGCCGGACAGGTGACGGCCTTCACCTCGGCGCCATGCATCTTGAACACCTCTTCGAGGCGCTGGACATGCACCTCGGTCTGCTTCAGATGCTCCTCGAAACCCTGCTTCAACTTGGGCTCGGTGGCCTTCCCGGCCATTTTCGGCAGCGCCTTCAGCAGCTGCTTCTCGGCATAATAGATGTCCTGCAGCTGATGCACGAACAGGTCATCCATCGTCTTGATGTCGCGCGTAAACAGTCCCATGGCGATCTCCGGTATTTGGAATGAAGCCGCGCCGACCCATGCGCTGACAGCGCCTTGTGTCGTTTGGTCGCGTCTCATTCGGTTGCAGATACCACCGCCAACCCGCCACTTCGGGACATGTTCCTGCTACCGGACGTCCTCCCCATGGAACGCCGGGCTTTCCGGCCTATATCAATGCCATCGCACCGGCGCCGGATTTAGCCTGCAAGTTCAATCAGGTTGCAGCCGCGGCGGGAATGTGACGAGATCGCGTCCCGGCCATTAACGCTGCCGTTGTCAAGGGCTGCACAATGAAGCGTTTTTGCCGTAAGGGTTTGGCCGAGAGTGAGTGAACGTCGCGTATGAGTGAATTGGCTAACCACCCCATGCAAGGATCGGCTGTCCCTTTGTTCGCGCTCCGCCGGGAGGACGAATGTTTCGATTGCTGACCGCGCTCGGGCGCGGCTTCAAGCAGCATGTCGGCTGGAAACGGCTGGGTGTTGTCGCGAGCCTGATCGTCATTGCGCTCGCCATTTCGCATCTGGTGAACACGCTGAAGGGCCTCGACACTGCAAAGGTGTTCGCAGCCATGGCCGCCAAGTCGACCATGGAAATCACCATGGCGACACTGTGCGTGATCGGCGCCTTCTGTACCCTCACCTTCTACGATTTCTTCGCGCTGCGGACGATCGGCAAGAATCACGTCCCCTATCGCATCGCCGCGCTCTCGAGCTTCACCAGCTACACCATCGGCCATAATCTCGGCGCCACCGTCTTCACGGGCGGCGCGATCCGTTTCCGCATCTATTCGGATTACGGGCTGAACGCCATCGACGTCGCAAAGATCTGCTTCATCTCCGGCCTTACCTTCTGGCTCGGCAACTGCTTCGTGCTGGGTATCGGCATGGTCTGGCACCCGCAGGCGGCCTCCGCCATCGACCAGCTGCCGGACGCCATCAATCGTCTCATCGGCCTCGGCTGCCTCGCCGGCATCGCCGGCTACCTGGTCTGGATCTCCATCGGCAAGGAACGCCGCCAGCTCGGCCAGAACGGCTGGAAGGTCATGCTGCCCTCGGCACCACTGACCCTGTTGCAGATCGCCATCGGCGTGGTCGATCTCGGCTTCTGCGCGCTGGCCTTCTACCTGTTGATGCCCGAGACGCCCGCAATCGATTTCGTTTCCGTGGCGGTCGTGTTCATCCTCGCCACCCTGCTCGGCTTTGCCAGCCATGCGCCGGGCAGCCTCGGCGTGTTCGACGCCGCCATGCTGGTGGCGCTGCCGCAGTTCAAGCAGGAAGAGCTCGTCGCCACCGTGGTGATGTTCCGCATCCTGTATTTCATGATCCCCTTCGCGCTCTCGATCTGCATCATGGGCACCCGCGAACTGTGGCTCAGCGTCATCAAGCCCTGGCAGCATCGCAAGATGAACGGCGCCAGCGAGTGCCGCGAGGGCGAGCCTGCGCCGGCGATCGTGCATCAGCAGCCCATGAAGCGGCAGTCGCACGGGTAAGGCGGGCTTCGCTGCCTGCCATCCCCCGCGAAAGCGGGGGGATCCCGGTAAACGGCGGCTGCGCTGCTCGATCACCACCGTCTGTGTTTACTGGATCGCCCGGTCAAGCCGGGCGACGACAGGCGAGCGCGGTCCGCCCGCTGAAATCTTGCCGATCCCTATGAACCGACTCCGCGGAACGAGTTCCGCGTGCTACGCGTTTCTTACTTCCGCCCCATACGTGACGTTCATCCCCCCAATGGCCATCAATCTTTTCAGACGTTCATTCCTCGTCGCCGTCACGCTCGCCGGCATGGCGACTGCGCAGCATGCCGCCGCGCAGGCGCCTGTGGCCATTGCGCCCGCGCCAGCCAATAGCGGCGCGATCCAGATCTCCTGGGAGGTCCGCAACCGCTTCCGCCTGTTCAAGGAAGAACGCGACTTCCAGCTTCACGTCGATGCCATGCGCAATCGCAGCGTGCTCGCCTCCGAACAGGCCCTCGGCCTGCAGAGCGACGGCCGCGGCTGGGCCCGCAACACCGTCGGCCGCCTGTGCATCGATCTCGCCGGCAAGGTCAGCGAGCCCTGCGCGCGCGAAGGCACCCGCGAAAGCTATCTGACCCCGTCGGATCATCCGGTCACCGTCCGCCTCACCGGCGAGGTACCGGTCGGCGCCGTCTGCGCCTGGACGTTTGACGACGGCGAAGGCCCGCGGCAGTCCACCCTCGATTGCGCCGAGCCGATCAATTTTCGCGCTCTTTACGGCCGCCGCACCGTGGCCACCGTGGATGTCTCCAGCGGCGACGGGCCGATGCGCACCTCCACCGACATCGTGGTGCGCGACATCCTGATCGCCGGCCTCGGCGATTCCATCGCCTCCGGCGAGGGCAATCCGGACCGTCCGGTGGCGCTGTCGGATGACGGCTTCTGCTTCCGCTCCTATCTCGGCGGCCCCAGCGGCCAGTTCTACCGTCCGAGCCGCGCCGGCTTCAAAGGTGGCCGCTCCTGCGATTCCTACGAGTCGCTGCAGGCGTGGCAGCGTGCCGGTGCGCAGTGGCTCAACGCCGCCTGCCATCGCTCGCTCTACAGCTACCAGACCCGTGCCGCGATCGCGCTCGCCGTCCAGTATCCGCATATCGCCGTCACCTATCTGCCGCTCGCCTGCTCCGGCGCGACCATCCCCGATGGCCTGCTCGGCAGCCAGCGCGCCCGCGAATGCCTGACCACGAAGAATGCTTCCACCTGCGCCGGCAGCGTCAACGGCCAGGTCGCCGAACTGCGCGAAGCCATGGCCGCCGTGAAGAAGCGCGCGCCGAACCGCCGGCTCGATCTGGTGCTCTTGTCCATCGGCGCCAACGACATCAACTTCTCCGGCCTCGTCGCCGACGTCATCGTTGACAACGACACCGAGCGCGCGCTGTTCACACGCGCCGGGCTGCTCGGCTCGGTGGAAGATTCCCGCAACGCCCTGGTGCGCGATCTGCCCGCCGCCTTCGGCAAGCTGCGCGAGCAGCTGAAGCCGCTGGTCGGCGGCGACATGGGCCGGGTGGTGTTTGCGGCCTATGCCAATCCGGCACTGGTCAATGGTGGCGCCTGCCCCGGCGGTCCCGCCGGCTTCGACGTGCATCCGTCGTTCTCCGCCGATCCGCGCCGCCTCGCCAATGTCACAAGCTTCGTCGATCGCGAATTCCTGCCACGGCTGCGCTCGGTGGCCATGTGCGAGGGCGGCGTATTGTGTCGCAATCCGGAAGCCGATCGCATGACCTTCGTCGATGCACACCAGCAGGCTTTCGCCAATCACGGTTTTTGCGCGCGCGGCAGCAACGATCCCGAATTCGATCGTGCGTGCTTCTCGCCGAAGGGCGACAGCTTCAACACCAGCCTGGTGGAATCCGCGCAGCAGCCGATGGTGTGCGGCCGCGGCGCGAGCGAATTCCGCGCTTACGCGCCGCGCGCCCGCTGGATCCGCGACGCCAATGACAGCTATTTTGCCGCGATGACCTATCCGCAGGGCTATTCGGCAGCAATCCAGCCGGCAGATATCCACGACGCCACGTGGGGCGTTCTCTCCGCCGTCTATGGCGGCGCGATCCATCCGACCGGTGAAGGCCATGCGGCCATGGCCGATGCGGTGGTGCCGGCAGCCGCGAATGTGCTGAGGCTGGGTGCGGAAGCGGAGGTTTCGCAGGAGCCGCTGGCGCCGGTGCAGCAGTAGCGCCGGAACGTAGGATGGGTTGAACGAAGGCGCGAAGCGCGGGAGTGAAACCCGTCAGCCGCGCGCGCCACATCGACGGACCGATGGGTTTTCGGTGCAGGTTTTTTGTTGCGCTCACCCCGTCCTGCGGCACCTAAGCCGCAGAGCAATCAGATCGCTGAATCGATCGAGCGCAACGAAACCCATCGCACGAATATGGGCTCGCGCGGCATGCGATCGACCGCTGAGAAGTCACTCGATACAATTACGGCGCCCCACCGACGCTATAGCGAATGCGATCACCCGCCCACTGCTTCCTGTACCGCGCGCAGGCATCCAACAGGCCGCTCTGCGCAGATGATGGAGAGCCAGAAAGCTTGGCCTTTCGGTCATCGATCTTGTTTCTCAGATTTGTCAGCAACCGCCGTGTTTCAACGTAATTGTCGGGTAAAGTCCCAAAAGCACCTGCAAGTCGATCGAGATTTCCGACATTGTCACCCACCGCGTAATTCGCGACGACCGACACGACCGCCAGTAAATTCGCTCGACCATTATCGTCGATCTGCGGAAAATAAAGATGATCCATCGGCACACAGAGCGATGAGTTGTCGACGACATTGCCAAGGATGAGCGTCGCGTTGACGCGAAGCTCGGGGTCGCGCGAGCGCGCCGCGTAACTGAGAACAGAGATGACATCGAGATCATCGATGCTACGGAAATAGCTGATCGCACCTTCCTTGTTGTCATCGAGGATAACGCGAATGGCTTTCGTCGCCTTCAGCAGATCCTGTCGATCAGTTAAATCCTGGACACTTCTGATCGTCGGAGCGGCCTCCGCCACAACACGCAACAGGCATTGCAGCACACTTTGCCAGTCCTTCAGGTCATCACGCGGGATGGCATCGGCCAACAGGAATTTTCGTGCCCGCGTGCAATCGAACGAACCCGGGCTTTGTGCGGCGGCGATCGATGCGAACAACACGATCCCCGCAAGGATGGATAGCATGAAGCTCGCGAAATGCTTTCCCGTGGTCATCGCGGCACATATCCATTCGAAAGCGGTACGGCGGTATCGCTCAATCCAACCGGCGTTTGCAGACGATACCAAGGAAAGTCCAGACCGGACTCGGTCTCATATTTTCCGATGCGGATGCCAGACTCGAAAACGTTGCCTTCCTTGTCCATCTCGACCGTGTATTCCGCGTCGGTCGATTGAAGCAGTCCCGACAAAGCTTCGATCAGCCTGAGCTTGGCCCTGATTTCGAAGCGAACGGGTTGGTTCTTCGGAATATATGGCGCGTAGACTTCGATGTAGTCGCCACGCCTGACCGCAGGCACCGGGTTTCCGTTGATCCTCACATCCGGGATGTAGCGCCCGATATCGTCGGACTGATAGCTCTTTCCCTTGATGTAGAAGCGCACATATTTCTGTTCGATCTGAAACGCATTCTTGATGGCAGGCGAAAACGCAATGATGCCACCGGCCACGCAGAATGCGAGCACCCCTGCCCCTCCGGCGAGCGCGACTTTGTATTTGGCCACTTTCTCGGCGTTGTCGGTGGAATTGAACTCGCCAATTCCTTGCGTTCCGGTGCCGTAGAGCAAGATGCCGACGCCAACCACGACAAACACAAACGACATGGCCGAGTGTGTCTGCCCCATCGTCTGATAAGCGAATCCGAGAAAGATCGTGCCGACGATCATGAAGAAGATGCCGCTCGACACGAAACGCGTGAGGCGCCCCGGCTGGGTCGATGGCGGCGAAGCCGGCAAAGGTGCTGTATCGTCAGATGGCCCCGGCATCGAGCGCGCCCCTTCATGGCGTCGTGGATGCGCTTCGATCCGATCACCCGAGGTCAAGCGGATGTTTCCGCGGAAGCGCGCATCGCGGATGCAGCGCCATATGATACAGTTTAAGGTTGAGTGTCGATATAGCTACTTTCGATCGCACGAGCCAAAAAAACGGGCCAAGCGCCGTCGCGCCTGGCCCGTTTTTCAAGACTCGGACAGATCAGCGCTGCGGCGGCTGCTGCGCCGGCGTCGCGCTGGCCTTGCGCATCGGCTGCGGCTTTGCCGTGCCCGTGGTCGCAGGCTGCTTCGCCGCGACCGTCTGGTTCGGGAAATACTTTGCCGTCACGCTCGGATCGAGCGCGGCCAGTTCCGTATCGGGCAGGCGATACCAGGTCTCGTCCTTGCCGAGCAGCGCGATGCCCCAATAGCCACGCACCGTCAACGCGCGACCATCTGCACTGACGCTCATCTTGGCTTTGTAGACCTTGCCGTCGCGCGGATCGAGAATATTGCCATTCTCGTATTTCAGACCCTGCTGCTGCATGTTGCGGATGAAGGAAATGCCCAGCACCGGCTGACCCTTCCGGTCATCGACGCATTTGCTGCAGACCTCATCGCCCGGCTTGTCGTCGGCGCTGGGAAAGGTCTTGGCAATGGCGCCTTCATAGACGCCGCCGTGATTGACCATGAGAACCCAGACGACAGGCTTGCCGTCCTCGATCTTCTGCCAGAGACCGGCCGCCGAAGGCCCCGCCGGGGCCGCTGTCATGGGTTCGGCTGCAAAACTCGGCGAGGCGAGCAGCATGGCAGCGGTTGCCATCATGGCAAGCTGGCGGGATCGAAACTGGACCATCAATATCCCCTTCGCAGTTCGTCGTCCGGCAACTTCGCAGCTGCAACAGACTATCAATCTTGCGCGACGAAAGAGTGACCCCGCTTGATGGCTTTTGCAAGATTGCCGATCGCGCGTCGGTTTCCGTTCGTTGCCGCTGCCGCAATGTTGCCACAAGAAACGGTAGCCGGATGGCGCCGAAAGCGCTCCAGAACCTGGGGCAAACTTGCGGCGGTTGCGGCAATCCAGCGGCAGCGAGCAGCCTGATCGTCGGTGAGACAAAGCTAGTTCGCTTTGGTTAACGCCGCACTTCGATGACACGCACGTCCCCTTGCCTGCGCTGCGCAACTACGCTGTAACGATGGCAAGCCAGCTGGAGATATCTGACGTGAATGCCGCGACCCGCGCGCCTGCGCCGATCCTCGACGACTATCCGTTCCGCCTGACGGACAATGTGCGCTTCATGGATCTCGACCCCAACAACCACGTCAATAACGCGATCTATTCCAGCTATTTCGAGACCAGCCGGGTGATGCTCACCAAAGACTCGTCTTACGGGATTACGCCGGACGGTCTGAGCTGGGTGCTGGCGCGGCTCGACATTCATTTCCGTGCCGAACTGCACTGGCCGAATGTGATCGAGCTCGGCACCGGCATCGCCAGAGTCGGACGGACGTCGCTGACATTTGCGCAGGTGGTGTTTTCGCAAGGCAAGTGCATCGCATCAGCCGATGCAACGACGGTGATGATCGGCCTCGACAGCCGTCAGCCGACGGCGATCCCCCAAGAGGTGATCGAAAAAATGCAGCCCTGGATGATGCGCAACAGCAGGGCTGCGTAAAGGCTTTAAGCCTGGCGCTCCGGCGTGATCACGACGAGACCGTCGAGGGCGTCGGTGACCTTGATCTGGCACGAGAGGCGCGAGTTCGGCTTGATGTCGTAGCCGAAATCCAGCATGTCCTCTTCCATCGGGGTCGGTGCGCCGACGCGCTCCATCCAGGCATCGTCCACATAGACATGGCATGTGGCGCAGGCGCAGGCGCCGCCGCACTCGGCTTCGATGCCGGGGATCGAATTACGGATCGCTACTTCCATCACGGTGGAGCCGGCATCCGCATCAATGCTGCGGGTTTCGCCGGAATGATCGACAAAGTTGATTTTGGCCATGATGCTCGCGCTGCCGGGGAATTGGATACGGTTGTCCTATAACGAGTCGCTCCGCGCAGCGCCAGCGCTCCGCAGCAAAACCGTCATCCGGAAGTAAGGGGCCAGCCCGTTTTCTTTGGCTCAGGACCGCTTGAGAAGACCGTCGATTTCCTCCCGCGCTTCGAGCACGGCATCGGTCAGGGTCATCAGGGCTTCAGCATTGTCGCTGTTGTCGCGCAGGCAGTTTTCCAGCCACTCGGCCGCATCAATGATGCGAAAGGCGCCAACCGCCTCGGCGGAGCCCCGCAGCTTGTGGGCCAGCTGGTCCACATTGGGCGGCATTTTCACGATTTTTTCGATCAGTTCGCTCGCCTGGGCCGCGAACATGGCCAGCACCTCGCGCTCCAGGCTGGCATCACCCATGGTCATACGCTTGAGATGGTCGAAATCGAACGCCCCGTCATCGGGAACCAGCGGCGGTGACGGCATCCATTGAACCCGTTCGAAGTGAAGCGGCATTGATATTGGCCCAGAATTCCTGCCGACGGAGGTTCCAGCGGCGATTTTCAGGAGCCAAACACGGAATTGGTTAACGGAACGTTCTGTGCACGATCCGGCATTCCGCCGTCATTTTGACGAAAACTCGCCACGATTACCGGGCCATTCGCGATATTCGTGGCTTAACAGATAGTTACCGGGGGAAGCCGTTAACTATCATTAAGAATGTCTTAACCGGAAGCATTTCATTCGCGCGACCAAGCCAATAGGATGTTTGCGGGAAGTAGCGGACAAGCCAAGCGACGGGCAGTCCGCGATCGTGGGACGGGATGCTTGCATCGTGACGTGGGGTCATGGTGCGCGCAGGGAACACGACTCGCGCGGGAACTTCCGTAGTATTGCGTAACAGGGGACGCGTGGAACGAGCATGGCAAACAATACAAAGAAGGCCAAGGATCCGACCGAAGCTGCTCTCTCCGCCATCCAGGAGGCGCTCAACGTGGATGGGCGCGAGCCCAATCTACGCGCCGACAACGCTCCGGCGACCGGCCCGATGGACCTCGACGAGCCCCGCTTCGATTCCCGCATTTCTGCCGATCGTCCAGATTTCGAGGCCGCCGAGGAGCCCCGCTTCGGCCGCCGTGCCGCCAATGACGATCGCGAGACCATCGGCCAGATCCTGCAGGCACTGCAGAAGAACCGCCCTGCCCGCAACGTCTATACGCTCGCCACTTTGTTTGCCGGCGTGTGGGTGATCGCCGCCGCCTTCCTGGCATTTGCATTCCTGCCATCGCTGCAGGCCATGGCCGGCCAGGGCTCCGGCGGTACGCTGGCGCTTGTCGGCCTCGCCGCGGCGCTGGTCGCGCCGATCCTGCTGTTCTACTTCCTTGCTGCCCTCGCCTGGCGCGGCCAGGAAATGCGCATGATCGCCCAGTCGATGGCGCAGGTCGCGATCCGCTTTTCCGAGCCGGAAGGCTCATCCAGCGATGCCATGGTCACCGTCGGCCAGGCCATCCGCCGCGAAGTCGCTGCCATGGGCGACGGCATCGAACGCGCCATCGCGCGTGCCGGCGAGTTGGAATCCCTGGTTGCCAACGAAGTCTCTGCGCTCGAGCGCGCCTATTCCGACAACGAAGTGCGCATCCGCGCCCTGTTGCAAGACATCGCGCATCAGCGCGATAATCTGGTCGGCCAGGCCGAGCAGGTCCGCTCGGCGATTTCCGGCGTGCAGATCGATCTCCGTCACGACATCGCGCTGATCTCCGACGCTATCGCATCGCGCGTCGATGAAGTCGCCAAGAGCATCACCGGCGCCCTCGAAGAGCGCGGTGAACACATCACCAGCGCGCTCGGCCGCGCCGGCGACAACATGATCCTGGCCCTCGGCGAGCGCGGCGGCGACCTGCTCGACCGCCTGGAAGAAGCCTCGGGCGAGACCACCCGCGCCGTGCTGGAAGCCTCCGAGCGCCTCACCACCAGCCTCAACTTCAAGACCGGTCACGTCCACGACGAATTCGTCGATCTCGCCGATCGCGTCCACGAAATGCTCAACGAGCGTATCGATCGCATCACCAGCGATTTCGAAACCCGTTCGGCCACCATCGTCGATCGCGTCTCGGACCGCACCGAGCAGGTCCACGACACGCTGAAGAATTCCAGCGACAGCCTGCTGCTCGAACTCGAACTGCGCAGCAACGATCTCTCCAGCCGCATCGACGATGCCGGCAATCGCCTCGCCACGCAGGTTCTCACCTCCGGCGACAAGGCGAGCGAGTCGCTCGAAGCCACCGTCACGGCGCTGGCCGCCAAGGTCGCGAGCCAGACCGAGAGTGCGCATGACACGCTCAGCCTGCAGATGAATGCCTTCGAACAGCTGGTGAAAGACCAGGGCTATGAGCTCGCCGAGCGTTTCTCACGCGACAGCGGCAGCCTGGGCGCCATCATCACCAAGCACATCTCGGAGTTCGATCGCACGGTGAAAACCTTTGGCGGCGAAGTGGTCGAGCGTCTCGGCCAGCGCACCGAAGATATCAACAACACCCTCAAGACCTATGTGGACGGCTTCGACGCCCGCGTGACCTCGAATATCGGTGGCATCACCGATACGCTCGACGGCCGCCTGGCGCATTTCGAAACCACGTTCGAAAACCGCGTCAACTCGCTCGATAGCTCGCTCGACAGCCGCATGCAGTCGTTCGACCAGACGGTCGATCACCGCCTCAAGGGCCTGGAAGACACCTTCGACCAGCGCGCCCAGTCGGTCACCGCGATTGTCGAAGCACGCCTGCAGTCGTTGCAGTCGACCCTCACCGATGGTGCCGAGCGCGCGGTCGATACGGTGGATGCACGCCTGACCCATCTCACGAACTCGCTGACCGATGGAACGACCCGCGCCGTCGAGACTGTCGATGCGCGCCTCACCCACCTCACCACGTCGCTGACCGAGGGCACCACGCGCGCCGTCGCCACGATCGACACCCGCCTCACGCATCTGACCACCGCCCTCACCGACGGTGCGGTGCAGGCGATCCACTCCATCGACGACCGCCTGTCGTTCCTCACGACCTCGCTCACTGAGGGCACTGTGCAGGCGATCGGCGCCATCGATCACCGCATCGCCGGCGTGACCCAGGCGATCGACGATCGCAGCACCAACCTTGCCGACACCATCACTGCGCGCTTCCAGGGCATCCATCAGGGCGTCGAGAGCCGCGCCGGTGCCATCGCGACCGAAATCGAAACCCGCGTCGAGCAGTTCGAAGAGCTGCTGGGCTCGCGCATCGAGGCCGTTGCCGGCCGGATCGAAACCTCGGGCCGCACCGCCAGCGACCAGCTCATGGCACGCGCCGAAGAACTCTCGCTCGGCATCAAGACCAATGTCGACAATGCGGAGAACGCGCTCACCCATCTGATGATCAACACCAGCGAGACGATCCAGGCCGGCGCTCGCGCCGCACAGGAATCCCTCGTCTCGGTCTCGACCGATGTCGGCGCTCAGCTGCGCCTGACCGCCGCAGATATCGAGAACTCGCTGACCGCCATCGGCACCAATGCCGCCAGTGCCATCGTCAGCAGCGCGCGTGAAGCGCAGACGACGCTTATCACCGCATCGAGCGATGCGGCCGAGCACGTCAAGACATTGTCCGCCGATGTGGAGCGCACGCTGACCAGCGCCGGTTCGACAACTGCCGCCTCGATCGTGGCCGGCGCACGCGACGCCCAGACCACGCTCGTCTCGACCTCGACCGAAGTCACCACGCAGATGCAAACCTTGTCGGCGGATATGGAGCGCACGCTCACCACCGCCGGCACCGCGACCGCCGATGCCGTGCTGTCCGGCGCCCGCGCCGCGCAGTCCACGCTGGTCACCGCTTCGACCGATGCGACGCAGCAGGTCCGCTCGCTCGCCGCCGACGTCGAGCGCACGCTGGTTGCCGCCGGCAATGCCAGCGCGGAATCGATCCTCGCATCGACCCGCAACGTCCAGTCCTCGCTCATCGAAGCCTCGACCGAAGCCGCCAACCAGGTGCGCACGCTCGCGGCCGACGTGGAGCGCAGCATCACCACCGCCGGCGCCACCACGGCCAGCTCGATCGTCACCGGTGCCCGCGAAGCGCAGAACACCTTGGTCCTCGCCTCTTCGGAAGCGACGACCCACGTGCAGTCGCTCGCCGCCGACATGGAGCGCAGCATCACGGCTGCGTCGAGTGCCACCGCCGATGCGATCGTCAACCATGCCCGCGAGGCACAGTCGGCGCTGATCGCCGCGTCGAACGAAACCACCTCGACCGTCCGCAATCTCGCCATCGACGTGGAGCGCACGCTCACCGCCGTCGGCGCCGATGCAGCCGCCTCGATCCTGTCGAGCGCCCGCGAAGTGCAGACCTCGCTCACCACCTCGTCGGCTGACGCCGCCTCGCAGATCAAGGCGATCTCGACCGACATGGAGCGTTCGCTCTCCGCAGTCACCGCCAACACCACCGATAACATCAAGTCGACCGCCACCAGCGCGCAGCAGACGCTGATCGCCGCCTCGACCGAAGTCGTCACCCGCATCAAGACCACCTCGTCAGAGATCGAGCGCTCGGTGTTCACGGCCTCGGGCTCGTTCGGCACCACCATGAGCGCGAAGACCGACGAGATCGTCGGCTATGTGCAGCAGCAGACCGAGCGTCTGTCGCAGATGGTGGACGCGAAGCGCGGCTCGCTGGTCGATGCCCTCGGTGGTAAGGCCAACCAGCTCACCGTCGATATCGACCGCGTGACGGTGGATGCGCTGAAGGCGATCGAAAGCCGCAGCCAGACCTTCACCCAGACGCTGGCCGTCTCGAGCACCGATGTCGCCCGCGCCATCACCACGGCCGGCGAACTCGCGGCCGGCGCGGTCAACAAGTCGCTCAGGGATCTCGAAACCTCGTCGCGCTCGGCCATCGAGCAGTCGCGCCAGGTGTCGATCACCGCGGTCACCGAAATGCAGGAGACCAGCAAGATCCTGCGCACCGATACGGTGGCGCTGTTCGAGCGGCTGCGTGAGGGCAACATCCTGCTGCAGGAAGTGCTCACCGGCGCCCACGACAACCTCAACTCGCTGGAGCGTGCGCTAGTCACCCGCGTAGCCGACTTCGTCGCCACCATGAACGACGTGACCTCGCGCAACGGCGTGGCGACGCAGACGCTCGAAGAGCAGCTCACCGTCTTCACCGCCAAGTCGGAGAAGGCACTGGGCGATCTCGGCGAACTCTCGACCCAGTTCGAGGCCCATGGCCATGCGCTGGTAGATGCTGCAGCCCTGGTGGAACAGAGCAACCGCTCGACCCTCACCTCGGTCGGCGACAAGAAGCTGGCGCTGGAATCGCTGGTCACCACCATCGACAGCCGCACCAACGATCTCGATGCGCGCCTCAGCCGCTTCACCACCCTGCTCGACGAGTCGCTGGCGGCTGCAGAAGAGCGCGCACGTGACATCGCCCGGGTGGTTGCCGAGACCGCCGGTGCCGGATCGTCGGCGATCAGCAAGCAATTCGAAGCCGTGCGCAGTGCGGCGGAAGAAGAGCGCCGTGCCACCACGGATGCGATGTCCCAGATCTATCAGCAGGGCACCCGCGAAGCGGAGTCCATGTTCAAGGCCTCGGCGGACAAGTTCGCCTCCATGGTCGTGAGCATGAAGGCCATGGCTGCCGAGATGCAGAACGAGCTGGAAAGCACCCGCACGGAACTGCGCCGCGGCGTGTTCGAGATGCCCCAGGAGGCCGCCGAGAGCACGGCGCAGATGCGCAAGGTGATCGTCGATCAGATCGAGGCGCTCGCCGAGCTCAACCGCATCGTCGCCCGCCACGGCCGCGGCATGGACGTGGTTTCGACCGCCACCCGCAGCGCACCGCAGCCGCGTGAACGCGAGCCGGAGCCCGTGATGGCCACCGTCGGTTCTAGCCGTGCGGAAGCCCGGAGCGAGCCGCGTGAAGCTCCGCGCGCCGAAGCACCGCGTGCAGAGGCGCCGCGTCGCTCCTCGCCGATCGGGACCGCGTCGAGCCTGCCGACCGCAGACTTCGGCAGCCCGTCGCGCCGCACCGAAGCGCCGCCAGTGGCCCCGGCCACCGAGAGCCGCGGCGACGGCTGGCTGAGCGATCTGCTCGGCCGCGCCGAGGACGAGGAAGAAGCGCCCCGCGCTCGCGCACCGCAGCCGGCAGCCCCCAGCAATCCACTGGAATCGCTGTCGCTCGACATCAGCCGCCTGATGGATCGCAATCTCGCGGCCGAGATGTGGGACCGCTACCAGCGCGGCGAGCGCAAGGCCTTCAGCAAGCGCCTCTATACGCCGGCCGGCCAGAAGGCCTTCGATGAAGTGGCCCGCAAGTATCGCGCCGACCGCGCCTTCAAGGGCACGGTGGATCGCTACATCACCGAATTCGAGCGCCTGCTCGACGAGGTGGCCCGCGACGAGCGCGGTCCGGCGGCGCTGCGTTCGCACCTGACCTCGGAAACGGGTCTGGTCTACACGCTGCTGGCGCATGCAGCGGGGCGGCTGGGGTAAAGCTTTGTAGGATGGGTTGAGCGCAGGCGCGAAGCGCCGAAGCGACAACCCATCAGCGGAGCTTGCCGCAACCACGTAATGATGGGTTTTCGCTTCGCTCAACCCATCCTACGGATCTGCGTTTGAACGCAAAAAGCGGAGGCAGCGACGCCTCCGCTTTTTGTTTGGGTTCAATTGCTCACCTGCGACTGCCCTGTCGTCGCCCGGCTTGACCGGGCGATCCAGTAAACACCGGCCTTTGTTACAAAGCGCTTTGCTCGTATGTACTGGATCACCCGCTTTCGCGGGTGATGACAGGCGGAACTGCGAGGCGGCGCTACTGCGCGAACCCGATCCGCTGCGTAAAGCTCCGCGTCTCGCCCATCGCAATCTGCATCACGCCGGGCTTGTCGCTAAACTCGCCATCGAAATCCACCGGGCTGGCATAGCCGTGCCATGGCTCGATGCAGAGAAACGCTGCGCCCGATGGCTTCGACCAGATGCCAAGCTGCGGGAAGCCTTCCCATGCGAAGGTGATCGTCGGTGCGCCCGGCGCCTGATAGCGCAGGGAGTGGCTGGCGATCTGATCGAAGATCATCGCGTCCTTGGCGAACAGCGCTTCCGATAGCGCGAGTGTATTGCCCTGCACTGCCGTGGCTTCCGGCTCAGGCAGCAACAACCCGCCATCGAGACGACGGATCGGCGCGGGCTCAGGCTTCTCGAAGACGATGCTGTGCGCTTCCTTGGCGACACCGCCGGCCAGCGGCCAATGAAACGCCGGATGTGCGCCGATCGAGGCCGGCAGCGTCTCGTCGCCCGTATTGGTGATGGCATAGCCGATCACCAGCTCGTCGCCCTCGACCGCGTAGGACACATCAAGCCGGAATGCGAACGGGTATTTTGCCCTGCTCTCTGCACTATCGCTCAATGACAACACGCACAGCGTCTTCTCCCGCGCGGTCCAGGCAAAGCGCTGGTCGCGGGCAAAGCCATGCTGGGTCATGGGATAGGTCTGGCCGCGATGCCTCAGCACATCGCCTTTCAGCCGCCCGACGATGGGAAACAGGATCGGCGCATGGCGCGGCCATTCCGGGCCGGCCTGCCACAGCACCTCCTGCCCGTCGGCATTCTTCAGCGAATTCAGCTCGGCGCCATCGGCCTTGATGGTGGCCATCACGCGGCCATTGCTGATGGTGAAATGATCGTCGGCGGCCATGAGCGCTCCTGCGTAGGATGGGTTGAGCGGAGCGAAAACCCATCGGCTGGACGATCTGGCAAACTCCGCCGATGGGTTATCGCTCCGGCGCTGACGCGCCTTTGCTCAACCCATCCTACAAGAGTCCCGTGTCAGCGTCTCCGCAATTGCTGCGGCGGCGCTTGTTGCGGCTGCGGAGGCGGCGCCTGTTGTTGTGAGCTGGTGCTCGGGCCGAACAGCAGGCGCGTCGGGTTACGATCGAGATTGTTCACCGCCCGGCTGACATCGTTCAGCGTGCGCGAGGCATCGCCGAGGGCGCGGCGGCCATCAATGATCAGCTGCCCCGTGCGCTTGTCGAGATTGTCTGTCAGCTCATGGAACGACTTCACCGCCGCCGTCAGCGCGCCGCCATCCTTGCCACCCGCCAGCGTGTCCAATCCGAGCATGATATTGTCGGTCTTGGCGACGACGCCATCGGCCTTGCCCATGATGCTGTCGATCTTCTTCATGATGCCGTCGATGGACTCGGCGTTGCGGGCGAGCACGCCGGTGAAGGTTTCGACATTGCTGAGCGCGCCCTTGAGCGCCTCCTGATTGTCGGTGACCAGGCGGTTGACGTTCTGCAACGTGGCACGCACGGCCTCGCCGATATCCTTGGTCGCCTCGGGATCGGCAGTGAGCACCGGCACGCCGTCGGTATCGACAGGCACTTCCGGCGCATCCGGCGCGCCGCCCTTCAGCGCGATCGCGGCCACACCGGTCAGGCCCTGGAATTCGAGGCCCGCCAGCGTGTCCTTGCGGATCGGCGCCACGGTATCGATCATCGCCAGCGCCACCACGCGCTTGGGATTATCGAGCTTCACCGAGACGATCTCGCCGACGCGGATGCCGTTGAAATTGACATTGCCGCCATTGCGCAGGCCCGAGGCCGAGCCTTCGAACACGACCCGCAGCGGCGTGCGCTGCTTGCCCGAATGCAGGTTTTGAAACCACATCACGAAGCCGATCGCCGCAGCGATCACCGCCAGCGTGAAGCTTCCGATCAGGACGTAATTCGCCCGCGTTTCCATCACTCAAACTCCACTCAGGCCAGTGGCCTTGTCGTTCACGACAGCGCGTGCGCGCTTGCCATGGAAATATTCACGTAGCCACGGATGCGTTGACGCCTGCATGTCGGCGATGGTGCCGTGGGCGATGATCTTGCCGCTGCCGAGCACCGCGATGCGGTCGCAGGCGGTGTAGAGGCTGTCGAGATCGTGGGTGACCATGAACACCGTGAGCCCGAGCGTCCGCTGCAGCGTGCGCACCAGCTCGTCGAAATCGCCGGCGCCGATCGGATCGAGGCCCGAGGTCGGCTCATCGAGAAACACGATCTCCGGATCGAGCGCGAGTGCGCGCGCCAGTGCCACGCGCTTGATCATGCCGCCCGACAGTTCCGACGGAAAGCGCTCGACCACTTCCGGCTTGAGGCCGACCATGGCGAGCTTTGCCATGGTGATCTCGTCCAGCAGGCGCTGCGACACCTTCAGATATTCGCGCACCGGAAACTGGATGTTCTGCCGCACATTCAGCGACGAGAACAGCGCACCATGCTGGAACAGGATGCCCCAGCGGCGCTCGATATTGCGGCGCTCCCGCTCGTTGCTGTCGAGATCGGTGCCGAACACCTCGATATTGCCGGCCACCTTCGGCACCAGGCCGATGATGGTGCGCATCAGCACCGACTTGCCGGCGCCGGATGCGCCAACGAAGCCGAGGATCTCGCCGCGCGCCACGTCGAGATTGAGGCCGTCCAGCACCTTGCGTTTGCCGAAGGCGACGGTCAGATCGCGGACGCGGATGATCGCGTCCTTGGTTGCCGGTGTGGTTGCTTCTGCCGGGCTCATGATCAGATCCCGAGCGATGCGAAAAAGATGGCGAACACACCATCCATCACGATGACAAAGAAGATGCCCTTCACCACGGATGCCGTGGTGTGCTGACCGAGCGACTCCGCGCTGCCCTTCACGGCAAGGCCTTCGACGCAGGCGACGATACCGATCACCATGGCCATCACAGGCGCCTTCGCCATGCCGACGACGAAGTGATTGATCGACAGCACCTCGCGCAGGCGCGACAGGAAGGTCGCGGGATCGACGCCGCCATACATCCAGGCGACAAGACCGCCGCCATAGAGCGCCGCCATGGCGCCAAGGAAGGCCAGGATCGGCATCGCCAGCACCAGCGCCATCATGCGCGGCAGGATCAGCACCTCGACGGGATCGAAACCCATGGTCTGCAGCGCGTCGATTTCCTCGCGCATTTTCATGGAGCCGAGCTCGGCCGTATAGGCACTGCCGGAACGGCCGGCCACCATGATGGCGACCAGCAAGACCCCGAGTTCGCGCAGCACCAGAATGCCGAGCATATCGACGACAAACACATCGGCGCCGAATTTGCGGAAGTGGAAGATGCCCTGCTGGGCGACGATACAGCCGATCAGGAAGGTGATCAGCACCACGATCGGCACCGCATTCCAGCAGACCTGCTGCAGGTGATGCACCATGGAGGTGAGCCGGAACCGCGACGGATGCAGCCAGATCCGGAACCAGGCGGCGATCACCGCGCCGATCATGTCCACCAGCGACAGCAGCGTCTCACCGACGCCATAGACATTGCGGCCGATACCGTCGAGCACGACCGTGATGCCATTTGGCCCGCGTCCCGGTTTGGCCCGTGGCTTCACCTTGCGGACCTCGTCAACCAGGCTCGCATAGTTCTCCGACAGGCCGGCGATCTCGGCCTCCTGCCCGCCCACCGTGAGCGTGCGGCGCAGGCGTTCGATCAGCCAGGCGCCGAACGTGTCGAGTTTGGCGACCTGCGAGACATCGATGGAGATATTGGGCCGGCTGCCGCTGAGCTTCTCGGCATCCGCGACCAGCTTCTCCATCAGCGGCGCCGACGCAGAGGTCCACGCGCCGGCAGCGCATAGCGC
The DNA here is from genome assembly GCF_044336785.1 of Tardiphaga sp. Lineage (GTDB taxonomy): Bacteria > Pseudomonadota > Alphaproteobacteria > Rhizobiales > Xanthobacteraceae > Tardiphaga. The sequence continues at coordinate 22,196 of NZ_JBIIOT010000038.1, read as the reverse complement.
CAGGCCATCGCCCTTCGCAACCTGTTCGAGTGTGGGGCTGCTCACAGCAAGCCCGTCGGGTGGTTCAATCGAGACATGAACAAAGTATTAACACGCTGCCATACGGATTTGAGAAGCTCAATTGGACCAACACGATGCTATGGTTAACGCCGCGTAAATTGGTGTTCCAGAACCGCCTGTGAAGCACTGCATTACGTCGCAAACAAGTTCACCCCGGTCACTTAAACTTATAGAGATCGACATCAAGTTCACCGCCTGCCTCAACCCGGAGGACGCCTGCTTGTCCGCTGCAGCCTCGCTTTCCGCGACATTGACCGCCCGTATCGAAACCTGGCCCATTGCCGGGAGTTTCACGATCAGCCGTGGCGCCAAGACTGAGGCTGTGGTGGTGGTCGCGGAGATCAGTCGCGGTGGCCACACCGGCCGGGGTGAATGCGTGCCCTATGCACGCTATGGCGAAACGCCAGAGGCGACACTCGCGACGATCCAGGCCATGGCCGGCGCATTTGCCGCAGGGCTCGACCGCGCCGCCTTGCAGGCCGCCATGCCGCATGGGGCTGCCCGCAACGCAGTGGATTGTGCCATGCTCGATCTCGAGGCCAAGGAAAGCGGGCTCCGCATCTGGGACCTGCTGCAGCGACCCGCCCCGGCCCCTTGCACGACCGCTTACACGATCTCGCTCGGAACACCTGAAGCGATGGCCGCAGCCACCGCGAATGCCGCGCATCGCCCGCTGCTCAAGATCAAGCTCGGCAGCGACGACGACATGGCGCGGATCGCCGCCGTGCGCGGTGCTGCGCCGAAGGCAGACCTGATCGTCGATGCCAATGAGGGATGGACGGCGGAGAACCTCAAAGCCAATCTCGACGCCTGCCATCGCGCCGGCGTGACGCTGATCGAGCAGCCCCTCCCCGCCGGCCATGACGAGGCGCTGCTGCACGTGCAGCGGCCGATCCCGGTCTGCGCCGACGAGAGCGTGCACGACCTCGCCTCCTTGCCGTCGCTGGCCGGCCGCTACGACGCGTTGAACATCAAGCTCGACAAGGCCGGCGGCCTCACCGAGGCGCTGAAGATGGCCGACGCTGCGCGCGCCATGGGCCTCGACATCATGGTCGGCTGCATGGTGGCGACCTCGCTGGCGATGGCACCGGCGATGCTGATCGCGCAGGGCGCACGGTTCGTGGATCTCGATGGGCCGCTATTGCTTGCCCGGGATCGCGACGGTGGGCTGCGATATGATGGCAGTACGGTTTACCCGCCGGATGCGGAGCTTTGGGGGTAGCCGTAGGGCGGATGAGCGAAGCGTCATCCGCCGCAGAGCTTCAATTGTGAATTCGGCCGGCGGATGACGCCTTCGGCTCATCCGCCCTACGAAACCTCATGCAATTTCTCGCTCACCGGCTTCCGACCGAGCCAAATCACACCCGCACCTGCCAGCCCCAACGCAGCCATCACGTAGTACACGCCCTCGCCATAGCGCGCGTAAATGGCACCTGACAGCACCGCCATGCTGCTCATCACGAGGCCGGTGCAGGCCGTGACATAGCCCTGCGCCCGCGCCATCACATGCTGCGGAACATGATGCAGCAGCAGCCCCATGGTCCCGAGTTGCGTCAGCCCATAGGTCGCGCCGTGCAGCAGTTGCACGACCACCAATACCGGCAGCGGCAAGGTCTGCGCCGTCAGCGTCCAGCGCAGGAACGCGCCGAGGCCGCCGAGAATGACCAATGTCGCCGGCGCCCACGTGATCCGCGGCGACAGCGCGAACAAGACGATCTCCGCAAGCACGCCGAGCGTCCACAGACCGGCAATGGTGAGGCCGTCATAGCCGGCCGTTTGCCATGTGATGGATGCGAATGTGTAGTAGCCGGCATGGCTGCCCTGGATCAGCGCCGTCGCAACAGCGATCGCCAGGAAGCCGGGATCCCGCAACAGCGCGCTTGCTTTCGACAACACCTTGCCATCGCCGGTGGTCCCACCGAGCGGCTGCAGGCCGAGGCTGACAAAGGCCGACATCACCATCGCACCGACGATCACCCAGATGAGTTGCGTGCCATCGAGCCAGTTCACCACCAGGCCGCAGACCAGCGCGCCGACCACGAAGGCCGCCGAGCCCCATAATCGTAGCGGTCCATAATTGAAGCCGAAGCGCACGACGCCCTTCAGCGCATAGCCATCGGTGAGCGCCGTCAGTGGTGTCCACACGATAGCGGTCAATGCGAACATCAGCAGGATGGCCAGCGGTTCGCGTAGCGTACCAACTACGCCAAAACCGATCATTGTGAGAAAGGCGCAGACGATCATGGTCTGGCGCAGCGCATGATGACGCTCGGCGAAAGCAGTGATGAACGGCAGCGTCGTGAAGCGCGTCGTCGACGGCACAGCGAGGATGATACCAATCCACGCCGGGTCGATCCCGATCGCCTTCAGCCAAACGGGGAAGAAGGGCAGATAGAATCCGCTGGAGCCGAACACGGTGCCGTAGAACATGGCCAGTCGCTGCGCGAATTTGCGCGCTGGGGACGCAGCGATCTGGGGACGAGATTCGGGTATCATTGGACGGGTTGCGATTCGTGTGCGATCGTTGACGTGATGAGATACCGCGCCTGTCGGCGCGCCGCGAGTGGACCTGATGGCCGAAGAAGCATTTGCCCTGTCGCCGATCAACGCCCGTCCGAATCTGCCGGGCGAGGCTGACTACGAGGCGATCCGCGAGGCCTTCATGGAGACCGCACGGGGCCGCTGGTTCCTTGCCGAATATACCAAGCGCAACCGCAATGCCGATACCAATCTGCTGCTGGAAGCCGTGTCCCGACTTGAGGGCAATCTTGCCACGCAAAAGCAGCAACCGCAGGGGCTGAGCCTCACGGCAGCCCTTGGCGCGATCCGCGCCGCTTTGCGCCAGGCCAAGGCCACCGCCATCGAGGTGCTGCCGCGCAGTGAAGGCGACACGGCGCAGACCACAGCTCGCAACGGCGCCCGCATCATCCGCGAGATCGCCCTGACGATGCGCGAATGCGGTGCCGATACCCGCATCTGCGATCTCCTGGACACGCAGGTGAAGGCGATCGAGACGGCCCACGCGGCCGTTGAGGCGCGCAACAGCGAGAAAGGCCGCGACGCCGTGCTGGCGAGCTACGATGCGCTGATGGAGCGTATCGAGGCACTGGCAGACGGCAGCCTTGCGCCGACTGCAAAAGCCGAAGCCCCTGTCGCGGAACAGGCCCATGAGCCGCGCGAGGCGTCCGTGACGCCGCTGTTCAAGGCACCTGCGAGCGAGGCAACCTCCGAACCTTCCGCGGAAACGATGCGGGCGCCAAAACCTGCTTTCAAGCCGGCTCCCGTCGAGCATGCCCTCGCAGCGGCAGAGGCCCTGGCCGAAGCAGCCGAAGCTATGGTCAATATTCCGGTAGCGCTGCCCATCGAAGCGACGGCGGACGTCGAGACAAGCTTCGAAGCCGAAGAGGCCGAAGATCTCGCCGTACTCGACGCCGTCGCCATGGAAATGGGCGCTCTCGATCTCGACGATACCGACGAACTCTTCGCGCCGGCCCCAGAGATGGCGGCAAGCGAGCAGGTCTATCGTGCCCCTGTCGCGCAGCCATCCCGGGATGCCGAGATGACGCTGGAAGAGATTGCAGAGGTTGCGCTGGCACCGGCGATGCCTGCGGCACCGGAGATGCCTGCCCCCTCACTCGGCGCTGCGCTGATCGCCAATGGCGTGATCGCCAATCCGGCAGCCCCCGCCTCCGATCCGCTGGCGCCGCTCCGCCGCATGACCCAGGCCGAGAAGATCGCGTTCTTTTCGTAGGGCGGATGAGCCGAAGGCGTCATCCGCCGGCCGAGTGCATGTGGCGAAGGACGGCGGATTACGCTGCGCTTATCCGCCCTACGATCCACGCTTATGCACTGATCGCTTTGCTATACAGCTCGGCATCCACATTGCCGCCGGACAGCACGATCACCACAGTCTTTCCGCGGGCGTCGATCTTGCCCTTCAGCAGTGCCGCCAGTGCCACGGCGCCGCCAGGCTCGACAACCAGTTTTAGATCGCGAAACGCAAAGGCCATGGCTTCCATCACCTCCTCATCGGTGGCGCTGACCGCGCCGGCGAGCAGGTGCTTGTTGACGGCGAACGTGATGTCGCCGGGCTGCTGCGCCATCAGGGCATCGCAGATGGTGCGGCCGCTATTGCCATGGGCAACCGGCTTGCCGGCTGCGAGTGACAATTCGTGGTCGTGATAGCCCGCAGGCTCCGCAACGATAATCGACGCATCGGCAAAGCGCGACTTCACGGCGACAGCGATGCCGCCGATCAGGCCGCCACCGGATGCCTGCGCCGAGACGATATCCGGCACGACCGTGAGGGCGGCCAGATCTTCGGCAATCTCGCGACCCACGGTGCCCTGCCCAGCCATGACGAACACATCGTCATAGGGCGGCACCACGGTGGCGCCGCTGTCGCCGGAGATTTTTCGCGCGATCGCCTCGCGGTCTTCCTTGTCGCGATCATAGAGCACGACCTCGGCGCCATAGCCGCGCGTGCGGGCGACCTTCATGGCCGGCGCATCGGACGGCATCACGATGGTCGCCTTCATGCCGAGGATCTGCGCGGCGGCGGCGACACCCTGGGCATGATTGCCGGACGAAAACGCGACCACGCCACGACTGCGCTCATTCTGCGGGATCGAGGCCAGCTTGTTGAAGGCGCCACGGAATTTGAACGAGCCGGTCCGCTGCAGCACTTCCGGTTTGACGAAAATGCGCCCACCGGTCAGCGCATCCAGCGCGGGCGACGGCAAGAGCGGGGTGCGCACGGCATAAGGTGCAATGACCCGGGCGGCGGCATCGATATCGGCGGCGGAGATCGGCAAGGCTGTGTTTGTCATGCATGCATGCTACCGCGCGTAGCAAGCAACGGACAAGTGGCCGAGATCAGACGGCGATGCTGGGCTGTTGCGCGCGGGTGGCAGGCTGGGCCTGCAAATCCGCCCGCACCTGGCTGATATTCCCGACAAACGCCCGCGCCGAGGCTTCCCAGGTGTGGTTGGCCGCGAAATCGAGACAGGCCTGGCGGTCGATCTTGAGCGCCTGCAGGCAGGCCGCCTGAAGGTCGTCCGACAGCACGCCGACGGATGCCGTGCCAATCACGTCCTTCGGCCCAGTGACAGGCAGTGCCGCCACCGGCACGCCGCTGGCGAGCGCCTCCAGCAGGACGAGGCCATAGGTGTCGGTCTTGCTCGGAAACACGAACACATCGGCGCCGGAATAGACCCGCGCCAGTTCCTCGCCCTGCAGCGAGCCGAGGAACACCGCCTTCGGATATTTCGCCTGCAGCTCCGCATGCGCGGGCCCGTCACCAACAATCACCTTGGTGCCAGGCAAATCGAGCGACAGGAACGCGTCGAGATTCTTTTCCACGGCAACGCGGCCGACTGACAAATAGACCGGCTTCGCATAGCCGAGATCGACATCGCGCGGACGGAACAGATGGCCGTCGACGCCACGCGGCCACAGGACCACATTCTTGAAGCCGCGCTCCCGCAGTTCAGTGGCGAGCGCGGGTGTCGCCGCCATCACCGCAGAGCTTGCGCCATGAAACCAGCGCAGCCCGGCCCAGACCCAGGCCTCGGGAATTGGAAAGCGCGCGGAGATATATTCGGGGAAACGCGTGTGAAAACTGGTCGTGAACGGAATGCCCCGGCGGCGGCAATAGGCGCGCGCGGCAAAGCCGATGGGGCCTTCGGTGGCGATATGGATATTGTCGGGCTTGGCCGCCTCGATCATGCGCGCGATCTTGCGACGGCGCGGAATGGCGACACGGAGATCGCGATAGCTCGGCATCCCGAATGTATGGAACGTCTCCGGCGTGAGGAACGAGACCTCGACGCCGAGGGTCTTCGCAGCTTCCGCCATCATGGTCAGCGTGCGAACGACGCCGTTGACTTGCGGGTGCCAGGCGTCGGTGGCGACCAGGATGCGCATCAAGCGGCCTTTGCGGCGGCGAGTGCCCGCACCGGTTCATCCTTCTTGGCCACATCGGCCCAGGTGAGGATTTCGAAGCGACCGTCCTCGTGCTCGACCAGCGCGGTACAGCTCTCGACCCAGTCGCCGCAATTCATGTAGCGGATGCCGTGCTCGTCGCGGATGGTCGCATAATGGATGTGACCGCAGATCACCCCATCAGCACCGTGGCGACGCGCTTCACCGGCCAGCGTCTCTTCGAACGCGCCGATGAAATTCACCGCGTTCTTCACCTTCATCTTGGCCCATTTCGACAGCGACCAGTAAGGGAAGCCGAACAGGCGACGGAAGGCGTTGACCAGACGATTCATCTGGATCGCGAAGTCATAGGCCTTGTCGCCGAGATGGGCGAGCCAGCGCGCGTTCTGCACCACGAGATCGAAGATATCGCCGTGGATGACGAGATACTTCTTGCCGTCCACGCCTTCATGCGTCGCGGTCTCGACGACCTCGATGCCGCCGAAATGCGTGCCGTAGTAATTGCGCAGGAATTCGTCGTGATTGCCGGGGATGTAGATGATCTTGGCACCCTTACGGACCTTGCGCAGCATCTTCTGCACGAAGTCGTTATGGGACTGCGGCCAGTGCCAGCCGCCCTTCAGCGCCCAGCCATCCACGATGTCGCCGACCAGATAGATGGTATCGGCGTCGTGGACGCGGAGAAAATCCAGCAGCTTTTCGGCCTGCGAGCCTCGTGCTCCGAGATGAACGTCGGAGATGAACAAGGTGCGAAAGCGGTGTTCGTTGCCTTCACTCATCGCGTCTCTTTCCATAGCGAGCGGCTAGCAAATTTGCGTGACCGGACGATGACGTTATGCCGCCAGCGCCGGTGCGGTTCTCTCGAAAGTCACGAGCGTATAAATGCCGAACGGCCGCAGCTTGCGACGCTCGACAAGAACGGAATCGGCATTTGCCTGCGACCATGCCTGCAGCCGTGCGAAGGGGAATTCCGGGCGCAGGCCGAGCGAGCGCGTTTTCTCCGCTGCCCAGCGCTCCAGCGCCGCGGCCCAGCCGGTTTCCGAATAGAGATGATTGACCAGAATGATGCGGCCGCCCGGCTTCACCACGCGGTGGCATTCGGACAGCACCTGCTCGGGATTCTCGACCAGCGTGATGACGAACTGCGCGACCACGCAATCGAATGTGGCGTCCGCGAACTCCATGGCGTGCGCGTCCATCTGCTGGACGTCCTTCACCCAGGGAAAGCGGCCCGACGCCATCTTGTTGCGCGCTTTTGCGAGCATCGGCGCGGAGAGGTCGATACCGGTCACTTCCGTGCTGCTGTCATAGTCCTCGAAAGACAGGCCGGTGCCGACGCCGACTTCAAGCACCTTGCCGCCGACATTGCGCGCCGCCTCGGCGGCCGCGCGACGGCCCTTCAACATCACCGGGCCGCACACCGCATCATAGATCGGCGCCCAGCGGGCATAGGCCGTTTCAACAATGGACTTTTCGAGATCCAGCGTCGTCATCGAAGGTTCCGTCCAGCGTGTCCGGTGGAATCGGACAACCCGTGTGCTGTTCGGCTGATATCAAGGCGGGATGACAGATCGACGACAGAGTGTCGCAGCTTCTGTGGGTTGTCGTAGGGCGGATGAGCCGAAGGCATAATCCGCCGTGGAGTTTCAACTATGAGGCCGGCCGGCGGATTACGCTGCGCTCATCCGCCCTACGGTCGGGCGCTAATAAAAGCCGTGGAAATGATGCACCGGCCCATGGCCGTGCCCGACGGTGAACTTGTCAGCGGCGGCGATGGCCGCGGTCACATAGGCCTTCGCCGAACGCACGGCGCTTTCCAGGTCAGCCCCTTTGGCGAGCTCAGCAGCGATGGCCGACGACAACGTGCAGCCGGTGCCATGGGTGTTCTTTGTCGCCACCCGCGTTGCCGGCAGAGCAATGGCACCATTGGATGTGACGAAATAATCCGTGCTCTGCGGCCCGTCGCCATGGCCGCCCTTGATCAGCACCGCCTTGCAGCCGAGGCCAAGCAGGCGCTTGCCCTGCGCCTCGATGGCGGCATCCCCTTCGGCGATCGGCTCGTCGAGCAACGCCGCCGCCTCCGGCAGGTTTGGCGTGATTATATCGGCGCGCGGGATCAGCACCGTGCGCAGCGCGTCGATCGCCTCCGGCACCAGCAGCCGGTCGCCCGACGTCGCCACCATCACCGGATCGAGCACCACATGTTTCGGCTGCCACCTGGCAAGGTTGGCAGCGATGACCTCGATGACGTCGCGCTGCGCGACCATGCCGATCTTCACCGCCCCCACCGCGAGATCGACGAACACGGCATCGATCTGAGCCGAGACGAAGTCCGCCGGCACCTGATGGATGCCGGTGACGCCGTGGGTGTTCTGCGATGTCAGCGCCGAGATCGCCGACGCGCCATAGACGCCCAGCGCTGCGAACGTCTTGAGATCAGCCTGAATGCCGGCGCCGCCCGAGGAGTCGGAGCCGGCAATGGTCAGCGCAATCGGTGTTGGCATCGGAAAACTCGCATCAAATCAGACAGAAAGCGGCTATCACTAGTCCTAGCGCGGCGGTGCGAGACCAGCAACCCGAAGCTCTCCAGACAGCCGGCGGTGATGCGCCAATCTGTCCTAAATCACGCATGGCCGGCGCCAGTTCCTTGGGCTACCGTCCGGAAAAAATCACCGGAGGAAACCATGTCCATCACACTCGATCGCCGCCACTTTTTGGCTGCCGGCACGTCCGCGCTTGCCTTGCCGTTCCTGTCACGCGGCGCCTCGGCGCAAGCCGCCTGGCCGTCGAAACAGATCCGCATGGTCTGCAGCTATCCCGCCGGCGGACAGACCGATCTTCTCGCACGCTCGTTCGGCGAATTCATCGGCAAGCAGATCGGCCAGACCGTGGTGGTCGAAAACAAGGCCGGCGCATCCGGCGCCATCGGCACCGCTGAAGTCGCACGCGCCGAGCCCGACGGCCACACCATCCTGTGTTCGATCTCCACCACCTATGTGATGAACCGGGTGATGCTGAAGACCCCGGGCTATGATATGGACAAGGATCTGTCCCTTGTCAGCGTCGTCCCCGGCGCGGGGCTGCTGCTGGTCGCCAGTCCCACATCGGGCGTGAAGTCGCTCGACGATTTCGTCGCCTTCGCGAAGAAAAAGGACAAGGTCAATTTCGGCACCTATAGCGTCGGCTCGGCGCCGCATTTCACGGTCAATGAGCTCAACAAGCAATATGGCCTGAAGATCGAACCGATCCACTATCGCGGCGAAGCGCCGATGTGGACCGGTCTCGCCGACGGCTCGCTGGATTTCGCCATGGGCAGCTACACTGCTGCGCAATCGGTGCTGCAGAGCAATCGCGGCGTGGTGTTCGCCGTCCATTCGAAAAAGGTCGATGCCATCCCCGAGGTGAAGACGCTGCCCGAGCAGGGCGCGACGTCGAAATTCTTCACGGTGAGCGGCTTCTCCGGCTGGGCGGTGCCCAAGGCCACGCCGCAACCGATCGTCGACAGGCTCGCTGCGCTGTTCGTGCAGGCCAATAACGATCCGAAGATCAAGGAAGTCCTCAAGACCGTGGCGCTGGAGCCGGCGCTCGGCTTCAAGGAAACCAACGCGCTGTATCAGAAGGAACTGCCGGTCTGGCTGGAGGCCGCACAGGCCCTCGGCCTGCAGCCGGCCTGACCGGACCAGAGGTGGCGGCCGCCGGTTCCCGGCGGCCTTGCCACACCGGCTGTTTTGGGCTTGATGATCTCCAGACGCCTATGTTCGGAGAATCCCGATGATCCCCTTCTTTGTCCAGATCAAGTGCAAGCTCGGCCAGTCCTACATCGTGGCCAATGCGCTGGCAGAGGCCGAGATCGCCTCGGAAATCTATTCCACCGCCGGCCATTACGACCTGCTGGTGAAGTTCTATGTCGATAAGGACACCGATATCGGTCACTTCGTGAACGAGAAGGTGCAGGTGCTGCCCGGCATCCAGGACACGCATACGATCATCACGTTCAAGGCGTTTTGAGCGCGACCAATCTATCGTCGTCTCCGCGAAGGCGGGGACCCATAGCCTCCGACGACGCCGTTCGTCACCGGCCTTACTGCGTCAGGGCGACAGCGTTTATGGATCCCCGCCTTCGCGGGGATGACATGGGGTGTGCGGCCGTCCGAACGACTACACCGCCATCTTCCGATGCCGCACGGGCGCCGCCGGGCTCAACGCCTCTGCCGCATCGATGATCGCATTCGCGTCGATGCCGTGATGGCGATAGAGATCACCGATGGTGCCGGTCTGGCCGAAATGCTCGACGCCGAGCGCTTCCAGCCGATGGCCATGCACCGCGCCGATCCAGCCGAGTGTGGCCGGATGACCGTCGAGCACCGCGACGATGCCGCAATCGCGCGGCAGCGGCGCCAGGAGTTTTTCGATATGGCTCTGCTGCGGCACGCGCTGCTCGCGACGGATACGCCGCGCTGCTGTCCAGCCCGTATGCAGACGATCCGCAGACGTGATCGCCAGTAGCCCGATATCGCGATGCGCTTCGCCGAGCAGCCCGGTCGCCTCGATCGCTTCCGGCGCCAGCGTGCCCGTATAGGCAATCACCAGATCGCAATTGTCGCCGGGCTTGCGCAGCCAGTAGGCGCCGTCCGTGATGTGCTGCTGCAAATCCGGCGTCATGATGCGCTTTGGCTGCTCGATGGCGCGTGTCGAGAGCCGCAGATAGACCGAGCCGCCCTCGCCGGCCGCGCGCTGCATATGCGCAAAGCCCCAGCGCATGATGACGGCGAGTTCATCGACAAAGGCCGGCTCGTAAGATGCCAGCCCGTCCTGTGCCATGCCGATCAGAGGCGTCGCGATCGACTGATGCGCGCCACCTTCCGGCGCCAGCGTGATGCCCGATGGCGTCGCCGCCACCATGAAGCGCGCATCCTGGTAGCAGGCATAATTCAGCGCATCGAGGCCGCGCTCGATGAAGGGATCATACAGCGTGGCGATCGGCAGCAGCCGCGCGCCATTGATGCTGTGCGACAGACCGAGCGCCGAGAGCATGATGAAGAGATTCATCTCGGCGATCCCGAGCTCCATATGCTGGCCCTTCGGCGAGTAATCCCACGCGAATGTCGATGGGATCTTCTCCTGCCGGAACAGGTCGGCATTCTCCGCCTTGGCGAACAAACCGCGGCGGTTGACCCAGGCGCCGAGATTGGTGGACACGGTGACGTCCGGCGATGCCGTGACGATCCGTGACGCCAGCTCCGTCTCGCTGCGTGCGAGTTCGTTGAGGATCAGGCCAAAGCCCTGCTGCGTGGACATCTCCGAAGCCGGCTTGAATTGCAGTGTATCCGGAACCTCGATCGTCGGCGCATCAAGGCGGCGACGGCCTTGCTGCACGAAAGGCACCTGCTTGAGAAATGCCTCCAGCGCCGCTGCATCCTGCGCCAGCCCTTCGGACTTGTCCCATTCTTGGCCCGGCCGAATATTCTGGCTCTCGCGCCATTTCTCCATCTGCGTCGGCGTCATCAGGCCGGCGTGATTGTCCTTGTGCCCCTGGAACGGCAGCCCGACGCCCTTGATCGTATAGGCGATGAAGCAGACCGGGCGATCGTGATCGATCGTCTCGAACGCCTCGATCATGCTGGCCATGTCATGGCCACCGAGATTGGACATCAGCGCCAATAGTTCGTCGTCGCTGCGCCGATCGATCAGCGCGGTGACGTCGCCCTGATCGCCGATCTCGTCATGCAGCCGCTTGCGGAATGCCGCCCCGCCCTGAAAGCACAGCGCCGCGTAGCGCTGGTTCGGACAATTATCGATCCAGGTCTTCAGCGCCAGACCGCCCGGCTCGGCAAAAGCCGCATCCATCAGCCGGCCATACTTCACGATGACCACGTCCCAGCCGAAATTGCGGAACATGGATTCAAATTTTTCCCACAGTCCCTCACGCACGACGGCATCGAGGCTCTGACGATTGTAGTCGATGATCCACCAGCAATTGCGCAGGCCATGCTTCCAGCCTTCGACCAGCGCCTCGAAGATGTTGCCTTCATCCATCTCCGCATCGCCAACCAGCGCGATCATGCGGCCTTCGCGGCGATCCCCGATCAGCCCATGAGCAGACACGTAATCCTGCACCAGCGACGAGAACAGCGTCTGCGCAACACCGAGGCCGACCGATCCTGTGGAGAAGTCGACATCATCGACATCCTTGGTGCGCGACGGATAGCTCTGCGCACCCTTGAAGCCGCGAAAGTTCTCCAGCTTCTCGCGCGTCTGATTGCCGAACAGATACTGGATCGCGTGGAAGATCGGCGACGCATGCGGCTTCACCGCAACGCGATCCTCCGGCTTCAGTACCGAGAAATACAGCGCCGACATGATGGTCGCGAGCGATGCGGATGACGCCTGATGACCGCCGACCTTGAGGCCATCGGTGTTGGGGCGAATGTGGTTGGCGTTGTGGATGGTCCAGGACGAAAGCCAGAGCGCCTTCTTGGCCAGCGCCGTCAGCATCTGCAGGCGGCTGTCATCGATCGGCATGGTGGGCTCCCGTGTATGGCCGGCTGATCCGGTTCGTGAATTGGCACCATTCTAGCGATCGGCGATTTCCGGATTTTCCCAATTTATGGCGACAAGAGGCAACATATTGGAATAAACTGATCGCCAACGCTCCCGTTCCACCAATTTATTCCAATTCCGGGTCTCCGCATGCAAACGCTGGACATGATCGACCGCAAGATCCTGGCCGCGCTGCAGATCGACAGCCGGCTGACCATGCAGGAACTGGCGGACAAAGTGGGCCTGTCGATTTCGCCCTGCCATCGCCGTGTCAAACTGCTTGAGCAGCGCGGCGTGATTTCCGGCTACATGGCGCTGGTGGATCAGAAAGCTGTCGGCCTTCCCGTCAGCGTCTTTATTTCGATCAAGCTGGTCAGGCAGAAGGAAGAAGACCTCAATCGCTTCGCCAAGGCGATTTCGAAATGGGACGAGGTGCTGGAATGTTACCTGATGACCGGCAATCGCGACTATCTGCTGCGCGTGGTCGCTGCCGATCTCGCCTCCTACGAGGCTTTCCTCAAGAACAAGCTCACCCGGCTCGACGGCATCGCGTCGATTGAATCGAGCTTTGCGCTGAGCCAGGTGAAGTATTCGATCGCATTACCCGTATGATCACGGCAATGGCATGAGAAAGGCGATATTCTCGCCACGATAGGCCCGGCATGGCTCCGCCGCGCCCTCGACGACGTGCAGCGCAGCCAGTGCCGCCCATTGATCCGGCGGGGTACGACCAATCTCCTCGAACAGACCATCGATTCCGCCCGGCACGAAAGAGAACAACAGACGCGCCGGCCGCGAGCCCAGATTGACCCACGCATGCGCGACGCCCCGCGGGACGACGACCGTCGTTCCCGCCGTGATATCGAAGGTATCGCCGGCACAGAGAAAGCGAAACCGGCCTTCGAGCACTTCGAAGATCTCGTCGCGCTCATTGTGAACATGCAGCGGCGGACCACTGAATGGCATCACACGCGCTTCCACGACAGTGAAAGCACCGGCGACATCGCGACTATGAATCCGCAGCGCCATCAGATCGCCCGGCGTAGCCTCGATCCAGTGAAGATCCCGGGCACCGGTCACGATCGCGCCCGGTAACGACACGAGTCTTGGTTTCATCAATCCACTCCTCCACTGACGTGTCTTCCGCAGATAGGCCATGAGCCAGCTGTTCCTGCCGAACCAACTCACCGGACCAACCCAGTGCATCAGGCCGACGACCAAGAACCACACCAGCATCGGATCAACCGGCAACGAACAGATTGAAGAACGGCCGTGCCCTCAGTCGTCCTTCGGCAACCCATGTGCGAAACACCGGCGGCTTGAAGATTTCCTCCGGTGCCGCCCCGATGATCGCGCGGAAGTCGTGGATCAGATGGGCCTGATCGGCAAAGCCGCAGGCATGGGCGATATCAGTCCAGCAATGGCCGTCACGGCGCGCGGCGAAGGCCTTCTCGACACGGGCGAGACGCGCGAACTGCTTGGGGCCCGTGCCGAAGGTGGCCTTGAAGCCGCGCGACAGATGGCGCACGCTGATGTCTAGCTCGGACGCCAGTTGCCGGATCTGCAGCGCCGGGTCGAAGCGCAGGCGCGCCGCCGCCTGCATCAATGGCGTCCGTAGATGCGAAGGCCGCATTTCGCGAAATAGCAGTTCCTCGATCAGCGCAAACCGTGCATCCGCATGCGGGGCTGCCGCCAGTTCATCTTCGATCTCTGCGAGAGCCTGTTTGTCCAGGACCTCGTGGAGATCGATCTTGTGATCGAGAAAATTGGATAGCGGTGCGCGAACGACCCGCTCCCAGGCTTCAGGCTTGATGCGCACGATGATGGCGCCGAGCGGCCCCATGGGTCGTGCGGTGATGATGCCACTCTGTACCTTGATGGCGGAACGGCGCTTGGAGAATCGTGGAACATTCGCGCTGCCGAATGTCCATTCGGACACGATCGAGGTGCGATACTGCAAAAACAGGAATGCATAGGCGCTGGGCGGCACCCTGATGATCAGCCGCCGCGCGATGTCACCATCGGGAATGTCGAGATCCCAGATGTCCTCGACGAAATCGGCCAGAAGCGGATGCGGATGAGAGACCTTGAGCCCGGCGGCGATCATGGCGTCCGCCACCACGTCACCGAACGCATCGGCCTCACCGGCTACAATATCGATGGCTCCGGTTTTCAACGTATCAGTCATAACGACAACTCCGGTTATCAGCCCCCGCCACCGCAAGGCTGCGGTGGTGGTCGCCCGTCGGGACCAAGACATGGGCCTGTTCTGATGACGGGATGATCCAAGACTGTCGGAGCCTGAGGGAAATCCTCAGCTAGGTATTGTTGAAATCGGACTCGGCAACTGAGGAGCGAGTTCACGAGCGATCACGAATCCGCGCGCAAATACCGCTGAATTATCGATGTGTGAGAGAAAGCGAACAATCACGCGACGTAACGTCCCGTCATAGTTCAGCTCGCGCGCTTCACTTCAATCGCACGGCCTTTTCCCGAGGTGACGACCTTTCGGTAGTGCGCGATCGGATAGGGACGACCGATCAGGAAGCCCTGGATTTCCGCGCAGCCTTCCGAGGCGAGGAAAGAAAGTTGCGCTGCAGTTTCGACGCCTTCGGCGATGACCGGGAGCTTCAGCGAACGGCCGAGGCCGATAATCGCATGCACGATCGCTGCCGATTGCGGGTTTGTCTCCAGCTTCATGACAAAAGTCTGGTCGATCTTGATCTTGTCGAACGGGAAAGCCTGCAGATAGCTGAGGCTGGAATAGCCGGTGCCGAAATCATCCATGGCCACGCGGACGCCGAGCGCCTTGATATCGCGCAAAATAGCAATGGCGCCGGCAAAGTCGTCGATCAACACGCCTTCGGTAATCTCGATCTCGACCCGCTCGGGTGCAAGACCGGTCTCTTTCAACACCGACGCCAGCATGGCCGGTACATCGCCGGTGCGGAAATCCACCGGCGAGAGATTGATCGCAATGGAGAGCGGATTGTGCCAGGTCGCGGCCTCCCGGCATGCTTGACGTAACACCCACGCATCGATGGCGCTGATCAGGCCCGTCTCTTCCGCCAGCGGGATGAACACCGCGGGCGAAACGATGCCGCGCTCCGGGTGACGCCAGCGCAGAAGCACCTCGAAGGCCACGATGGTGCCATCAGCGGACGCCTGCGGCTGGAAATAGAGTTCGAACTGCTCGTTCTCGATAGCCACCACGAGGTCGCGCTGCAGCAGGCGCTTTTCGCGGATCTGCTGATCCATCTCCGCCTCAAAGAAACGGATCGTTCCGCGCTCCTCAGCCTTGGCGCGGTCGAGCGCGAGATCGGCATGGGCGATCAGGCTTTCGGTATCGTTGCCATCCTGCGGATAGACGGAGATGCCGATACTGCAGCGAACGCGAACCGTCTGGCGATCGATCTGCAGCGTGTTGTCGAGCACTGCCGACAGTCGCGCACAGAGATCATCCACCGTCTGCGGCTCCGCACCGAGATGGCTGACGATTGAAAAGATATCGCCACTGGGCCGCGCCAGGAAGGCTCCATTGCTTGCCGCCGCGAGCCGCTTGGCGATCTCGGCCAACACCGCATCGCCCATCGACTGGCCGAACACCTCGTTGATCTCCCGGAAGCGATCGATATCGATGCGCACCACCGCGAACGAGCCATGCCCTGCCGATGCCTCGCTGAACACCCGCGCCAGATATTCGTTGAACGCGACGCGGTTTGGCAGATCGGTGATCGGGTCGTGACGCGCGAGATGCACGATACGCGCCTCGGTCTGCTTGCGATCTGTGATGTCGGCATGGATCACCACCCAGCCGCCGCTATCCATCGGACGATAGCGCACCTGGATGGTGCGCCCGTCGGGCAGTTCAGCCGTCTGGCTCGCCGGCTTGCGCTCGGCGATCGCCGCCTCCAGCTGCGCATCATAGCGATCCTGCTCGGTGAACAGCATGCCGGAAGCGCTGCGCAGCGCCACAACTTCCGCCATGGTGGCGCCCAGCACCATCTTCTCCGGGGCAATGCGATACATACGGACGTAACTGTCGTTCCACAATTCGAGCCCGCCCTGCGCATCATACATGCACAGGCCCTGCCCCATATTATTCAAAGCCGCATCGAGCTGCATGTTACGCTGGCGCATGCTGCGCCGGCTGCGCTGATCCGAGACGGCCACGACCAGACCGGCGATGACGACGGTGACGGTGAATGCTGCAATCGCCAGCGACAATTCGATCGGCGACAGCAGGCTTTCACTGCCGTCGATGCCGGCCTTGTAGGTGAGGCTGATCGCGCCCATGGCGACGAAGTGATGCACGCAGATTGCAAGCGTCAGCAGCAGCGCCGCACCGAGCAGCTTCGCTGGCTTATCCGCAGTCTGCGCGACAAGCATGGCGAATGCACCGAGCACCATGCCGCCGATGATCGATGTCGTGACGAGGTCGGGCAGCCATTGGATGGTCGCAGGAATGCGCAGCGACGCCATTCCCATATAGTGCATGCAAGCGATGCCGAGTCCGATGACCGCGCCGCCAAGCATTGCATTCTGCTTCGAGCGACGAAAGATCGCGATCGCAAAACCGGCAGTGGTCATCACGGCGGATGCGACCAGCGAGCAGGCGGTGATGATGAGGTCGTAATGCAGGTCGAAGCCCGGCGTGTAAGCGAGCATCGCGATGAAATGCGTGGCCCACGTACCGAAGCCGGTGACGACGCCGGAGGTGACCAGCCAGGCCAGGCGCGTGTCAGGGGATGCGGTGCGCGCACGCGTGAACAGGTTCACCGCCGCAAGGCTGGTGAGAAAACACACTGCAGCTGCCAGCAGGATCAACCGCCAGTCATGCTGCGTCTCGATGCAATTCCAAACTCTCAGCATAACGATACCAACGCTTGAGTAGGCTATTGGATCATAACGCGTCTCGCGTTCTCATTGCTTAAAACACGCGGAAAACGTGCGTGGAACAAGCTTTATTCTTAAGCTGCAATGAAGCGAAATGAATCTGAGTATCATCCTGCGCAGCATGTGCATGATGATGCCGCAGATGCGGATCGGCCTACCGTGCGGGCATGATCGCGTGATTTATGAGTTCATCACGAAGTCGGATACGGCTCGGCGGGGACTACAATTTTTGCCCGCCGCACGCGCTCGCGATGCGCCGTGTAAACGCCGGACGCGATGATGACCGCGGCACCGACGAAGGTCCAGATATCCGGAATTTCGGAGAAGACGACGAAGCCGAGCAACGTCACCCACATCAATTGGACATAGGAGAATGGCGCCAGCACCGACGCATCGGCATAGCGGAACGCAACCACCACGATCCAGTGACCGACCGTCGATGACACACCGATCGCCACACCGATCGCCAGTTGGATCGGCGTCGGCGACGTCCAGTAGAACGGCACGAATACACTGAGCACAAGGAAACCGACGATCGCGGCATAGGCCATGGTGGTGATGGGCTGATCCGCCCCGCTCATCTTGCGCGTCAGCACCAGTGCCGCTGCCCAGCCGAGTGCAGAGACGATCGGAAAGATTGCCGCCGGTTGAAATGCCGCGGTGCCCGGCCGCACGATGATGAGCACGCCGATCAGTCCGACGATGGTGGCCGTCCATCGGCGCAGGCCGACCTTCTCGCCAAGAAAGATCACCGACAGGCTGGTGACGAATATCGGCGAGATGAAGCCGGTGGCAGTCGCCTCTGCGATCGGCAGATAGCTGAGGCCGATAATGAAGAAGATCGACGAGCCGAGCAGACCCAGCCCACGAAAGACCTGCAGCAGCGGTCGGCTCGAACGCAGCGCCTTCCCGCCCGACGGGACCAGCACCATCGGCAGCATGATCAGGGCGAAGACCGTAAAACGGATCCAGGCGATCTCCACCGGCGGCATGCCGCCGCGCGACAGGTATTTCGCCATGGTGTCCGACGATGCCAGGAAGGCCGTGGAGCAGACGATCAGGAGAAGGCCGAAGAGCGGCTTGTCGAGATGACGGGCTGCCTGCACGGGTACGCTGACCTTCGGCGGCGGAACATGAGTGGTCACGGGAGGAAACCGGCTGCTGGGCCCGGCAAAATATGCGGGCCGAATCTGGAGCCTCACAAAACGCCGTTCGCGCCGTTGGGACAACCTCCGATAACAGGACGGCGTTATGCAACAGACGACGCTGCGCGATCAGCCTCGCATGATCATGCACTGCAGCATGACGACCGGCGGGTCGCTCAGAGCATCGGCAGGCTCGACGGCTCGCGCCCGCGGGGAAATGCCTTATCCAGTTTGCCGATGTCGGCCTCGCTCAGCACGAGATCGCCAGCTGCGGCGTTATCGGCTGCGTGGGCAGCGGATGACGCTTTCGGGATCGTGAATACCGCAGCTTGGCGGATCAGGAAGGCGAGTGCCACCTGACGCGCACTGGCACCGTGAGCGGCGGCGATCTGCGCCATCAATTGGCCGCCCGGCGAGCGCGGCGACGGAAAGTCATTATGACCGAACGGCGAATAGGCAACCACGGCGACGCCATGCTGCTCGCACCAGGGGATCACGCGATGTTCGATGGCGCGTTCCTGCAGATGGTAGAGCACCTGATTGCAGGCGATGGCACCCTTCCCCGCAACGCGCAACAACTCGTTGAGATCGTCGGCGTCGAAATTGCTCACACCCCAGGACGCGATCTTGCCGGCGGATTTCAGTTCCTCGAAGGCGGCAACCGTTTCGGCCAACGGAACCTGTCCGCGCCAATGCAGCAGATAGCAATCGAGCCGATCCGTATTCAGCCGCCTCAGCGAGCGTTCGCAGGCGGCAACAGTGCCCTTGCGGGAGGCGTTGCTCGGCAGGACTTTGGAGACGAGAAACACCTCGTCGCGGCGCCCCGCGATGGCTTCAGCGACGACAGGCTCGGCGTCGCCATACATTTCCGCGGTGTCGATATGGCTCATGCCGGCATCGAGGCCGGCCTGCAGGGCCTTCACCGCGGCAGCGCGGTCGCCATGGTCAATATACCAGGTGCCCTGCCCGATCACGGACACATGGTGCCCGGTGGCTCCGAATGGATTCTGTCGCATGATTGCGCCTCCGCCTGCCCCCCGCGATAGGCGCGGGAGTGGACGATAGCGCATCACAGCGCAGGAGTCAGTGGCTGATCATCCACGGCCGCGCGGTCGGGAAGCTCTTCGAGCCTGTCGCGGTCTTCTTCATCAGCCGCGAGGGCTTCTTGCTGGAGCAACAGCCGCAACCGGCGCCGTGTTTGGCGCGGTCCTGGCCGGCTTTGTATTGCGCCACCGTCTTCGGCGCATTGCGGCTTTCCTCGTTCGTGGCATGCGCTTTGCGCTTGTCCGAGGACATGCAGAAGAATGCGGGCGCCGTCAGCATGACACGCGGGGCCGAGGTGGCGCAGTGTGGACAATCCTGCGGATCATCGCATTCGGCCATCGGGCGCATGTCGGTGAAGTGACCGCAATCGTCGCAGAGATATTCGTAGACCGGCATGATGGTGATCCATCGTTGGCCGCTGACCTCTCCCCGTCATTGCGAGGAGCGGAGCGACGAAGCAATCCGGAAAGCGGCGCAAAAGAAGCAGGATTGCTTCGCTTCGCTCGCAATGACGGTTGAAAGGACGGAGATAAAAGGCAGCCGCGGCGCCGATGACATGGCGCCGCGGCCGAGTTGACCGAGTTACTTGTCCGGCGACAGCGGCATCTGGATCGAGCCGTCGATATGTTTGATCGGCCCGGCCCCTGACGGCATGATGTCGAAGTCGAAGATCTCCGTCGGCAGCCACAATGTGGCGCAAGCGTTCGGCACGTCGACCACGCCGGAGATATGGCCCTGGCAAGGCGCCGTGCCGAGGATCGAATAGGCCTGGGCGCCGGAATAGCCGAACTTCTTCAGATATTCGATCGCATTCAGACAGGCCTGACGATAGGCGATATGCACGTCGAGATAATGCTGCTTGCCCGCCTCATCCACCGAGATGCCTTCGAAGATCAGGAAGTCCTTGTAGTTCGGCGTCATCGGCGACGGCTTGAACACCGGATTCTTGATGCCGTATTTGGCAACGCCATCCTTGATGATATCGACCTTGATATGCAGCCAGCCCGCCATCTCGATGGCGCCGCAGAAGGTGATCTCGCCGTCGCCCTGGCTGAAATGTAGGTCGCCCATCGACAGGCCACCGCCGGGCACATAGACCGGGAAATACACTTTCGAGCCGCGCGACAGGTCCTTGATGTCGCAATTGCCGCCATGCTCGCGCGGTGGCACCGTGCGTGCGCCTTCCGCCGCAGCCTTCGCCTTCGCCTCACCCGTAAGCCTGCCCATATGTGCGGTAGGGCCAAACGGCGGATTGGCGAGACCGGGGACGCGGGTTGGATTGGTATCGATCAGCGCCTGCTCGCGCTCGTTCCACGTGGCAAGCAGCTTGGGATCAGGCAGACAGCCGATCAGGCCGGGATGGATCAGGCCGGCAAAGTTCACGCCGGGAATATGGCGCGACGACGTGTACATGCCCTTGAAGTCCCAGATCGACTTCTGCGCCAGCGGGAAGTGATCCGTAAGGAATCCGCCGCCATTCTGCTTGGAGAAGAAGCCGTTGAAGCCCCACTGCGAATCTTTCATCGGGCCGACATCAAGCAGATCGACAACGAGGAGATCGCCGGGCTCGGCGCCCTTGACGCCGATCGGGCCGGACAGGAAGTGCACGATCGACAGATCGATGTCGCGCACGTCATCAGCCGAGTCATTGTTCTTGATGAAGCCACCGGTCCAGTCATAGGTCTCGACGATGAAATCATCGCCGGGATTGACCCACGCCACCATGGGAATGTCCGAATGCCAGCGATTGTGAATCATGTCGTTGTCGTAGGCCGACTGCGTGAGATCGACCTTGATCAGTGTATCAGGCATTCAAAGCTCCCCTTCGGTTACAAGTCTTGGCAGTTTCTGAAAAAGACTAGACGGACAGATATTTGGCGATCTGCGCGGCATCGATGCCCTCGCGCGCCTCGTCGCGAACTATCTCGCCGTTCTCGATGACCAGCACGCGGTCGGCGACATCCAGCGCAAAGCTCAACACCTGTTCGGACACGATGATCGACAGGCCCTTGGTGTCGCGGATGTGCTTGAGGGTGCGCGCCATGTCCTTGATGATGGACGGCTGGATGCCTTCGGTCGGCTCGTCCAGCAGAAGCACCTTCGGCTTGGTCGCGAGCGCGCGCGCGATGGCGAGCTGCTGCTGCTGGCCGCCGGACAGATTGCCGCCCCGCCGCCCCTTCATTTCCAGCAGGACTGGAAAGAGTTCGTAGAGATCACCCGGCACGTTCTTCTCGCCGGATGCGACGAGGCCGGTTTCGATATTCTCCTGCACGGTCATGTGCGAGAAGATCATGCGCCCCTGCGGCACGTAAGCGAGGCCACGCGCGACGCGCTCATAGCTCTTGAGCGTGCCGAGTTCCTTGCCTTCCATGGTCACCGAGCCCGACTTGGTCGGCACGATGCCCATCAGCGATTTCATCAGCGTGGTCTTGCCCATGCCGTTGCGGCCCATGATGGCCACGATCTCGTTGGGCTGGACCTGCACATTGAGGCCGTGCAGCACTTCGGCATGGCCGTAGGCGACATGGAGATCAGAAATGGCGAGCATGAGAGTCTCCATAAGTGCCG
>NZ_JBIIOT010000095.1:0-19670 GCF_044336785.1 Tardiphaga sp. | reverse complement strand
CATCAAGCAGCAGATCGCGGCGGTGAATGCCGACAAGAAAATCCCGGCCAAGGACAAGAAGGCCGCATTGGATGAACTCAATGGCGCGCTGAAGCAGCCGCTGCCGGCGGTCGAGAACAAGGGCAATATCGATGTGGTGACCAAGTATTACGACAAGCTCACGGCGGCGATGCAGGACGAATGATTGCGCGCGATCGTCGTTGAAAACAGGCCCGTCTCGCGCGAGACGGGCCTGTTTTGTTTGGGCTGAAGCGGCATGTTCGAGATGATCTAAATCACTGAGATTGAGCGAGAAATTATGCGCGCGTAATCTTGCCGGATCGAACGGGCAGACGATCGACGGTGCAAGATGAGCCTGCAGTCACATGAGGCCGGCGATGTCGGTCGCTTCGAAGCAACGCTGCGCGCACTGCCGGTTGTGGATCGCGGGACACCGCAGATCCTGCACCAGGAGGTGCAGCCGGGCCTCAGCCTGCTCTCGACGGATCTGTCGCTGACGAAACCGCTGGTCATCGATGCCGAGACATTTCCTGCGGTCTGCCTGAGTGTCGTCCTGAGCGGACATGCGCGCAGCGGAGCAGGGCCGATCGAGACGGGCTTTCAGCCAGGCGAAGCCTGGATCTCTTCAACCAATGAGCGCGTGGCCACGCGAAAAGTCGTTCTGCCGAGCCATCCCGTCCGGACTGTCGAGCTCGTGGTGACGCCGGACTGGTTCGAGGCTGTTGAAGGCCGCTTCGGCAGCGACAGCGCGTTCGACGCGATGCGGGCTGCGACCGGCAAAGCGATCACCACCCAGCGGCGTGCGCTGGATCCGCGGCTGCGCGAGCTTGCGCTGTCGATCCAGTATCCGCCCGGCCATGGTGTCGCCGCCGCGCTCTATTTCGAAAGTCGTGCGCTCGATCTGCTGGCCGTGCTGATGAGCGATTTCGGTGCGCGCTGTGTCGAGACTTCGCATGGCCATCGACGGTCGTCGCTCGATCGCATGATGGCGATGCGCGATCTGATCGATCATGCGCCCGGCGCCGAACACACCATCCATGGTCTCGCGCACACATTCGGTATCAGTGCCAGCAAGCTGAAGCAGGATTTCTCGGCGAGCTTCGGCATCGGGATCGGCCGCTATATCACGGAACGCCGCCTGCAATTCGGGCGCGAACTGATCGAAAGTCACGCGCTCTCCATTGCCGAGGCGGCCTATCGCGCTGGCTATGCGCATCCCGCGAATTTCACCGCGGCTTTCAAGCGTCACTTCGGCCATCCCCCGAGCGCCGTTCGGCGGCTCTCATAGATGTTTTGTCCGATCTCATAAGCGGCCATCGGCATGCCGGCCGCAAAACGGCTTATGAAAATGGCGCGAATGTGGGGGATCTGATGCGCCGCAAATCACTCTTGGCTCTGTCATTGTCGATCATTGCTCATCCGGCTTGCGCGCAGCAGGCGGTTCAACTCGACGAAATCACGGTCACCGCGCAAAAACGTCCCGAGGCTGCATTCGATGTTCCGATGAGCATCGACGTGTGGTCGGGCGAGCGTATCGCCGACAACCAGCTGACGCGCACCGATCAGGTGCTGAACCAGACGCCGAACGTGCAGATGGGCACGCTCTCGGGCAGTCTCTACACCAATTTCACGGCCATCCGCGGCGTCGGCTCGGCACTGATCGACACCGATCCGTCCGTCGGCCTCTATATCGACGGCGTCTCGGCCGGCACATCGCAATCCTATCGCAGCACGCTGCTCGATGTGGCGCGGATGGAGATCCTGCGCGGCCCGCAGGGCACGCTTTACGGGCGCAACAATCTCGCCGGCTCCATCAATGTGATCTCCAATGTGCCGGATCCGTCGCGCCGCACGGGCGAAATCGGTCTGGAATACGGGCGGTTCAACACAGCGCGCATGTTCGGCGTCTTCAACACGCCGGCGGGCAACAATGGCTGGGCCGTGCGCGGCGCCTTCTCCGGCTCGCGCAATGACGGCTTCACGCCGAACATCGCCGTCGGGCGCGACGTCAATTCGCTCGAGGATGTCGCCGGCCGCCTCAGTGTCAGTGGTCCCGTCAATGACGTCGTCGATTTCCTCGGCAGCATCGAGCACGAGCATCAGCGCACATTCGACGGCGCATGGATGACCAATGCCGATTTCAATGCCGGTCGCCGCAGCGTGGATATCCTCAGCCCGGTGAACGGTACCGTCAAGACGACCACGGGCCGCGCCCAGTTCACTGCGCGGCTGGACAATGGCGATCGCCTGGTGTCGCTCACCGGCTTCCGCTCCAATGATCTCGATTTCAACGGCACGCCGTTCCCACGCGGCTATTTCGCTGCCAATGATGTGCTGTTCCAGTCCTTCGGAATTGCGGGATTCCAGTATCGCGCCAACAACCCATTCAATGGCAGCTATCGCCAGGCCTCGCAGGAGCTGCGCTACGAATCCGATCGGTCCGACCGGGTGAAATGGGTTGCCGGCCTCTATGCCGAGCGCAGCGAAGGCGCGCGCACCTATGGCATCGTCAACACCTTCAATCCTGGCGGCTTTCTGACGGGCAACAGCGTTGCCTTGTCGTCGAAGGGCGTGACCGACACCACCGTCGTGGCCGGCTTCGCCGATGCCACGGTCGCCATCACCGATCGCTGGAAGATCTTCGGCGGCGCGCGCGTGGGCTATGACCACAAGGACTTCAACTACAACTTCAGTTCCGACAACGCATCCTTCAACACGTTGTTTGCGCCGGTCGTGGCGGGCTTCGCGCCGGGCTATCAGGCCAGTATCTCGGCGCCCTATGTCACGCCGCGGATCGGCGCGATCTATGACGTCACCGACAAGCTCAATCTCTATGTCAGTGCCAGCCGCGGCTATAAGTCTGCCGGCTTCAATGCGGGGTTCGTGGCACCGGGCGACGAGAAGCCGTTCGAGTCGGAAGCGCTCTGGAGCTATGAGGGCGGCTTCAAGGGCAAATTCTTCGGCGACCGTCTGGCATTGAACGGTGCGGTGTTCTTCATGGACTGGAAGAACCAGCAGGTGCAGACATTCAATGTCGCCACCATGTCGTCGCCGATCCAGAATGCCGCCAGGAGCCGCTCTTACGGCGCCGAGCTCGATGCGCGGGTAAAGCTCGACGAGCATTGGTCGCTGCTCGCCTCGGCCGGTTATGCTGATGCCAGTTATGTGGACTTCCGCAATGCGCTCGCCACCGGTGTGGCCGGCGTCATCGATGCCAGCGGCAAGGAGCAGCAATATATCTCGAAATTCACCGGCTCGTTCGGCATCGGTTATGCGTGGAATGTCGGCATCGACAATCTCGTGGGCAATGTCGATATCACCTGGCAGTATCGCTCCGGTTTCTGGTTCGATGTCGCCAACACCCTGCGCCAGCCCGGCTACGGCCTGCTCAATGCGCGGATCGGCGTCGAGAACGAGCGCTATACGGCGCATATCTGGGGCACCAATCTCACCGATCAGCGCTATCGCGTCAGCGCCACCGATGTCGGCGCCGGCCCGCTCGTCGCTGTCGGCGTGCCGCTGATGGTGGGCGCGACGGTGAAGTTCAAATTCTCCGATCAGGTTGCGGCGGCAGCACTGCCGCGCAAATGACGCAGGCGTCGGGAGTGATCCGATGAGCGATCCCGATCTGATCGATGCCAGCCGCGACCCGATCGTCATGGTCGCGGCACTTCCGGCCGGGGCAGTCGATCGCGTTTCGCGCTATCACGCTGCTCTGGAATGGCTGATCGCGCGCGGAACGCCCTTCGTCATGATCACGCGTGCGGACGACACTGGGGGCCACGAGAGCCGTGAGGACCAGACAACGCGGACGATCTGGTTCAAGGCCCATGTCGCGGCCCTCGCCCGCGTCTGCCGTGGCTTCGTCTATATCGAGCCCGATCCTGCAAAGCGCATACTTTGGGAAAACCGCGCGAAGGCGATGGCCATGGCGTTTCCGGTTCCCATGGCGATCGCTGCGGACGAGCCTCAAGCCATTGCCTTGGCAGAGGAATTCATTGCGCTCTGACTGCGTCGTGCGGAAGCCGCTTGGCGTTTGCGCCAATGTTGTCTAATCCGTTGCCATCATTTCACTGACGCGGAACACCGACATGTCCAGCAAGCCACAAGACCGCCCCGCTTTGCCGCTCAAGGGCTATAGCCTGATGGACTACCAGCCGGATCCGACCGTGGTGGGCATCGCCTTCGAGACCGAGGACGGGCCCTATATGTTCGTCGCGACCAAGGAAATTCTGGACGCGCTCGGCCAGGCTTTCATTCACAAGGCGGCTGCGATGCCGTCGCGCGAACCACAGAGCTAAGTCCGAAAACGGGTGGCGAATCCGGGCTTTCGGACACACATTGATGCTTCGATCGATGTGAGGAGGCTGTGATGGCCGACATCCAGTTTGCACTTTTCGACACCGCCATCGGCCGTTGCGGCATCGCCTGGGCCGATCGCGGGATCGTCGCGATTCAATTGCCGCTGCCGAGCGAGGCACAGACGCGCGGGCGATTGAAACAGCGCTATCAGGCGCTGATTGAAGCGCCGCCGCCAGCCATGGTGCAGGTGGCGATCGATCGGATGGTCGCGCTGATGGCGGGCCAACAGGTCGATCTCGCCGATATCGACCTGGATCTATCTGACAGTCCCGATTTCAATCGCGAGGTCTATGCCATCGCCCGCGCGATTCCGCCCGGCAAAACCTTGACTTACGGCGATATCGCCAAGCGTCTCGGCGGCGTCGAACTGTCGCGCAATGTGGGGCAGGCGATGGGGCAAAACCCCTGTCCGATTATCGTGCCCTGCCATCGCGTGCTTGCAGCGGGCGGCAAGCCCGGCGGCTTCTCGGCCAATGGCGGTGTCGAGACGAAGCTTAAAATGCTGGCCATCGAGGGCGCGTATGTGAATTACACGCCCTCGCTTTTCGATTAGCCGTTCGGCGGCACGGACACCTTCACCGATTCCCGCTGCAGCATGCGTTCGTGGAACGCGTCGAGCTTCGGAAATGCCTTGCGCCAGCCGCAATCCGCGAACCGGAAGTCCAGATAGCCAAGGATACACACCAGCGAGATCTGTGCGGCGTCGAGCGGGCGGGTGAGAATGTCCGGATGGTTCTCGAACTGGCCGAGGCCGACCCAGGCGCGGTCCCACTGATCGTCGTACCAGCCCTGCCAGAAGAATTCTTTCGGCCGCACGCCCATTTCATAGCGGCACAGCAGCAGCGCGTCGGTCATGCTCTGGATGAGCGTATGCTCCGTCTTCACCTTCCATCGCGCCGGGCCTGAGGCCGGGACGAGTTTGCCGCCGCCGGCGAGCTCGTCGAGATATTCGGTGATGTTGTAGCTGTCGACGATGACCTGGCCGCTATCGAGGATCAGCGCCGGCAGTTTGCGGACGGGGCTGATGTCATGGGCATAGGCTTCGTTCTTCTGCGTCGGCGCCACGGTTGCCGGCACGAGTTCGATCTTGTCGATCAGCCCGAGTTCGATGGCCGCGATGCGCACCTTGCGTGCGAAAGGCGAGCCGGGAGAAAAGGTCAGCTTCATGTTAGGTCCTTCTAATCATTACTATCCAACGTCATTGCGAGGAGCGTAGCGACGAAGCAATCCAGTTCTTTCTTTATCTTCTTCTGGATTGCTTCGCTGCGCTCGCAATGACGGCTGAGAGTGTTGTGCGCTCTTAAGCCGCCACGACCTTCTGTTTCTGCTCACCCAGGCCTTCGATGCCGAGGGTCATGACGTCGCCGACTTCGAGGAATTTCGGCGGCTTCATGCCAAGGCCGACGCCGGGCGGGGTGCCCGTGGTGATGATGTCGCCGGGCATCAGGGTCATCATGCCGGAGAGATAGGACACGATCTGCGGCACGTTGAAGATCATGGTCGCTGTCGAGCCGGTCTGGCAGCGCTTGCCATTGACGTCGAGCCACATGCTCAGCTTGTGCACGTCGGCAACTTCGTCGGTCGTCGCGATCCACGGGCCGAGCGGGCCAAAAGTGTCGTGCGACTTGCCCTTGGTCCACTGGCCGCCGCGCTCGATCTGGAAGAAGCGTTCGGAAACGTCGTTGCAGACGGCATAGCCGGCGACATGCTTCAGCGCGTCGGCTTCCGATACATATTTCGCCTTGGTCCCGATGATGATCGCGAGTTCGACTTCCCAGTCGAGCTTGGTGGAGCCGCGCGGCTTTTCGACATCGTCATTGGGGCCGCAGAGCGAGTTCAGCGCCTTCATGAAGACGATGGGTTCGGACGGGATCGGCATGTTGGACTCAGCGGCATGGTCCGCATAGTTCAGGCCGATGGCGATGAATTTCGGCTTGCCGCCGACGGGCGAACCGTAACGTGGATTGCCGGAAACTTCAGGGAGGGAGGCCGGATCGATGGCCTTGAGCTTGGCGAGATTGTCGGGCGAGAAGGCGTCGTCGGCGAAATCGGCGATCTTGCCGGAGAGGTCGCGCAGCTTGCCGTTGTTGTCGATCAGTCCCGGCTTCTCGCTGCCGAACGCGCCGTATCTTACGAGTTTCATTGTCGTCTCCCTGGAGCCCTTATTTGGCGGGTGAAGTTGTGGAACACCGCGGGATGAAATTCAACCTGGATTGGGCTCTGGACCGCCGCCCTACGGCAGCGCATCAAAACGCCACGCGTCGCCGTCGCGCTTGATGTGCCCGGCGCCATAATGGCCGCCGATCACCAGAGTCGGCGTATCGGCAAAACGCGCGAATAGTTCACGGCGTGAGCGTGTGGATTGCGCTGGATCGGAATCCGCCGTCGAGGCCCAATCGGGATGCGCCATCTGCACGGGATGATGCGCGGCATCGCCGGTGAGCAGAGTTTCCTCCCCGTCGGATCTGATGTGCACGCTCATATGGCCGGGGCTGTGACCCGGTGTCGGAATCAATGTGATTTCATTGGCGACATCGGCATCGGCTGCGATGAGATCGACCAAGCCCGCATCGACCACGGGTTTGATGGAGTCGTTGAACACAGCGATGTGATCCGGGCGCTCGCTATGGTCTTTCCAGTAATTGTATTCGTCGCGTCCAAACAGATAGCGCGCGTTCGGGAAGGTCGGCACCCACTGCCCTTCCACCAGTCGCGTATTCCAGCCGACATGGTCCACATGCAGATGCGTGCAGAGAACCGTGTCGATGCTGTCAGGCGCGAAGCCGGCTTCGGCGAGGTGGCGCAGGAACGGCGTGTTGAGATGATTCCAGGTCGGCACCGAGCGGCCTTCCTTGTCATTGCCGAGGCAGGTGTCGACAATGATGCGCCGCGTCGGTGTTTCCACCACCAGCGCATGGATCGACATTTTCAACCGGCCCTCTTCATTGGCAAAATCGGGGATCAGCCAGGGCAGCGCTTTCACCTCATCCGGGCCCGCCTGTGGAAGGATGAAGCGCGTGCTGCCCGTCATCCGGCTCTCGGTAATTTGCGTGATCCTGACCTTGCCGACCGTCCATTGCATGCGGTGTTCACTCCCGTGTTCTTATTGCGGCGGAGCATGCGGGATGTTGCGCTGCGGGCGCAATGGATCATCTCGCAATGCTGCGCGTTGGTGCCGGTACAACAGGTTTTCCGAGGAGCGCATGATGCCAGAACTCGCCATTTCATCCGACAAGGTCGGCTTCCTGATCGAGAAGGCCCGGCAGTTCGACGCCAAGGATATCGAGGTCGATACCGACGAGGGCTCGAATGGGGCCGACGACAAGATGATCGACGTGCTGGAGGATGACGGCAGCGATCCCGTCGTCAAGGAGATCTCCGGCTTCATCGCCGCCTTGAGCGAGGACGAGAAGGTCGATCTCGTGGCCCTGATGCGGCTTGGCCGCGGTGATGGAACCATCGAGGAATGGGCCGATCTGCGCCGCGAGGCTGCGGAGGGCAATAATGGGCGAACCGCGCGCTATCTGCTGGGCGAGCCGCTGCTTGGCGATCTGCTTGCTGAGGGGCTCGAGGAATTCGGCATCGAATGGGCGGATGAGCGCACGACGCCGGTGAATTGACTCCACCCTCATCCTGAGGAGCGGCCCTTGGGCCGCCTCTCGAAGGATGGCCGCAAGCTCCGAGAGCTTGCAGCTCATGGTTCGAGACGGCGCTTCGCGCCTCCTCACCATGACGGATGGAGTTACATCGTGCCGGGGAACGCGCCGCCGTCGAGCAGGATGTTCTGGCCGGTGATGAAGCCCGACTTCGCGCCGCACAGCCATGCACAGGCCTGGCCGAATTCATCGGCTTCGCCGAAACGGCCGGCCGGATTTTCGCTGGCGCGCTGCGTCAGGATTTCCTCCACCGACTTGCCGCTGTTCTTGGCCTGACCCGCCGCAACGCCGCGGATGCGATCAGTGTTGAACGGGCCCGGCAGCAGGCCATTGATCGTGACATTGTTGCGCACGGTCTTGCGCGACAGGCCGGCGACAAAGCCGGTGAGGCCCGAGCGCGCGCCGTTGGAGAGGCCGAGCACATCGATCGGGGCCTTCACGGCGGCCGAGGTGATGTTGACGATACGGCCGAACTTGCGCTCGATCATGCCGTCCACCGTGGCCTTGATCAGCTCGATCGGCGTCAGCATGTTGGCGTCGATGGCCTTGATCCAGTCGTCACGATTCCAGTTGCGGAAATCGCCGGGCGGCGGGCCGCCGGCATTGTTGACGAGGATGTCGATGGTGCCGGCTGCTTTCAGCGCGGCTTCGCGGCCTTCCGGCGTGGTGATGTCGCCCACCACCTCGATGATCTCGACGCCCGGATTGGCCTTGCGCACTTCCGCGGCAGCGGCGGCCAGAACTTCGGCGCCGCGTGCAGTCATGGTGACATGCACGCCTTCGGCGGCAAGCGCTGCGGCACAACCAAGGCCGAGGCCCTTGCTCGATGCGCACACCAATGCGCGGCGGCCTTTGATTCCAAGATCCACGATATCACTCCCAAAAGGTTGGCTGACGGATGATGCGCACTCTAGCGGTTCCGATTGCATCTGATAAGCGGCGCGGACATGCAAGGCGAGCAGGGGAGCTGCGCCTGCGTCATGGCTTATGCGCGCGCTTCAGCTGCTCGAACCGCGCGGTGACATCCGCGGGTAGCGAGCGAATGCCGGTCTGGCCGATCCGCGACAGCATCGGGCGCAATTGCGACCCGGTGAGATAGGGCGGCTGCAGATGCGCCGGCACCAGCTGATCGAAGATCAGCACCAGGGTCACCGCGATCAGGCCGACACGGATCGCGCCGAGCGCAGCGCCGCCGAGCCTGTCACCGATGCCGATATGCGTGCCGATCAGATCATTGATGGCCAGGCGCAGCAGCGAGCCCAGCACGATGCCTGCGATCAGGAAGATGGCGAAGAAGATCAGCGAGTGCTGCACCTGCGAGGTGGCCGACGGTGCCTGCGGAAGGATCAGGCCGGTGATCCACACGGCGATCGGTGCCGCGACGAGATAGCCGAGAATGGTGATGCCGCTGCGCAGCAATCCTGCGCGGAAGCCGAGCACCACGGCGATGATCAGCGCCATGGCGACGACGACGTCGAAACTGTTCATCGCATGCTCACGTCAGGCGGCAATTCCGCAGCAAAGAAATCAGGGTCGGCGCGCAGGTTTTGCGATCGCGGCAAGGTTGGGTATCACTGGGCCAACAGAACAGCCGCAGCAGGGAACGAATATGTCCGCGATCTTCGACGTCAGCAAGGAAGTCATCCTCATCACCGGCGCCTCGCAGGGGCTCGGCCGCCAGTTTGCGCGCGTGCTGTCGGCCCATGGTGCGGCGGTGGTGCTGGCGGCGCGGCAGACCGGGAAGCTTGAAGCCCTGCAGAAGGAGATCACGGACAAAGGCGGCCGTGCCTTTGCTGTCGCGATGGATGTCACCGACAACGCCTCGATCGCAAAAGCCTTCGACGCGGCCGAGCAGGCGCTCGGCCCGGTGACCGTACTGATCAACAATGCCGGCATTGCGGTGGAGAAGATGGCCATCGAGCAGACCGAAGCCGATTGGGATTCCGTCATCGGTGCCAATCTCAAGGGCGCCTATTTCGCCGCGACCGAAGCTGCCCGGCGCATGATCGCGCACAAGGTCGAAGGCAATATCGTCAATATCGCCTCGGTGCTCGGTTTCGGCCTGACCAAGGCGGTGTCGCCTTATGCGATCTCCAAGGCCGGCATCGTGCAGGCAACCAGGGCGCTGGCGCTGGAACTCGCGGCGCACCGGATCCGCGTCAATGCGCTGGCGCCGGGCTATATCGACACCGAGATCAATCACGCGGCCTGGGACACGCCGGTGGGCGAAAAGCTGGTCAAGCGCATCGCCCAGCGCCGGGTCGGGCACGAGAGCGATCTCGACGGCGCCATCCTGCTGCTGGCCTCCGGCGCCTCGCGCTACATGACCGGTAGCACGGTGACCGTGGATGGCGGATTTCTGCTGAGCTGACGGCGGTTACGGACAATTTTCCCCACCCCGTCATAAAAACGCAAAAAGATGCCTCCGGCCCCTTCCCAAAGCCGGCGGGCATTGATAGATACCCCTCATGCCGCGGCATTGCCCGGCAGTCTCTCAGGAACCTTTGGTCTGGGATTTGCTCGCGCCCTTGGCGTCGGCATCCAGCACATGTTCCCGAAAGGTTTGGCGCGGGGTGGAGCAGCCCGGTAGCTCGTCAGGCTCATAACCTGAAGGTCATAGGTTCAAATCCTATCCCCGCAACCAAACATCTGATGACGGACGACCGACAGTTATGAGCTGTTTGAAAAGCCGCCCGCTTGGGCGGCTTTTTCGTTTTTCAGACCGTGATGACACTAGAGCGGCAAGATGTCCGCCTCTGGAACGGCGCTGGTCTCGCCTCGTTCATTTCCCGAATGGCAATGGAGATGGACGGATGAAAAGCAAGCTCGTCTCGCAGGACGATGGTGTGAAGACCCATGTGGTCGTGCTCGACAAGGGCGAGGAAGCGTTCGAAGCGCTGACCAAATATGTCAACGATGCCGGCATCGCCGCTGCGTCACTGACCGCCATCGGCGCGTTCGAGCGGGCGACGGTGGCGTTCTATAAATATGAGACCAGGTCCTACAAGGAGATCCCCGTCGGCGAACCGAGCGAGGTTCTGAGCCTGCTGGGTGATGTCGCAGTCGGCGATGACGGCAAAGCTGGCTTGCATGTGCATGCGGTGCTGGGACTTGCCGATGGATCGGTGCGTGGCGGTCATTTCCTGAAGGGCATCGTGCGGCCGACGCTCGAAGTCATCCTGACAGAAACGCCGGCGCGCCTGCGGCGCAAGAAGCGTGACGACCTTGGCACTGATCGATCTGGACGCGGGGTAGAAACGCGCAGGCGTTTCTGACCGACAGCCTTCTCGGCGGCGGTGCCGGATCGCGTGTTGCGTGCCGTCACATCCGGAAATAGGCGAACAGTCCCAGCACGACCAGCGCCGAGATGCCGACCCAGAGCAGCAAGCCGACCGACAACGTCTTGGCTTCGGCCGGCGCACGGCCGGGAGATTCTTCTTCAGGCAGCATTGTGTCGGTTCCTGCGCAAGCGAAGCAGCATGACGATGCTGCTTCCTGTATGAGCAATCCGCGACAGGGTGATGCGTTCCCGACGTCGTGCCTCAGCCGTGCTGCGTCGCTTTCCAGTCGCGCTTGATCTTCTTGGCGAGCGACCATTTGTGCACTTCGGTCGGGCCGTCATAGATGCGGAAGGCGCGCACTTCGCGAAAGGCCTGCTCGACGATGGTGTCGCCGGAGACGCCCATGCCGCCCATCACCTGCACGCAGCGATCGGCAATACGCATCAAGGCTTCGGACACTGCCACCTTCGCCATCGAGCTTTCATTGGTGCCGAGCGAGCCGGAGTCGAGCACGCCGGCGCACCAGTCGATCATCAACTCGCATTGTTTGATGTCGATCAGGTTCTCCGCCAGCATGAAGCCGACGCCTTCGTGATCCACCAGCGGCTTGCCGAAAGCGTTGCGGCGGCAGGCATAGTCCGAGGCGACCTCGTTGGCGCGGATGCAGAGGCCGAGCCAGCGCATGCAGTGCGACAGTCGCGCCGGGCTCAGGCGGATCTGCGCATATTTGAAACCTTCCCCGGAGGAGCCGAGCATCTGGTCGGCGGGGACACGCAGATTGTCGATCGCGATTTCGGCATGGCCGCCGGGCATCGAACTATCGATGGTGTCGAGCACGCGGGTGATGCGGATGGCAGGATCGGGCAGGTCGACCAGGAACATGCAGGCGCCGTCATCGGACTTCGCCATCACGATGCCGACCTTGGCGCCATCGGCGCCGGTGATGAAGGTCTTGCGGCCATTGATGACCCAGTGATTGCCATCGAGCTTGCATGTGGTCAGCATCATCGATGGATCGGAGCCGGCGCCGCCGTCGGTGGCCGGTTCGGTCATGAAGAAGGCCGAGCGCGAGGCGCCCGACACCAGTTGATCGAGGAAGCGCTTCTTCTGCTCGGATGTGCCGACCTTGCCGAGCAGATACATATTGCCCTCGTCGGGCGCCATGGTGTTGCAGGCGAGCGGGCCGAGCGGCGACAGGCCGGTCTTGATCAACGCGATCGCCGTTTCACGCTGGGTGAAATGCGAACCATCGGCGAGGATATGCGGCGTCAGCACGCCGGCGGCGCGGGCTTTGTCGCGCAGCTCCTGCACCAGTTCGTCGCTCGGGCCGTGGTGGCCGAGGCGCGGATCCTTTTCATACGGGATCACCTGATCGCGGATGAAGGTCTCGATCCTGGCGGCGATGGCGTGAGCGCGCTCGGTCATGTCTGCACAATCCTCGGTCGTTTCCGGACCGGGCATGTGCCGGTCTCTTCATGAGACAGGTTGTGTCGGGGACTGCTGGCCGCGTCAACCATGCCGGCTGCATTCCGTCATGCGAGCTTTGTCCTGCACGGGCTTGACCCGGTGCCGGATCGGGGCAGCATGCGTCGCTGGATTCTGAAGGGGAATGACACGATATGTCGGATCAATCGGCGGCTGCGCGCGATCAACTGAGCTTTCTCGATGCCGGTGAACTGGTCGCCGGATACAAAGCGGGTCGTTTCACGCCGAGCGACGTGGTCGATTCCCATCTCGCACGCATCGATGCGCTGAACGGCAAGATGCACGCCTTCATCGACGTCTATGCCGATGAAGCCCGGGCCGCGGCCGCGCAATCGACGCAGCGCTACAAGGACGGCAAGCCGCTCGGCGCGCTCGATGGCGTGCCGATCGGCGTCAAGGACCTGATCGAGATTGAAGGCAAGGTCTGCACCGCCGGCTCGGCGACGCGTCGGGATCGCGTGGCGAAGCAGACTGCGACCATCGTCACGAAGCTGGAACTGCAGGGCGCCATCGTGCTCGGCAAGGTGCATACGGTGGAATTCGCGCTCGGCGGCTGGGGCACCAATCAGCATCTCGGTGCGCCCCGCAATCCTTGGAATGCGGAGGTGCCGCATACGGCCGGCGGCTCCAGCAATGGCTCGGCCGCCGCGGTCGCCGCGCGTCTCGCGACCATCGCCATCGGCACCGATACCGGCGGCTCCGTGCGCGGACCGGCGGGCTTCAATAATCTGTTCGGGCTGAAGACCACGTCGGGGCGCATCAGCCTGCATGGCATCGTGCCGCTGTCGCCGTCGCTCGATACGGTCGGCCCGCTGGCGCGCTCGGTGCATGATGCGGCGCTGCTGTTCCAGGCCATGCAGGGGCCGGATATCAGCGATCCCACCACGCTGGATGTCACGCCGATCGATCCGTTCGCCGAACTGGAGCAGGGCGTGAAGGGCCTGACACTGGCGGTGATCGATGCGCGCGAGCGCGGGCCGGTGCATCCCGATATCCTCAAGGCCTATGACGCCGCGGTGGAGGTCTATCGCAAGCTCGGCGCCACCATCGTCACCATCGATCTGCCGAAGCCGCTGCCGGAATTTTCGCGCGCGGCGGAGATCATGATGGGCGAGGCCTATGCGATCCATGGCGCGGTGGCGGATGATCCGTCGTCGCCGATGGATGATGGCGTGCGCACCCGTGTGCTCGGCGGCAAGATCGACGCCAAGGCCTATATCGAAGCCCGCTGGCGCGCGCAGGCCGATCGCCAGGCGATGCTGCAGGCCTTTGGCGCCGCCGATGCGCTGCTGGCGCCGACCTCGCAGGTCCCGCCGCAGCCGCTCGCCGACGTGGATGAAGCGACGACGCCGGCAACGCTGACGCGCTTCGTCAACCAGATCGGTTTTTGCGGCCTCGCGATTCCCATCGGCTTCACGGCGAAGGCGCTGCCGACGTCGCTGCAGATCGTCTGCCGGCCGTATCAGGAAGCACTCGCGCTGCGCATCGGCCGTGCCCATGAAGCGGCCACCGACTGGCACACGCGCGTGCCGCCGCTGGCGAAGGTATGAACGGGGATCTGTAGGATGGGTTGAGCGTAGCGATACCCGTCACCGCGTGCGCCGGTGTTGGTGGTGATGGGTATCGCTACGGCGCCATGCGCCTGCACTCAACCCATCCTGCAAAGTCTTCATGTTACGCGCTGATGACGAAGCGATGTCACGGCGCTGTTTGCACATAAAATAAAGATCCGGCATCGATCGCATTGCGGTGTTGTCGTTTAGCTCTTGTTAGACCGCAGCGCATATCCGGTCCGCGGACTTCTCTTCTTGTCGCGGATCGCATGTCAAAACTATTTCCTTCCTTTCGCAAGCTCGCCCGGAAAATCACGCCGCGCATCGGACTGCGCGTGCAGATCGCGTTGCTGGGCCTGCTCAGCGTCGGCGCGATTGGCGCCATCTGTCTGGCCGGATTGCATTTCGATGCCCGCGCGCAGGCGGACTCCGGTCGCGCGCTGACGCTGCGCCACGAAGTTGCGACGCTTGCAACCGGCTATCTCGAAGCCGGCCAGGTCGCGAACGCCTTCATGCGTACGCGTGAGGACGCGCATGTCGCGCAGCACGAACTGCTCGTGAATAAACTGCTCAGCGGCCTCGCCAGCATCGAGAGCGTGATGAAGCAATCGTCGGGCGACGATGCGGCGGCCAGCGACAGCGCGCTGCGGTCTGGCCTCAGCATCTATCGCACGCGCTTCAACAACATCGTCTCCATGCAGCGCCAGCTTGGGCTGAAGGAGACCGAAGGCCTGCAGGGCCGGCTGCGCAATGCCGTGCACGAGGCGGAGACGAAACTCGCAGCTCATGAGGTGCCGCGTCTCACCAATCTGATGCTGATGATGCGCCGGCATGAGAAGGATTTCATGCTGCGCGGCGGCGACAAATATGGCGAGGATTTTGACAAGCGGCAGGACCAGTTTGCGAAGGCGCTGCCGGAGTCGGAATTATCCGACGCCGTGCAGGCCGATATCGAGACGGCGATGAAGGCGTATAGCCAGAGCTTTGCCGGCTATCAGGTGACGCAGAGCCTGCTCAATGACGAGATCGCCGATTTCGCCACCGTGTTTCAGCGCAATCGTCCGGGGCTTGATGAGCTGATCAAGACGGCGGATGCGCGCTACGACGCGGCGGAGGCGCGCGCTGCCGAGGTGCGCCAGGTGATGACCTGGGCGATCGCCGGCGCGACGGTGCTGATCGGTCTGTTCGCCGTGCTTGTTGGCCAGCGCATCGCCAGCGCCGTGGCGGGCATGACACGCGCCATGCAGGAACTTGCCAAGGGCGATTTCTCGGTGGTGCTGCCCGGCCTCGATCGCGGCGACGAGATCGGCGCGATGGCGCAGGCGGTGGAAAATTTCAAGCGCCTGTCGCTGGAGAAGGCCGAGGCCGAGACTCGCGCCAAGATGCGCGAAGTGGCCGAGGCCGCCGAGACGCGCCGCGCCGACATGGAGCAGGTGGCCGATCAGTTCGAGCGCGAGGTCGGCCGCATCATCGAGCTGGTGGCCGCAGCCTCTCATGAGCTCGAGGCCGAAGCCGGCTCGATGTCGCAGACCGCGAGCAATGCACAGGACCTGTCGGTGAAGGTGGCGCAGGCATCGGAGGAAACCTCGTCCAGCGTGCAGTCGGTGGCGTCGGCCAGCGAGCAGATGGCGGCGTCGGTGGGTGAAATCGGACGGCAGGTGCAGCAGTCGTCGCAGATCGCGGGCGAAGCGGTGGAGCAGGCCCGGATGATGGACGACCGCGTGGCGCTGCTGGCCGCGGCGGCGACGAAGATCGGCAATGTCGTGCAATTCATCTCCGGCATCGCGTCGCAGACCAATCTGCTGGCGCTGAACGCGACCATCGAGGCGGCGCGGGCGGGCGATGCCGGCCGCGGGTTTGCGGTGGTGGCCTCGGAAGTGAAGGCGCTGGCGGCGCAGACCTCGAAGGCGACCGACGAGATTTCCAAACAGATTTTTGACATCCAGTCGGCGACGCAGGATTCCGTCGGTGCCATTGCGGCGATCGGCGGCACCATCAACCGGATGTCGGAAATCGCGTCATCCATCGCCTCCGCAGTGGAAGAGCAGAGTGCCTCGACGCAGGAGATTTCCCGCAATGTCCAGCATGCCGCGCAGGCGGTGATCGAGGTCAGCGCGAATATTGCGCAGGTCGAGCGGAGCGCCAGCGATACGGGCGCGGCGTCGGGCCATGTGCTGGCTGCGGCGCAATCGCTGTCGGGCGATAGCGGGCGGTTGAAGAGCGAAGTGGGCGCGTTCCTGCAGCGGGTGCGCGCGGCGTAACTCTCACTGTCATCGCCCGGCTTGACCGGGCGATCCAGTAGACATTGGCAAGAGTGAAAGAAGCGCGATGTCAGTGTTTACTGGATCACCCGCTTTCGCGGGTGATGACAGTTGGCGATAGATACGCGCTTACGCCCCCGTCACGCGCCAGATCACATCGCCCACGTCATCCGCCACCAGCAGCGATCCATCAGGCCCAATGGTCACGCCAACCGGCCGTCCATAGGACACCTTCTCATCCGGTGCCAGGAAGCCCGAGAGAATATCCCGCGGCGGGCCTGACGGCTTGCCGTTCTCGAACGGGATGAAAACCACCTTGTAGCCACTCAGCTTGCTGCGATTCCATGAACCATGCTGGCCAATCACCATGCCGTCGGGAAAACCGGGCAGCGTGCCGGCGGGAAGCCAGCACAGGCCGAGCGAGGCGGTGTGGCCGCCGAGTGCATAGTCGGGCTTGATCGCGGTGGCGACCAGCGCCGGATCCTGCGGCACGCGGTCGTCGACGATCTGGCCCCAGTAGCAATAGGGCCAGCCATAGAAGCCGCCGTCCTTCACCGAAGTGAGATAGTCCGGAGGCGTCTCGTCGCCGATGCCGTCGCGCTCGTTGACCACGGTCCACAGCGCGCCGGTGGTCGGCTCGAAAGCGAGGCCTACCGGATTGCGCAAGCCCGCACCGAAGATGCGATACTGTCCGGTGGCGATATCGAATTCATAGACCGCGGCGCGGCCTTCCTCGACCGCCATGCCGCTCTCGGCGATATTGCTCTGCGATCCCACGCCGATATAGAGCTTCGTGCCATCCGGGCTCGGCAGGATGCTGCGGGTCCAGTGGCCGCCCGGCTTGAACGTGGTGAGCTTCTTGCCTTGTGCGGTGATCCTGTCGGCGTCCTTCGTATAGGGAAACGCGACGACACCATCGACATTGCCGACATAGAACGTCTCGCCGACCAGGGCCATGCCGAACGGCTGGTTGAGATTCTCCATGAAGACCTGCTGCACCTCGGCGACGCCGTCACCGTCACGATCGCGCAGCAGCGTGATGCGGTTGGCGCTGATGCCGAGCGCACTGGCGCGGCGCATGGTGGCCTGCATGGCATAGCTGAACAGGCTGCCGATGCGGGTCGCCACTTGCGTGGCTTCGGCAATCAGCACGTCGCCATTGGGCAGCACGCTGATCCAGCGCGGATGCTTGAGTCCGGTGGCGAAGGCATTGACCTTGAGGCCCGGCGCCACAGTGGGTTTCTGGCCGGGATCCCAGCCGCGGGCGGTGGGCATCTTCAGCGTGGGGATGGCGCCTTGCGGTTTCGCTTCGGGAAACACGGGGGCATGGCCCCAGGCCGGCGCCGGCGTGTCGCCCTGGGCGCGGCGCCACAAGACGGCGCCCGCGCCGATCAGTGCGACCACGCGCGCGAATGTGCTGGTTAGTGACATGCAAGTCCCCCGGAAGATCGGGCCGAAGCGGCCAATGACGGGGGAGGTTATAGATCAATTTCCCGATGCGGAAATGTCATGACACCCGTGCATTGCGGCCCACCCTTCGAGACGCTCGCCTGCGGCGAGCTCCTCAGGGTGAGGGGAAGTGTGTGGTGCAATGCTCGGTCCCTCATGGTGAGGAGCGCGCCCCTTGGCGCGCGTCTCGAACCATGAGCTGGTGGCCATCAATCCGTGAACTGCCCGCTTGGCTCCGCCGTCATTGCGAGGAGCGTAGCGACGAAGCAATCCAGTTCTTGGCTTCTGGATTGCTTCGCCCTGAAGAATTGGCTTTGCCAATTCTTCAGGGCTCGCAATGACGGAAAGCGACGATCAATCCGCGAACTGCCCGCTCGCCTTGATGATCGGCGCCCAGCGATCCACCTCGCTGTCGAGCTGCTTCTTCAGTGCAGCCGGCGTGGCCTGGTCCTGCGGCACCGGGTCGGTGTTGATGTCGTTGAAGCGCTTGATCAGCTCGGGATCACGCAGCGACTCCTGCAGCACCTTGGCGAGCTTCTGCACCACATCATCCGGCGTGCCCTTCGGCGCATAGATGCCGTGCCAAGCACCGGCTTCAAAGCCTTTCAGGCCGGCTTCGTCCGCGGTGGGGAGATCCGGCATCGACGACAGCCGCGTCTTGGTCGTGATCGCATAGGCCTTCACCAGCTTGCCGTTGATCGGGCCGGTGGTGTTGGTGGTCTGGTCGCAGGTGAGGTCGATCTGGCCGGCGATCAGGTCGTTCATGACCGGGCCGTTGCCCTTGTAGGGTACCGCGAGCACCTGCTTGTCGATGGCATTCATGAACATCAGGCCGCAGAGCTGCGACGCCGCGCCGAGGCCGGCATTGCCGAACGTCATCTTGTCGCCGTTGGCCTTGATATAGGTGATCAGCTCGGCAAGGTTGTTCGGCGGCAGGTTCGGCCGCGCGATGATGGTCATCGGCGCATTGGTGACGAGGCCGATCGGCGCGAACGCGGTCTTGGTGTCGTAAGGCAGCTTGCGATACAGCGTCGCCGCGGTGGAAATGCCGATGTGGTGGATCAGGAGCGTGTAGCCATCGGGCTCGGCGCGTGCCGCACGCGCGGCGGCGATGGTGCCGCCGGCGCCGGTGGCGTTTTCAATGATGATGGTCTGGCCGAGAATTTTCGACATGGTCGCGGCGGTGACGCGTGCGACGGTGTCGGTGGCGCCGCCGGCAGCGAACGGCACCAGCATGGTGATCGGCTTGTTCGGATAGCCCTGTGCGAAGGCGGTGGTGCTTGCGAGCGTCAATGCAAAGGCAAGTGTGGCGGTGGTTTTCATCGTATCCTCCCGGACTATTGATTTTGTTTTATGGAAGACGATCGCCCCGGTGATGGCCGGGGCGATCGGACATGCGTCAGACGTTCGAGCTGTGGATCGCGTCCACCACGGCGTCGGTGACTTCTTTCGTTGTCGCCTTGCCGCCGACATCCGGCGTGATGATGCCTGCTTCGCACACCCTCTCCACGGCGCGCATGAGGCGCGCTGCCGCATCGGGCTCGCCGAGATGCTCGAGCATCTGCGCGGCTGTCCAGAAACTGGCGACGGGATTGGCGATGCCCTTGCCGGTGATATCGAAGG
>NZ_JBIIOT010000129.1:0-11815 GCF_044336785.1 Tardiphaga sp. | reverse complement strand
GATCGAGCGCCATCGTCGGGGCTGCAATATCGCCAAGACTCCGAAAAACTCATAAAGTTGTGGCCGCAAAACACCGCACCGAAACGATGACCCTGTTGGACGACCATAACCAGATCGATGACGCACCGGCCAAACCGCTTCCGAAGCGGCGGCTGATCCGTGCGGCGATCGTTGGCGCCATCGCCGTCTCCTTCATGGCCGGCCTTGTTGGTTTCGTCGCGTTCCTGTCCCAGCTGCGCAGCGGCGACATCACGCCATCCACCAAGGCCGATGGCATCGTGGTGCTCACCGGCGGTTCGTCGCGCGTCGCCGATGCGCTCGATCTGCTCGCCAATGGGTTTGGCAAGCGGCTGCTGATCTCCGGCGTGCATCCCACCAATGGCATCGGCAATATCCAGCGCTCGTTGCCGGACAACGACCAGCGTCTGCTCGCCTGTTGCGTCGATCTCGATCGCTCCGCCACCGACACGCGCAGCAATGCGGTGGAGACGCGGCGCTGGGTGCGCAAGCAGGGCTTTCATTCGCTGATCGTGGTGACATCGAACTACCATATGCCGCGTGCGCTGGTGGAACTGTCGCATGAACTGCCCGATGTGGAGCTGATCCCGTTCTCGGTGATCGGCGAGCGCTGGCGCGACGAGGCGTGGTGGACCAGTGGCACCACGCTGCGTTTGCTGTTATCGGAATATGTGAAATTCATCGCCGCCGAAGCGCGGGCGCGGCTGGCTCATATCGGCATCGACCTGATGCCGGATACCAACGAGCTGCCTGAACCCGCGCCGCGCAAGCCGGTGTCCTGAGCCACCTGACACATTGATCGAGCGAAGTTTGAAGACATGATATTCCTGCGTTCGCTGATCTATCAGGTGCTGTTCTACGCGCTGCTGGTGTTCTGGATTCTGGTGGCGATTCCGACGCTGCCGCTGCCGCCGCGCTTCTTCATGACGATCGCCAAACTGTGGGGCACCAGCAGCATCTGGCTGATGCGTGTGGTCTGCAATACGAAGTTCGAGGTGCGTGGCCGCGAGAACATTCCCGATGGTCCGCTGGTCGTCGCGTCCAAGCATCAGTCGATGTGGGAAACGTTTGCGCTGCTGCAGTTCTTCGACTGGCCGCTGTTCATCTACAAGAAGGAACTCGGGCGGATTCCGTTTTTCGGCTGGTATCTGATCAAGTCGAAGATGATCGAGGTCGATCGCAAGGGCGGCGTGCGCGCGCTGATGGATATGAGCAAGCGCGCTGCGGTTGCGATCCAGGGCGGCCGTCAGCTCATCATTTTTCCGGAAGGCACGCGCCGTCCGGTTGGCGCGCCGCCGGACTACAAGAGCGGTGTCGCGCAGATCTATGCCATGAGCAACGAGCCGTGTTTGCCGGTGGCGCTGAATTCCGGCCTGTTCTGGCCGCGGCGGACGTTCTTGCGTTATCCCGGCACGCTGGTGGTTGAGTTTTTGCCGCCGCTGCCGGCGGGGATGGACCGCAAGGCGTTTCTGCCGTTGCTGGCGGAGCGGATCGAAGAGGCGACGGACCGGCTGGTGGCGGAAGGGCGCGCGGAGCAGGCGGGGATTTTCGAGCGGGTGCCTGATGTAGCGGTGAGGGAGAAGTAGGGGGCGCCTTCTCCCTCCCCCAAGCGGCGAAGCCGCGCAGCGGGGAGGGTGGATCGAAGCGAGCGTTCAGCGAGCTTCGAGACGGGTGGGGTGCTTCCCCAAACTCCGACGTCACGTGGGGAGAGACCCCACCCGACCTTCGCTACGCTCAGGCCACCCTCCCCGCTGCGCGGCTTCGCCGCTTGGGGGAGGGAAAAGGTCCGCGTTTTATGGCTCATTCATGCAACATCATCGCGAGCTTATGCAGCTGCGCGTCTTTGAATCCCTGCGCCTCGATGGACTTCACCGTCGACAGCACATAATCGAGATTGTTGCCCGAGCGGCCGTGGCCCTGCTTTACGACACGGAGCTGCTCGGAAAGCGACAGCCGGCCCGCATACTGGACGTGGCTGCGATCGGCCACATAGGTCAGCGCGCTCACCCGCGAGCGGGCGTGGTCGTCGAGCCAGACCGAA
Source organism: Tardiphaga sp. (assembly GCF_044336785.1). GTDB lineage: Bacteria > Pseudomonadota > Alphaproteobacteria > Rhizobiales > Xanthobacteraceae > Tardiphaga. Next base: position 9,756 of record NZ_JBIIOT010000129.1, on the reverse strand, counting down.
CGCATCACTTCGCGATACACACCCGTGGTCTGCTCGCGCTCCCGCAGATAGGCGATGGTCGCATCCCGCTTGTCCGCCGCCACGCGAAAGGCGATGCCGCGGCAGGCGCCGCCGCGGTCGAGGCCGAGCACCAAGCCCGGCTTTTCCGGCGTGCCGCGATGATCGAAGGAATAGACGCAGAGCGCGCGGTGCTCGCCGATCAGGCGGGCGGGCAGCTGCTCGATGAAATCGAAGCCCGGTCGCCACATCAGCGAGCCATAGCCGAACACCCAGAGGTCATGATCGGAGACAGGGGCTGGCGAATTGAGCGGGGTCATGAGGTCGCACTAGCACAACACACCCCGTCATTGCGAGGAGCCTCTAGGAGACGACGTCGCCCGTGGCCATCCTTCGAGACGCGGCCGAAGTCGGCCGCTCCTCAGGATGAGGGAAGAGTATGGACGCTGTAAAAGTCCCTCATGGTGAGGAGCCCGCGAAGCGGGCGTCTCGAACCATGCAGGCCGAGCACTCTCCTCATCCATGTGCGACGGTCCTTGAACAGCGCGCCGCGCCGGCAATGACGGCGGTAAAACGCGCACTGGTCGAAGCCAGCCGATCATGCGAAGGAAACCTCCCGTCGGCACCGCCGTTTCGACAAATTCCTGCGCTCTAGGGTCCATCATGTCAGACATTCTTGAACCTCGCCGCCGCCGTCTCGGGCTCCTGTTCTTCATGCCCGTGGTGCTGGTCGTCATCTGTCTTGCCTGGACCGGCTTCTGGTTCTTTGCCGCTTCCAAGGTCGATGAGAATGTCGAATTGTGGCAGGCGCGCGAGGCGCTCGCCGGGCGCAAATATGATTGTGCCAATCGCTCGGTGGCGGGTTTTCCGTTCCGGCTTGAAGTGCGGTGTGATGGCGTCAGCGTGGCGCTGCAAGCGCAGACGGCGACGCAGAATGCCACGCAGATTCCGGTCACCGCAAAACTCGGTGAAATTCTTGTCGTCGCGCAGATCTATACGCCGAACCTGCTGATCGCCGAGTTCAAGGCGCCTGCGGTCATCTCGCAGGCTGGCCAGCCCTGGATGGCCATGGGCTGGAGTAATGCGCGCAGCAGCATCACTGGACTGCCGGGCACGCCGGATAGCGGCGACCTCGTATTCGACGATCTGTCTCTGGATCGCTTCGCCGGCAATGCGTCGGCGTCGGTGGTGCGCGCCAAGCGGGTCGCGCTCCATGGTCGCACTGCGCCGAATTCCACCGCTGAAAGGCCGATCATCGAGACCGCCTTTCAAGTGACGTCCGGCAGCATTGCCGATGTGCATCCGCTGCTCGCAGCACCCTTCGATGCAGATATCCGTACGCTGGTATCGGGCCTGAACAATATCGAGCCGAAGCCCTGGCCGCAGCGCTTTCGCGAGATCCAGGCGGCGGGCGGTCGTCTTCAGATCACGCAATCGCGGGTGCAGTCCGGCGAGATTGTCTCGCTCGCCACCGGCGTGCTCGGGCTGACGGCAGCGGGCAATCTCGATGGCGAATTGCAGATGACGGTGACGGGGCTCGACAAGGCGATCAATGCACTCGGCATCGACAAGCTGCTGGAAATGGGCGTGCCGCAGGAGACGCTGGATCGTCTCGCACCGGGCGTGAAGTCGCAGGACGTGAACAATCTTCTGGGCGCGCTGGATCGTGCGATCCCCGGCCTCGGCAATTTCGCGCGCAAGAATGCAGGCGGGGCGCTGGCTGCGGGCGTGAATTCGATCGGCACGCCGGCCACGCTGGAAGGCAAGCCGGCGCGTGCGTTTCCGTTGAAGTTCGTCGATGGTGCGGTGTTCTTCGGGGCGCTGAAGGTCGCGCAGATTCCGCCGTTGTTTTGATCTTCCCTTGCCCGCGTGCGGGCAGGGCTATCACCTGTGACTGAGCGCGGATGGGGAGAGTGCTCGGCCTGCATGGTTCGAGACGCCCGCTTTGCGGGCTCCTCACCATGAGGGTCTTCTACAGCGCCAGACTCAGCCCTCATCCTGAGGAGCCCGCAAAGCGGGCGTCTCGAAGGATGGCCACAGGCTGCGAGCGCCGTGTCAGCTGTCTTTCTTCTTCAACGCCGCATGCTTGCGGCCGAAATCTGCGGCGGCTTCATCCTGGCCGAGATTCACGATGCCGCGGCGGATCGCCCGCGTGCGCGTAAAATGCTCGAACAGCGTCTCGCCATCACCGCGCCGGATCGCACGTGTCAGCTTCGACAGATCCTCCTGAAACGCGCCGAGCATTTCCAGCACCGCGTCCTTGTTGGTCAGGAACACGTCGCGCCACATGGTGGGATCGGACGCCGCGATACGGGTGAAATCGCGGAAACCGCCGGCCGAGAACTTCAGCACTTCCGAACGGGTCACGTCTTCCAGCTCGTCGGCCGTGCCGACGATTGTATAGGCGATGAGATGCGGCAGATGGCTCGTCACTGCCAACACGAGATCATGATGCGCAGCGCCCATGATCTCCACATTGGCGCCGAGCGTGGACCACAGCGTCGAGAGTTTTTCGACGGCCGCGGGATCAGCGCCGTCCGGTGGCGTGAGGATGCACCAGCGATTCATGAACAGTTCGGCGAAGCCGGAATCCGGGCCCGAATTCTCGGTGCCGGCAACCGGATGCGCAGGAATGAAATGCACGGTGTCCGGCAGATGCTCCGACATCGCTGATAACACCGACGCCTTCACCGAGCCGACATCGGAGATGATGGCGCCCGGCTTCAGATGCGGCGCGATGCTCTGCGCCACATCGCCGGCGCGGCCGACGGGGACGCAGGAGATGATCAGGTCGCTGTCTTTCACCGCCGACGCATTGTCGTCGGCAATGCGATCGGCGAGCTTGATCTCTGCGGCGCGGGCACGGACCTCCGGCGAGGCGTCGGTCGCGACGAGTTCGCCGGCAAGGCCGAGCTGCTGGATGCCGCGCGCCAGCGAGGAGCCGATCAGGCCGAGCCCGATCAGCGTAATGCGTGGGAAGAGCGGCGCGTCAGTCATTGCGCTGCATGAATTCGCGCAAGGCGGCGAGCACGAGCTCGTTGGCTTCCTCGGTGCCGATGGTCATGCGCAGCTCCTGATGCAGGCCGTAGCTCGCGACCGCACGCAGCACGAGGCCGCGCTTGGTCAGGAACGCGTCGGCTTCGGCTGCGGTGAGACCAGCCGTGGTCGGGAAGTGGATCAGGATGAAATTGGCGACGCTCGGCGTCACCTTCAGCCCGATCTTCTCGATCTCGGTGGTGAGGAGATCGCGCCACTTCTCGGTGAAGGCGCGCGACATCTCGACGTGATCGGTGTCCTCGATCGCAGCCACGGCGGCGAGCATCGCCGGCGCCGAGACGTTGAACGGGCCGCGCACGCGGTTCATCGCATCGACGATATGCGCGGGACCGAACATCCAGCCGATGCGCAACGCCGCAAGGCCGTGCACCTTGGAGAAGGTGAAGCAGGCGACGGTGTTCTCGGTGGTTTTCGCAAGATCGATCCCGCTCTCATAATCGGGCTTGCCGACATAGTCCGCATAGGCGGCGTCGAGCACCAGCAGCACGTGATCCGGCAGCGCGGCGCGCAGGCGCTTCACTTCCGCGATCGGCAGATAGCTGCCGGTCGGATTGTTCGGGTTCGCCAGCCAGACGACCTTTGTCTTGTCAGTCACGACCTTCAGGATCTCGTCCACATTGCAGGTGAAGTCGATTTCCTTCGCCACGACATTGGTGGCGCCATTGCCCATGGTGGCGATGGGATAGACCAGGAAGCCGTATTGGGTGTGGATCGCCTCGTCGCCGGGGCCGAGATAGACATGCGCGATCAGGTTCAGGATCTCGTCCGAACCGGCGCCGCAGATGATGTTGTCGGGGTTGAGGCCGTAGCGCTTGCCAACGGCGTCGCGCAGAACCTTGGACGTCCCTTCCGGATAATCCTCGAGATGCGTACCGACGCGGGCAAAGGCCTCCTTCGCATGCGGCGACGGGCCGAACGGCGTCTCATTGGCCGACAGCTTGAACACCTTGCGGCCGGCCTCGGGCGTGGGGCTCTTGCCGGGGGTGTAGGGCGCGATATCGAGAATGCCGGCTTTCGGCACGGGGCGGGACATTGGGGTAGCTCCGGATCGTCTGGAAAAAGCTCAGGCGCGCGGCGCGCCGTCTGCGGGCACCGTATAGCGGGTTGCGTGGCTGCCGACGAGGGCGGAGGACCGTACCGAGGCCCCCGCTGCGATCAGGGCAGCCTTGATGCCGTCGAAGGTCTGCGGCGCGCTGATGGAGACCAGCAGCGAGGCGCCGTCGAAGGCGGTATCCGGCACCACGACCACATCGGCCAAAGGCGCCAGCGCGCGGGCAATCTCGGCATTCCAGCCGGAGACGCGGACGCTCCAGCATTCCACCTCGGTGACCATGGCGCTGTCGGCGACGCGGGACACCACGAACACCGGCAGGGCGGCCGGATGGTCGGCGCGCTCGATGAACGGCAGGCGGGCGATGATCTTTGGCACGCCCTCGGCTTCGAGTTCGTGCCACCACGGCGTCTGGCCGGAAGTGGCGGAGACCAGCGCGAGGTCGCCCTTGGATTTGGCCACGGCTTCCACCGCCGCGACGGCGCTGAAATGCGAGATATACGGCACCGTAAAACCGAAATGGAAACGGGCGGAATCGCGCATGGCGCTTTCGCCGAGCGACAGGTCCGCATGCAGCGAGAACGGCGCCTGGACGTAGGTGAAAGTCGAGATGATCACGCGCCAGATGCCCTCGACTGTGTCAATGGGCAGGATGCCGCGATGGCGCTGCACCAGGCGGCGCATCATGTCGGCCTCGCGGGCCGGGCGGAACGCCGAGCCGACCTCCTGGGTCTGCTTCACCGAGATCAGCCGGTCGATGATGTCGCCGCGCGACATCAGGAGCTGATGCACCTGCGCGTCGATGCTGTCGATCTCCTGGCGGAGCTCATTCAGGGACGGCGGGGCGGGGGGCAGTTTCGACATGAAAACGGACCTTGGGCGACCTTGGGCAGACAGGGCCCCTGATTAGGTAAGACGGGGTATGAAAGCAAAGAAAACATGACATCGTCATCCCGGCCGATGCAGCCGGACTCTCGCATAGGGTGTGGAGAGTGCGTGGCCTGCATGGTTCGAGACGCCCGCTGCGCGGGCTCCTCACCATGAGGGTCTTCTGTAGCGCCATACTCCTCCCCTCATCCTGAGGAGCGGCCTTTTCAGGCCGCGTCTCGAAGGATGGCCAAGGGCTGGAACCACTTAAATGGTTCTAACCCCTCCCTATATTGACGGTCGGCCAAGGTGGGACTACGATCCCTGCCTACTCCGTGGTCATTTGAGCCGGCCGGCTTGCAGCCACGTTAAATAACTCGCTAAACAGGCCGGGGACGTTTGCTCCCGGCCGAACCGTATGTTCAGGCCGGGTTTTTTGTGCCCGGTATCCGTGTGGAGGACTCCCGCGAGGGAGCCGGGTATCGCGATGGTCAGTGTCCAGCCCTTGAAGAGTGTCTCGGTCGCCCCCGAGGATCGCCTTCACGAAGCCAACAATCCGAGTTCGCTGGTCGCCAAATTCGGCGCCGACGAGCCGCTGCGCCTCGATTGCGGCGTCGATCTCGCTCCGTTCCAGATCGCCTATCAGGCCTATGGCACGCTGAATGCCGACAAGACCAACGCCATCCTGATCTGCCACGCACTGACCGGCGACCAGCACGTCTTCAACAAGAACCCCGTCACCGGCAAGCCGGGCTGGTGGGGCACCATGGTCGGGCCGGGCAAGGCGCTGGATACCGACCGCTACTTCATCATCTGCTCCAATGTGCTGGGCGGCTGCATGGGCTCGACGGGGCCGGCCTCGATCAATCCGGCGACGGGCAAGATCTGGGGCCTCGATTTCCCCGTCATCACCATTCCCGACATGGTGCGCGCGCAGACCATGCTGATCGACCGTCTCGGCATCACGCAGCTGTTCTGTGTGGTCGGCGGCTCCATGGGCGGCATGCAGACGCTGCAATGGACGGCGGCCTATCCCGAACGCGTGTTCTCCGCGCTGGCGGTCGCCTGCGCGACAAAACATTCCGCGCAGAACATCGCGTTCCATGAACTGGGCCGGCAGGCGGTGATGGCCGATCCGGACTGGCGCGGCGGGCGTTACTTCGAGGAAGGCACGCATCCGCATCGCGGCCTCGGTGTGGCGCGCATGGCCGCGCATATCACTTATCTGTCGGATGCCGCGCTCCATCGCAAATTCGGCCGCCGCATGCAGGATCGGGAACTGCCGACCTTCTCGTTCGATGCCGATTTCCAGGTCGAAAGCTATCTGCGCTACCAGGGCTCGTCCTTCGTCGAGCGCTTTGACGCGAACTCGTATCTCTATCTCACCCGCGCGATGGATTATTTCGACATCGCCGCGGACCATGACGGCCATCTGGCTGAAGCTTTTCGCGATACGCAGACACGTTTCTGCCTCATGTCTTTCACCTCGGACTGGCTGTTCCCGACCGCGGAATCCCGCGACGTGGTGCATGCGCTGAATGCCGGCGGCGTGCGCGTGTCCTTCGCCGAGATCGAGACCGACAAGGGGCACGATGCCTTCCTGCTCGACGTGCCGGAGTTTCTTGACATCGCCGACGCCTTCCTGAATTCGGCGGCATCGGTGCATGGCCTGCCCGTGGCGGAGGCCGGCAAATGAACGCGCCGCAACAAGGCCTGCATTTCAGTCTCGCGCGCCCGGCCTCGCGCGGCCTCGAAAACTATCGCGGCGATCATGTGCTCGTCGCTGACATGATTCCGGCCGGCGCAAAGGTGCTCGACGTCGGCTGTGGCGACGGCGATCTGCTGCAATTGCTGGAAAGCCGCGGCATCGACGGCCGCGGCATCGAACTGTCGCGTGAAGGCGTGAACCGCTGCGTCGGCAAGGGCCTCGCGGTGGTGCAGGGCGACGCCGACACCGACCTCATCAACTATCCCGACGATGCCTTCGATTATGTGATCCTGTCGCAGACGCTGCAGGCGACGCGGCAGCCGCGCGTGGTGCTGGAAAACCTGCTGCGCATCGGCCGCCGCGCCATCGTGTCGTTTCCGAATTTCGGCTTCTGGCGGATGCGGCTGCAGCTGCTCGTGGGCGGCCGCATGCCGCGCACCGAGAACCTGCCGGCGACCTGGTATGACACGCCGAACATCCACTTCTGCACCATCAAGGACTTCGTGCATCTGTGCGACGAGATCCATGTGAAGATGGAGCGCGCGGTGGCGCTCGATCTTCATGGTCGCCCGCTGCGCTTGAATGCGCCGTGGTGGTTCTGGAATCTGTTCGGCGAGCAGGGCGTATTCCTGCTGCATCGGGTGGAGAAGTAACGACAAGCCGTAGGGCGGATGAGCGCAGCGTCATCCGCCATTCTTCGCCACACGCACTTGGCTGGCGGATTACGCCTTCGGCTCATCCGCCCTACGGCGGCGGCGCTTTGCGAGCGGAAAGCGCGGTCATTACTCCGTCCCTCATCCTGAGAGTCTGACTCATCAAGCGATGGGGTATTTTTGGCTGGACTTGCTCGGGACAGTAATCCCAGCTCGCTTCTCCGTCCCTCATCCTGAGGAGCCGCGCAGCGGCGTCTCGAAGGATGGCCGCAGGCTCTGCGCCAGACCAACTCATGGTTCGAGACGCGGCCTACGGCCGCTCCTCACCATGAGGGACAGAGTGTGCTGCGCTCCATGGACCGCGTTATCAGTCAGGCTTTCAGGATGCGGGCGGAGGAGGCTGCGCCGCTGCCTGCATGCACCCCAAAGATGCAATAAAATTAGCTAATCAAAATAGGTAATATACGAAAGCCTCCCGCTCAGCGGGAGGCTGCTATGTCTAGACGTATTAGAATCGTTAAACTTGAAGGCAAAGCTAAGTCCGGCGCCCAGAAATGAGCCAGATTCGCGCCGTTTGACGTCTTGCTTTCGTCACACGCAGCCTGTTTTCACACACCCCTCACAAAGTTGGAGCGTGTTTCCGATCTGGGGATCGGAGGTATTACGAGGGTTAACTTTCTATGGTTCGTTTTGTTGCGTATCGCCGTGCACTTCGCCTGTCTGCTCTGGCGCTGTGTTCGGCAGCTATCTTTGCTTCCATCTCGCCGGCCTCTGCCCGGCCTCAGCACGGCGCCTCGCGCCATCATTCGCATCACGTCAGCAAATATACTCACAGCTCTCGCAAGCATGTCCGGCATCGTGCGCGCACTATGCGCCGTCACGCCGCCCGCGCAGAGCAGCAGACGCCGTCCTTCGGCGATTCCGAAAATTTCGCAAATGCCAATGCGAGCATGAACCAGCCGTCGGGCGGTTTCGGTGGCTCGGGTCTCGTCGACACCGCGCGCAGCTTCATCGGCCGTGGCAATCCGACCGCGCGCGGCCGGCTCTGGTGCGCCGCGTTCATGAACCTCGTGCTGAAGCGCACCGGCCATCAGGGCTCGGGCTCCGACATGGCACGCTCGTTCTCGAGCTATGGCCAGCGCCTGTCCGGCCCGCAGGTCGGCGCCATCGCCGTGATGTCGCGTGGACGCCGCGGCGGCCATGTGGGCGTCGTGTCGGGCATCGATGCCAAGGGCAATCCGATCATCGTGTCCGGCAATCACGGCAACCGCGTCGCGGAGTCGACGTATTCCAAGGGCCGCGTCTACGCCTATGTGATGCCGTCGAGCTGAGGTGTGTAGGGTGGGCAAGGCGTAGCGTGCCCACCACAGCTGTCACGACAGAAGATGGTGGGCACGGCGCAAGAGCGCCTTTGCCCACCCTACAGAATGTTTCCGTCATTGCGAGGAGCGCAGCGACGAAGCAATCCAGTCTTCGCTTGCGGCCCTGGATTGCTTCGCTTCGCTCGCAATGACGGGGATTACGCTTCCACCTCGATCCGGTCGCCGGCTGCAATCCTGCCGCCGGTGATCACTTCGGCATAGATGCCGCAATCCGCGTGACCATACGTCTGCTGCAGGGTCTTCGGAATCGTGAGATCGCGGGCCGCCGTATCCGGATCGACATTGGTCGCGGCACAGCGGACGATGCGCTTCACCACCTTCAGGCGGGCATCGCCGATCTTCAGCGTGCGTTCGAGCAGGTCGAATTCGTGCCAGGCCGGCCAGCCCGACACATGCAGGTTGCCGCGGAAGCGGAGCGGATGCACCGGCTGACCGATCGTCTTTTCGAGATCGGCGACGCTGGCGAGATTGATGATCGACACCACTTTGCGCGGGACGTCGGAAAAGCTGTGGCCCTCGGCGAACAGCACTTTTGGCGGGCCGCGGAGTTCGTCGGCAAAGTTCTCCGCGAAATAGGCCTCGATGGCCGCGCGGCCTTCGGCTGACTGCAGGTCGGCCTGGGCGACCTCGGCGCCGTCCTGTCGGATGGTCAGCGTATGGCTGGCGTCGTCATAGCGGCTGCGCAGCGCCGCCAGGCGCTCATTGCGCATCAGCATCAGGAACTGGGTCTTCGGGAAATATTGCGGTGCTGCCGGATCGAAGCCGATCGGCCCGTTCTCGATGGCATAGCGGCGGTCGGCCGGCAGCGGCTGGCCGGGCGATAGCGCGACATCGGTCAGCGGCTCGGGCGTCAGGCCCTTGACGGGATAGCGATAGATGCTGGCGAGGCTGGCATAAGGCTGTGCGGTCATGGTTGGGCCTTCGAGGTGGACCGTCATTGCGAGGAGCGCAAGCGACGAAGCAATCCAGTTCTTCCTTCGTATGGCGCTGGATTGCTTCGTCGCCAAGGGGCTCCTCGCAATGACGGCAGGGGCCGGATAC
>NZ_JBIIOT010000152.1:0-7881 GCF_044336785.1 Tardiphaga sp. | reverse complement strand
GATACCAAATTTTATATGAGGCTCTTCCCTTTTCGGAACTTGGTGCCCACATTTCGGTCAAGCTGGTTTTAACGCCAGCGACACCCAATGAAGATGCCGGGCCCGTGCTTTCGAGGCGAGACCGGCAGGCCGAGGGACAACACACGATGAACATTGAAAAATACACCGAACGGGTGCGCGGCTTTATCCAGTCGGCGCAATCACTGGCCGTGCGCGAGGGCCACCAGCAATTCTCGCCGCTGCATATACTCAAAGTCCTGCTCGACGATAGCGAAGGGCTCGCCGGCGGTCTGATCGACCGCGCCGGTGGCAATTCGCGCGCGATCCTGAAGGCGACCGAGGACCAGCTGGGCAAGCTGCCCAAGGTGTCCGGCTCCGGGGCAGGGCAGGTCTATCTCGCGCCCGCCACGGCGCGCGCACTGGATGCGGCCGAACAGGCCGCCGAGAAGGCCGGCGACAGCTTTGTCACCGTCGAGCGCCTGCTGCTGGCGCTGACCCTGGACAAGGACTCAGAGGCGGGACAGCTGCTCAACAAGGGCGGCGTCACCCCGCAAAATCTCAATGCCGCGATCAATGCGCTGCGCAAGGGCCGCACGGCGGATTCCGCCACGGCCGAAAACGCCTATGACGCGCTGAAGAAATATGCCCGCGACCTCACCCAGGCGGCGCGCGACGGCAAGCTCGATCCGGTGATCGGCCGCGACGAGGAAATCCGCCGCACCATCCAGGTTCTGTCGCGCCGGACCAAGAACAATCCCGTCCTGATCGGTGAGCCCGGCGTCGGCAAGACCGCCATCGCCGAAGGCCTGGCGCTGCGCATCCTCAATGGCGACGTGCCGGAGAGCCTGAAGGACAAGAAGCTGCTGTCGCTCGATCTCGGCGCGCTGATTGCCGGCGCAAAGTATCGCGGCGAGTTCGAGGAGCGGCTGAAGGCCGTGCTCGGCGAGGTCACCTCGGCCGAAGGCGGCATCATTTTGTTCATCGACGAGATGCATCAGCTGATCGGCGCCGGCAAAGGCGATGGCGCCATGGATGCGTCGAACCTGCTGAAGCCCGCACTGGCGCGCGGCGAGCTGCATTGCATCGGCGCCACCACGCTGGATGAATATCGCAAGCATGTGGAGAAGGACGCCGCACTGGCACGGCGCTTCCAGCCGATCTTCGTGGCCGAGCCGAGTGTCGAGGACACCGTCTCGATCCTGCGCGGCCTGAAGGACAAATACGAGCAGCATCATGGCGTGCGCATCACGGACTCCGCGCTGGTTGCCGCCGTGACGCTGTCGAACCGCTACATCACCGACCGCTTCCTGCCGGACAAGGCCATCGACCTGATGGACGAGGCCTCGGCGCGGCTGAAGATGCAGGTCGATTCCAAGCCGGAAGAGCTGGATTCGATGGATCGCGAGATCATCCGGCTCAAGATCGAGCAGGAGGCCCTGAAGAAGGAAACCGATGCGGGGTCGAAGACCCGGCTGGAGAATCTGGAAAAGGAGCTGGTCGAGCTCGAGGAGAAATCCGCGGCGCTGACCCAGAAATGGTCGGCCGAGAAGAACAAGCTGTCGGATGCGCAGAAGCTCAAGAGCGAGCTCGATAGCCTGCGCCTCGAACTCGCCGATGCGCAGCGCCGCGGCGAATATCAGCGCGCCGGTGAGCTGGCCTATGGCCGCATCCCCGATCTCGAAAAGCGGCTGGCCGATATCGAGGCGAACGAGAACTCCGAGATGATGGAAGAGGCGGTCACCGCCAATCACATCGCCCAGGTGGTCTCGCGCTGGACCGGCGTGCCCGTGGACAAGATGCTGGAAGGCGAGAAGGACAAGCTGCTGCGGATGGAGCTGAGCCTTGGCAGCCGCGTCGTCGGCCAGTCCGAGGCGGTGCGTGCGGTTTCGACCGCGGTGCGCCGCTCGCGCGCGGGCCTGCAGGATCCGAACCGGCCGATCGGCTCGTTCATGTTCCTGGGTCCCACCGGCGTCGGCAAGACCGAGCTGACCAAGGCGCTGGCCGCCTATCTGTTCGACGACGAGACGGCGATGGTCCGGCTCGACATGTCCGAATATATGGAGAAGCACTCGGTCTCGCGGCTGATCGGCGCCCCTCCGGGCTATGTCGGCTATGACGAGGGCGGCGCGCTCACCGAAGCCGTGCGGCGCAGGCCTTATCAGGTCGTGCTGTTCGACGAGGTGGAGAAGGCGCATCCCGATGTGTTCAACGTGCTCCTGCAGGTGCTCGATGACGGCCGCCTGACCGATGGTCAGGGCCGCACCGTCGATTTCCGCAACACGCTGATCATCATGACGTCGAATCTCGGCTCGGAATTCCTGGTCAACCAGCCCGAGGGCGAGGATACGTCGGCGGTGCGCGAACTGGTGATGGGCAATGTGCGCGCCCATTTCCGCCCCGAATTCCTCAACCGCGTGGACGAGATCATCCTGTTCCACAGGCTGCAGAAGAGCGAGATGGGACGGATTGTCGAGATCCAGTTCGCGCGGCTGCTGAAGCTGTTGGAGGATCGCAAGATCGTGCTGGCGCTCGATGACGCCGCCCGCGACTGGCTCGCGGAGAAGGGCTGGGATCCCGCCTATGGTGCCCGCCCGCTCAAGCGCGTGATCCAGCGCAGCGTGCAGGACCCGCTGGCGGAAATGATCTTGGCTGGCGACGTCAAGGACGGCGACCGCGTCGAGATCAGTACCGAAGGCAATGTGCTGACGTTCAATGGCAAGGCGGCGGCTGGCACGGAGATCGAGGAGTTCGACGTGCCGGCGAAAAAGATGTTGAATTGCACAAGCGCGCTGCTTGAGATGGGCGGCCTGAACCTTATGGTTCAGGCCGTTTTCTCGATCCGACGGCGGATCAAATCCTGGAACTTTTGACGTTATCGCTTGTCGATCAGCCGCGCTGCCTCACTTTACTGCAGTGCAGTTGGTGTCCCTATTCGGGTCTGCGAACTTAGCTTTTATTTTTTTTATGTCATCGTCTGTTAAAGACGTTTGGTCGGTGTTCTTTCCTATAAATTGAAGGAGAGCCTTCCGGAGTTCGGGGTCACCATCCGCAAAACTGTTACCCGGCATGTTGCAATTTGCGGCCCATTTCGTGACCAGACCGGGGTCGCGCTTGAGGCGGCCTTCAGGGGTTGATCCGTTGCCGGCCGCCGCTTTTTTCTGACCACCCGAGCCCGCAGTAGTACCTGGCGTTTCGTCCGTTTCCTTCGTGTTTTCCTTCGCCGATTTGTACATCACCGTTCCCGTCGAAGCATCGATATCGATGTTCGATGGTGTATTGCTGATCGAGCGATTCAACAAATAGTGGATACCCTCGCGCGTGCATTGATGTTCGATAACGCTGACGGCGTTGATCGCGTCGGAGAACGTATACCCGCCTGCGCTCTCATTATACGTTATAGTTTTCTTGTCTGCGTTTTCGTATGCACTGATGGCGATCGGGTCATCAGCAAGATCGACCTGTTTCAAATGAAAGTTTGCTAACTTCATCTGCGCCGTTTCGACAAGAATTCGCGCCGTGTCACGATCAATCGAAAGATAGCGATACTCCTGATATGCGTTGAGGCCGTCATTGACACCTGTCACTGCAATCGCGAAGCTCTTCGTCAATGTGGCATTGGTGTTGATGAGCGCGAGAATGCCAGTTGCGAAGCTCGAAGCGACACCGATCTCGCGTTTGATGAATTCGAGATATTGATTGCCTTCGTCCAGTCTGGTCAGATGACTGCGGCAGATCAACTGTGCAGCACGCAATCCGGTTCGGATGTAGTATTTGACGAGACGCTTCGTGCCGAATTTTGTCGCCAGATATTCTTCAAGTGCATCGCCTTCAGCCTCGCGCAATCTGACCTGAAGCTCAGGTGTGGCAGCTAAAGAATCGGGAACGATGAAAGGGATCGTTTTGTAGCCTGCTCGCTCTGAACGAAGCCTGAAGTCGGCATAAGTGATCGGATCGAGATTGTATTTCCGTGACAAAAGGATCGACGCTTGGACGAATAGCTGGATCGCGACGTCCGACTCGCCATCCATGACCAGTCGTGGCGGATTGAGCGGCGGATTGCGGCAACCGCCCAATGACAAACTTGCAATCAGTACTACGCTGAAAAGAATTCGTTTCATTCGTGCCCCCGTGAAAACCCCGCATCACGGAACCACGTGAACCACGGTGAAGGCTATTACAGGTTGTGTTTTTCCCTAGGTTATCCACACCCATAAGTTGCTGGCTGCAGCTAGGTTTTCGATCGTTACCTTTTGGCACAAAGGCGTCATGCCTGAAGTCTCATCGCAGCGCTCGTTCGGCCTGTCTGTAATGGATGCCGCTAATGGGCGACACGCACGGTGCGGTCCGCCTTCTTGGAAATGCCGCGCACTGGATCGGAAGGTAGTCACATGACCCGCATTCTCATTGCCGGGGCCACGGGGCTCGTCGGTCGTATGGTCCTTGAAAAGACGCTTGCCGACTCTCGCATCACCCGCGTGATCGCCCCATCACGGCGCCCGCTCGCGGCGCACCCGAAGCTCGACAATCCACTGGCGGATTTTGACCACCTCCCGAACGAGGCCGACTGGTGGAATGTCGACAGCGTCATCTGTGCGCTCGGCACGACGCGGGCCAAGGCCGGATCGGATGCAGCCTTTCGCACGGTCGATTACGACTATCCGCTCGCCATCGCCCGGCTGGCGCACCGCCATGGCGCCACGCGCTTTGCACTGAACTCATCGCTCGGTGCTGACGCGGCGTCGCGGCTGCTTTATCCCCGCACGAAAGGTGAGATCGAGGCGGCGATCAAGGCGGTGGGCTTTGCGTCGCTGACCATCGTGCGGCCGGGATTGATCGGCGGCGACAGGGATGAATTCCGGCTGGGCGAGCGGATCGCGTCGGTGGTTCTCGGGATGCTTGGGCCAGTGCTGCCAAGGCGCTACCGGATCAGCCCGGCAGAAAAAATCGCCGATGCGCTGATCGACGCCGCTGTTACTGGCCCGTCAGGCGTTCATCTGATCGAGGCGGAGCGGCTTGCGGCTGGCTGATCTCAGCGCGTAGTGATCGACCGCGTCTGCGGCGGCGTGGCCGTACCCGTGCTGCCCGTCGCATCCGACACCCGCGCTGATCCGCGCTGGTTCATCTGCGTATCGATCTGGTCGCGGGCCTTCTCGAAGCTCGCCATCATCGGGCCTTCCAGCGAGCGGCCGCGCGGCAGGCGCACGCGCATGGGATCGACGAAGCGGCCATTGACCAGGATTTCGTAATGCACATGGGCGCCGGTGGAGAGACCGGTGGAGCCGACAAAGCCGATCACCTGGCCCTGACGGACGCGCTTGCCGGGCTCCATGCCCTTGGCGAAGGCCGACATATGGCCATAGGCGGTCTCGTAGCCGTTATTGTGCTTCACGCGGATATATTTGCCGTAGCCGCCTTCCCAGCCCACTTTCTCGATGGCGCCATTGCCCGAGGCGAAGATCGGCGTGCCATAGGGGGCGGACCAATCCACGCCCGTATGCATCTTGGTGTAGCCGAGGATGGGATGGCGGCGGCCGCCGAAGCCGGAGCGCATGATGGCGTTGTTGACGGGCTTGCGGACCAGGAACTTCTTCGCGCTCTTGCCGGTCTCGTCATAGAAATCGACCACGGAATCGTCGTCGGTCTTGAAGCGATAGTATTTCTTGGTCTCGCCGCCGACGGTGAGCGAGGCGAACAGCACCTCGTTGCGATCGGGATTGGCGGAGCCTTCGTCTTCGCTGGCGAAGTAGACGTCGAAGCTATCGCCGGGCTGCACGCGACGCTGGAAATCGACATCGTAGGAATAGATCTTGATCATGTCCTCGATGACGGTGGCCGGCACCTTGTTGCGCAGCGCCGTCTCGTAAATGCTCTGATAGAGGCGGACGCCGGTGCCGTCGTCCTCTTCCTCGTCATCGTCATTGGGAGCGGCGACCTGGGTCGCGGTATTCATGGTCGAGACATCGACGGCGACATATTTGCCGAGGTCGGACAATGCGGCCACGGCTTCAACTGTTGCGTCTGTTGCGACCACGACGCGATAGGGCATCAGGCGCAGGCCGGGACCGGCCGGCGCCATCAGGATGCGCAGCTTCTGGCCTTCGCGCAGGCCGCCATCGCGGCCCTTGGCGCCGAGCGTCAGCGCGATCTGGCGGGCTTCTTCCGGGGAAGCGCCCTGATCGCGCAGGATGCCGGGGACGGTCTCGCCCTTCTTGACGATATGGATGCGTTCGCCGGTGGGATTGCCGCCGGTGATCTGCTCCTTGGTCTTGGCGAGGAGGGTGACGTTTTCCGGCACGATGCGGGTCTCGAAGCCCGCATAGGGATCGGCCACATTGCCTTCGGCCGCATAGGCCATCTTCATTTCGCTGCCGGCGCCGCTGTAATCCTGCGCGCCGCCGATGGAGGCGTAACGCACGCCGCCCTGGCCGCGCCAGTTCGAGGCATCGCGCACGCGCATCAGGACGTCGTCGATGGCGACCGATGCGGCGATCTTGGCTTTCGGCAGCACCTGGGCGAGATCGCGGGTGACGAAGGAGACTTCGGCATCGGGCTCGGCGGTCTCGGTGGTGTTGCCGGCATCTTCTGCCGTCGGCTGTGCGCCGCCGACATCGGTGAGCAGGCGCTGCGCATTGAAGGCTGGCACCTTGGCGGAGAGATCGCTGGTCGCCATCACCAGATTGCCGGAGATTTTGACGTAAGGCCGCACGCGCATCACATCGCGATTGCCGACGCGCGTCACTGTCGAGACGCGAAATACCTGGCGCGCAGCGGATGCTTCGCTCGGCGGCGGCAGGCGATCGGCTTTATGCAGGCTGGCTTTGTCGCCCGGGCTGACAGCGCCGCGCAGCGCGCTTTCCACGCGCTCGGGCAGTTTGGCAAATGTCATCTCGCCATCGAGCGACGCGAAAACGGCGCCGCCGATCAGAGCCGCGCCGCAGAGACCTGTCAGAATCGTGCCGGAGAACCATTGGACGGAGACGCGACGGCGATCGATCACCGCGGCTTCGGAGCCATCAACGGAGAGTGGCGGCTCGTGGCCGAGATCGATGATCCCGGTCTCACGATTATAGGCGCCACTGCGTGACAGTCCGTGGTTCAAACCGTAGTCCCCCAAAGTGCCGGCGTCCGGCGACGAAGCTTCCCTGGCTCGGTCGCATGGATGATCGCACGGCGCGGGCCAAAATGCTGGCCCAAGGTCAAATCGTCAATGCTGCAGAGAGGCTGTTACCGTCTTGCACATGTCGTCCAGGCTGCGTGTCCGGCGATCCTTCTATAGCGATCCATCCACTGATCGCCAGACAGATCACCATGTCGCCGTCGTCGCAGCCGCCGGGGATGGATTTTCCGGTCCCGGAACCGAAAAGATTTCGCGGTTCCGACAAAGAATCTTCATCCAAGGCCGCGTCAGAACGCCGGATCAATGTGGCTTTGATGCGGCGTTAGCGCTGATAAACCTACGCTTTTCCGCCTGCGAAGATTCTTCGGCACTGCGTGACGATTTTCTGACGAAACGCGTTGACAGGTCCGGTCGTCCCCCCCTATAAGACGGCCACTGAGCGCGGCGGCGCCGGGGCCCAACGGCCCGGGCGGTTTGACGCGCTCCGGAAATCAACATCGCGACAGTGATGAAGTAGCCGATAGGTCTCGGCTGCTGAATTGTTGTCGAATAGATTGTTGAGAGAGATTTTGACGCCTCCGGCGTCGGGCTGTTTGACAAGTTGAGAAGAAGAAAGAGAAACGTGGACGGCGGAGTCCTTGCGGGTCTCGCATGACGGAACTTTGGTTTTGTTATTGTGAGGCCGGACGAAAGACTTCGGCGGCACTACGTTTTTTACAAGGAAACACCATCGCTGTTTTGCGCTGTGAAGCGCGGACGGCATG
>NZ_JBIIOT010000138.1:0-10139 GCF_044336785.1 Tardiphaga sp. | reverse complement strand
CTGGGACGAATGGGCAGACGAGAATGGCGACCTCGGTCCGGTCTATGGATCGCAATGGCGCTCATGGCCGGCCCCGGATGGCCGCAGCATCGATCAGATCGCCAATGTGATCGACATGATCAAGCGTAACCCGGATTCCCGTCGGCTGATCGTCTCGGCCTGGAATCCGGCCGAGATCGAGAAGATGGCGCTGCCGCCGTGCCACTGCCTGTTTCAGTTCTATGTCGCCAACGGCAAGCTATCGTGCCAGTTGTATCAGCGGTCCGCGGACGTCTTTCTGGGCGTGCCTTTCAATATCGCGTCCTACGCGCTGCTCACCATGATGATCGCGCAAGTGACGGGCCTCAAGCCCGGCGATTTCGTGCACACGCTCGGCGACGCGCATCTCTATTCCAATCATCTGGAGCAGGCGCGCCTGCAGCTGACGCGCGAGACGCGCAAACTGCCGGTGATGAAGATCAATCCGGACGTGAAGGATATCTTTGCGTTCCGATATGAGGACTTCACGCTCGAAGGCTACGATCCGCATCCGCATATCAAGGCCGAGGTCGCGGTGTAGCGATGGCCGAAATCGGCAAAGATCGTCTGGTCGAACTTTCCGATGCAAAGCTGCGCGACGCGAAATTGCTTCTTAATTCCGGCGGTGAAGGCAATGCCTATTATTTGGCAGGTTATGCCGTCGAACTGATGCTGAAAGCGATCATAGCAACTCAGTTCAAATCCGATACGATCCCTGACAGGGAGTTGGCGCGCAACCTGTTCGTTCACAATATCGAAAAACTGGCGATTTTGGCTAAGCTACAGGGTGAGTTAAAGTCCAGGGCGGATCTCGATCCCGATTTCTACGCTTATTGGGAGATGGTGCTGAGTTGGAATGAGCAAAGTCGATATGCGAGCGCCACCCTGGAGGAGGCGCGAACCTTGATCGAAGCGATCGATAATCAGCCTAACGGAGTTCTATCGTGGTTGCGCAGCAAGCTGTAGTTGGAGAATTCGAAACGGCGCAACGTCTTCTCGCTCTCCTTGAGCAGGATGGCTTCGCCATCGAGGTGGCTGTCTGGGCGCTCGACGACGAGGGGCGCGGACGGCTCTATATCGTCCCGAAAGATCGTTCGGACAGCTCTTTACGACAGACCATCGAAGTGGCAACGACGATTGTGAACCACAAGGATGAGCTGCCTGGCCGGCACGATTTGCGGTACTCTCTGGTGAGAAACGACAACCCCATTGTCCAGGCGGTTCGCTCGGTTTCCTCCCCCGACGGTCGCGTTCGTGGCGCCTACAGCAACGGAACCTACGTGGACGAAGCCTATATTCTTCGCCCTGCCGCATGATCCTCATCACCCTCGTCTACGCCGTCGCCGAGAACGGTGTCATCGGTCACGACAACACGATTCCGTGGCGGCTGAAATCGGACATGCAACGCTTCAAGGCGCTGACCATCGGCAAGCCCATCGTCATGGGCCGTAAAACCTTCGAGTCCTTTCCGCGGAGGCCTCTGCCGGGCCGCACCAATATCGTGATCACGCGCAATGCCGGTTACACGGCGGATGGCGCCGTTGTCGCGACATCGCTCGACGCGGCGCGTGCGATCGCCATCGGCGATGCCCTGCGGCGTTCCGTCGGCGAGATCGCCATCATCGGCGGTGCCGAAATCTATGCCCAATGGATGCCTTTTGCGGATCGCCTCGAAGTCACCGAGGTCCATGCAAGCCCCGCGGGCGATACCACTCTGCCGCCGGTCGATCTCACCGCATGGGAAGAAACGGCGCGCGTCCGGCACCCTGCGGCGGGCGAGGACAGCGTCGATTTCTCCTATGTGACATATTGCCGGATCGCGCCGCGTTAACCGTCTTTTCCGCCCGTTAACATTGAAAAACAGGGCGTTGCGCTTAGCTCCCAAGGTCTAGCGCCCCGCGTTGTAAGAGCAGGGGCCGTCCCCTATAAAGCCATGCAGAGATGGCGAGACCGGTATGTCCGGCCGCGCAGAGGAGAGTTTGAATGTCGTGGAAGAATCAAGGCGGAGGCCCCTGGGGTCCCGGCCCGAAAGGACCCTGGGGATCGGGTCCGCAATCGTCCGGACCGAGGCCGCCTGATCTTGAGGATCTTCTGCGCAAGGGTCAGGACCGCCTGCAGTCCATGCTGCCCGGCGGCTTCGTCAGCGGCATGGGTATCTTCCTCATCCTCGTGGTCGCCATCGCCATCTGGGGCCTGTCCGGCTTCTTCCGCGTGCAGTCCGAAGAGCTCGGCGTCGTGCTGCGGTTCGGCAAGCATGTCCGCACCGTTCAGCCGGGTCTGAACTATCACCTGCCTTATCCGATCGAGACCGTGCTGCTGCCAAAGGCGCTGCGCGTATCGACGCTGTCGGTCGGCATGTCGATCCTCGAAGACACCGGTCGCCGTGGCCGCACCATGCGCGACGTGCCGGAAGAGAGCCTGATGCTCACCGGCGACGAGAACATCGTCGATGTGGATTTCACCGTGCTCTGGCGCATCAAGCCGGATGGCGTGGGCAACTTCCTGTTCAACATCCAGAATCCGGAAGGCACCGTGAAGGCTGTCGCCGAGAGCGTGATGCGTGAAGTGGTGGGTCGCGCCAATATCCAGCCGATCCTCACCGGCGCACGCACCGTGACCGAAACCCAGGTGCAGGAACTGATGCAGAAGACGCTCGACGGCTATGGCGCCGGCGTGCTGATCCAGCAGGTGCAGTTGCAGAAGGTCGATCCGCCTGCCCAGGTCATCGACGCCTTCCGCGACGTGCAGGCGGCGCAGGCCGACGCCCAGCGTCTGCAGAACGAAGCCCAGACCTATACCAACCGCGTCGTGCCGGATTCACGCGGTCGTGCCGCGCAGATCCTGCAGGTCGCCGAAGGTTATCGCGAACAGGCGATCGCCGAGGCCAAGGGTCAAAGCGCGCGCTTCCTGAAGGTCTATGAAGAGTACAAGAAGGCACCGGACGTGACGCGTCAGCGTCTCTATCTCGAAACCATGGAAAAGATCCTTCATGGCGCGGAGAAGCTGATCAGCGATCCCGGCTCGGGCGCGGGCTCGCAGGGCGTCGTGCCTTATCTTCCCTTGAATGAACTGACGCCGCGACGTCAGCCACCGGCGACATCTGGTCAGCCTCAGCAGAGTGGGGTCGCCCGATGAAATCCGGTATCTCAGGTATCGTCGCACTGATCGTCTTATTGGTGCTCGTCATCCTTGGTTTCGGCTCGCTCTATACGGTGCGCCAGACCGAGCAGGCCCTCGTGGTTCGCCTCGGTGAACCCGTGCGCGTGGTCACCGAGCCCGGCCTGAACTTCAAGGTGCCGTTCATCGACAGCGTCATCTCGATCGACAAGCGCATTCTCGATCTCGAGAACCCTGCGCAGGAACTCATCGCCAACGACCAGCGTCGTCTGGTGGTGGATGCCTTCGCGCGCTACAAGATCAAGAACGCGCTGCGCTTCTATCAGAGCATCGGCTCCATCCAGGCCGCCAATATCCAGCTGACGACGCTGTTGAACGCGGCCATGCGCCGTGTGCTCGGCGAGGTCACGTTCATCCAGATCGTTCGCGACGACCGCGAAGGCCTGATGAACAAGATCCGCGACCAGCTCGACAAGGAAGCGGACGGCTACGGTATTCAGGTTGTCGACGTCCGTATCCGGCGTGCTGACCTGCCTGATGCCAACAGCCAGGCGGTCTATCAGCGCATGCAGACTGAACGTCAGCGTGAAGCCGCCGAGTTCCGCGCACAGGGCGGCCAGAAGGCTCAGGAAATCCGCTCCAAGGCGGATCGTGAGGCGACGGTCATCATCGCCGATGCCAATTCGACGGCCGAACAGATCCGCGGTGCCGGCGACGGCGAGCGTAACCGTCTGTTCGCCGAAGCCTATGGCCAGGATGCGGAGTTCTTCGCCTTCTACCGCTCGATGACGGCCTATGAGAACGGATTGAAGCAGGGTGACACCCGTTACCTGCTGCGGCCGGATTCGGAGTTCTTCCGCTTCTTCGCCAATCCGTCGGGCAAGCCGCTTGCTGCGAAACCATAAAGGCGGGTCGCGCAACGCAAATGGCCTATCCGTTTTGCGTTCGCGGCAAGTCTGATCTAAGGATGAGGCGCATCGTCACACGATGCGCCTCATTTGCTTTTCAGAAGACTGCGCCAAGAAACGTCAGGGTGCGAAAGTTCGGGAGTTGATACCGGTGGGGTCCATAGCGCTGACCGACTTCCTCATCGGCCTGGGGATTCTGCTCGTCTTCGAGGGTATCCTGTTCCTTGGCTTTCCCGGCTGGATGCGCCGCGCCATGAAAAGCGCACTGGCCTCTCCCGACAGCGTATTGCGGCTGGCCGGCATCATTTCCGCAGTCGGTGGCCTGCTCCTGATCTGGTTTATCCGGCGCTAGCAGCGGCCTGTCTAAAAGCGCAGTACGATCAAGATGATCGCAGCCGGCCTATCCGTATTCCGCCGCAATCTGCAGCTCAAATAACCTGACCGAGACCGCTGCTCCGCGGTTCCGCCGAGGCTTGCGCAATCGCGTGGTTCGGGCGCACTCTGCATGCAAATCGCCGACTCTCGTCAGGAGACGTTACCCCTATGTCCATCGTCACCTCCGCTCTCACGTCCTCGCGCCGTCTGCGCAATTTCGGCCTGCGTCCGCTCGTTGCGGCAATCGCGGTCGGTGCGCTGGTCGGCGCTTCGCTGCCGGCCGCCGCACGTGGCCCGGATGGCATCGCCGATGTCGCCGAGAAGGTGATTGATTCCGTGGTCAACATCTCGACCTCTTCGACGGTGGAAGCGAAGAACAGCGGCGAGGGTGGCAATCGCGGTGCAATGCCGCAACTGCCGCCGGGCTCGCAATTCGAGGAGTTCTTCGAGGACTTCTTCAAGAATCGTGGCGGCCGCGGTGGTGGCGAGAAGGGCGGCGGAGGCATGCAGCCGCGCAAGACCAACTCGCTCGGCTCCGGCTTCATCATCGATTCCTCGGGCCTCGCGGTGACCAATAATCACGTCATCGATGGTGCCGACGAGATCAACGTCATCATGAATGACGGCACCAAGATCAAGGCCGAGCTGGTCGGCGTCGACAAGAAGACCGACCTGGCGCTACTGAAATTCACGCCCGTCAAGCCGGTCGTCGCCGTCAAGTTCGGCGACAGCGACAAGCTCCGTCTCGGCGAATGGGTGATCGCCATCGGCAATCCGTTCTCGCTCGGTGGCAGCGTCACGGCCGGCATCGTCTCGGCGCGCAACCGCGACATCAATAACGGCCCCTATGACAGCTACATCCAGACCGACGCCTCGATCAATCGCGGCAATTCCGGTGGCCCGCTGTTCAACCTCGATGGCGAAGTGGTCGGCGTCAACACGCTGATCATCTCGCCCACCGGCGGCTCCATCGGACTCGGCTTCGCCGTGCCGTCGAAGACCGTGGCGGGCGTCATCGACCAGCTGCGTGAATACAAGGAAGTGCGTCGCGGCTGGCTCGGCGTGCGCATCCAGCCGGTCACCGACGAGATCGCCGAAAGCCTCAACATCAAGCCCGCCCGCGGCGCGCTGATTGCCGGCATCGACGACAAGGGCCCGGCGAAGCCGGCGGGTCTCGAGACGGGCGACGTGGTCGTCAAGTTCGACGGCAAGGACGTCAAGGAGCCGAAGGACCTGTCGCGCGCCGTGGCCGCCAGCCCGGTTGGCAAGGCCGTGGACGTGCTGATCATCCGCAAGGGCAAGGAAGAGACCAAGAAGGTCACCCTCGGCCGTCTGGAAGACGACAAGCCCGTGCAGGCTTCGCTGAAGGCCGCACCGGAAGCCGAGAAGCCGGCCACGCAGAAGGCGCTCGGCCTCGATCTCACGGGGCTCAGCAAGGAGCTGCGCACCAAGTACAAGATCAAGGACAGCGTGAAGGGCGTCGTCGTCACCGGAGTCGACAAGGGCTCCGACGCCGCCGAGAAGCGCCTCTCGGCTGGTGACGTCATTGTGGAAGTCGCGCAGGAAGCGGTCACCAATGCGGCCGATGTCAGCAAGCGCATCGATGCCGTAAAGAAGGACGGCAAGAAGTCGGTATTGCTGCTGGTGTCGAATGCCGAAGGCGAATTGCGGTTTGTGGCGCTGAGCGTGCAGTAAGATCCCGCGCTCTGTCTGTCATCCCTGCGAAAGCAGGGATCCAGTAGACACTGCCGAATCGGTTCTATCACTGATGCCGGTGTCTCCTGGATCGCCCGGTCAGCCGGGCGATGACAGGAAGTCGAAGTCAGCTCACAAACTCACTTCGCTTGTATCCCTGCGCAAACAGCAGCGCGCTGAGATCGCCGAAATCGATCCGTCCATGCGCCGCTGCAGCCACTGCGGGCTTGGCGTGGAAAGCAACCCCAAGCCCCGCATCCCCGATCATCGCGAGATCATTGGCGCCATCGCCGACAGCCATCGTATCGAGATGGTCGAGATCAAACGACTCCCGTAGCTCCACCAGCGTCGCCAGCTTCGCCGCCTTGCCGAGGATCGGTTCGGCCACCGTCCCGGTCAGCTTGCCGTCCTTCACATGCAGCTCGTTGGCGCGGTTCTCCTGGAAGCCGACCAGCTCCGCCACCTTCGCGGTGAACAGCGTAAAGCCGCCGGAGACGAGGCACGTGTAAGCGCCGTGTGCGCGCATGGTCTGCACCAGTTCGCGGCCACCCGGCGTCAGCGTGATGCGCTCGGCCAGCGTCTCGTCGACCACGGTGATGGGAAGATCCTTCAGCAGCGCCACGCGCTCGCGCAGGGCCGGCTCGAATTCGATCTCGCCGCGCATGGCGCGTTCGGTGATCGCGGCCACATGGGCCTTCAGCCCGGCGAAGTCGGCGAGTTCGTCGATGCACTCCTGGCCGATCATGGTGGAATCCATGTCGGCGAGAAAAAGCTTCTTGCGTCGATCGAGAACAGGCTGCACCACCACGTCGATCGGCATGTCGCCCCGCGCGGCGCGCAGGCGGTCGGCGAAAGCGAGCTGGTCGGTGGTGCTGTTGTTGTCGGCGGCAAACAGGATGTCGGCGGCGACGCCGTCGCTCAGCCAGTGCAGTTCGGTATCGCCCGGCAGGATCGTGCGCAGACCGTCCAGCACCGTGCTATCGAGAGCGGGATCGGCGGGGTTGCAGATCAGGGTAGCGACGAGAGACATGACGTGAGTTCCAGGCCGGATAACAGAGCGCTGCTTATCGCAGGGCCAACCGCGAGCGGCAAGTCGGCGCTGGCGCTGGCCGTGGCGCGCACACGGGACGGCGTGGTCATCAATACCGACAGCATGCAGGTCTATCGCGACCTCCGCGTGCTCACCGCCCGGCCGACGCCGGACGAGGAGGCCATCGCCCCGCATCGCCTCTATGGCACGGTGGATGCGGCCGTGAATTTCTCCGCCGGCGCATGGGTCGATGCGGCGCGCGAGGTGCTGGATGAAGTGCGGGCGCAGGGCAAGCTGCCGATCTTCATCGGCGGCTCCGGCCTCTATTTCAAGGCGCTGACCCGGGGCCTCTCTGCCGTGCCGCCGGTCCCGGATCACGTGCGCGACGATGTCCGCGCGCGGCTTGAGCGCCAAGGCCCGGAAGCACTGCATGCAGAGCTCGCGGTGCGTGATCCGGTCTCCGCCGCCAGACTCAACCTGCGCGACCGCACCCGTATCGCGCGTGCACTGGAAGTGATCGAAGCCACCGGCCGTGCCCTGACCGACTGGCACAGCGACGCGCTGCCGCCGCTGCTGCCGCCTGACGGCGCCACCGCCATCTTTCTCGCGCCGGACCGCGACGAGCTCTATGCCCGCATCGATGCACGTTTCGTCCGGATGCTGGACGAGGGGGCGCTGGATGAGGTCGACGCGCTGGCCGCCCGCGGGCTTGATCCGCTGCTGCCGGCGATGAAGGCCCATGGCGTGCCGGCGCTGATCAGGTATCAGCGCGGCGAGATCTCGCGCGAAGAGGCCTGCGCCATCGGGCAGGCGGACACCCGTCACTACGCCAAGCGGCAATTCACCTGGTTTCGACACCAATTGCCGGAATTTGAATGGACGACGCCGGAGGAGGCGAAGGCGAAACTCCATACTCCACCCTCATCCTGAGGAGCGCGCATTTGCGCGCGTCTCGAAGGATGGCGGCAGGGCGCTGAGCCCGGCCATCTCATGGTTCGAGACGGCGCTACGCGCCTCCTCACCATGAGGGGTGAGCTTGTGCGCATATCAGCCCCTCTTATCTTTCCTCTCGCCGAGCGCCCCGGACCCGGCTAGCCTTTGGTCTCACGCGCGAACCGGCCGGGATGCCTTGACTTCCCGTTTTTGCCCGCTATGGTCCGCGCAAGTTTCGAGATCAAACGACCAAGTCATGCGCAATAAAGTTACAAGCCTCCTTATTATCGTGGTACCCTGGCGCATCGCCGGGGGTAGCTGACGGCTACCCACGATCCGAGCGGTGCGCACAGGGGTCCTCAACGGGCCCTTTTTTATTGCCTGAACCACATCACGAACCAGACCTCATCGACCAAAGCGCCCAGCGCGCATCCGGAGCCGACCATGAGTGACTCAAAGCCCCACGATCCCAACCAGATGACCGGCGCCGCCATGATCGTGCGCGCGCTCGCGGATCACGGCGTCAAGCATCTGTTCGGCTATCCCGGCGGCGCCGTGCTGCCGATCTATGACGAGATCTATCAGCAGGAAGAGGTCCAGCACATCCTGGTCCGCCACGAGCAGGGCGCCGGCCATGCCGCCGAAGGCTATGCCCGCTCCACCGGTTTGCCCGGCGTCGTGCTGGTCACTTCGGGTCCCGGCGCCACCAACATGGTGACGCCGCTGGCCGATGCGCTGATGGATTCCATCCCGCTGGTCTGCATCACCGGCCAGGTGCCGACGCATCTGATCGGCAATGACGCATTCCAGGAATGCGACACCGTCGGCATCACGCGGCCCTGCACCAAGCACAACTGGCTGGTCCGCGACGTCAACGACCTCGCCAAGGTGCTGCATGAGGCCTTCTATGTCGCCACCACCGGCCGTCCGGGCCCGGTCGTCGTCGACGTGCCGAAGGATGTGCAGTTCGCCACCGGCACCTATCATCCGCCGCGCAAGTCGGACGTCCACGTCTCCTATGCACCGCGCGTGAAGGGTGATGCTCAGGCGATCCGCAAGGCTGTCTCCATGCTGGCCGGTGCCAAGCGTCCGGTGATCTATTCGGGCGGCGGCGTCATCAATGCTGGCACGGCAGCGTCGAAATTGCTGCGCGAACTGGTCGAGGTCACCGGCTTCCCGATCACCTCGACGCTGATGGGCCTTGGTGCCTATCCCGCCTCCGGTCCGAACTGGCTCGGCATGCTGGGCATGCACGGCACCTACGAAGCCAACATGGCGATGCATGACTGCGACGTCATGCTGTGCGTCGGCGCGCGTTTCGACGACCGTATCACCGGCCGCACCGATGCGTTCTCGCCGAACTCGAAGAAGATCCATATCGATATCGATCCGTCCTCGATCAACAAGAACATCCGCGTCGATGTGCCGATCATCGGCGATTGCGCCAATGTGCTGGGCGACATCCTGCAGGTGTTCAAGGCCGAAGCGAAGAAGCCGGCGATCGATCCGTGGTGGTTCGAAATCAACCGCTGGCGCGCGCGCAATTCGCTGGCCTACAAGTCCAACAATGATGTGATCCTGCCGCAGTTCGCGATCCAGCGCCTGTACGAGAACACGAAGCATCTCGACACCTACATCACCACCGAAGTCGGCCAGCACCAGATGTGGGCGGCGCAGTTCTATGGTTTCGAGGAGCCGCATCGCTGGATGACGTCCGGCGGCCTTGGCACCATGGGCTATGGCCTGCCGGCCGCACTCGGCGTGCAGGTCGCGCATCCGAATTCGCTGGTCATCGATATCGGCGGTGATGCATCGGTGCAGATGACGATGCAGGAAATGTCGGCGGCGGTTCAGCACGAGCTGCCGATCAAGATCTTCATCCTGAACAACCAGTATATGGGCATGGTGCGGCAGTGGCAGCAGCTGCTGCACGGCAACCGCCTGTCGCATTCCTATTCGGAAGCGCTGCCGGATTTCGTCAAGCTGGCAGAAGCCTATGGCGGCGTCGGCCTGCAGTGCACGAAGCCCGGCGATCTCGACGGGGCGATCGAGGAGATGATCAA
>NZ_JBIIOT010000026.1:0-56415 GCF_044336785.1 Tardiphaga sp. | reverse complement strand
AAGAAGCCCGTGCTGTTCGATTGCCGCGTGGCCAATCTGGAAAACTGCTTCCCGATGATCCCGTCGGGCAAGGCGCATAACGAAATGCTTCTGCCGCTGGAAGCCAACGACGAAGCCACGGCTGCAGCCTTCGCCGGCGGCAAGGCGCTGGTGTGATGGATTGAGAACGAGCCTCACACTCACTGTCATCGCCCGGCTTGACCGGGCGATCCAGTAAACACCAGCGTCAGTGATGGAGCTGCATGGCCGGTGTTTACTGGATCCCCGCTTTCGCGGGGATGACAGCAAGAGTGCAGGGCGCCGACAGAGATTTTCCGGCGCAAGCCGACCAAGACTTCGACAGGAAACGACAATGGAACAGCCTGCCTCCGCCTATTTCATCGAAGAACGTCACGATCCCAACGAGACGCATACGCTGTCGGTGCTGGTCGCCAACGAGCCCGGCGTGCTCGCGCGCGTCATCGGCCTGTTCTCCGGCCGCGGCTACAACATCGAGAGCCTCACGGTATCGGAGACCGAAGCGCAGAAGCATGTCTCGCGCATCACCATCGTCACCACCGGCACGCCGATGGTCATCACCCAGATCAAGCACCAGCTCGATCGCATGATCCCGGTGCATCGCGTGGTCGACATGACCTTGACCGGCCGCTCCATCGAGCGCGAGCTCGCGATGGTGAAGCTGCGTGGCATCGGCGAACATCGTGTCGAGGCTCTGCGCCTCGCCGAAGCCTTCCGCGCCCGCGTCATCGATGCGTCGATCGAAAGCTTCGTGTTCGAGATCACCGGCTCGTCGTCCAAGATCAACGCCTTCATCGAACTGATGCGCCCGCTCGGCCTGGTCGAAATCTCGCGCACCGGCGTGGCGGCGATCACCCGCGGCGCGGAGGGGATGTAACTGGACGGGAGGGGTGTTGGGATATACATTGTATATCCCAACAAGGAGCGGACTGATGAAAGTCAAAGTCGCCCAATGGGGCAACAGCCTTGGTGTCCGGCTGCCGAAAGCGGCGGCGGAAAGCGCTGGCGTGACGGCGGGAAGCGAGCTTGAACTGACCGTCGAGGGCAGCGGGTTTCGCCTGCGAACCGCCAGAAAAACCCCCAAGCAATTGCTCGACGAGATGCTGTCGGAAATCGAACGTCTTGGGCTGACGTCCGAGACTGTCGAATGGGGCCCTGACGTCGGCTCAGAAATCATCGACGATGATTATTCGCGCGGTCTGATCGTCGAGGGGGCTGACGGCACGCCCGTGCGGGTCGATGACGCTGGACCAAAGCGCAAGACTGGAAAGAGCGATGGCCGTGCAAGACGTCGGTGACATCGCCTGGGTCGAATTCCATCCGGTGCTCGGGACGGAGCAGGGCGGGCGGCGGCCGGCTCTGATCCTGACGTCGCGTCGCTATCACGAGATATGCGGCCGCGCTGTTGTCTGTCCGATTACATCGAACGCCGGCCCATGGTCGTTCAACGTGCCGCTGCCAACCGGCATCAAGACCAAAGGTGTCGTTCAGGTCGATCAGATACGCACGGTCGAACGGGCCGCTCGGGTCTTTCGCAAGATCGATACGGTGCCGGATACTTTTGTCGATGAGATACGGATGACGCTTGCCGCGCTTCTCGGCTTTGATTTCTCCGTTCTCTCTGGCGACGCCGACCGTGCCAAGCCTGCATAGCTACCATTCATGAAACCTTTCGACATCTTCCTGGCGATCGCAGTCGCCGTGATCTGGGGCGTTGGCTTTGTGCTGACCCGGATGGCGGTCGACGAGATGTCGTCGACGCTGCTCACCACGCTGCGTTTCGGCATCACGGCGCTGCCATGTCTGCTGCTGCCGCGGCCGAAACTGTCGTGGCAGATTGTCGTCGCGACGAGCTGGCTGCTGGTGGCGCAGTTTCTGGCGCAGACCTATGGCATGGCGCATGGCGTGCCAGCGGGGCTGACCTCGGTGATCGTGCAAAGCCAGGCACTGTTCACGGTGGGGGCTGCTGCGCTGTTCCTGCGCGAATTGCCGACACGGCAGCAGGTCGCAGGGATCGTCATCGCCATGGGCGGCCTGATGATGATCTGTTTCACCGTCGGTTATGACTTCAGCGTGTTTCCGTTCATGGTGCTGATGACGGCGCCGATCAGCTTTGCGTTTTCCAATCTGCTGCTGCGCCGCGCGCAGGGCGTGCCGATGCTCGACCTGTTTTCCTGGATCAGCCTCGTTGCGCTCGCGCCGCTGCTGGTGGTTCTGTTCACTGTCGATGGCGCCAGCACAACCTGGCACGCGCTGACCCATGCCTCGCTGCAGGCCATGGCCTGCGTGCTGTTCCTTGCGGTCGTCGGCACCACGCTCGGTTACTGGATCTGGGGTCGGCTGCTGCGCGACTACTCCGCCGCGCAAGTGGTGCCTTTCGCTTTGCTGGTGCCGTTCATCGGCGCTGCGGCCTCCAGCCTCACATTCGGCGAGACATTCGGGCCGCTGCGCCTGGCGGGCATGATCGTGGTGGTGCTCGGGATTGCCGTGATGCTGCTGTCCCGCCGTCCGCCCGTGTTGCGCGAGGTGGCGTGATGGAATTGTCACCGCATCTGTTCTGGGCGTTTCTGATCTTCGCGGTGGTGATGTTCTTCACCCCCGGGCCGAACAACATCATGCTGCTCGCCTCCGGACTCAATTTCGGCTTCCGCCGCACGCTGCCGCATGTGGCCGGCGTCACGTTTGGTTATGCCTTCATGATCGGCGTCACCGGGCTCGGCCTCGGCGCGGTGTTCGCGTCACTGCCGTGGCTGCAGACGGCACTGAAATATGCCGGCGCCGCCTATCTGGTCTATCTCGCTTATGCGATCGCACGCTCCGGCCCGCCGGAGCCGGGGGAGGCGGAGCGGCGGCGGCCGATGACCTTCATCGGTGCGGCGCTGTTTCAGTGGGTCAATGCCAAGGGCTGGGTGATGGCCATCAGTATCATCACGGCCTATGCGGCCATCGCCACCTATCCCGGCAACGTCGCTTTGCAGGTCGCGGTGTCGCTGTGCATTGGCGCGCTGTCGTCAGTGGCCTGGGTGCTGTGCGGCACCGCGCTGCAACCATTGGTGAAATCGCCGCGTGCGGTGCGCATTTTCAACGTCACCATGGCAATTTTATTGCTCGCTTCGCTCTATCCCGTGCTGGCTGAGATATGAGCACGAATTCGCCAGCAAAATCACCGTTGCGGGCTTGTCTCGCAGCAATCGTCGCCCTAGAAACCGGCGGCATTTCATGGTCATTGGCCAGCCGGCAGTGACCTTTCGACCGGGCGCTTGAAATAAAGTTGCCGAACAGAGGAACGACCCATGCGTGTTTATTATGATCGCGACGCCGACCTGAACCTGATCAAGGGCAAGAAGGTCGTCATCGTCGGCTACGGCAGCCAGGGCCATGCCCACGCGCTGAACCTGAAGGACAGCGGCGTCAAGGACGTCGTGATCGCGCTCCGCAAGGGCTCGGCCTCGGCCAAGAAGGCGGAAGCCGCCGGCTTCAAGGTGATGGAAGTCGCCGAGGCCGCCAAGTGGGCCGACCTGGTCATGATGCTCACCCCGGATGAATTGCAGGGCGACATCTATCGCGAGCACCTGCATGACAACATGAAGAACGGCGCAGCGCTGGTCTTCGCTCATGGCCTCAACGTGCATTTCAACCTGCTCGATCCGCGCGAAGACCTCGACGTGCTGATGATCGCGCCGAAGGGCCCCGGCCACACCGTGCGTTCGGAATATCAGCGCGGCGGCGGCGTGCCCTGCCTGATTGCGATCCACAAGGACGTCTCGGGCAACGCCCATGACCTCGGCCTGAGCTACGCCTCGGCCGTTGGTGGCGGCCGCGCCGGCATCATCGAGACCTCGTTCAAGGAAGAGTGCGAAACCGATCTGTTCGGCGAGCAGGTCGTTCTCTGCGGCGGCACCGTCGAGCTGATCCGCGCCGGCTTCGAGACGCTGGTGGAAGCCGGCTACGCGCCGGAAATGGCTTACTTCGAGTGCCTGCACGAGTTGAAGCTGATCGTCGACCTGATCTATGAAGGCGGCATTGCCAACATGAACTACTCGATCTCGAACACCGCGGAATACGGCGAATACGTCACCGGCCCGCGCATCGTCACCTCGGAAACCAAGGCCGAGATGAAGCGCGTGCTGACCGACATTCAGTCCGGCAAGTTCGCCCGCGACTGGATGCTGGAAAACAAGGTCAACCAGGCCTCGTTCAAGGCGACCCGCGCCCGCGCTGCCGCGCATCCGATCGAGGAAGTGGGTGGCAAGCTCCGCGACATGATGCCGTGGATCAAGGAAAAGGCGCTGGTCGACAAGACCAAGAACTAAGCGCTACGTTCATCGTCATTACCAACGGGACCGCGGCAACGCGGTCCCGTTTTTCGTTCGACCGCTAGCCCGATCTTCGAGGTGTCCTCATGCGCTCCGTCGTCATCACCGGCGCCTCCACCGGCATCGGACATGCCACCGCGAGAACTCTGCTGGGTCACGGCTTCCGTGTCTTCGGCAGTGTTCGCCGGCCTGACGACGCCGAGCGCCTGCAGACCGCGTTCGGCGCCAACTTCACACCGCTGATGTTCGACGTGACTGATGAGGCTGCAGTGAGGATCGCCGCGGATGAGGTGAGGACGTTGCTCAACGGTGAAACGCTCGCCGGCCTCGTCAACAATGCCGGCGTCGTGGTGCCCGGCGCCTTGCTCGATCTCGATGTCAGCGAATTCCGCACGCAGATGGAGGTCAATGTGATGGGCCCGGTGATCGTCACCAAGGCCTTCCTGCCATTGCTCGGCGCCGATCCCGCGCTGACAGGCGCGCCGGGCCGCATCGTGATGATGAGCTCCGTCTCCGGCCAGTTCGGCAATCCGCTGCTGTCGCCCTACAGCACCTCGAAATTCGCCCTGGAAGGATTGAGCGAAAGCCTGCGCCGCGAACTCATGCTGTTCGGGATCGATGTGATCACCATCGCACCGGGGCCCGTGCGCACGCCGATCTGGGACAAGGCCAAGGCGCTGGACGTCACGCGGTTTGTGAACTCGCTTTACCTGCCGGCGTTGATGACGTTGCGCGGCATGCTGGCGCAAATGTCCGAGAAAGGCCTGCCGCCGGAAGCCATTGCGGCACGGGTGCATCGCGCGCTGACCGATGCCCGTCCCCAAGCCCGTGTCGTGGCCTCGGCGGAGCCGCTCCAGACCCGGATCGCCGGGCTGCTGCCGCGGCGCTGGATGGACCGGATCATCGCGCGGCAACTCGGGCTGCACGTCAACGCGCGCGACTGAGTCACGGGCATCGGAAACCGCCGAAACCCCGTCAATGCATGTCCGACGCGTCCTTCGGCGCGGTACGAGGCATCCATATGCAGCCTATGCGGCATATGGTTCGGCTAGGAGGGGGCCAGGCGCTGCAAGGTCGCGTAGCACTCGCAGGACAGCTCCGCGACCGCGGTGGCGTCATTGATCGTCACATTGCCTCGCGAATAGCTGAGCGCACCCGAGGCTGAGAGCTTGCTTGCGACGTCGGACACGGACGTCCGTCGTGCGCCAAGCAGTTCGGCGACGGCCTCTTGCGTGAACTTCATGTCATTGGGGGCGACGCGGTCGGACGTGAAGAGCAGCCACCGGCAGAACCGTTGCTCGACGGTGTGATATGTGTTGCATGCCGCGATTGTTCGCGCCTGGATCAGCAGCATTTCATTGAACTTGATGCAGGAGTCCAGGATCGCGCGATGCGACGCGGTGAGTTTGCGGAATGCTGCCGCCGAGATCCGCAAGGCGATCAGCTGGTTCTGGACAGCCACCCTGACATGCGACGCATAGATGCCGAAAGCGGCCATCGCCGAGACGACCCCCCTCGCGTCCGACGGTCGCGGTCTCGACGGCTTTTCCGTGCTCGAGGATCACGAGAAGCGAGATCGCGCCGGACAGCGGAAAATAGACCTGTTCGGTCTCGTCCCCGGCTTCGCACAGGACGGTGCCCGCACGGAGTTCGACGATCTGCCCGGACTTCGCCAGCGCATCGCAATCGGCGCGCAACAACGCCGCAATCAAGCGGTTCTCTCGGAGGGCTTCTGACACTGCATAAATCCGCCCGATCGGTTTGGGCTGTTATGCGGTGTATGTCAGACGTCCGAGTTCGTCTCCGCTGTGTGCATCAAAGCATTTTTCGCGACGCAACTCTGCCTGATCGGCATCATATGATGTCTGCAGTCATCCTTTGAAATAAGCATTTTCCATTTTTTATATGCCAGATATCGCTCTTATGCGGGCTTCGGCAGCGGCAACGTGTTTCCCGTAGAGGAATCATCCTGCGGGCTGGGCGCCGCAATTGACCGGTGTCTCTTTGGCGCGCCGTGCATGGGTGAAAGGCCACGGATGTGTTCGTGCCTTCGACGCCTTGTCCAACTGCCCCGCAAACATCCGATCGCGGTCTTTCAGGTGGACATGTTTCCATATGCCCGGTCACGGGCAGACAGATATGCGGTCCATCCGCATCATCAATCAACCCGGCCTAGTAAGCCCGCATCAGTGTCTATCCTCATAAATATGGGGCGTTGAAATGTCCTTGAATCTCGTCCGGTGCCCGTCATGTGGCGGGCGTCGCCAACTGGTCTCCATCGAAGTTCAGCAGCGAACCGACATACGGCGCTTCCGTTGCACGGCCTGCGCCACCGAAAGCGAATACCAGATCAAGGCCGGCAAGGCCGAGATCGTGCGTGATCCGCAACCCAAGTAATCCTCGAGCCTTGTCCGTAAGCGGCGCCAGATCCGGGAGCGATGCCTGATTGGTCGCCAAACCGCGCCCACTCGCCGCAGTTCGCCTCCCTTGATCTGGTAGGGCCAGATTGGTAGGTTCATTGGTATGACCACGACCCTGACATCTGAAACCTCCGATACCGTCCGCAAAACCCTCGAATATGTGCGGCATCACCGGCTCGCCAAAGGCGACCGCTTGCCGTCCGAGCGCAATCTGTCGGACCGCTTCGGCGTCACCCGCAGCTCCGTCCGCGAGGCGCTGGCGGTGCTGGATTCCATGCGCATCACCGAGCGCAAGGCGAAGTCCGGCATCTTCCTGCGCACCACGCCGGACGATGGCGGGCT
This sequence comes from Tardiphaga sp., assembly GCF_044336785.1. Lineage (GTDB taxonomy): Bacteria > Pseudomonadota > Alphaproteobacteria > Rhizobiales > Xanthobacteraceae > Tardiphaga. The sequence continues at coordinate 49,319 of NZ_JBIIOT010000026.1, read as the reverse complement.
GGACGCGCTGGTGCTGCAGGCCGATCTCGGCATGGCCTTCGATGCACAGCTCACCCGCGATGCCATCGAGGCGCGCATCATCTGCGAGGAGCAGGCGTTTCGGTTGGCCTGCCAGCGCCGCACCGAGGCCGACCTCGCCAAGCTGAGCAGCCTGCTCGACACCTATGCCGTGCTCGCCGCCAATGGCCGCAACATGGCCGACGAGGATGTCGAGTTTCATCTCGCCGTCGCCGCCGCGAGCCAGAACCGCATTCTGGTGCGCACCATCACGCCGTTGATGCTGATGAGCACGCGCGGACGTCGCCGGTACTTCGCGTCGGCCGAGCTGCGCCAGCGCTCGCTCGACGATCACCGCGCTTTCTTCGCCGCCATCGAGGCGCGCGACGAGGCCAGGGTCATCAAGCTCGTGCACCACCATGTGCACACCGCCGCTGCAGATATTCAGGCGCTGAACGAAGCCGCCGCGGAAGCGCAGGACGCGGGGATACCAGGCACACAGACCTAACGGGCCGCCACAATCCCGATCAACGGGAAGGCCCGGACTTCACGCGGCAAGGTCCGCACCCCAGGAAACGCAAAAGAAGGATATAACATGCGTATCTCCACGACCTCCATTGCCATGCTTGCAGCCGCGAGCATGATGGCGGCCAGCCCGGCGCTGGCGCAGAAGAAATACGGCCCGGGCGCCAGCGATACCGAGATCAAGATCGGCAACACCGTGCCCTATAGCGGTCCGGCTTCGGCCTATGGCATTCTCGGCAAGTCCTATGCCGCCTATTTCAAGCTGATCAACGATCAGGGCGGCATCAATGGCCGCAAGATCAACTTCATCAGCTATGACGATGGCTATTCGCCGCCGAAGACCGTCGAGCAGACGCGCAAACTCGTCGAGAGCGACGAGGTGATGGCGATCGTCGGCAATGTCGGCACGGCTGCCAATGCGGCAATTCAAAAGTATCTCAACGCCAAGAAGACGCCGCAGCTCTTCCTTGCCACGGGCGCCACGCGCTGGAACGATCCGAAGCAGTTTCCATATACGATGGGCTGGCTGCCGAGCTATCACGCCGAAGCGCTGGCCTATGCGAAATACATCCTGAAGGAAAAGCCGAATGCCAAGATCGGCGTGTTCTTCCAGAACGACGATTTCGGCAAGGACTATGTGAAGGGCCTGAAGGAAGGTCTGGGCGACAAGGCGTCGTCGATGATCGTGATGGAGACGAGCTACGAAGTCTCCGAGCCCACGGTCGATAGCCACATCGTCAAGCTGAAGGCGGCCGGCGTCGATACGATCTTCTCTTTCGCCACCGGCAAGTTTGCGGCGCAGTCGATCAAGAAGGTCGCCGAGCTCGGCTGGAAGCCGCTGCATATCGTGCCGAATGCATCGTCGTCGCTCGGCAGCGTGATCCGACCTGCCGGCTTCGAGAACGCGCAGGACGTGGTGTCCGCCACCTTCGCCAAGGATCCCACCGATCCGCAGTGGAAGGACGATGAAGGCATGAAGAAATTCTATGCCTATGTCGAGAAGTACATCCCGGAAGGCAAGGCGATGGAGAGCACCGTGCTGTCCGGCTACAGCATCGCTCAGACCATGGTGGCCGCGCTGCAGCAATGCGGCGACGATCTCACCCATGAGAACCTGATGAAGCAGGCGGCCAATCTCAAGGGCCTGCAGCTCGACGGCCTGCTGCCGGGCGTCACCGTCAACACCTCGGCGACCGATTTCTCGCCCATCGACCAGTTCCAGATGATGAGCTTCAAGGGCGAGCGCTGGCAGCGTTTTGGCGAGATCATCAAGGGCGAGCCGCCCGCCGCCGCGGGGCGTTAACACCCAAAACTCCGACCCGTAGGATGGGTTGAGCGAAGCGATACCCATCACCCCTTGCGCCGGTGGTGATGGGTATTGCTCCGGCGCGTCGCGTCTGCGCTCAACCCATCCTACACCTTATCCCGCCGAACGCGCCGCCTGCGTCGAAAGGTTCATTGCCCGTTCATGACAGTGCGATTACGCTTTTGTGACATGCCGCAAGTCCGGTTGCGTTATGAGCCCATCGGCCGTGGCCGGGCAGGGCAGCTTCCTTGCCGGGTGTTCGCAGGCAAGCCATGCTGCCGTCGTCGATCCCCATTTTGCCGGCGCGAGCCGGGCGCGGCCTCAAAGCGGGGCTCGTGGCCTGCTGGGCCGTGGCACGACAGGCGCCGCTGCGCACCGGGCTGATCGCCGCGGTCCATGTCCTCGCCGTCTATGTGCTGGCCTCCGTCGAATACGGCCCGTTCGCCATGGTGCTGGCGCTGCTGGCCTGGGCGCTGCTGAATTTCCTGTTCCTGGCCGTCTTCAAGCGCCCCGGCATCAGCGCCGTGCTGGCGCTGCTGCTGGTCACGGCGCTGATCGTGCTGTCGCAGTTCAAATACGGCATCACCCAGCTGACGCTGACCTTCCTCGATTTCCTGATCATCGACCGCGATACCGTCTCCTTCATGCAGTCGATCTTCCCGCAATTGCGGGGCTGGTTGCTGATGGCTGCGGCCGTCGTGCTGCCGATCCTGTGGGTGATCTGGCGCGCGGATCCGTTTTCCCTGCGTCGCCGCACCGCGCTCGGCTGTGCCGGCGCCTGCGTGCTCGGCATCATCGTCATGTCCGCCGCCAATCCCGAAAAACCGTGGGAGCCGTTCCAGGGCGTCAATCACATCTCCAATCTCGCGCGCTCCGGCGTGGTCGCGGTCTCCCATCTGACGGCCACCGGCTGGATCGAGGCCGACGCCAAGAGCCTCGTCGGCTCCGCGCAGGCTGCGCCGATGACCGAATGCGAGCCGGGCGTGAAGCGGCCGAATATCGTCATGGTACTGGACGAGTCCTCGTTCGACATCTCGGCGGCGCCGGGCATCAAGGTGCCCGCCGGCTATCACGATTTCTTCGCCTCCGCCGATGGCCAGAGCCGCAAGCTGATCACCGAATCCTCGGGCGGGCCGACGTGGTACACCGAGTTCAACATTTTTACCGGCCTGTCCGCGCGCTCGTTTGGCGCGATGAAATTTTACGTCACTCGCATCGCCGCCGGAAAGATCTCGCGCGGCCTGCCGCAGGCGCTGCAGCGTTGCGGCTATCGCACTTTCTCGCTCTATCCGACCTTCGGCAATTTTCTCAGCGCCCGCAGCTTCCAGAAGGGCGCCGGCATCGATGGCTTCATCGACATGGCCGACATGGGCGTCACCGAGGACATGCAGCCCGACAAGTTCTATTTCGATCAGGCCAGGGACCTGATCGCGCGCGAGAGCGGGCCGGATCAACCGATCTTCGTGCTGGTCTATCTCACCGCCAATCATTTCCCGTGGACCACCACCTATCGCGACGACCTGACACCGGCGGGCTGGCAGCCGCCCGGCAATACGCCGGAGGTCGATGAATATATCCGCCGGCAGGCGATGACAGCGTCGGACTACAACGCCTTCGTCGCGCAACTGCGGAAGGAACATCCGACCGAGCCATTCCTGCTGGTGCGCTTCGGCGATCACCAGCCGGCGATCGCGCAAAAACTGCTGGAGCCGGACATCAAGCAGGCCAAGCGCGCCGACCGGATCATGACGCACGATCCGCGCTACTACACGACCTATTACGCCATCGATGCGCTGAACTACCGGCCGGAGCTGTCGTCGGCACTGCCGACGCTGGACGCCGCCTATCTGCCGCTGATGGTGCAGGAGGCGGCCCGCGTGCCGCTCGATCCGTCCTTCATCGAGCAGAATAAGATCATGCAGCGCTGCAAGGGCGTGTTCTATGGCTGCAAGGGCGGCGACGAAGCGAGCCGGTTCAACCGGATTCTGATCGATGCGGGGATGATCAAGAATTTGTAGAGGTTGACTGCCGTGGTTGTCATCCCCGCGAAAGCGGGGATCCAGTAAACAGCGTCGTTGCGCTTCTATCCCTACTATCTGTGTCTACTGGGTCACCCGGTCAAGCCGGGTGACGACAGACATTGCGTCACTTCCCGATCCGCTCCCACATCCACCTTGCCACACCGTCCGGCGAACTCGTCGCATCATTCCCGGCCGCGTGCGGGAGTGATCAAGAAACCGCATCTCCCACCCTCATCCTGAGGAGCGCGCAACGCGCGCGTCTCGAAGGATGGCCGCGCATTCCGGAGCCAGGCCAGCTCATGGTTCGCGACGGCGCTGCGCGCCTCCTCACCATGAGGGGGCAGAGCTACTTTCCGATCTTCTCCCACATCCACCGCGCCACGCTCTCCGGTGAACTCGTCGCATCATTCCCCGCCGCGCGCAGGAGTGATCAAGAGACCGTATCTCCCACCCTCATCCTGAGGAGCGCGCAACGCGCGCGTCTCGAAGGATGGCCGCATGCTCCGGGCCCCGCCAGCTCATGGTTCGCGACGGCGCTGCGCGCCTCCTCACCATGAGGGGGCAGAGCTACTTTCCGATCTTCTCCCAAATCCACCGTGCCACACTCTTCGGCGAACTTGTCGCATCATTCCCCGCCGCGTGCGGGAGTGATCAAGAGACCGCATCTCCCACCCTCATCCTGAGGAGCGCGCAACGCGCGCGTCTCGAAGGATGGCCGCGCATTCCGGAGCCAGGCCAGCTCATGGTTCGCGACGGGGCTGCGCGCCTCCTCACCATGAGGGGGCAGAGCTACTTCCCGATCTTCTCCCACATCCACCGCGCCACGCTCTCCGGCGAACTTGTCGCATCATTCGCCGCCGCGCGCAGATTGGCGGCGCGCATCAGCGGCAGGTCGATCTTCCCCAGCAACGGCTGCAGTGCCGCGCGCAGAGTCTCATCGCCCGCGCGCTTCGGCGCCAGCAACATGATCGCATCATAGGGCGGGATCGCGTGCCGCGGATCATCCAGCACCACCAGATCATATTTCGCGATCAGCCCATCGCTCGTATAGCCCGCGATCACATCGACCTCGCCGGACGCCACTGCCGCATACATGAAATCCGGCTGCATCACGCGCTGTGCCTTGAAGGAGAGGCCATAGGCCTTCTGCAGCCCCGCCCATTCCGGCCGTGAGAAGAATTCGTAATCGCCGGCAATCGTCATATTGCCTGCGCGGGCAGCGAGATCGGCCGCGGTCCTGATCCCGAGTGCCTCCGCCTTCGCCCGCGGCATCACCAGTGCATAGGCATTGGCGAAGCCGAGTTCGCCCAGCAGCGTGATATTCGCTTTCGCCAGCGTCGTCTTCAGCTCGGCAAGCAATTGCTCGCGCGGCAAGATCTCGCTGCGGTGGAACTGGTTGGCCCACAGCGTGCCGGAATAATCGATGTAGACATCGATATCGCCCGAGGCGAGCGCATCATAGATGACGCTGGAGCCGAGCCCTTGCCGCGTCGTGCTCGCCAGCCCGGCTGCCTGCAGGCGCTGCGACATCAGCGCCGCCAGCACATATTGCTCGGTGAAGGTTTTTGCACCGACGACGACGCGTGTGCCAGAGCGCGCAAAGGAGGGCGCCAGCGTTGCGATCACCAGGATGGCGATGCCGAGCGCACCGGTCAGCATGCGCAGCCGGCTGCGCAGGCGGATGCCGCTTTCGATCAGGGACAGCAACTGATCGACCGCGAGCGCCAGCACGGCCGCGGCCACGCAACCGAAGATCACCAGCACCCAGTTCTGCGTCTGCAATCCCGCAAAAATGTAATTGCCGAGCGAGGTCTGCCCGATCGGCGTCGACAGCGTCGCCGTGCCGATCACCCATACCGCCGAGGTGCGGATGCCCGCCATGATCACCGGCAGCGCCAGCGGCAGCTCGACCATGGTCAGTGTCTGTCGCGGCGTCATGCCGACGCCTTCGGCGGCCTCCGTCAGCGCGGGATCGACGCCGTTCAATCCGGTGATGGTGTTGCGCAGCACCGGCAGCATCGAATACAGCGCCAGCGCCAGCACCGCGGGCAGGAATCCGAAGGCCGAGAAGCTGACGCCGAACCAGCTCAGCGACAGCGCCGCCAGCGCCAGCAGCAGCGGATAGAACAGCGCCAGCAGGGCCAGGCCCGGCACGGTCTGCACGATGCTGGCGACGCCGAGCAAAGCGCTGCGCAGAAACGGCCGATGCCGCGCAAGGATCGCGAGCGGCAGGCTGACGATCAGTCCGAGCGCGAGTGCCGCGATGCTGACGCGGACATGGCTGCCGAGATAATCGGGCAGGTGGCCGAGCGCCTCGCTCCAGCGGGGATCGCTGAGCATGCTCATGCGCCATCCCTCGCGATCAGATGCTTGAGCCGTTCTGCCTGACGACGCGGGGTGCCGAGCAGTTCGTTGACATAGGCATCCGTGCTTGCCGACAGCTCGGCCGGGGTGCCTTCGGCGATGAGGCGGCCGGATTTCATCACCGCGATGCGATCGGCGAGCAGGATGGCCTCGGTCATGTCATGGGTGATCATGATCGTGGTGAGCTTCAGCTTGCGATGCAGTGCCTGATATTCGTCGCCCAGCGCATCGCGCGTCAGCGGATCGAGCGCGCCAAAGGGCTCGTCCATCAGCACGATCGCGGGCCTTGCCGCCAGGGCGCGAGCGACGCCGACGCGCTGGCGCTGGCCGCCGGAGAGTTCGTGCGGATAGCGGTCGCGATGCGCCTTGCGATCGAGCCGGACCAGATCGAGCAGCTCATCGACACGCGCTGCAATCTCGCTGGCCGGCGTGCCGATCAGCTTCGGCGTGATGCCGATATTATCGGCGATGGTCATGTGCGGGAACAGGCCGCCATTCTGCACGACATAGCCGATGCTCCGGCGCAGCGCGATCGGATCGACATGGGAGATATTCTTGGCGGAAACGAGGACGTCGCCGCCATCCGGCACGATCAGGCGATTGGCGAGGCGGAGCAGGGTGGTCTTGCCGGAGCCGGAGCCGCCCACGATTGCGAGAAATTCGCCGGCGGGGATGTCGAGGGAGACGCCGTCGATGGCCGTGACGCGGCCGTGATCGAAGCGTTTGGTGACATGGGTAAAGCGGATGAGGGGAGAGATCATGCTCCGTTGTCGTCCTCGCGAAGGCGGGGATCCATAGCCTCCGACGTCAAGAGTGAAGCTCGATCGTTCCCACAGCTCAAATCACGTCTCCAGAGGCTATGGATCCCCGCTTTCGCGGGGATGACATGTGAGTGTCACGCTACCACGCTGCCTCACACCCTCGCCAGCCGTTGAATTCCTCCCACCACAACGCTAAGCCAGTCACGCAATAACAAGTTCCGGGGAAATGCGCGTGCAGGCAATGGAAGCCGCGGCATCGATGGCGGTGGCGCTCGATGGTGCGACGGTGGCATTCGATGTCGCTGGCGGCAAAGTCTATACGGCAGTAGAGCAGGCGACGTTGCGCGTGGCGGATGGCGAATTCGTCGCCATTGTCGGCCCCACCGGTTGCGGCAAATCCACCTTGCTGAATGTCGCCGCCGGGCTGCTGCAGCCAGCCTCGGGCAGCGTGACTATCTTCGATCAGCCACTCCGCGGCCTGAACAGGCAGGCCGGCTATCTCTTCCAGGCCGATGCCGTGTTCCCGTGGAAGACCGCGCGGGACAATGTCGCCATCGGCCTCGAAGTCGCCGGTACTCCGCGCGAAGAAGCCGCCGAGCGCGCGCAAGGCTGGCTCAACGCCGTCGGCCTCGGCGCTTTCGCGAGCCGCTATCCGCATATGCTGTCCGGCGGCCAGCGCAAGCGTGTGGCCCTGGCACAGGTGCTGATCCGCAACCCAAAGATCCTGCTGATGGACGAGCCGTTCGGCCCGCTCGATGCGCAGACACGACAGGTGATGGGCAATCTGCTGCTCGATCTGTGGACGCGGGACCGCAAGGCGGTGCTGTTTGTCACCCACGATCTCGAGGAAGCCATCGCGCTTGCCGATCGCGTGGTCATCATGTCGGCAGGTCCCAGCGCGCGCATCATTGGCGACTGGCGCGTATCCCTGCCGCGGCCCCGCGACATCTTTGAAGTCCGCCTCGACAAGGAGTTTCACGCTTTGCATCGCGAGATCTGGAGCGTGCTGAAGGCCGAGGTGATGAAGACCTATGCGCAGGCTTCGGGAGGCGCAGCATGAACCGGGCCGTCCTCCTTGCCTGTCAGATACTTGTCGCCGTCGTCACCATCGCGCTGTGGCATGTGCTCACCAGCGTGCCGATCCTCGGCCGCATCCTGCTGCCGCCCTTCTTCTTCTCCACGCCGGTGGATGTGTTCAGCCAGGTCGTCTCCTGGTTCGCCTCGGGCATGATCTGGAAACATCTCGGCATCACGCTGCTGGAGTCGCTGCTCGCTTTCGTGATCGGTTCGACCCTCGGCGTCGTGATCGGCTTCTGGTTCGCGCGCCAGCCGCTGCTGGCGGCGATCTTCGATCCCTATGTGAAGATGGCCAATGCATTGCCGCGCGTGGTGCTGGCGCCGATCTTCGCGCTGTGGCTCGGGCTCGGCATCTGGTCGAAAGTGGCGCTCGGCGTCACGCTGGTGTTCTTCATCGTCTTTTTCAATGTCTATCAGGGCGTCAAGGAAGTCTCGCCGACGGTGCTGGCCAATGGCCGCATGCTCGGCATGAGCGAACGGCAATTGATGCGCCATGTATTCTGGCCGTCGGCGCTGTCCTGGATGTTCTCGTCGCTGCACACCTCGGTGGGCTTTGCGGTGGTGGGTGCCGTGGTCGGTGAATATCTCGGCTCGGCCGCTGGGCTCGGCTATGTGATCCAGCAGGCCGAGGGTACGTTCGACGTGGCCGGCGTGTTCGCAGGCATGTTCGTGCTGGCGGTGTTCGTCATCGCCATCGATATGCTGGTGACGGTGGTGGAAAAGCGGCTGCTGGTATGGAAGCCGGATGCAAGCGCGGCCCGAAACTAGGTCGTCATGTCCGGGGCACGCAAAGTCGCGCCCCGGAACGCCCCGCCTGCTTACGGCAACTGCTTGGTATCGTCCGGCGCCTGCGGCGGCGTCTTGATGGCGATCGCGCGGAACGGCTTGCCGTCGGGCTTGGTGCCGCCATGCGGCGTGCCCTTCGGGATCACGATCATGTCGCCCGCCTTCACCTTCACTTCCTTGTCGCCGAGCCAGACCGTGCCGGTGCCTTCCAGGATGTACTGGATCTCATTGGTGTTGGGATGCAGATGCTTCGGCACATTGCCGTCCTGAACCGAGATGGTCACGCCATCGGCGGCGACGAACATTTTCGAGCGGAAGCCGGTGGGCGAGGCGGGGCCAAGCGCGTCGCCGGTCAGCTCTGGTACGCTGATGACCTGTGCGGTGATGTTCTCTGCGGCAAAGGCTTTTGGCACGACATGGCTGGCGATGCCGCCGGCCACGAACGTGGAGGCGAGCAGGAGGGCGGTTGTGATGCGAGACATGGATGTTTCCCCGAAATGAATCTTGTTAGTGCGTTGGATGCTAGGCGTGTCCGATAGTGTTGACCAGCGCCGCTTTCCAACCGGCCGGGCCTCATCTATCCTCCGCCGCAATGCAGCGGAGGAAACAATGACAACAAACATCAAAACCGGATCGCGCCGTTTATTCCTTGGCCATTTTCTCGTGGCCGGTCTTTTATCGCTGTTCGCCATCGCTCCCGCTGCAGCGCAAAGCAAGGTCACCATCGCCATCGGTGGCGGCGCCTGCCTCTGCTATCTGCCCACCGTCCTCGCCAAGCAGCTCGGCGAATATGAGAAGGCCGGGCTCGCTGTCGAACTGGTCGATCTGAAAGGCGGGTCCGATGCGCTAAAAGCCGTGCTCGGCGGCAGCGCCGATGTGGTGTCCGGTTATTTCGATCACTGCGTCAATCTCGCCGCCAAGAAGCAGGAGCTGCAAAGCTTCGTGGTCTATGACCGCTATCCCGGCCTGGTGCTGGTGGTGTCGCCGAAACAGACGGGCCAGATCAATTCCATCAAGGATCTCGCCGGCAAGAAGGTCGGCGTCAGCGCGCCCGGCTCATCGACGGACTTCTTCCTCAAATATCAGCTGAAGAAGAATGGTCTTGATCCCACAGGCACCGCGGTGATCGGCATCGGCCTCGGCGCCACCGCGGTCGCAGCCATGCAGCAGGGCCAGATCGATGCCGCCGTGATGCTCGATCCTGCCGTCACCGTGCTGCAGGGCAGTCACAAAGACCTCAAGATACTCAGCGATACCCGCACCCAGAAGGACACGCTGGATGTGTTCGGCGGCGAATATCCCGGCGGCGCGCTTTACACCACCACCGCATGGATCAAGGGCCACGACAAGGAAGTGCAGGCGCTGACCACGGCGATGATGAACACGCTGAAATGGATTCACACCCATTCGCCGGAAGAGATCATGGCGAAGATGCCGGAGAATATGGTCGGCAAGGACAAGGAGCTCTATCTCGCGGCACTCAAGAACACGATCCCGATGTATTCCGAAACCGGCCTGATGGACCCCAAGGGCGCGGCTGCCGTGCTTGCGGTGTTCAGCGAAAGCTCGCCCGAAGTTGCAAAAGCCAATATCGATGTCAGCAAGACCTATACGAACAGATATGTTGAGCAATTCAACAAGACCACGGGGACGAATGCGAAATAGGAATCGTCGATGACGGCTACACCGGTTCTGCAGGCCGTCTCCCGTCTGGATCTTCATGTGCATGAGTGGCACTGGCCGTTCGCCCATGAGCGCCGCGATGCGATCGCCGCGCATTTTGCCGATGCGCGGCGATCGAAGCCGGCGATGTTCAATGGCCGCATGCTGCTCGCCCGCAATCCGCGCTTCGTGGGCGACAGTTTTTGTGCCGACTATTTCCAGACCGATTTTGCCTGCTTCCTCGCCTTGCGGGACTGGGGCTTTCCCGATCGCAGCGTCTTCAACGGTTTTGGCATGGGCGCGTTGCGCACCAGCGACGGCGCCTTCGTGCTGGGCGAGATGGGGGCGCACACCGCCAATGCCGGCAAGATCTATTTCCCCGCGGGCACGCCGGATCTGAACGACCTGCGCGGCGACATCGTCGATATTCCCGGCAGCGTGGCGCGTGAGACGGCGGAGGAGGTGGGGCTGACGCCAGCGGATTATCGCGCCGCCGATGGCTGGGACGTCGTCACGGATGGGTCGCTGACGGCGATGATCCGCATCCTTGATGTCGATATGCCCGGCAGTGCGCTGCAGGCGCGGATCGAGGCCAATCTCGCGACCCAGGAAGATCAGGAACTGAGCGCGATCCATCTCGTGCGCAGCACCGCGGATTTCACCGAGACGATGCCGCGCTATATCCGTGCGTTTCTCGCCGCGAAACTGTGACTGCTGGCGCGGGCACTGCGCCCGCGCTACGGTTGCGCGTGTCGCTCCGGAGTGCCCAGATGTCTGCCAAATCCGCCAAGGCCACCCTCAAATCCTATATCGATCCCTATCGTGTCGATGGATCGAAGCGTTTCCGGCTCAAGGATCATGCGACCGATGCCAGCGGCGGCCTGCACAAGGACACCGGCAAGCGCATGATCGAAGTCAATGCCCGCCGGTTGCAGGAGTTGCAGGAAAAACTCTATGCGCAGGACCGCTGGTCGCTGCTGCTGATCTTCCAGGGCATGGACGCGGCCGGCAAGGACAGTGCCATTGAGGCTGTGTTCGATGGCATCAATCCGCAGGGCTGCGAGGTGCATTCCTTCAAGCAGCCGTCGTCGAACGAACTCGATCACGATTTCATGTGGCGCCACACCATCGCGCTGCCGCAGCGCGGGCGGATCGGCATCTTCAATCGCTCCTATTACGAGGAATGCCTCGTGGTGCGCGTACATCCCGAGATCCTGGCGAAGCAGAAGATCCCGCAGGAGCTGGTCGGCAAGCATATCTGGAAAGAGCGCTTCGAGGACATCACCGCCTTCGAAAAATATCTCGCGCGCAATGGCACCATCGTCCTCAAATTCTTCCTCAATGTCTCCAAGGAGGAGCAGCGCGAGCGCTTCCTCTCGCGCCTCGACGAGCCCGCCAAGAACTGGAAGTTCTCTATGGCGGATATTTCCGAGCGCGCGCTGTGGGATCAGTATCAGGACGCCTATCAGGATCTGATCGACAGCACGGCAACGGAGCATGCGCCGTGGCATGTGGTGCCGGCGGATCGCAAATGGTTTGCGCGCGTGGTGATCGGCTCGGCCATCGTGCACGCGCTGGAGCAGCTCGACCTGACATTCCCGGTGGTCGATGGCGATGACCTGAAGGAATTCAAGATGGTCCGCGAAGCGCTCGAGAAAGAGGGCGGTCCGGTGGTGAAGAAAGCCACGTCGCGGGTGCGGGCGAAGAAGGCGGGAAAGACGTAGGGTTGCGCTCGCCGCTGTCGTTGCCCGACTTGACCGGGCAACCCCGTACACACAGACGTCTCAGATCGCGCCGCTTGGTGTACTGGATCCCGCTTTCGCGGGGATGACAATTAGCGAATATTATGTTCCTATTTCGTTCTTGACAAAATTCCCATCATTGCCATTATCCTTCCCGTCTCGTTCGTGAGGGGCGCTTTCATGAGGCGTCTTTAAGCGGAACGTGGATGCGGCGCCTGCGGGCAGGGGAGGACGTACCTCCTGCACTCGGGTGGTCGGGGGTCACCGTCCGGGCCCACTACGGGGCCCTGCCGCTAGCGCGGCTGGACGTGGTGCGGGCGAAGGCGGAGAAATCCGTCGGATGGCTTCAATGGAAGCGCCCAGTACCCGGAAGAACGGTCCTTCGACTAGCAAGACGTCGCGGTGGCGCGCCGTAAGGCGTTGCGCGGCTTGGGCTTGCTGGCGATCCAGCTTGCACGGGCAGCGTCAAGTCCCACCCAACGCGCCTTGCGGCGTGCCACCTCCCCTCATGTTTCGGGGGGAGAAATGTTCACACCTCGGACGCGCAAGCGCCGCGAGATTGCGAGAGCGTGGCTGTTTGACAGGTTGATCGGGAAGTAGCGCGCAGGAGCGCATGGTTTCCCTCCCTCAAGCCGCGCAGCGGCGCAGCGGGGAGGGTGGCGCGTAGCGCCGGGTGGGGTCTATCCCCACGACGAACAGAGCGTGGGGATAGACCCCACCCGTCTCGATGCTCGCTGAACGCTCGCATCGATCCACCCTCCCCGCGGCGCTTGGCTGCGCCGCTTGGGGGAGGGAGAAGATCAGCTCAACTGCAATTCCTTCAGCACCTTCGCCACCTTGTCCTGCACGGCATCCGGCAACGGCAGCACCGGCTTCGGCGGCTTCGCATCGGTGATCCCCAAAATATCCGCCGCCGCATACACCACTCGCAAACTCGAATACTGCTTGAACAGATCCCACAGCGGCTGCAGCGCGCCATTCAACCGCCGCGCCTCGGCCGCATCGCCCGCCAGCGCCGCGCGGGTCAGCGCAAGGCAACTGTGCGGAAACAGGCCGGCCGCGACCGAGTACCAGGCTTCGCCGCCGGCCAGCAGCGCTTCGGTCACATTCCAGTCGCCGGCATAGCCGATGGGGAAACCGGCGGGGACCGCCGCGCGCCGCTGCTTGAGATGATCGGCGATCGCGCTGGCATCCGGCGCCGTGCCCTTCAGCGTGGCGATGCCGGGAATGCGCGCGATACGGCCGACCAGCTCCGGCGTGAAGGTGAAATGCGTGGTGGCAAAATTGTCGTAGATCACCAGCGGCAAGCCGCTCTCGCCGGCGACGGTCTTGAACAGCTCGAACACTTCATCCGGGGTGAGCGGCGTGTAGGACACCGGCGCCAGCAGGCCGGCAGCCGCTCCCGCGGCCTTGGCGTCGCGGGCGAGATGCAGCACCTCGTCAGTCCGCAGCGCGCCAATGCCGACCAGCACCGGGACGCGGCCGTTCACCTCGGCAATCGCCGCATCGGTGGCGCGCCGGCGCTCGTCGCGGGTGAGGAAGGGGTAGGAGCCGGTCGAGCCGAGCAGGCCAATCGAGTCCACCTTGGCGGCCGCCAGTGGCGCCACCAGCCGCTGCAAGGCCGGCGTATCCACCCGGCCATTGGCGTTCATGGGCGTGATCGGGAAGGCGGACAGGCCTTTGGTGAAGCTCATGGTCGAGTCCTCGCAGTTGCAGCAAATCGTAGGATGGGTTGAGCGTAGCGATACCCATCACCGCAAGCGCCTGTGGTGATGGGTATCGCTGCGCTCAACCCATCCTACATGATCACGATAGGTCAGTCTTCCTGACCCTCTTAGCCGTTGCGACGCGGCGGCTTTTGCGTTTAGAACAAGGCCGTCGCGTCCGGCAAGGAACCGTCAACGGTTTCCGCCGACACTCACAGACGTGACCTCGAAGGATGGCAATGCTGATTCGGAACGACAGTGCTGATAGGGACACGGGAGCGATCATCGCTGCCCCGCGCGTCCTTGCGCCTGCGCTCCCGAACCTCCTTCTCGGCGGTCTGCTTCTCCTTATCGGCCCCTGAGCGCCGGCTGGGCAGTCATGCCTGGGCACTTAGGGGATGCGAACCGAACCAGCAAACCTCCCGGCGCCTTCATGCAAACCGCGCCCAGATTTTTAAGGAAGATCCCATGACCACGACCCAGAAGTCCGAGAAGGACCGCGTTTTCATTTTTGATACCACCCTGCGCGACGGCGAGCAGTGCCCCGGCGCCACCATGACCTTTGAAGAGAAGCTGGAAATCGCCGAGATGCTCGACGATATGGGCGTCGACATCATCGAGGCCGGCTTCCCGATCTCGTCGGAAGGTGACTTCGAAGCCGTGCACGAAATTGCAAAACGCTCGAAGAAGTCGGTGATCGCCGGTCTCGGCCGCGTCAATCCGAAGGACATCGATCGCTGCGCCGAAGCGGTGAAGCCGGCCGGCGATCGTGCCCGCGTCCACATGGTGATCGCAACCTCGCCGCTGCATATGCGCGTGAAGCTGAACATGACCCCGGAGCAGGTGATCGACGCCTCCGTCGCCGGCGTCACCCGTGCGCGCAACATGGTGAGCAACGTCGAATGGTCGGCGGAAGACGCCACCCGCAGCGACATCGATTTCCTGTGCCGCATCACCGAAGCCGTCATCAAGGCCGGCGCAACCACGGTGAACCTGCCGGACACCGTCGGCTACACCACGCCTGAAGAATACACCCGCATGTTCCGCACCATCCGCGAGCGCGTGCCGAATTCCGATCAGGCGATCTTCTCGGTGCATTGCCATAACGATCTCGGCATGGCGGTTGCCAATACGCTGGCCGGCCTCGATGGCGGTGCGCGCCAGATCGAATGCACCATCAACGGCATCGGCGAGCGCGCGGGCAATGCGGCGCTGGAAGAAGTCGTGATGGCCATCAATGTGCGCAACGACAAATTCCCGTACTGGAATAACATCGATCCGACCACGCTGACCCGCGCGTCGAAGGTGGTGTCGGCCGCGACCTCGTTCCCGGTGCAGTACAACAAGGCGATCGTCGGCCGTAACGCCTTCGCCCATGAGAGCGGCATCCATCAGGATGGTGTGCTGAAGGACGCCTCGACCTATGAGATCATGACGCCGGCCTCGGTGGGCCTGAAGCATTCGTCCATCGTGCTGGGCAAGCATTCCGGCCGCCATGCTTTCATCCATCGCCTGGAAGAGCTCGGCTACAAGCTGGGCAAGAACCAGATCGAGGACGCCTTCATCCGCATGAAGGCTTTGGCCGATCGCAAGAAGGATATCTATGACGAGGATATCGAGGCGCTGGTCGATCAGGAAATCATCCAGGCCCATGACCGCATCAAGCTGACCTCGCTGACGGTGATCGCCGGCACCCATGGTCCGCAGCGCGCCACCATGAAGCTGAACATCGAAGGCGTCACCAAGATCGAGGAAGCCGAAGGCAATGGCCCGGTGGATGCGGTGTTCAACTGCATCAAGGCGCTGGTACCGCATGAGGCGACGCTGGAACTGTATCAGGTCCATGCCGTCACCGAAGGCACCGATGCGCAGGCCGAAGTCTCGGTCCGGCTGGGTCACGATGGCCGCTCGATGACCTCGCGCGCCGCTGATCCGGACACGTTGGTGGCGTCGGCCAAGGCCTATCTCGGCGCACTGAACAAGATCGTGATGAAGCGCGAGCGCGACAAGCCGGTGCCGGTGGCTGCGGCGAGCTGATAACCGCCATCCTTCGAGACGCGGCCTGAGAAGGCCGCTCCTCAGGATGAGGGCGGAGTGTGGCTCTATAGAAGACCCTCATGGTGAGGAGCCCGCGCAGCGGGCGTCTCGAACCATGCAGGCCGAGCACTATCCTCATTCACGCTTTGCCAGCAACGATAGTCTTCTCGCAATGACGAGGCATAACGAAACGCGGCGTCGCAAGGCGCCGCGTTTTTGCATTGCAGGAAAGCTTTTCCAGCAACCCCTGACGAAGGGAGCAGTGGTCTTCGCCTTGTATTGGCGATACATCTGCTGTGGCATCCAAGCGCAGCGGCGATTTGAAACAGCTCGCGCGCCACCAGGGAGAAGACCATGCGCCACCTTACCACGCGCCAGTTCATCGCTGCCGCAGCATCGATCGCAGCGCTCGCTTTTGTCGGGCCGGCTCAGGCCCAGTCGCCGATCGTCATCAAGTTCAGTCACGTCGTCGCGCCCAATACGCCGAAGGGGCAGGGCGCGGAGAAGTTCAAGGAACTCGCCGAGAAATACACCAATGGCAAGGTGAAGGTCGAAGTCTATCCGAACTCGCAGCTCTACAAGGACAAGGAAGAAGTCGAGGCGCTGCAGCTCGGCGCCGTGCAGATGCTGGCGCCGTCGCTGGCCAAATTCGGTCCGCTCGGTGTCAAGGAATTCGAGGTGTTCGATCTGCCTTACATCCTGCCCGACAAAGCCGCGCTGACCCGCATTACGACGGGACCGATCGGCAAGGGGCTGCTGGCCAAGCTCGAGCCCAAGGGCATCAAGGGCCTCGCTTACTGGGACAACGGCTTCAAGATCATGACCTCGAACAGGCCGATGCATAAGGTCGCCGACTTCCAGGGCCTGAAGCTGCGCATCCAGTCATCCAAGGTGCTGGAAGCCCAGATGCGCGCGCTGGGCGCGATCCCGCAGGTGCTGGCCTTCTCGGAAGTGTATCAGGCGATGCAGACCGGCGTGGTCGATGGAAATGAGAACACGCCGAGCAATGTCTATACGCAGAAGATGCATGAAGTGCAGAAGCACATGACGCTCTCGAACCACGGTTACATCGGCTATGCGGTGATCGTGAACAAGAAGTTCTGGGATGGCCTGCCGGCGGATGTGAAGCCGCAGGTGGAAAAGGCAATGGATGAAGCCACCGCTTATGCCAATGGCCTGTCGCAAAAGGAAAACGATGACGCCATCGTCGCCATGAAGAAGGCCGGCACCACGACCTTCTACGAGCTGACCCCGGAAGAGCGTGCCGAATGGATGAAGGCGCTGGAGCCGGTGACCGCCGACATGGCGTCGCGCGTCGGCAAGCAGCTGATTGCGGATTTCCAGAAGGAAGCCAACGCCAAGACCAACTGAGGTCGGGCCACAAACTGAGACCCTCACCCTGAGGAACGGCCCGCTTGGGCCGCGTCTCGCAAGGTGAGTGTGTGGCACTCATGGTTCGAGACGCGCGCCGAGTGGCGCGCTCCTCACCATGAGGGTGAGAGTGTGGGGAAGGGGAACAACCTTGAAATTCCTGTTACGCATCCTCGATCGTCTCGAGGAAACCCTGATCGCGACGCTGATCGGCGCTGCGACGGTGGTGATCTTCATCGCGGTGGCGCATCGCTACACCACGGATTTCGTGGTGTCGAACCGCACATGGCCGGGCGCGATGGCGGTCTACAAATTCCTCGCCGGCATCCATCTGTCCTGGGCGCAGGAATTGTGCATCTACATGTTCGTCTGGATGGCGAAGTTCGGCGCGGCTTACGGCGTGCGCACCGGCATCCATGTGGGCGTGGACGTGCTGGTGCTGAAACTGCCGCCGAACTGGCGCAAGGGCACCATCCTGTTCGGCCTGCTCTGCGGCGCGCTGTTCACCGGCATCATCGGCACCATGGGCGCGAATTTCGTGATCGGTCTGTCGCAGACCGACCAGACCTCGCCCGATCTCGAATTGCCCAGCTGGATCGTCTATCTCTGCATCCCGCTCGGCTCCTATCTGATGTGCTTCCGCTTCCTGCAGGTCGCCTACAGCTATTTCCGTTTCGATGACCTGCCGCACCACGATCACACCCATGTGGAAGGTATCGACGTCGATACGGCCGTTGGTCCGACGCCGGAGGGCGTGCGATGACCACGCTGTTCATTTTCGCGCTCCTCATTGCGCTGATGCTCACCGGCATGCCGATCTCGATCGCGCTCGGCCTGACGGTGCTCACCTTCCTGTTCTTCCTCACGCAAGTGCCGATCGAGGCGGTGGCGCTGAAGCTGTTCACCGGCATCGAGAATTTCGAGATCATGGCGATCCCGTTCTTCATTCTCGCCGGCAATTTCCTGACCCATGGCGGCGTCGCCAAACGCATGATCAATTTCGCGACCTCCATGGTCGGGCATTGGTATGGCGGTCTCGGCCTCGCCGGCGTGATGGCTTGCGCATTGTTCGCGGCAATATCCGGTTCATCGCCGGCGACGGTGATCGCGATCGGTTCGATCCTGTTGCCCGCCATGGTCGCGCAAGGCTTTCCAAAACGCTTCGGCGCCGGCGTTATCACCACATCGGGCGCGCTGGGCATCCTGATCCCGCCCTCGATCGTCATGGTGATCTATGCGGTGGCGACCGGCGGCAGCGTGGCCCTTGGTCCCGATGGCACCCGCGTCACTTCGGCGTCCGTGGGGCAGTTGTTCATCGCCGGCGTCATTCCCGGCCTGATGCTGGCGACGCTGCTCGGCCTCACCACGGTCTATCGTGCGTGGAAATATGATTACCCGCGGCTGCCGCGTGCATCGTGGGGCGAGCGCTTCAAGGCGTTCCGTGAATGCATCTGGGGCCTGCTGCTGATCTTCCTGGTGCTCGGCGGCATCTATCGCGGCTGGTTCACGCCGACGGAAGCCGCAGCCGTCAGCGCCGTCTATGCCTTCATCATCGCGGTATTCGTCTACAAGGACATGGGCCTCAAGGACGTGCCGCGCGTGCTGCTCGGCTCCGCCAGCATGAGCGCGATGATCCTCTACATCATCACGAATGCGGTGCTGTTCTCGTTCCTGATGACGTCGGAACAGATCCCGCAGCAGCTGACGGCCTGGATCGTCGATATGGGCGTCAACTGGTGGACGTTCCTGATCTTCGTCAACATCCTGCTGCTGGTCGCCGGCAATGTGATGGAGGCATCATCCATCGTCCTCATCACCGCGCCGATCCTGTTCCCCATCGCGGTGAAACTCGGCGTGCATCCGGTGCATCTCGGCATCCTGATGGTGGTGAATATGGAAGTCGGCATGTGCCATCCGCCGGTCGGCCTCAATCTGTATGTGGCCTCGGGCATCGCCAAAATGGGCATCACGGAACTCACCATCGCCGTGTGGCCATGGTTGCTCACCATGCTGATGTTCCTGGTGGCGGTGACGTTCATTCCGGAGATATCGCTATGGCTGCCGCGCGTGCTTGGCATGCTTTAGGAGGATTTATGTGTCGCGACGCAACACGTCGCGGCGCCAGCAATATCGCGACATCAAATGGCCAAAGCGTAAGTTGAAGCTGGGCCCATCGGCGCGCATCTTCACGGCAAGCTCTTTCAAAGGAGGTTGCCATGAAGAAGCTGTTGCTCGCCGGTGCCGCTGTTGCGGTGATTGCAGGATCCAGTGCGGTCTATGCCCAGCACCGTCCGTGGATGCATCACCAGATGCGCATCAATCCGGAGGACCGCGCCGCATTCGCCGATGCGCGCATCGCCGCGGTGAAAGCCGGGCTGAAGCTCACGCCCGATCAGGACAAGCTCTGGCCGGCGGTCGAGAGTTCGGTGCGCGATTTCGCCAAGCTGCGCATCGACCGCGCCAATGCGCGCATGGAGGACCGCAAGACGCGCGACGACGATGCGACGAAGGCCGCGCCGCCCAATCCCGTCGAGCGCCTGCAGAAGCGCGCTGACGATATGGCGGCAACGGCCGCAGCCATGAAGAAGATCGCCGAGGCTGCCGACCCGCTTTACAAGACCCTCGACGACGGCCAGAAGCGTCGTCTGGCCGTGCTGACCCATATGGGTCCACGCGGCGGCGAGGGCGGCTGGCGCCATCGCGGCCCGCGTCCGCCAGGCTTCGGCCCCGGCGGCTTCGAGCGCGGCAGTTTTGAGGGACCGGGCTTTTCACCGCCGGGCTTCGATCGTCCCGGCTTCGATGACGGCGATCGTGGTCCGGGTGGTCCCGGATTCGGCCAGGACGATCCGCCGGACGCGGAACGGCTCTGAGCCGCTCCAGTTTTCCACTGCCGCAACAACGAAAAAGCCGCTGAATCCCAGCGGCTTTTTAGCTTCTTCGCAAAAGCGAAATTCGATGCATTTTTTATGACGCCCGCGCTGGACATCCTGGGGGGGCTTTGGTACACGCAGCCGTCCCCGCGGGGATATCCGGATTGGATCCGGGCGCATAGCTCAGTTGGTAGAGCAGATGACTCTTAATCATCGGGTCCTAGGTTCGAGCCCTAGTGCGCCCACCAACGTTCCTCAAGACATGATTTGACGGAACGTCAGGTGGCCTTCGCAGCCACTCCCTTATTCACCAAATCTCTCGATCAATCGATCTTCCGCACCATCGATATCGGCTGCATCGGTTCCTGCGCCATCGTTCCGCAGCGGTTGCGTTGCTCAAGGCGATCGGCCTGCCGCCGATAATCTTCCGATGCTTCCAGCAATCGCGCGACCGTCACGGCGTCCAGCACATTGCGCGCCAGTCGTTCGGCGCGTTGGGCCTGTTCGCGAAGATGTTCGATCTGGGTCATCACCGTCCCCCTCACACTCATCCAAACAAGTTGAGTCGAATGCGATCGTTCCCAGCGTCGCGCAGGGTGCTTAACGGATCGTAACTGATCGCCATGCTTGGCCTCTCGTCACAACTTCGCCGTGAGCTCCCATCCGCTCACGTAACGCCGTATTCACGTTAAGGCCGGACTTTTTTCGCGAGGTGGTAGACATGTAAATGCCCTTTACCCCTCGCGTCTCCACGCTGGCTATCCCCGAATCCAAACGGGGATTTGGTAATGTCGGAGAATGCGACCGCAGGCAAAAAGCTGGAGAAATTCCCGGCTTTCGACGGTTTTCGCGGTATCGGCGTGGTGGTGGTGATCTTCAGTCACTGCCCACAGGTGCTCGAGAGTAGCCTCTACAATACCATCTGGCATATCAATCAGTTGTCGCGCGTCGGCTATATCGCGCTCGACATCTTCTTCGTGATGTCCGGTTTCTTCATCACCCGATTGCTGCTGCGCGAGCGCGCCAAGACCGGACGCATCTCGTTCAAGGATTTCTACATACGCCGCGCACTGCGGATCTTCCCGGTTTACTATCTCACCGTGATCGCCTGCCTGTTCATCTTCAAGTTCAACACGGCCGATACGGTCAGTCTGCTCAGCTACACATTCAACTTCTACCACCCGCTGCATCCCGTGCCGAACCCGCTCGAGCACACCTGGTCGCTCTCGGTGGAAGAGCAGTTCTATTTTTTCTGGCCGCTGTTGATCCTGCTGGTGCCGCGTCTCTGGCTCAATCGCACGATGGGCGTCGTCGTGCCACTGCTGGCCATCGCCAGCGGTCTCGTGATGGCAGTCATCTTCCTCAATCACGATCTGCGCGAAGCCGGCGACGTCGTCTATATGTCGCTGTTCACGCGCATGCTGTCGCTGTCGCTTGGCGGCTGGCTGGCGCTGCGCGAATTCGAGAACAAGCCGCTGCGGGGCTGGCGCTGCCTCGCGCTGTTTCTCGGCGCGATCGTTGTGCTTACGCTCGACCGGATGGGGCGCAATCTCGGCATCATCACGTCGCAGCCGGTCTATTGGACCATCGCGCTGATCGCCTATGCCATGGTCAGCGTCTCCTTCGTCGCCACCATGGTGTTTGATGCCGGCATCCTGAAGCGTGTGATGACGGCGATCCTGTCGATCTCGCTGCTGCGCTGGCTCGGGCAGATGTCCTATGCGATGTATGTGTTTCATTTGCCGGTGCTGTTCTATCTCGGCATCAACGATGCCGCGCTGAACGGCGCCAAGGCGCCGATCCTGATGGTGGCGATCGCTTTCGCAGTCACCCTCGGCCTGTCGATATTGTCCCTTTATCTGCTGGAAACGCCGATGGCGAAGCTGAAGGAGAGCTTTGGCAAGGTTCGGCTATCCGAAGCGACCGGCACCAATGCGGTGCCGCGGGGCGGCGTGCTGGCAAGCTTTGCGCGGATGGCATTCATGTCGCCCGAAGACAAGCGGGATGGGCCGCCTCCATCGTCTCGCCCAAAGGCCTGGACCGATCAGGTCAAATAGCCGCGATGAGTCCCGCTTCGGCGGGACGTACGGTCATGCCGAGAGTCCGCCGCAACGCCTTCGCATGCGGTCTTGACGAAGCCGCATCGCTGCGTCTCAGTGCCCATGCAATGGCAGCCAATGCCGCATGCTGCTGGGGAGGCTTAACCGCGATGATCACGCTCTATCACTGCGCCCGCGCGCGCTCGTTTCGCCCGCTGTGGACGCTGGAAGAGCTGGGGCTATCCTATGAGCTGAAGATGCTGCCATTTCCGCCACGCGTCCACGCCAAGGAATATCTCGGCATCAATCCACTCGGCACCATTCCGCTGATGCTGGATGGCCAGACGCGGATGACCGAGTCGGCCGGGATCGCCCAATATCTCGTGACGAAATATGGTCCGACGCCGCTGGCTGTCGGGGTCGACGAGCCCGATTACGGGGCTTTCCTGAACTGGTTGCATTTCGGTGAGGCGACGCTGACATTCCCGCAAGCCATCGTGCTGCGCTATTCGCGGTTCGAGCCCGAGGAGCGCCGCAGCGCGCAGGTGGCCGAGGATTATT
The DNA here is from genome assembly GCF_044336785.1 of Tardiphaga sp. Classification (GTDB taxonomy): domain Bacteria; phylum Pseudomonadota; class Alphaproteobacteria; order Rhizobiales; family Xanthobacteraceae; genus Tardiphaga. The sequence goes on along the minus strand of NZ_JBIIOT010000026.1, from coordinate 26,494 downwards.
CGAAATGGTTCATCGCTCGCCTCCGTGTCCTCGAGGCGATGATGGGCGGCCAGGAGTATGTCTGCGGCGGCCGCTTCACGGCAGCCGATATTTCGGTCGGCTATGCGCTTTTGCTGGCGGAGCGCGTCGGTCTCGCTCCGCAGATCGGGCCGAATGTGACGGCCTATTGGCATCGGTTGCGTGCTCGTGATGGATACAAGCGCGCCGTGGAGTCGGAGAATAGCGCAGGCGATGCGCTGGGTTTGGAACGGCGCATCTGAGCCGCTATACGAGTCTCATCCGATTCAACTGAGTGAGCATGTCCGATGGCCAATGACAGCGTGATCCTGGAGAAGAAGGGCGCCGCATTCTGGATCACCATCAATCGTCCGGAGAAGCGCAATGCGATGAATGCCGATGTCATCGCGGGTATCGCGCATGGCTATCGCCGGGCGCATGACGATGCGGATATACGTGCGATCGTGCTGACAGGCGCAGGCGAAAAGGCATTCTGCGCGGGCGCGGATCTGGCCAATTCAGGCTCGGCCTTCGCGCAGGATTTTGCCAAGCCGAATGGCGATCTCGCCGATCTGATGCGGCTGTCGCAGAACGCCACCAAGCCGGCGATCGCCCGCATCAACGGTGTCTGCATGGCCGGCGGCATGGGCCTTCTGTGCATGACCGACATGGCCGTGGCCGCCGACACTGCAATCTTCGGTCTGCCGGAGGTGAAGGTCGGCGTATTCCCGATGCAGGTGCTGGCGCTGCTGCAGTCGATCGCGCCGCGCCGTCTGGTCAATGAATGGTGCATCACCGGCGAGCCGTTCGATGCACGCACAGCGCAGGATGCCGGGCTGCTCAATCATATCGTGCCGGCGGCCGAACTCGATGCGAAGGTCGATTGGCTGATCGCACGCATCAGCGACAAGTCGCCGACCGCGATCCGCCGCGGCAAATATGCCATGCGCGCCATCGCATCGATGTCGTTCGACGAGAGCATCGCCTATCTGGAAAGCCAGATTGCCATTCTCTCGATGACGGAAGATGCGAAGGAAGGCCTCAAGGCTTTTGCCGAAAAGCGCAAGCCGGTCTGGCCGGGCAAGTGAAGCCCGGCATCGTGGCCGTTATCGAAATGCCATGCCGGTGGAGAGTTGAACGGCTAGCAGGAAGACGCAGCCGGCGATCGGCAGGCTGATCAGACGTAAAAGCTGATTGAATGAAGCCATTTCAGCCATCCAATAAGTTTGCCACGAGGCTGACTATACTTGGTTATGCTTAACCGCTGGTAAATAAATGTGCATTTATGCCGCCCGGCATGTCAAGATTGTGCGCGCCGGAGATTTTATGGTGTCGTGGGCTGGCCGAAGAGGTGTCGGCGCGCAGCGCGCTTTTCGCGGTCGTTACAGGGATGAGATCAGGTCCGTATGATCCACTAAAGCAGCGATGCAAATCCAATGTTGGACCTTCCTTTGCATCATGCGATTGACCGCGGCACCGGCAGACAGAGCGCGACCGATTAACCACGCGAGGCTCTCGCACAGCGCTATCAACAAGCCAACCAATGCAATAACCAATGCGCTGTGACTGGGGCCGGAGAACGTCCGGCGCGGGGTTTTTTGAGTGCCCCAAACGGGCAGCGCTTCCCAACGCTGGCGTGAGATCAACTGCTCAGTGCCGTCGATATCAACAACGACAAAGCCTCCGGGGGCGATCTTGGAGAATTCGACGGCAACCCCGTCGAGGTCGCGCAAGTCTTGAATCAAATTCACGGTTGGTTCCGCTCGCAAGAAGCCCAGCCATCGGGCGGCAATACCCCAAATCGGTAGCTATCTGCGCGGTTGCACGCAATCGGAAGACGATATGGAGGTTAATCAACGCTCCTGGCGAAGCGATGGAGGGTCACTTCCGGCGGACAATTCAACCGGACGGGCAGCAAGCTGGTACCGACGCCGACCGACGTGTAGCCCGCAAGTGTCCCGTAACGCCATGCGCCGTTGCCCATATGGCGCGGCAGCACGGCCTCCAGCTTGATGGCATAGCCACCGGGCAGGCAGAGCTGGCCGCCATGGGTATGGCCGCTCAGCATCAGATCGAAATCGTGCTCCGCCGCTTCCTTGTAGGTTTCTGGCGTGTGCGACAACAGGATCGAGAAAGCGTCCTTCGGAATCTGCGCCGCGACTTTCGGGATGTCATCGGCGAGATAGAAATGCGGATCATCGACGCCGGCAAGGTAGATGCTCGCATCGCCGCGCGTGATCGTCTCGACCTCGTTGAACATCATGCGGATGCCCATCGCTTCGAGCGCAGGCGTGAGGCGAATGGTGTCGTGATTGCCGAGCACCGCAAATACTGGATCGTGCAGTTGAGCGCGGAGTTCGCCGACACCATCGATGGCGCGTTGGAATGGCCCGAAAGTCTTGCCGCGATAGTCTCCGGTCAGCACGCAGATGTCGTAATGGAGATCGCCGACGAAGGAGACGAGATGTTTCAGCGCTTCTTCGCTCAGATCGACATGGAGATCGCTGATATGCAGGATGGTAAAGCCGTCGAAAGCTGCGGGCAGGCGAGAAGACGTCACCACATTCTCGCGCACGGTCACGTGGTCGGCCTCGCGGCGCGCGCGCGCATAGAGGCCGGTGAGCTTCAATCCGGTGCGGACGATCGGCGGTGCCGTCAGCCAGTTCTCCAGATTGAAGAACAATCGGCCCTGGCCGAACAACTGGTGATCGCGATGGGTTTCGATCTCCAGCCGCTTTTGCACATGCGCCGCGCCGATGCGATCCATCAGCGGGCGCAATGCGCTGTCGTCTGGCGGGATATGCGGTGGCCGGGCCAACGCGCTCGCGTCCTAGCCCGTGCTCGCCTTGAGGCCGGCGGCCTCGATGCCGGCGACGGCCGCGATCTCGTCATTGTCCGACGTGTCGCCGGAGATGCCGACCGCGCCGAGCAGGCCGCCGGTTTGATCGTGGATCAGCACGCCGCCGGGCACGGGAATGAGTGCACCGCGCGCCATGGTGTTGACGGCATCGATGAAAAACGGCTGCTCTTCGGCACGCTTGAACAGTGCGCGCGAGCCGAGGCCCATCGCCAGCGCGCCATAGGCTTTGCCATGGGCGACTTCACCGCGCATCAGGCTGGTGCCGTCCTGCGCCAATGAGGCCTTCACGCAACCGCGCGCATCGAGCACCGTGATGACCATCGGCTTCAGCTTCATCTCGATGACCTTGGCGAGGGAGGCGTCGAGGATCTTGCGGGCGATGTCGAGCGAGAGATCGGGCATGTGGGTATGTCCTTAATGTGATGCGGAAGAGTGCGTGGTTGGTGTGGCATTGTCGAGGCTCATCGCCAGCACGCGCGCGACGTGCAGGGCCTCGCGTGGGGTGCCGTCGGCGATCTGATGGCGACACGAGGTGCCGTCGGCGACAATCAGTGTCGCGGCATCGGCCTTGCGCACGGCAGGGAGCAATGATGCTTCGGCCATCTGGATCGAGGTCTGGTAGGTATCTGCGCCATAGCCGAATGCGCCAGCCATGCCGCAGCAGCTGGACTCGATCGTCTCCACCGCGAGATCCGGGATCAGGCGCAGTGCCTTCTCGACCGGCTTGAAGGCACCGAATGATTTCTGGTGGCAATGGCCATGCACCATCGCCTTCGGTGCGATCGGCTTGAGCGGCAGTTGCAAACGGCCGGCCTCGGCTTCGCGGACCAGGAATTCCTCGAACAGCATCGCATGCGCGCTGATGCTTTTCGCGATGTCGTCGGAGCGCAGCGACAAGAGCTCGTCGCGCAGCGTGAGAAGGCAGCTCGGCTCCAGGCCAACAATGGGCACGCCGCGCGCGGCGAAGGGCGCATAGGTTGCCACCAGGCGATCGAGTTCGGCGCGGGCCTGATCGACAAGACCGGCCGAGAAGAAGGTGCGGCCACAGCACAGCGCGCGCGAGCTGCCATCCACCGGCTTCGGCAGATGCACGCGATAGCCGCCGGCCACGAGCACGCGCAAGGCGTCGTCGAGATTTTCGCGCTCATAGGCGCGATTGAACGTGTCGGCGAACAGCACGGCCTCGTGGCCATCGATGGGCCCGACAACATCGGTGTCGTGCTGGAACACATCACTGCGCCATGCGGGCAGGCTGCGTTTGGCGCTGATGCCGGTGACGCGCTCCACCAGATGGCGCAGCACCGGATGATCGTTGCGCAGATTCATCAGCGGTGCGAGTTTTGCGGCGAGAGGCGCGTAGCGCGGCAGGTAGCCGACAAGGCGATCGCGGAGCGACAGGCCGTGCTTCGCAGCACGGGCCGCCAGCACCTCGATCTTCATCTTCGCCATATCAACGCCCGTCGGGCATTCGTGGCGACAGGCCTTGCAGGAGACGCAAAGCTTCATCGTGTCGGCCATTTCGTCGGATGTCAGCGCATCCGGGCCGAGCTGCCCGGAGATCGCGAGCCGCAGCGTGTTGGCGCGGCCGCGCGTCACGTCCTTCTCATTGCGCGTCGCGCGATATGAGGGGCACATCACGCCGCCTTCGAGCTTCCGGCATGTGCCATTGTTGTTGCACATCTCGATGGCGCCCTGAAAACCGCCGCCGGCGCCGGGATAAGCAGACCAGTCGAGCTCGGTCTTCAATGCGCCGATGCGATAATCCGGCGTGTAGCGAAACAGCGAGCGGTCATCCATCTTCGGTGGATCGACGATCTTGCCGGGATTGAGGATGCGGCCGGGATCGAAGCGATCCTTCACCTCGGTGAAATCGGCGATGATGCGCTCGCCGAACATCTCTTTATGGAATTCCGAGCGCACAAGGCCATCGCCATGCTCGCCGGAATGCGAGCCCTTGTAATCGCGCACCATGTCGAACGCTTCTTCGGCGATGGCGCGCATCGCCTTGACGTCCTTGTCGAGTTTCAGATTCAGCACCGGTCGCACATGCAGGCAGCCTTCGGAGGCATGCGCATACATGGTGCCGGAGGTGCCGTGTTTTGCGAACACGCCGAGCAGGCGCTCGGTGTAGTCGGCGAGATGCGGCAGCGGCACGGCGCAATCCTCGATGAAGGAGACCGGCTTGCCCTCCTGCTTCATCGACATCATGACGTTGAGACCGGCCGCGCGGAATTCGGCAATGCCCGCTTGCAGCGATGGCTCGCTGACATCGACCACGCCGCCCCATTTGCGCTGCGGGTTCTCCCAGCCGAAGCCGAGATCGCCCATCAGCGCGCCGAGCTCCTTCAGCTTGGCGGCATTGGCAACCGCATCCTCTTCGGCGAATTCCACGATCAGCAGCGCATCGGGATCGCCGCGGACGGCGCTCTTGATGATCGGCTGGAACATGGCGATGTCGCGACCAAGCGCGATCATGGTGCGATCGACCAGTTCGACCGCGATCGGCTTCAGCTTTACGAGATGCTGGGTGGCATCCATCGCCTCATAGAAACTGCCGAAGTGGCAGACGCCAAGCGCCTTGTTGCCGATCAGCGGCCACAGCTTGAGTTCGATCTGCGTGGTGAAAGCGAGGGTGCCTTCGGAGCCGACGAGCAGATGCGCGAGATTGTTCGGCGTGTTGCGCGGCACCAGCGCATCGAGATTGTAGCCGCCGACGCGGCGCTGCACTTGCGGGAAGCGGGCTGCAATCTCCTGCGCCTCGCGTTCGCCGAGCGCGAGCATCTCGCGAAAGAGGGCGGGCGCGTCGTCGTTCGGATCGATCTCGCCAAAATGAAGCTGCGTGCCATCGACCAGAGCCGCATCCATCGCAATCGTATTGTCGCGCATGGTGCCATAGCGCAGCGAGCGGCCGCCGCAGCTATTGTTGCCGGCCATGCCGCCGATGGTGGCGCGCGAGGCAGTGGAGACATCGACGGGAAACCAAAGCCCGTGCTTCTTGAGCTGCCGGTTGAGATCGTCGAGCACGATGCCGGGCTCGACGATGCAGGTGCGGTTTTCGACATCGACCGAGATCAGCTTGTTGAGATGCTTCGACAGATCGATGACGATGCCTTCATTCACCGTCTGCCCGCATTGCGAGGTGCCGCCGCCGCGCGGCGTAACCACGCGGCCGTCGTCCCGGCAGATCGCCATGGCGCGGAGCGCTTCGTCGATGGTGCGGGGCACGACCACGCCGAACGGCACGATCTGATAGAACGAGGCATCGGTGGCGTAACGGCCGCGATTGAAGGCGTCGAAGAACACGTCGCCGGTGGTTGCAGCAGCAAGCCGCGCGGCCAAAGCACTGTCGGCCGCCGAACTACGAGTCATCGCGGCCTGCTTTGTCGCCATCGTCTGAGTCTCATGTTACGAAAGTTTGTCTTTGCATCGAGGTCCGGCCTTGGCAAGGGAGGGACGGTCCGGCAAGTCGGAGCGACGCAGCCTTCAACGCGACCATGTTTGGTGCGCTGCGGAATCGGAATCCGGCATTCGCCGCTGAAACGGACTCGAACAAATGTCTGGCATAATGTATACCAATTCCCGGGACAAAGTCCTTCACAGGTGAATTCACGGGCATTGCATCAGGAAAAATCTCGGGGAGAGCGTCACTATGACCGTACATACCGGAAGGCATTTTCTGCAGATCCCAGGCCCCACCAATGTGCCCGATCGGGTGCTGCGGGCCATGGACATGCCGACGCTGGACCATCGCGGTCCGGAATTCGCCGAGCTCGGTTTGCATGTCCTCGCTGCAATGCAGCGAGTTTTTCGTACCAAGCAGCCGGTGATGATCTATCCGTCGTCGGGGACGGGTGCCTGGGAGGCGGCGATCGTCAACACGCTGTCGCCGGGCGACAAGGTGCTGATGGCCGAGACCGGCCAGTTCGCCACCCTGTGGCGCAATCTCGCCGAGCGCTTCAAGCTCGACATCGACTTCGTGCCGGGTGACTGGCGCCACGGCGCGGACCTGACCGAGATCGAGAAGCGACTCGTGGCCGACAAGAGCCACGCCATCAAGGCCGTCATGATCGTCCATAACGAGACCTCGACCGGCTGCGTCACCTATCCGCTCGATGTGCGAAAGATCCTCGACCGTGTCAGCCATCCGGCCTTGTTCATGGTGGATACGGTCTCCGGCCTCGGCTCGCTGGAATATGAACATGACGCCTGGGGCATCGACGTGTCCGTGGCGGGCTCGCAGAAGGGCCTGATGCTGCCGCCGGGCCTCGGCTTCAATGCGGTCTCCGAAAAGGCCCTGGCGGCCTCCAAGGCCAACCAGTCGTTCCGCTCCTATTGGGACTGGCAGGAGATCATCACCGCCAACAAGCTCGGCTCCTGGCCCTACACGCCGGCCACCAATCTGCTCTATGCGCTGAAGGAGGCCGTGGCGATGCTGGAGGAAGAGGGGCTCGACAACGTGTTCGCCCGCCACAAGCGCCACGGCGCTGCCGCCCGCGCCGCCGCGAAGGCCTGGGGCCTGGAAACGGTCCCGGTCCGCCAGCAGGACCACTCGCCGGCGCTCACCGCCGTCCTGATGCCCGAAGGCCATGACGCCGATGCATTCCGCAAGGTGGTGCTCGAGAATTTCGACATGTCGCTCGGCACCGGCCTCAACAAGTGGAAGGGCAAGATCTTCCGCATCGGCCATATCGGTCATTTCAACGACTTGATGCTGATGGGCACGTTGGCCGGTGTCGAAATGGGCCTGGAACTCGCCAAGGTGCCGCATCGCGCCGGCGGCGTGATGGCGGCCATGGATGTGCTTACCGGCAAGGGCGTTGTGCCCATGACGAAAGCTGCGAGCGCCTGACCTTCTCTCTTGTTCACCTCTCCCCACCGGGGAGAGGTCGCCGCGTAGCGGCGGGTGAGGGGCTTCCACAAGCGACGTCGCCTGCGGCGCACCCTCTCCCTGACCCTCCCCCCCGGTCGGGGGGAGGGGACATGACGGCCTGTGCCAATCTCATCGCATGCCGCCCACCCGATGGCGGCCTAACAATCTGACCTGGGCCGGAGCATAGTCGCTTCAGCCCTTTTCCATTCCGTCTTGCGAAAGATGTCTCATGACCGCGCCTGCCAGCGAAGACCTGCTCTATTCCGTCGAGAACGGCATCGCCAAGATCACCTTCAACCGCCCGCAGGCGCGCAACGCCATGCTGTTCTCCATGTACGAACGCATGGCGGAGATCTGCACGGCCGCCAATGACGACCGCTCCATCAAGGCGATCATTCTCACGGGCACCGGCGACAAGGCATTTGCGTCGGGCACCGACATCTCCCAGTTCCGCGAATTCAAGACGGCGCAGGATGCGCTGGACTATGAAGCGCGGATCGACCGGGTGCTGACCGCGCTGGAAACCTGCCGCGTCCCGACCATCGCCGCCATTGCTGGCGCCTGCACCGGTGGCGGTGCCGGCATCGCCGCCTGCTGCGACCTGCGCATCGGCACAGCGGCGACACGGATGGGTTTTCCGATCGCCCGCACCCTCGGCAATTGCCTCTCGATGTCCAATATCAGCCGGGTGATGTCGCTGGTGGGGCCTGCGCGCACCAAGGACATGATTTTCACGGCACGCCTGATCGAGGCCGATGAGGCGCTGGCACTCGGCCTGATCAACGAGATCGTGCCCGATGTGGAGACGCTGCAGCGCCGCGCGCTGGAACTGGCGCAGCTGGTGGCAAGCCATGCCCCGATCACCCTCGAAGTGACCAAGGAAGCTGTCCGTCGCCTGCGCAAGACGCTGACGCGGGACGAGGGGCAGGATCTCGTCCTCAAGGCCTATATGAGCGAGGATTTTCGCGAGGGCATGGATGCTTTCCTCAACAAGCGCAAGCCGAATTGGCAGGGGAAGTAAGCGAGCCTCTGTTTCGACCTCTCCCCGCTTGTGGGCAGAGATCGACTGGAGCGTGCATAGCGCGCGGAGGTCGGGTGAAGGGGGCTCGCCATTTGCTCGGAGGTTGCGGATGGCCCCTCATCCGTCGTCGCTTCGCGACGCCACCTTCTCCCCGCAAGCGGGGAGAAGGAAGTAACCCCTGACCAAAGTCGCCCCGACCATGCGTCCGGCGCGCTTGATGTCACCGAAAATACCCCTCAGAATAGAACCAACCAAAAGTGGCGGGCGCCAAAAGCCCGCTTGGGGTCATAGGGAAGAAACAATGTCCAAGTTGATCGGCGCCACAGCCGCGCTTGCCGCCGTGCTGGCTGCTACCCCCATTCTCTCGCCCGCGCATGCGTGGGAGCCCACAAAACCTATCGAGATCGTGGTCGCGGCCGGCGCCGGTGGTGCCTCCGACCAGATGGCGCGCATGATGCAAGCTGCGATCCAGAAGAACAACCTGGCCAAGGTCCCCGTAGTGGTGTCGCTGAAAGGCGCTGCCTCTGGCGGCGAGGCGCTGATCTACATGAAGTCGAGCGATGGCGATGCCAGCAAGGTGCTGATCGCCTACTCGCTGATTTACATGCTGCCGCTCTCCGCAAAAATCCCGTTCAACTGGCGCGATCTCACGCCGGTGTCGGTGGTGGCGATGGACCAGTTCGTGCTGTGGGACAATGCCAAGGGCCCGAAGACGGTGAAGGACTTCGTCGAGGCCGCGAAGGCCGCGTCATCGCCGTTCAAGATGGGCGGCACCGGCTCGAAGCGTGAAGACCACGTGCTCACGGTGTTCATGGAAAAGAAGACCAGCGCCAAGTTCTCCTATCTGCCCTACAAGTCCGGCGGCGAGGCCGCGACGCAGCTGGTCGGCGAGCACACTGAAGCCAACGTCAATAATCCATCCGAAAATCTCGAAGTCTGGCGCGCCGGTCAGGTGCGGGCGCTCTGCGTGTTCGACAAGGAGCGCATCTCCTACAAGACCAAGGTGACCGAAACGCAGTCGTGGAACGATATCCCGACCTGCAAGGAAGAAGGCCTCGACGTGCAGTATCTGATGCTGCGCGCGCTGTTCCTGCCGGGCAAGGTGACCAAGGAGCAGCAAGCCTATTATGTCGATCTCGCCGAGAAGGTGACCAAGACGCCGGAATACAAGGACTACATGGAGAAGCAGGCACTGAAGCCGGTGTTTCTCAAGGGCGAGGACATGACCAGGTTCCTCGAAGAGGACGACGCGTTGAACAAGTCGCTGATGACCGAAGCGGGATTCGTCGCGAAGTAACGCTGCCTGTCGTCCCCCGCGAAAGCGGGGGACACAGTAGACACAGGCGCTGATGGACTCCACTGGCAGCTGCGTTTACTGGATCACCGGCTTTCGCGGGTGATGACATGCTCATGATGCGCAGCGCGCGCTGCTTCCTCTATCTACAGAAGCTTGTCCATGTCCAATACCGATCTCGAAATCGTCGTCGAAGACCCCACCGCGCCCGACGACGCGTCGCCGTCCGTCGTCAGCCGCCGCACCATCGAGATTGTCGTCTCACTGCTGCTGCTCGCGCTCGCCGCAGTGCTTGCCTATGACAACTGGCAAACCGGCATCGAATGGGATTCCACCGGTCCGCAGCCCGGCTATTTCCCGTTCTACCTCTCGGTGATCCTCGGCGGCGCCAGCCTGTACGGCCTGATTGCGGCGCTGTTCGCGAAAGGTGCCAAAACCGAGACCTTCGTCACCCGCGCGCAACTCCGTCGGGTCATGCTCGTCTTCGTGCCGACGGCCCTGTTCTGCCTCGCGACCCAGTTGCTCGGCATCTATGTGGCGAGCTTCGTGCTGATTTCCGGCTTCATGCGCCTGGTCGGCAAGATCGCCTGGTGGAAATCACTGGTCACCGCCGTCGTCTTCACCGCCATCATGTTCGTCACTTTCGATGTCGCCTTCGACGTGATCATGCCGAAAGGTCCGCTCGAGCGGGCCCTTGGGCGATAGGAGGCTGACATGGAAGCTCTCGGTCTCCTGATGCACGGCTTTGCCGTGCTGCTCACCTGGAAAATCCTGGCGCTGATGATGTTCGGCCTCGTGCTCGGCATCTTTGTCGGCGTGCTGCCCGGCCTCGGCGGGCCCAATGGTGTCGCCATCCTGTTGCCGCTGACCTTCTCGATGGATCCGACCTCGGCCATCGTGATGCTGTCCTGCATCTATTGGGGCGCGCTGTTCGGCGGCGCCATCACCTCGATCCTGTTCAATATCCCGGGCGAAGCGTGGTCGGTGGCCACCACCTTCGACGGCTATCCCATGGCCCAGCAGGGCAGGGCCGCGGAAGCGCTGACGGCGGCCTTCACGTCGTCCTTCATCGGCTCGCTGGTCGCCGTGATGCTAATCACCTTCCTCGCACCGATGATCTCGACCTTCGCGCTGAAATTCGGGCCGCCGGAATTCTTCGCCGTTTATCTCCTGACCTTCTGCTCCTTCGTCGGCCTTGGCCGCGAAGCCAAGCACAAGACGGTCATCTCCATGGCGCTCGGGCTGTTGATCGCCGGCATCGGCATGGACACGGTCTCCGGCAATCTGCGCATGACCTTTGGCTCGCCCGACCTTTTGCGCGGCATCAATTTCCTCGTCGCCGTGATCGGCCTGTTCGGCATCAGCGAAATCCTGCTGACCATGGAAGAGCGCCTGGCGCTGCGCGGCCATGCCGCAAAGATCAGCTTGCGCGTGATCTGGCAGGTCTGGACCGACCTGCCGCGTTACTGGGCGACCTTGCTACGCTCCTCGGTGATCGGCTGCTGGCTCGGCATCACCCCGGGTGGCGCCATTGCGGCATCCTTCATGGGCTACAATCTCGCCAAGCGCTTCTCGAAGGATTCCGAGAGTTTTGGCAAAGGCCGCATCGAAGGTGTCTTTGCGCCGGAAACCGCTGCCCATGCCTCGGGAACGGCGGCATTGCTTCCGATGCTGGCACTCGGCATTCCCGGCTCAGGCACTGCTGCGATCCTGCTCGGCGGCCTGATGGTCTGGGGCCTCAATCCCGGGCCGCTGCTGTTTGTCGAGCACAAGGATTTCGTCTGGGGCCTGATCGCCTCGATGTATCTCGGCAATGTCGTCGGTCTGGTGCTCGTGCTCTCCACCGTACCGATCTTCGCATCGATCCTGCGCGTGCCGTTTGCCGCCGTGGCGCCGATGATCGTGGTGTCCTGCGCCATCGGCGCGTATGCGATCCAGAACGCCATGTTCGACATCTGGCTGATGCTGGGCTTTGGCGTGGTCGGCTATGTGTTCAAGAAGATCGGCATTCCGCTGGCGCCGTTCACACTCGCGCTGGTCCTCGGTAGCCGCGCCGAAGATGCGTTCCGGCTGGCGATGATCGGCTCGGGCGGCAGCCTGGGTGTGTTCTGGTCGAACGGGCTGGTCGGCACCATCACCACGCTGGCGATCACGCTGCTGTTCTGGCCGGTGATTGATCGCATTTTCAGCGGCGTCGGCCGCATGCTGCGGCCGGCGAGCGTGGCAGGGTAAGCGGCGTTAGACCACCTTGGCGTCGCGCAATACGGCGATCTCATCCGCACTGAAGCCGAATTCAGCGAGGACTTCTTCGGTATTCTCGCCAAATTCGGGCGGCCGAGCAGCCATCTTGCTCGGCGTGCGCGACAGGGTGAAGGGCTGGCCCACCAGCGTGATCTTGCGTTCCTGATCGTTTGGGACGTCCTGCGCCAGGCCGAGATGCTTGACCTGGGCGTCGTCGAACATCTGGTCGATGCTGTAGATCGGTCCGCAAGGCACGCCAGCGGTATTCAGCGTCTCGACCCAGTGCGCGGTGCTGTTCTGCGCGGTACGGCGCTCGATCTCGGCATTCAGCGCGTCGCGGTTCTTTGAGCGCGCAGGGCCGGTGGAGTAATCTGGATTGGTGATCATCTCCGGGGCACCGATAGCCTCTGCGCACCGTTCCCATATCTTGCCGCCAGTAGTGGCGATATTGATGTAGCCGTCCGACGTCTTGAACACGCCGGTGGGGATGCTGGTCGGATGATTATTGCCGGCCTGCTGCGGCACCTCGCCCTCCATCAGCCAGCGCGAGGCTTGGAAATCCAGCATGAAGATCTGCGCCTGCAGCAGTGACGTCTGCACCCACTGGCCCTGATCGGACACATCGCGCTCCAGTAGGGCGGTGAGGATGCCCATCGCACAAAACAGGCCAGCGGTCAGATCGGCGACGGGAATGCCAACTCGCATCGGCCCTTCGCCTGGCGTACCGGTGATCGACATCAGCCCGCCCATGCCTTGGGCGATTTGATCGAAGCCCGGGCGCTTGTGATAAGGCCCATCCTGCCCGAAACCGGAAATGCTGCCATAGACGATACCGGGTTTGATGGCTTTCAGGCTTTCATAGTCAATGCCGAGCCGGGCCTTGACGTCAGGGCGGAAGTTTTCGACCACGACATCTGCCTTTTCAACCAGCCGTTTGAACACGGCGAGGCCGCGTGGATCTTTCAGATTCAGGGTCATCGCCCGCTTGTTGCGGTGCAGGTTCTGAAAATCTGCGCCCTGTCGTAGACCGCCCGGCTGCTCGGAGCCGGCGTCGTCGCTCAGTGCATCGATCTTGATGACATTGGCGCCCCAATCCGCAAGCTGGCGTACGCAGGTCGGGCCGGAACGGATGCGCGTGAGGTCGAGAACGGTGAAGCGGGAGAGGGCCTGGGAGGCATGGGGAACAGACATTCAAACGACTCCACGAATGCGAAGAGAGCCCGGCTTTTTTCACCTAAATGAGTGAGAATGTCATGTTTTCATGCGGGCTCGGGTGCTGGATAACCTGCATAAGTTCGAACGAGCTCCACTTTCAGTAGTGTTGCGAATTGGCAACATTTTTGCTTAAACGTGGCATGCGAGACGAGAGGGGGCACCTGAGTCAAAGCTAATGGTCTATGTAACCATTTGAGTTTGTTTAAGCCCAGTCGGTGCGCAGGCCGTCCCATTTATCCCGCTCTCCAAGGCGGGCGTTGCAGGTCCGGTGACTTGCAGCTTGCAGGATACGGAGCACGCTGTTGTGGTTTTTTGCCAGTGCAATCGTGACAAAGCCATCATCTGAAATATTGCCGCTCGTCGTCGACATGGACGGGACCTTGCTGAAGGTCGACACGTTGTTCGAAATGTTCGCGGCTGAGCTGTTTAGTCACCCATTGCGAGCGATTGCCGCGTTGTCGTCGTTGCGTCGGGGCATCGCCGCTTTCAAGGCCCGTTTAGCCGATAAGGCTCCGCTCGACGTCGAAGCCTTGCCTGCGAACGAGGAGCTGCTCGACTACATTCAGCAAGCGCGTGATGCGGGGCGCCCTGTCCATCTCGTCACGGCCGCCGATCTGCGGATTGCCGACCGGGTGGCCGAGCGATTCGGATTGTTCACATCGGTGCACGGAACGCGCGATGGCGTGAACCTCAAGGGCCCCCAGAAGGCGGCCAAGCTGCAGCAGATGTTTCCGGAGGGCTATGTGTATGCCGGAGACAGCAGTGCGGATATGCCAGTGTGGCGGGCTGCAAAGGCGGCTATCGTGGTCTCCGGTGATCACGCGTTGCATGCTGCAGTGCAGTCCGCAGGCATTCCCGTAGAACATGCGATCTGCGACCGGGGGCGCCGACGCGCCATCTGGATCAAGTCTCTGCGCCCGCATCAATGGGCAAAAAATCTCGTCGTTCTCGTACCTGTGGTACTCGGCTGGCATGATACGACCTCGACCGGTGTCGTCCAGGCACTCGTGGTGACCGGATTGCTATGTTGGGCTGCCTCCCTGACCTATCTGGTCAACGACATGGCAGACCTCGCTTCCGACCGTAAGCACTGGTCGAAGCGCCGGCGGGGCTTCGCGTCGGGTGCCATTTCGGTGCGCGACGGACTGTTGCTGGTGGGGATATTGCTGCCATTGGTCTGTGCCATCACGCTGGTGCTGGTGCCGGCCGCGGGCGTATGCCTGTTGCTCTATGTGGCGGTCACGCTTGGCTATTCGTTCGGCTGGAAGCGCATCCCGCTATTCGATACGTTCATTATCGCGCTGCTGTTCACCATCCGCATCCTGATCGGCATTGCCGCAGCGGGTCTGCTGCCTTCTGCTTGGTTACTCACCTTTTCGATGTTCTTTTTTTTCTCGCTGGCACTGGCCAAGCGACATACCGAAATCCTACGCGCTGAAGAGCACAGCCTCAAAAAGCTTGCAGGGCGCGGATATCAGGCCGGAGACCAGAGCTTGACCCTTGCCTTCGGAACGGCGTCGGCGATGGGATCCATCCTGATCGTCGTGCTGTACCTGGTGGAAGAGGTGTTTGCTCGCCAGCTTTATTCAGAGCCGGCATGGCTCTGGTGCGCACCGATTGCGATCTTTCTGTTTGTCTCTCGGATCTGGATGCTGTCGCATCGCGGTCGCATGACCGATGATCCCGTTGCCTTTGCCCTGCGCGACAAAGCAAGCCTCGGTCTCGGCCTGTTTGTCGCAATCGCGATCCTGCTCGCGCTGTGAGCGGCTTCGTCACCCGCGCGGATATGTTGTCTTGGGGGCGGATCCCCCATGTGCGGATGCGTGTCGCACAGCCCGGATTCTCCAGCCAACTCCGCGATCTCGTCGGTGCCGAGGCTGATGCGCCGCGCGGCATGCTGGCATGCGGTCTGCTGCGCTCTTACGGCGACAGCGCACTGAACGACGACGGCGCGCTCATCGACATGACGCAACTCGATTACTTTATTCGCTTCGATCGCGAGCGAGGTGTCATCGAAGCCGAAGCGGGGGCCAGTCTCGCAGATGTTTTGAAAGTAACCGTCCCGGCCGGGTGGTTTCTGCCGGTCACGCCCGGGACGAAATTCGTCACGCTGGGCGGAGCGATTGCCAATGATGTCCATGGCAAGAACCACCATCGGGCCGGCACCTTCGGGCGCTGGGTGCTAAAACTCACTTTGCTATGTAGCGACGGCAGTGAGATCACTGTCTCGCGCGATGACCCCTCGGGCATGTTCGCCGCAACCGTCGGGGGGCTTGGGCTGACTGGCATCATCACCACGGTGACATTGCAGCTCTCGCGCATCGCCAGTTCGAATATGGCGGTTCAAACGATCCCATTCGGTCATCTACGCGACTTCTTCGCGCTGTCGAAGGAGAGTGATGCCAGTCATGATTACACCGTGGCCTGGGTCGATTGCCTGGCGCGCGGCGACCGCCTCGGCCGTGGGATCTTTTCGCGCGCCCGACAAGCCGATGACGGGGTTTTGGAATTGGCGGAAAATCGCGGCCCTTCTGTACCGATGGACGCTCCAGGTTTCTTGCTCAATCGCTTATCAATCGCCGCCTTCAATGAGGCCTATTACCGGCTCGCGGGGAGGCCGAAGCTCGCCACCGTGTCCTATGATCCGTTCTTCTATCCGCTGGATGCCATCGGTCACTGGAACAGGCTGTATGGCCGCCGCGGCTTCTACCAGTACCAAAGCGTGGTGCCGCCGGATGTGGCTGAGGCGGCCACAGCCGAAATGTTGAACGCCATTGCAGCGGCGGGGCAGGGTTCTTTCCTGGCGGTTCTTAAGACTTTTGGCGCAGTGTCATCCCCCGGACTGCTCTCGTTTCCGATGCAGGGAACCACGCTGGCGCTCGACTTCGCCAATCGCGGGACGTCGACACTGGCGCTGCTTGACAGATTGGATCGGATTGTTCGAGAAGCTGGCGGGCGTCTTTACCCCGCCAAAGACGGTCGACTTCCGCCTGCGATGTTCAAGGCGGGCTACCCGTCTCTGGAACAGTTCAAGACGTTTATGGATCCTGGGATGTCTTCCACATTCTGGCGGCGGATGGTTGCATGACGAATACTCCTCTTCGCGTTCTGATACTCGGCGCAGCTTCGGGCATCGCGCAAGCGGCTGCACGGCTCTATGCGGGTGAGGGAGCGATCATCGGGCTCGCTGCGCGCAATGAAAACCAGCTCGGCGCTATTGCTGCCGATTTGCGTGTCCGCGGCGCCAGTCGGGTTGAGACATTCGAGATCGACTTCACTGCCGCCGAAGCGACGACGACGCTGGCTGACTGGGTCGCACGGCTGGGCGGTATGGATCATGTCGTGCTCGCATATGGCCTGCTCGGTGATCAGTCCGCGGCAGAGCATGACGCGCAGGCTGCTGCAGCGATTATCGACGTGAATTTTCGTTCGGCCGCGCTGTGGTCGTTGGCCGTGGCGGACATGCTGGAGAGCCAGGGGCGAGGCTCTCTCGTCGTACTCGGTTCTGTTGCCGGTGACCGCGGTCGCCGCTCAAATTGTATTTACGGTGCGGCGAAGGCCGGTATCGCCACCCTGGTACAGGGCATTGCGCATCGTTTCAGCGACCATGGACCGCGTGCGGTCATCGTCAAGCCGGGGCCGACGGATACGGCTATGACTGCCGGCATGACCAAGGGCGGACCGCTGTGGTCGACGCCCGAAGCGGTGGCTGCGATTATCCGCAAGGCCGCGGATCGCGGTGGTCCGGTCGTTTACGCGCCGGGGCGCTGGTGGCTGATAATGACGATCATTCGCAACATACCGGCGGTAATCTTCAACAAGATGAACTTCTAGAGCCGCGATGCGCAAGATCATCATCACTGGAGCGGCCGGCCTCGTAGGCCAAAACCTCGTGGCGCGGTTGAAAGCTCGGGCAGATCTCAAGCTCGTCGGGATCGATAAGCATGCCGCCAATATCGCGCTTTTCCGGCAAGTGCATCCCGATGTGGAGATCATCGAAGCCGACTTGGCCGTACCCGGCGCTTGGGCGGATTGTTTTGCTGGCGCCGATACTGTGGTGATCAACCAGGCACAGATTGGTGGCTTGTTCGAGGACGAATTTGTCGCCAACAATGTTACCGCGACAGAACATATTCTGCGCGCCGTGGAACGGCATGCGGTGCCATACTTCGTTGGTATTTCTTCTTCGGTCGTGAACTCGGTCGCGGACGATTTCTACACCCGCACCAAGACCGCGCAGGAAAAGCTGTTCGATGCGTCGCCTGTCTCGCATGTCGCGTTACGCCCGACTCTGATGTTCGGTTGGTTCGACCGCAAGCATCTCGGGTGGCTCCGTCGCTTCATGGATCGCACGCCAGTCTTTCCCGTTCCCGGCGATGGTCGCTATATCCGCCAGCCGCTCTATGTCGGCGATTTCGTGTCGGTCATCATCGCGGCGGTCGAGCAGCGAAGCACTGGCACCTATGATATCTCCGGTCTGGAGCAGATCACCTATGGCGATCTGGTCGCGATGATCCACGATATCGTGAAGCCACGCGCGCAGATCGTTCACATCCCTTACACCATGTTCTGGTGGCTGTTGTGGCTTTATGCCCGGTTCAACAACAAGCCACCATTCACCACCGGGCAGCTCGAGGCACTGGTCATTCCTGAAGTGTTTCCGGTGATCGACTGGCCCGGAACGTTTGGCGTGACCGCGACGCCGCTGCGTCAGGCTCTGACGGAGACCTATAGTGATCCAGAACTCTCCAACATCGTGCTGTCATTCTAGGAGGCATCCATGAGCCGCATTGTCGTGCTGGGCGCCGGGCCGATGGGGCTTGCGGCAGCGCACCGCGCCGTCGCGTTGGGGCATGAAGTCGATCTGGTCGAAGCCGATAGCAAGGTCGGCGGCATGGCTGCGCATTTTGATTTTTCAGGCACTTCGATCGAGCGTTACTATCATTTCGTGTGCAAGTCTGACGCCCCGACATTCGCTCTGATGCGCGAGCTCGGGATCGGCGATCGCATGCGGTGGGTCGATACGTCGATGGCCTATTACACCCAGGGCAAGGTTCACAAATGGGGAGACCCTTTTGCTTTGTTGGCCTATCCACACCTGACCTTGATCGAGAAAATCCGCACCGGTTTGCAGATGTTTCTCACCACCAAGTCACGCAACTTCGATAGTATCGAGCATCTGACCTCGCGACAGTGGATTGAGGGCGGCTCCGGCAGTTCGGTCTACGCCAAACTATGGAAGCGGCTGCAGGAACTGAAATTCTACGAATATGCCGACAAGGTTGCGGCGTCCTGGATCGCGACGCGCATCAAGCGGATCGGCAATTCGCGCAAATCGATGTTTCAGGAACGGCTTGGTTATATCGACGGTGGCTCAGAAATTTTGATGGAGGCTATTGCCGAAGATATTCGTCGGAAGGGCGGACGTATCCATCTGGGCTGCAAGGCCGAGCAGGTGCTCGTCAGCGACGGTCGCGTTACCGGCGTGCGTGCTGGCGGCCGCGAATTCGTTGCCGATGCGGTGATCTCGACGGTGCCGGTTCAGCTCGTCAATGCGCTCGTTCCGGCGCTACCCGATGAGTCGAAGGCGAAGTATGGCGCGATCGACAATATCGGCGTGGTTTGCCTACTGTTCAAACTACGGAAGTCCGTTAGCCCGCATTTCTGGCTGAATATCGTTGATGACACGATCGATATCCCCGGCCTGATCGAATTCTCGAATCTGCGTC
Organism: Tardiphaga sp.; assembly: GCF_044336785.1. Classification (GTDB taxonomy): domain Bacteria; phylum Pseudomonadota; class Alphaproteobacteria; order Rhizobiales; family Xanthobacteraceae; genus Tardiphaga. The sequence goes on along the minus strand of NZ_JBIIOT010000026.1, from coordinate 7,267 downwards.
CGGTCGGGCCGACCATCGTTTATGTGCCGTATTACATGCCGGTGACCCTGCCGAAATGGCAGATATCGGACCAGGCGTTTCTCGACGAGGCATTCGGTTACATCAAGCGCATCAATCCCGCGATTAGCGACGGCGATCTAATCGATGCCCAGGTCGGCCGCCTGAAATATGCACAGCCGATCTGCGAGCCGAATTTCAAAGACAAGCTGCCGCCGGTGCAGACGCCGATTGCGGGACTGCAGATTGCCGATACGTGCTACTACTATCCCGAAGATCGCGGCGTTGCCGAGAGCATCCGATTCGGCCGTATGATGGCTGAAGCGGTTCCGGCAGGTCGGGTATGAAGACGGAATTCGTTCGCTTCGTGCTTGCCGGAGGTATTGCCGCGGCGGTTAATGTTGGTGCGCGTCTTGCGCTGTCACATGTCATGACGTTCCAGGCGGCGGTGGTGGTCGCATATCTGATTGGCATGGCGACGGCGTTCACCCTGAACCGAATCTTCGTATTCGAGCCGTCGGGCCATCGGCTGCACACCGAAGTGGTCCGGTTCACGCTGATCAATCTTGCGGCGCTTGTTCAAGTATGGATCGTGAGCGTCGGTCTAGCTGAATACATTTTTCCGATGGCTGGCATGATTTGGCATGCCGAACTAGTTGCCCATATCATTGGCGTGCTGAGCCCCGTGGTTGTCAGCTTCTTTGGCCACAAATATTTTACGTTCAGATCGAAAGCGATCTAACGCGCCGTCGGTTAAAGACCTTCGGCGATGGCGAGTAAGTACTTTCCATAGGCGCTCTTGGCGATCGGCTTGCCGAGGACGGCAAGTTGGTCGACGTTGATCCAACCGAGATGGAACGCGATTTCTTCCGGGCAGCAGATCTTGTAGCCCTGCCGCTTTTCGATGACGCGGACGAATTCTGCGGCATCTAACATGTTGTCCGGCGTGCCGGTGTCGAGCCAGGCGAAGCCCCGGCCCATTTTCTTTACGTGCAACTGGTTGCGTTCGAGATAGATGCGATTGACGTCGGTAATCTCAAGCTCATTGCGCGCCGACGGCTTCAAATTGGCGGCGATATCCACGACGGACTTGTCGTAGAAGTAGAGGCCTGTGACGGCCCAATTCGACCGCGGATTGAGGGGCTTTTCCTCGATCGACAATGCACGGTCTGTCTCGTCGAACTCAACCACGCCATAGGCTTGCGGATCGCTGACGTGATAGGCGAACACGGTTGCGCCTTCCGATTGGGTGGCGGCACTGGTCAGTAGTTGCGTGAAATCGTGCCCGTAAAACAGATTGTCGCCGAGCACGAGCGCGGAAGAATCGCCCGCGACGAAGTCGGCGCCGATGATATAGGCCTGCGCGAGTCCGTCGGGGCTCGGCTGTTCAGCATAGCTGAAGGACATGCCCCACTTCGATCCGTCGCCAAGCAGGTGCTGGAATTTCGGTAGATCCACAGGCGTCGAAATGATGAGAATATCGCGGATACCGGCCATCATCAGCGTCGACAGCGGATAGTAAATCAGTGGCTTGTCGTAGATCGGGAGCAATTGCTTCGACGCAGAAATTGTCATCGGGTGCAGCCGCGTGCCGCTGCCGCCTGCGAGAATGATCCCTTTTTTGATCGAGCTCATGATGACGCTTTTCCTTGGAACTCTTGTGCCACTAGCCGTGCAATGGTTGAGGGCAATGTATCCTGCCAGCGCGGCAAACGCACAGCGTGAATTTCCGCTAGCCGACTGCTGTCTAGCCGGGAGCTGGCAGGCCGCTTTGCCGGCGTCGGGTAAGCAGAACTTGGAATCCTGATGACGCGAGCGATAGGACCGCCGACCTCGCGGGAGGCCGCAAAAATAGCCTCTGCAAAATCCGCCCAACTGGCTTCGCCGCTGCTCGTCATGTGAAAGACGCCGCGCATATTCGCTGTCGGCTGCGTCCTAAGATTTTTTGCAACGGTAATGGCTGCATCGGCGATGTCGAGGGCGTTGGTCGGGGTACCCTGCTGGTCGGCGACGACAGACACTTCTTCCCGCGTACTCGCGAGCCTCAGCATGGTGCGAGCGAAATTCTTGCCGAATGGACTGTAGACCCAGGCCGTGCGCAGGATGGCATGATCGGAACTCGCCGCGGCTATCGCGCGCTCGCCGTCAAGCTTGGTCCGGCCGTAGACGCTGGTCGGACCAGTGAAGTCATCCTCGCGATAGGGGCGATCGAGGGTGCCGTCGAAGACATAATCGGTGGAGAGGTGGACGACCGGAATGCCAAGTTGCTGGGCAGCTCGCCCAATCGCTCCAGCGCCCGTGACATTGACGGCTTCGGCGATGTCGGACTCGCTCTCCGCGAGATCGACCGCAGTATAGGCGGCAGCACTGATGACAGCATCCACCTTGCGGGCGCGCAGCGTGGCTTCGATCCCGGTCGGTTCGGAAAGATCGATATCTGGCCGTCCGATTGTAATGATGTCGATGCCAGCCTTCGGGGCACGCTCGAGCAAAGACTGCGCGACTTGTCCTTGACGTCCGGTCACAGCGATCCGCATCACGCTACTCGAAATGAACGGGCAAGGATTTGAACGAGGGTTGGCGCGCATCTTTCTCGGATAGAACCGCTGCGCTTGCCGTCACCGGCCACTCGATGGCTAGATCCGGATCGTCCCAGGCGACGCCGAGGTCATCGGCCGCCGAATAGTAGTTCGTAACCTTGTAGAGCACATGCGTATCGGGCTCGAGCGTGCAGAAGCCATGAGCGAAACCAATGGGAACCAGTAGCTGTTTGCCATTTTCAGCGGACAGTGTTTCGGCCACCCATTTGCCATAGGTCGGTGAGGATCGCCTCAGGTCTACGGCGACGTCGATGATGCTGCCGCGCAGAACGCGAACAAGCTTATCTTGAGCAAAGGAAGCGCTCTGGAAATGCAGCCCACGAATTGTGCCAACCGACGCGGAGGAGGATTGGTTGTCCTGCACGAAGTCGAGAGCAATGCCGTTGTCGAGAAAACGCTGACGGTTATAGGTTTCGGTAAAGAGTCCGCGTGCGTCGCCGAATGATTGAGGCGTGATCACTTTGACGGCTTCGATGGCTGTGGCTGTTACGGTCAGCATGATGTATTCTCTCTATGATAAAGTTAGACAGCCACGCCCAATCGCTCGCCACGATAGACGCCGGAGCGCACGCGTTCCCACCAAAGTTTGTTATCAAGATACCATTGGACGGTCTGTCGAAGGCCGCTTTCGAAGGTGTGTCGTGGCTTCCAGCCCAGTTCGCGCTCGATCTTGGCCGCATCGATTGCGTAACGGGCATCGTGGCCAGGGCGGTCGGTAACGAAAGTAATCAGTTTTTCGCGCGGACCAATGGCGTCATTGGGGGCGAGTTCGTCGAGCAGGGCGCAGATTGCGCGTACCACTGAGATATTGGTGTGTTCGTTGTGACCGCCGATATTGTAGCTCTCGCCCAAAGTACCGCGCTCGGCCACCTGGAAGAGCGCTTCGGCGTGGTCCTCGACATGGAGCCAGTCACGAATGTTCTCGCCCGTTCCATAGACAGGTAGCGGCTTGCCTTCGAGTGCGTTGATGATGGTGAGCGGGATGAGCTTTTCCGGGAAATGGAACGGCCCGTAATTATTCGAACAATTGGTCATCACCACCGGCAGGCCATAGGTGTGGTGCCAGGCGCGGACAAGGTGGTCAGACGCGGCCTTGGAGGCCGAATAGGGCGAGTTCGGCTGATAGGCCGTATCCTCGTAAAAAAAGCCGGTCGGGCCGAGCGAGCCAAACACCTCGTCTGTCGAGATATGGTGGAAGCGGAAGCCCGATTTACGTTCGGCGGTAAGACCGCGCCAGTGCTCGAGCGCGGCCTGCAGCAGGACATAGGTGCCAACAATATTCGTCTGGATGAACTCACCCGGTCCATCGATGGACCGATCAACATGGCTTTCGGCAGCGAGATGCATCATGACGTCAGGCGAGAATTCGCTCAAAATACGACGCATGGCGGTGGCGTCCGTGATGTCGGCTCGCTCGAAGCCATAGCGGGGATCGGACGACACGGATACCAGCGATTCTAGGTTGCCGGCATAGGTCAGCTTGTCGACCACCAACACCTGATGGTCAGTGGTCCCGAGGAGGCGGCGAACGACTGCCGACCCAATAAAGCCGGCTCCGCCGGTGATTAGAAACCGTTTCATTTTCATGAGCCTGTCTTCTCATTTGCAGCCGAAAATTGCCGCTGTGCGCCGCTCGTGGCAATTGCGAGGCACTTACAGGCATTTGTACGTCGCATACCGATCTACGGACAAAATGCCAAGCCAGACCTTAATTGTGTTGCAAAAATACAACATAAACGCAGTGTGAGTTAAACGACCTTGTCTTGCTGCAGCACTGTAACTCGCTCGATGCGAAAGCTAATTCAGTGAGCAGTCACACTGTCTATTGACCGAATTCGGGCGATCGGGCCATGCGGCTCCATGTAACCTTGGGGTACTCGAACACCTGATCGAGCGGTAAATTGGCTGCACATGGATCTGCGGCATTTAGGTTATCACTCCCGTGCATGGTGGTATTCTGCGCGGTGCGTTAGTCGATTTTCAGTATTAAGCACCTCGCGACTGCAGGAATGGTCCGGGCAGGTGGCATAAGTGGGATTGGGGACCGAAACCTATGACTTTTGCACAGCGTCCCTGAATCTTCCTGCTAACTGGCTTCTAATCGGTCAAATGGTGCGAGCAGGTTGGAAGTAAGCGGATGCGCATGAAATCAAGTACGGTGCCAGGGGGAGTGCCCGGGAAACGCGCGACAAGGGCATGCAAGGGGCTCCGAACTCCGGCCCGCAGATATTGCAAGAAAACTGTATGCTTAACAGAGTAAAGGAGACATATAGCATTACGGCAGAGAAGGATCTGTCGCTTAAAGTATGATCGATCAGCTGTCTCCTGGCCGTGTAACTTGCACGGCTGCGGGCCGTTGACGTCTGTAGCCGGTCGTCCTGAAGATCTGTTGGCTTGACTCCGGCCGTTGCGCTAAGCAGTTGATTGGACGTCGTCGAGAGCATGAAGAGCTATGCGATCATTGGTGATTGGAGCTTCCGGGATTGTCGGCGGCTACATTGTCGAGCAACTGGCGCGACTGGGTGAGCGCCCGTTGGCGCTGTCGAGGCTGCCGCGCACGGGGGGGAAGGCCGACTGGCTGTCGGGAGATCTTGCTGAACCGGCACGATTGCGGCTTCCAAACGTAGACGTGATCTACTGCACTGTGGAGGTTGGCCTCCTCGCCGACGCGCTTCCGTTAATCGCCAACCCCGATCTAAAGCGGGTGGTGGCATTCACGTCTACCAGTGTCATCACAAAGATCGCATCCGAAATCCCAGAAGAACGCGAACTATTGGAGCGGCTTGCGGATGGCGAAAAACGACTCGCTGTGGTATGCGCGCAGCGCGGGATCGGTTGGACGATCCTGCGTCCAACCTTGATCTATGCAGAAGGACGGGACGGCAATGTATCTCGGCTGGCTCGCCTGATCCGCCTGTTGGGCGTGCTGCCGTTGATGGGCGACGGTCGGGGGCTGCGTCAGCCGGTGCATGCGGAGGATCTGGCAATCGGTGCCGTTGCCGCCGCGGCGAGCCCGGCGGCTTCCGGCAAAATTTACGCTGTGCCAGGCGGTGAAGTGGTTAGCTATAAAGAAATGGTCGGCCGTATTTTCGACGCACTGCACAAGCCGCGACGCATCATTTCCACACCGCCATGGCTGTGGCGTGCGGCTTTTACCTTAGTGGGACCGTTATTCCTCAACGCCAATGTGGCGATGGGCAACCGAATGGCGAAAGACATGGTTTTCGACGCCGGGCCCGCCGAAGCCGATTTTGGCTGGACGCCGCGCGGATTTCGTCCGCAATTCGAGCCGGACCTACGCCAACGATCAGCATAGCTGTTTGCGGCATAAGATAAGTACGTTAGAATGGCCGAAATCGCCGACGTTAACAGCCTCTAGGACGCCTTTCGTTTTGTCCACTCGCTCACCAAAGGTGCTGATCCTACTTGCCACCTATAACGGCGCAGATTTTCTCCAGCAGCAGCTGGACTCCATACGTGCACAAACCCATGAGCAATGGGAACTTCTAGCTTCGGACGATGGATCGACCGACGAAACCCGCGAATTGCTGGCGCGCTTCGCTGCCAGTGTCCCGCAGAGTGTAGTGGTACTCGAAGGACCAAAGAAAGGGTTTTGGCGAAACTTTGTATCTCTGGTGAGAAGTGAGGCCGCAGACGCTGATCTTTACGCTTTTTGCGACCAGGATGACATCTGGTTCCATGACAAACTGGCCAGGGCCGTGGCGTGGTTCGAAACTCAGGCAGACGTTGCGCCGGCGCTATATTTTAGTCGGACCGAATTGATCGGAAGCGACGGCGCGACACGAGGATATTCCCCGGAGTTTGTGCGCCCCCCGACCTTTCAGAACGCGCTGGTTCAGAATATTGGCGGTGGCAATACTATGGTGTTCAATCGCCGGGCTCGGTTGTTTCTGCGAGCCACACCACAGGGTGCCAGGATTGTCTCACATGATTGGTGGGCCTATCAATTGGTGACGGGTGTCGGCGGCACAGCCCATTATGATCCAAAGCCCAGCCTTCAATACAGGCAACATGGGCAGAATCTTGTTGGTGGAAATCGCGGCTTCAAGAGTCGCCTGCTTCGGATACAGGCTTTTGCGGGTGGGCAAGTGGCAGCCTGGAGCGAGGTAAACCTGTCTTTTCTCCACGCCATGCGAGAGTTGTTGCTACCCGAGAGCGTAATCGTATTGGATCGGTTCGCACGTGCTAGAAACGGCAGTGCACCGATGCGGTTGTGGCAGCTATGGAAGTCGGGCGTTTACCGGCAAACGACACTGGAAAATATCGGGCTTTATCTCGGCGCTTTGTTTAGAAAGTTATAGTTCGTCATCCGAATGATCCGCCGCATTGCCAGATTGTGAGAGATGGCGCTGAACGAGTGAGACATCGTAACTACTCAGAGATGTGATGGTTTCTTCCCATCGAGATGTGAAGGGTATATTCGCTGGATTTTTTTGTAGCAGTTCGCGCTTAATGAATGGGCAGTTGAAGTCTCGTATCATTGCCTCCCAGAAATAGTGCATGGGATTGATTGGGCGGCCCTGCAATACGGCACGTTCGGCCAAATCGATTGTCGTTTGCTCCCACCCTTCCGAGGTCATGTTTCGAAGATCGGCAAAACAGCTTTTCATGTGTTCTGCAATTGACCAGTAGGGAGCGAGAGCTTGGCC
>NZ_JBIIOT010000172.1:0-5169 GCF_044336785.1 Tardiphaga sp. | reverse complement strand
AGCTGCGCGCCACCAGCCGCGGCATCACCATCCATGAAGTGTTCGAGCACGGCATGCCGCGTGTCTGGGGTGACGAGCGCGCCTGCCGGCAGATCGTGCTCAACCTGCTATCCAACGCCATCAAGTTCACGCCGCAGGGCGGCGAGATCTGGCTCAAGGTCGGCTGGACCGCCTCGGGCGGCCAGTATCTCAGCTGCAAGGATACCGGCTCGGGCATCGCCGAAGACGAGATCCCCATCGTGCTGGCCTCGTTCGGCCAGGGCTCGAACTCGATCAAGTCAGCCGAGCAAGGCGCCGGCCTCGGCCTGCCCATCGCCAAGAGCCTGGTCGACATGCATGGCGGCACCTTCACGCTGAAATCCAAGCTGCGCATCGGCACCGAGGTGATCATCACCTTCCCGCCGGAACGCGTGATGTCGGCGCTGGCGCCCGTCACCGACGACGCGCCGCCGCTGCAGCCGGATTACGAGATCACCGACGAGAAACGACGTCCCCGCAACAAGCCCATCATGAATGCGGGAACCGGCTTGTGAGATCACAGCTTGCGCAAGCGGGCCGAACCGCTCAAATATCGATGGATGAACAAAGAAACACCGTGCGTCGCCATCTGCGTTATCGATCCCAAAGCCAAGCTCTGCTTGGGATGCGGACGCACGCTGCCGGAGATCGCGCGCTGGGGCCGCATGGAGAGCGCGGAACGCCTCAGCATCATGGCGACGCTGGAAACCCGCATGACCGACGCCGGCTTCGCGCCGCCATCGACCTACGCGCGCAAGCCACGGCCCGCGACAACCTGAACAGGATGACGACCGGAGGCGCCGCATGACGCGCGTCGTCCTTCTGGTCATCGTCATCGTCGCCACCGCAGGTGCGGCGCTCGCTTATGGTGACCCCCAGCAGATCTCCCGCGCCGGCACGCTCGTCACCGAAATCCTGCGCAAGCAGGTTCCGCCGCCGCGACGCACTGTCGATGTACCGCGCAGCAATGGCGGCGAATTCGCTCTGCAGGCGATGATCAACGGCGTCAATGCCCCGATGGTGATCGACACTGGCGCCACATCGGTGGTGCTGTCCTGGGAGACCGCCAAGAGCATCGGCCTGCCCATCGAGTTGCTGACCTACAATGTCGATGTGGAAACCGCAGCCGGCCGCACCAAGGCGGCGCGGCTGACCCTGGACCGGCTCGCCGTCGGCAAGCTGGTGGAGCGCTCAGTCCCTGCCCTCGTCGTGCAGCGCGGGCAGATCAAGACCAATCTGCTCGGCATGAGCTTTCTCGATCGTCTGGAAAGCTGGGAAGTCCGCGCCGATGGCCTGAAGCTGCACGGCTATCCGTGAACTCCGCCCCCTCATGGTGAGGAGGCGCGCAGCGCCGTCACGAACCATGAGCTGGCTGGGCGCCGGAGCGTGCCACCATCCTTCGAGATGCGCGCAACTGCGCGCTCTTCAGGATGAGGGCTGAGCGTCAGGCCGCTTCCGACACCGCAGGCTCGTCCTCCACCAGCGCAATCGCATCGCGCAGCACGTCGATCCCGGCGCCGTGCTTCACGCCATATTCAGCCAGATGGCGCCGAAACGCGCGCGCGCCACGCACCGCATGAAACGCGCCGACAAAGTGTCGGGTGATCGAATGCAGCCGTGTGCCCTGCGCAAGCTGATCGGCGATGTATGGCATCATCGCCTCCATCACATCCTTCATCGTCGCGTGCTGCGCCGGTTCGCCAAAAATTTCGGGATCGACGGCAAGCAGGCGCCACGGCTCCTGATACGCCGCGCGGCCGAGCATCGCGCCATCCACATGCGCGAGATGCTCCTTGGCCTCCGCGATACCGGGAATGCCGCCATTGATGGCGATCGGCACATCCGGCATCGTCGCCTTCAGCCGATAGACGCGATCGTAGTTCAGCGGCGGGATGGTGCGATTTTCCTTCGGCGACAGACCGTTCAGCCACGCCTTGCGCGCATGCACGATCAGCGCATCGGCACCGGCCGCGACCACCGCTTTGGCCAGCACATCGAGTGCCACTTCCTCATCCTGATCGTCGATACCGATGCGGCACTTCACTGTCACGGGCACATCCACCGCCGCCTTCATCGCAGCGACACAGCGCGCGACGAGATCGGGCTCCGCCATCAGGCACGCACCGAAGCGCCCTTCCTTCACGCGGTCCGACGGACAGCCGACATTGATGTTGATTTCGTCATAACCGAAACCGGCGCCGATCCGCGCCGCTTCGGCCAGCTTGTCCGGATCGGAGCCACCGAGCTGTAGCGCCACGGGATGTTCGACGGCATCGAAGCCGAGCAGCCGCTGGCGATCGCCGTGAATGACCGCGGGCGTCGTCACCATCTCCGTATAAAGCAGCGCATGCCGCGTCAGCAGACGATGGAACACCCGGTTATGCCGGTCAGTCCATTCCATCATCGGCGCAGTGGCGAACTTTGAGATTTTATAAACCATATCAATAACTTACATTGTGCACTTGTCCACGATCGACTGGACAGACGGAACTTCGCTCACAACACGACAACTCACCCCATCCAATATCAGGAGGCTAAGAAGATGACAAAATACAAGGTGTAGATCCGATCTACGCGCCCTGAGACAAACGGATTACTTCGCCGAGCAAGACATCTAGGTCGGCAGCAAAATCGACCTGCACAGCCGAGGGCAGAGTCTCGCGCGAGCGTATTGGCATGTGAAGATGCATGTCGCTGATATTACGCGAAGAGCCCTCAAGGCGTTGCATTGAGGCCTTGAAAGACTTTCCGCCAGCATAGTTGGCCGCGACCTGCGCGAACGTGGTGAAGCCAAGTGTGGGCGGCACATGGTCCAGGATCGTCCGCAAGAGCATCGCTGTGGACATGTGGCAGCGGTTCGCGGCGGCGACGTTAAGTTCCCGGCAAAGCTCGACGAGGCGGGTGAAATCCCAATTGCCCGCGCCGATCTGCTGTAGCGCGACTATGCGAGCGGGATCGACATAGGGCTTCACCCCCGGTGGTGTCGCTGAAGGGGTTGCGCGCTTGCGCTGGATGGCGCGAGCCCCAGCCCGGACAATCTTCGACGCCTCCTCGACTGACGCATAGGACGGCCCGCCCGTGAAGCCGCCTGCGCCTGAATTTATGGCGTGTATGAGGTTCATCGAATAGTCGTTGGCGTGGCGGAGTTCGCCGTCGAGGATCGACTTCGCCTCGACAGCAAGAGCTTTGAATGTCGCCGAATGCTCGGTCGGCAGGATCAGTCCCGACATACTGCCGCCGTTCACAAACAGTGGAAGCAGGCGATCCATATCGTCGGCAATGGCGGTCAATTCTTGCATCATCCCAACCCCAGTCTGACTAACGCCAGTGTCACATAGCAGGACCGATAGCTAGAAAATGTAAGCCGGAGCACCCCTTCTTTGATGACGACTTATTTAGCCACACCGCCGGAAGCATCGCTACAATTTTTGCGATTGCGCAATCAACGCAACTACTATTAATTGATTTAAAAATCGATCAAGGCTGACATGGCTGACGTGGACAAAGGCCCCACCCCTACCGAATTAGTCGTACAGGAACTAACCCGTTTCCTGGAAGATAAAACGCCAGAGGTAATCTGCGTCAGAGGGCGCTGGGGCGTTGGAAAAACATACGCATGGAAGAAGGCTCTCAAGGAGGTTGCTCTCAACAATAAGCTGGCTCTCACAACCTATTCGTATGTCTCGCTTTTCGGCGTGACAACGATCGAACAATTGAAATATTCCATCTTTGAAAATCGGACGTCTGGCAAAGCCGTCGCGACAGGCGCAAACTTGGAAAGCGTGAGTGTCGGAATCAGCGATCTTATTAAGACACTCGGGCCTAAGACGCTCGAAGCACTTGCCGGAAAGACAGCCTCCGAATTGGCACAGTCCAGCACATTTCTGATGGTTCGCGAGCAATTTATCTGCATCGATGATATTGAGCGAAAAGGCAAAGACCTTCGAACGATTGATATTCTCGGTCTTGTTTCGTTACTTACTGAACAGCGTAAGTGCAAGGTCGTCATCATCCTGAATGACGAACAACTTGACGAAAAAGACGTCCTGAAAAAATACCAAGAGAAAGTTATCGATCGGTCTCTTGTCTATTCCCCATCTTCGGAAGAGTGCATCAAAATCGCACTCGACGACAACAAGGAATTTGGGAAAGAGCTCGGCGAGTTCTGTCTGGGTCTCGGCCTTTCAAACATTCGCGTTATCAAGAAAATTGAACGGGTGGTGCATCAGATATATCCCGTAATCAAAGGATACGATCCGAAGATTGTATCCGCTCATATGCAATCGTTAGCGGTCCTTGGCTGGGCTCATTACGCCGAACACGGGAGCCCTGACGCTGAAGTGCCCAACGAAAAAGTCGTCGACTTCATTATGAACCGGTATCGCCGGGGACTTTATGGAAGTTCGCCCGACCGAACCCGCGATGAAGAGCGTGTCGAAGCTTCGCTAAGGATGGTCGGATTTGAGAAGGTCGACGAAGCCGACGCTCTGCTTAACGACGGCATAAAGAACGGCTATTTCGACGAAGCAGCCCTTAAGAAATACGCAGACCTGTCAGCTGAAGCACTAAAGAACGGAGAAGCCGCGAAGCAATGGAATGCAGTGTGGGACCGATTCCACAATTCATTCGATGATGACGGGAAAGAATTTGTAGCAGAGCTTTTAGCTGGCTTTGAAAATAATGTGAAATTCATCTCGTTGAGCGACTTGAATCACTCAGTAAAAATCTTGAAACGTCTCAAACATGAGAACGAAGCGTCTGGCATAATTAAGCTTTACATGGATCAGAGATCGTCTGATCCAAATTTCTTCAATCTAAGAGCCAACGTTTTCGGGACTAACATTGACGACCCTGATGTTCGTCAAGCCTGCAATGATAAGGTAGCAACAGGAAGTAAGAAGCGCCCTCCTCACGAGATTTTGCTCGACATATACGCCAACAGAAGCTGGAATGCTGAAGACATGGCGGTTCTTGTGAACACTTCCGTCGACGAATACTACGCGATGTTCAAGATGCCACTCGGTGAAGACCACCGCAAACTGATCGCATCAGCCCTTCATTTCCGTGAAATCGTCAATCCTGAACGAGACTTTCAGATAGTCATTCAGAATGCAGAAGAAGCCTTGCGACGTATTGAAAAAGAAAACGAGT
>NZ_JBIIOT010000171.1:0-5318 GCF_044336785.1 Tardiphaga sp. | reverse complement strand
CCAACAACAACACAGGGGACTGGGCGTGGCAGATATGGCCGTACAGAGCTCTTCGATGGACGCCGCTGGACCGTATGACCGCGCCAAAGCGCTCAACGCATTCAAGACCGGTGACCAGGTTTTCTACTGGCTGACACGCATCTCGGCGCTGTCCGTCCTCTTCATTCTCGGCGGCATCATCCTGTCGCTCATCGCTGGTGCATGGCCGGCGCTGAGGGAATTCGGCTTCTCCTTCCTGTTCACGCAGCGCTGGGCGCCGTCGGCGGAACCGCCGGTGCTCGGTGCGCTCGGTCCGATCTATGGCACGCTGATCACCTCGGTGATCGCCATGTCGATCGCCATTCCGGTCGGTATCGGCATCGCGATCTTCCTCACCGAACTGTGCCCGAACTGGCTGCGTCGCCCGATCGGCATGGCGGTCGAACTGCTCGCCGGCATTCCCTCGATCATCTACGGCATGTGGGGCTTCTTCGTGCTCGGCCCGTTCCTGGCCAACCACTTCCAGCCGTTCCTGATCTCGGCCTTTGAAGGCGTGCCCGTGCTCGGCACCATCTTTGCCGGCCCGCCGTCCTATCTGTCGCTGTTCAACGCCTCGCTCATCCTCGCCATCATGGTGCTGCCCTTCATCACGGCGATCTCGGTCGATGTGTTCAAGACGGTGCCTCCGGTGCTCAAGGAAGCGGCCTACGGCGTCGGCTGCACCACCTGGGAAGTCGTCAAGAATGTCGTCATCCCCTACACCCGCGTCGGTGTGATCGGTGGCGTCATGCTGGCTCTCGGCCGTGCGCTCGGCGAGACGATGGCAGTCACCTTCATCATCGGCAACTCGTTCCGCATCACCGGTTCGATCTTCGGTCCAGGCACCACGATCTCCGCGGCCATCGCCTCGGAATTCGCGGAGAGTGACGGCTTGCACCAGTCCGGCCTGATCCTGCTCGGCCTGCTGTTGTTCGTGCTCACCTTCTTCGTGCTGTCGGCCGCGCGTCTGATGCTGCTCCGTCTCGAAAAGAAGGCAGGAAAGTAAGTCATGAGCGTCAATCCGATTTACCTGTCCCGTCGCCGCAACGACACCATCGTCCGCATTCTGTGCCTGGGTGCCGCGATCTTCGGCGTCACCTGGCTGGCGCTGATCCTGTTCACGCTGTTCTACAACGGCCTCGCCGGCCTCAGCGTGCAGATCTTTACCCAGAACACGCCGCCCCCCGGTTCGCAGGAAGGCGGCCTGCTCAATGCCATCGTCGGTTCGATCATCATGACTGTGATCGGCGTCGGCATCGGCGCGCCGCTCGGCCTGCTCGCCGGCACGTACCTCGCGGAATACGGCAAGCACGACAAGCTCACCTCGGTGATCCGTTTCATCAACGACGTGCTGCTGTCGGCCCCGTCCATCATCATCGGCCTGTTCGTCTATGGCGCGGTGGTGGTGCCGATGGGGGGCTTCTCGGCCTTCGCCGGCTCGCTAGCGCTCGCCGTGATCGTCATCCCGGTGGTCGTCCGCACCACGGAGGACATGCTCGGCCTGGTTCCGAATCCGCTGCGTGAAGCAGCCTCGGCGCTCGGCCTGCCGCGCTCGCTGGTGATCAAGCGGATCGCCTATCGTGCAGCTCGTGCCGGTCTCATCACCGGCGTGCTGCTCGCGACCGCCCGCGTCGCCGGTGAAACCGCGCCACTGCTGTTCACTGCATTGAGCAACCAGTTCTTCAGCCTGGACCTCGGCAAGACGATGGCCAACCTCCCGGTCACCATCAACAACTTCGTCCAGAGCCCCTACGAATATTGGAAGCAGCTCGCCTGGAGCGGCGCGCTGATCATCACCTTGACCGTCCTTGCCCTGAACATTGGCGCGCGCATTCTCGGCGCCGAGAGGAAAGCAAAATGAGTGATCTCTCCGTGTCCGCCGCCAATCCCAGCGTCTCGATGCCGCCGCCGTCGGTGGTGCAGGGCGATACGCGTCCAAAGGTGACCGTGCGGGACCTGAACTTCTATTACGGCGAACACCACGCCCTGAAGAAGATCAACCTGAACCTCGCCGCCAACCGCGTCACCGCCTTCATCGGTCCGTCGGGCTGCGGCAAGTCCACGCTGCTGCGCATCTTCAACCGCATGTATGACCTCTATCCGGGTCAGCGCGCGGAAGGTCAGGTGATGCTCGAGAACCAGAACATTCTGGACCCGAAGCTCGACCTCAACCTGCTGCGTGCCCGCATCGGCATGGTGTTCCAGAAGCCGACCCCGTTCCCGATGACGATCTACGAAAACATCGCCTTCGGTATCCGCCTCTATGAGAAGATCTCCAAGGCGGAGATGGACGTGCGCGTCGAGAAGGCGCTGCGTGGCGGTGCGCTGTGGAACGAAGTCAAGGACAAGCTCAACGCCTCGGGCCTCAGCCTGTCGGGCGGCCAGCAGCAGCGTCTGTGCATCGCGCGCACGATCGCTGTGCGTCCGGAAGTGATCCTGTTCGACGAGCCCTGCTCGGCGCTCGATCCGATCTCGACCGCCAAGGTCGAAGAGCTGATCGACGAATTGAAGGATCAGTACACGATCGCCATCGTGACCCATAACATGCAGCAGGCGGCCCGTGTCTCCGACACCACCGCCTTCATGTATCTCGGTGAGCTTGTTGAATTCGACCAGACCAACAAGATCTTCACGTCGCCGAGCGACCGCCGCACCCAGGATTACATCACCGGCCGTTTCGGCTGACGCGACATATTCGCGAGAGGATTGACCTATGGCTTTTGAACACACGACCAAGGCCTTCGACGACGATCTTCAGGAACTCACCCGTCTCGTCGCCGAGATGGGGGGCCTGGCCGAACGTCAGATCGCAGAGTCCGTGGATGCGCTGGTCCGCCGCGACGTCGCCCTGGGCGCCCGCGTGGTGGCCACTGACGCCGAAATCGATCAGCTTCAGCGGCTGATCGAGGAACGCGCCGTCCTCACCATCGCCAAGCGCCAGCCGATGGCTGTCGACCTGCGCGAGATCGTTGGCGCGCTCCGCGTCGCCACCGATCTCGAGCGCATCGGCGATCTCTCCAAGAACATCGGCAAGCGCGTCAATGCGCTGGACAGCGACTTCCATCCGCTGAAGCTGATCCGTGGCCTCGAACACATGACCGATCTGGTGAACACCCAGGTCAAGGCCGTGCTCGATGCCTATGCCGCGCACGACCTCCCGGCCGCCATGGCGGTGTGGAAGGGTGACGAGGAAATCGACGCGATCTGCACCTCGCTGTTCCGCGAACTTTTGACCTATATGATGGAAGATCCGCGCAACATCTCGTTCTGTATCCATCTGATGTTCTGCGCCAAGAACATCGAACGGATCGGCGATCATGCCACCAACATCGCCGAGACGGTGTTCTACATGATCGAAGGTCAGCAGATGGTCGACAAGCGCCCGAAGGGTGACATGACCAACTTCGCTACGCCGGTGAGCTGAGGCTCGCCGCGGCGAGCCGAGCTCACCGCGACTTGCTCGCCTTTGCCTGAACGACAGATAGGAAGCCAGCCATATGAACGCGCGCATTCTGGTAGTGGAAGACGAGGAAGCTCTGACCACGCTGCTGCGCTACAATCTCGACGCCGAAGGTTACGACGTCGAGACGGTTGCCCGCGGCGACGATGCCGACACCCGTTTGAAGGAACGCGTGCCGGACCTCGTGGTCCTCGACTGGATGTTGCCCGGCCTGTCCGGCATCGAACTGTGCCGACGCTTGCGGGCGCGGCCGGAAACCAAGGCGCTGCCGATCATCATGCTCACCGCCCGCGGTGAGGAGAGTGAGCGCGTTCGCGGCCTCGCCACCGGCGCCGACGATTACATCGTCAAGCCGTTCTCGGTGCCGGAACTGCTGGCCCGCGTGAAGGGCCTCCTGCGCCGTGCGGCGCCGGAGCGTCTGGCGACGGTGCTGGCTTTCGGTGACATCGAACTCGATCGCGACAAGCGCCGCGTGGTGCGCGCCGCCCGTCCGATCGATCTCGGCCCGACTGAATATCGCCTGCTCGAATTCTTCCTCGAGCATCCCGGCCGCGTGTTCAGCCGCGAGCAGCTGCTCGACAGCGTCTGGGGCCGCGACATCTATATCGACGAGCGCACCGTGGATGTTCACATCGGCCGTCTGCGCAAGCTGCTGAATCCGGCCGGCGAACCCGACCCGATCCGGACCGTGCGTGGCGCCGGCTACGCGCTGGATGATCGCTTCGATAAGGCGGCGGAGTAACGCTCTTTACCTCACGCTCTGCCCTCATCCTGAGGAGCCGCGCAGCGGCGTCTCGAAGGATGGCGACGGAGCTCCGACATCTCATGGTTCGAGACGGCGCTTCGCGCCTCCTCACCATGAGGGGCGGAGGTGGGCGGTTCTAGCTCAATAGCAAAGCAACAAAAAATGCCCGGCTCATCGCCGGGCATTTTTCGTTCGTGCTGTTCGCTTACCGCATCGGCTTTGGCGCTGCCCGGCGACGGTCGCTCGCGGGCTGGTAGGCGATCCGCGAGTGGTGCGCGCAGTAAGGTGCGCCGGCCACGGCCTTGCCGCCGCAGAAATAGAAGTCCGTGCTGGCCGGATCACCCACCGGCCAATGGCAGGTGGCGTCGTTGAGCTCGACCAGCTGCAGGCGCTGGCTGATCGGGATCACATTGTCGACCGAGATCGGATCGGGCTCCATCTCGACCTGATAGTCGTGAGCCAGCGCCGTGTTGCCACGGGCGACCGGGCGCGGCATGCGCACCATCTGCTGGGCCGGACGCGGCTTGCGCGGGCGCGGGGCAGCAGAAGACGGGCTCTTGGCGCGGCCGGAGAGGCCCAGGCGGTGCACCTTGCCGATCACGGCATTGCGGGTCACGTTACCGAGTTCCGCGGCGATCTGGCTGGCGGACAGGCCGCCTTCCCAGAGTTTCTTGAGCTGTTCGACGCGATCGTCGGTCCAAGTGATTACCGTCATCGCTAAATCCCTTCGTATGCGCCGGCCGGCCTTGGCCCGCGCTGCGACTTGAAATCGTCAAAAAACCTCGTTGTCAGAATCCCTTAGCGCTCACCGGATGCATGACTGCTTCCGGCCTTACGCCGTACCGATAGTGTACAAGGGTCTACTGCCGCACGAGATGTCGTATCCGACAGGCCAAAAACTACATGATGCCGCGACTCACGCGCAAGAGTCGGCCGAGTCACATCCACATGCTTTCTGTCAACCAAACAGAAAAATCGGCCTTTTGTTCGATCAGGTGTGACATGGACGCCGCTATGCGCGGTTGACACCCTGTGCAGCCCCCATAAGATAATGGTCGCGTGGCGCCCGCGAAGGGCGGCACGTTTAGTTTTGTG
>NZ_JBIIOT010000019.1:0-69361 GCF_044336785.1 Tardiphaga sp. | reverse complement strand
GCCGCGACCGGCATCGCCGGCGCGGGCAGCCTCGATGGTGGCGTTGAGCGCCAGCAGATTGGTCTGGCCAGCGATGGTGTTGATCAGCTCGACCACCGCGCCGATGCGGCCGGCTGCGCGCGACAACTCGCCGACACGGTCATTGGTCTTCTGCGCCTGAGTAACTGCAGCGCTTGCGATGCGCGACGATTCCTGAACCTGGCGGCTGATCTCGTTGATGGAGGACGTCATCTCCTCAGTCGAGGACGCCACCGACTGCACATTGGTCGATGCTTCTTCCGACGCTGCCGCGACCATGGTGGTGAGCTCCTGCGAGCGCTCAGCCGTCGAGGTGAGCGTGCCCGCGGAACCTTCCAGCTCGCTCGATGCGGACGACACCGCTTCGACGATCTGGCCGACGGCGGCCTCGAAATCATCGGCAAGCCTGACCATGTCGCGACGACGTTGCAGGGCAGCCTGCTGGTCCTGTGTCAGCTTGGCTTCAGCTTCGATACGCGCCTTCTCCTCGGCCTTGACCTTGAAGCCCTCGACTGCGCGCGCCATGTCGCCGACTTCGTCCTTCCGCGCCAAGCCCGGCAGAACAACGCTGAAATCACCGTCCGCGAGGCGCTTCATGCCAGCGGTCAGGCCGGACAGCGGGCCGATGATGCTGCGGGCGATCAGGAATGCGATGACCACACCGATCAGGGTGGAAGCCGCAGCGACAACCGCCTGCAGCGTCGTGGTAGCCGAAATCTGCTCATTGGTCGCGGCAACCGTCTGCGATTGCGCCTGCTGTATGCCGGCCTTGACGACCTCGACACGGGCGATCGCATTGACAATGAGAGGACTGATCGACTTGTTGAAGATCGCATCCGATGCCTGCATGCTGGCGGCGGCCTTTTCGAACAGCGATGCGTAGCTCTTCAGATTGGTGCGGATGGTGCCAAACAGCGTCGCCAGCGTCGGCGGCATCTGCATCTTTTCCATCTCGCCGATCTGCTGCTCGGCAATGCGCGCCTGATCCTTGAAGGCCTCGATGTGCTTCTCGTCACGGCTGCTGAAGAAGCGCCAGTTGGCGATCTGCACCATCAGCGTGTCGGATTCGAGCTTGGTCGAGCCCTGACCATATGTGGTGTTGCGGGTGCTGATCGTGAGCTTGCGCAGGCTGGATGACAGTTTGTCGCCGGCCTCCTGCAGCACTTCCCGCCCGGCCACCACCTGCTTCACCGCGTCGCCCAGCGCCTGCCGCTGCCTGGTCACCTCGGCGACATCCTTCGCGATGGCTTGATAGGCGGTACGACGCTCTTCGGAGCGGCTCGCCTTCATCACCGTATCGACGCTTGTCGCCAGACTGGCCAGGCGCCTATCCGCATCCGCGATCGATGCTTCATCCTGATCGAAGGAGTAACGCAGGATGGCGCCGCGCACCGCCTGCAGCTCCGACGCCACTTCGGCAGCACGGATCGTGTTGTTCGACAGATGGGTCATGGAGCCGACCCGCGTGCTCACTTCGGTCATCTGCCAGACTGCGAAGGCAGAACTCGCCAATCCGAACAGAACCAGGGCGCCGAAACCGCCATAGAGGCGGCCGCGGATGCGAAGATTGAGCAACGACATTACAGGCATTCCTTGCTGGATCGACGTAACGTTAGGCAGCCCGGACCGAGTCCAGGAACCTGCCGACTTCAAGCTTGAGACGTCCGCTCTCGCTGGACAGCGACTGCGCGGCGGAGAGAACCTGTGACGAGGCCGAGCCGGTCGCCGTGGCACCGCGCTGGACATCGGAGATATTGGCGCTCACTTGCATGGTGCCATGGGCCGCTTGCTGGACGTTGCGCGCGATTTCCTGGGTCGCGGCGCCCTGCTCCTCGACAGCGGACGCGATGGTCGATGCGATCTCGGACATGCGGCCGATGGTGTTGCCGATCTCGGCAATCGCATTCACCGATTCCCGCGTCGCCGCCTGGATGCCGGAAATCTGCTGCGAGATTTCGCTGGTCGCACTCGCCGTCTGCTGGGCGAGTGTCTTCACTTCAGATGCAACCACCGCAAAGCCGCGGCCGGCATCACCGGCACGTGCCGCCTCGATGGTCGCGTTGAGGGCGAGAAGGTTGGTCTGGCTGGCGATGGTGTTGATCAGGTCGACCACATCACCGATGCGCGCCGCAGCCTTCGCCAGCTCGGCGACACGTTCATTGGTCTTGCGGGCCTGCTCCACCGCGGAATTGGCGATGCTTGCGGATTCCTGCACCTGCCGGCTGATCTCGTTGATCGAGGACGACATCTCTTCAGTCGATGAGGCCACAGCCTGGACATTGCCCGATGCTTCGTCGGAGGCATTGGCGACCGCCACAGTGAGCTGCTTGGCCTGCTCGGCAGTTGCCGTGAGGCCGCCTGCAGAATCTTCCAGCTGCGACGATGCCGAGGAGACATTGTCGACGATGTTGCCGACCGCCCGCTCGAAACCATCGGCGAGATCGGCCATTTCGCGCCGGCGCGCTGCCGCGGCCTGGCTGTCCTGATCGATCCGCGCCGCGGCTTCATCGCGCGCCTTGCGTTCAGCATTGTCGCGGATCACCGACACGGTCTTGGCAATATCGCCAATTTCATCGCCGCGCCGCGCACCGGGAATCACCACGTCGAGATCGCCACCAGCCATCCGGCCCATAGCCGCATTGAGACGCGTCATCGGCCGAGCTACGCCGAAGAAGCTGAACACCATCGACCCGATCAGAACCGTGACGACAGCGACACCGAGGGCGAGATTGATCTGGCCTGAGCGTTCCATGGTCGCTGCAGCCTGATTTCGCGCATCCGCTACGGCCTGTTTGGCAGCAACCACAGCTGCCGACACCAGCTCGCCGGCGGCAGCCGCTGTCGGCGTCAGTTTCTTGCGGACGATGTCGCTCTTCTGGTCGTTGATCTGGATGGCTTCATCGGTCGCCGCCATGAATTTCCGCATGTCGGCACTGAGCTGCGTCAGCCCGTTCTGCACCAGTTCGCTGTCCTCGATCACGCTGGCCTTGGCAAGCGCGTCGTTCAGCACTTTCGCCTTGGTGACGATCAGCCCCTTTTGAACGATTTCGTTCAGCGAAGCATAGCGCCAGGCAGCCGCCTGCACGGCATTGACGGCATTGTCGGCGGCTTTCAGGTGATTTTCGACGTCGGCCCAGTTCGGCGCCTGATTCACCGCGGTGGTGAGGCGCATCTGTTCGAGATGCCTGTTCCAGTCGAGCACGGCGACATTGCGCGTGCGGTAGAGATCCAGCAGTTTCTTCTGTAGCGCGGCGATCTCATCGGCCGCCCCGACGTAAGACGCCGTCAGTGCCTTGATCTTCGCGAAATTGTCCCGGTTTTCCTGGCGAAGCGCCATCGCGATATTGCCATCGAGGATCGTATCCTGCGCGGCTTTCGCCGCCTTGATCTCGGCGACGCTCTTGTCCATCTCCGGCGTCGTGATCGCGATGCGCAGGCTCTGGCTGGCTGTCTGCATGCTGCGCATCAGCGCATCCGCTTCGCGCGCGCCGTCAGCGATCTGCTGCTGGACATCGGCACGGCGATTGACGTCGGAGACCTCGGTCTCCGTATGCATTTGATTGGCAACCACGCCGATGGACAACAGGATGCCGATCAATCCGGCCAAACCGAGCTTGTTGCCGACGCGGTTTATCTTCGCCATGCCACTTACTTCCCGCAACGGCATAGACCGGCCCGCGCGCAGACGAAGCCTGCACGGCTGGAGGCGGCGCTGCCAACAGACGCTAAACATCGGAGTTATTGAAGCAGCAACACCATGCACTGCCCGCGATGACGACGACCTTGCGGGTCAGGGGCAATAGCCGCGAACCGTGGGGCCTGTTCTCGCGGGTTCAGGAGTACCACCGGATTCCTGACACAATCGTTAATTGCCGGGCTAGGCAGCATCCACCGCGCTGCACAAACTTAGTGCAAGCCAGCGATCAAATTGCAGGCGTCAGTGTGACAGAATCTTCGACAGGAATTGCTGCGCGCGATCGCTGCGCGGATGGCCGAAGAAGTCCTCCTTCTGCGCATCCTCGACGATCTCACCAGCATCCATGAAGATGACGCGGTTGGCGACCTTCTTGGCAAAACCCATTTCATGGGTCACCACCATCATGGTCATGCCTTCCTTGGCGAGTTCGACCATGACGTCGAGCACTTCATTGATCATCTCCGGATCGAGCGCCGAGGTCGGCTCGTCGAACAACATGCAGATCGGATCCATCACCAGCGCGCGCGCAATTGCCACGCGCTGCTGCTGACCACCCGAGAGCTGGCCGGGATATTTCTCCGCATGGGCGGTGAGGCCGACGCGCTCCAGCATCGCCATCGCCTTCTTGCGCGCCGCTTCTTCCTTGCGGCCGAGCACGATGGTCTGGCCGAGGCAGAGATTCTCGACGATCTTCAGATGCGGAAACAGTTCGAAGTGCTGAAACACCATGCCGACGCGCGAACGCAGCTTCGGCAGGTCTTTTTTCATCTTGGTGACATCGAGCCCGTCAACCGTGATGGTGCCTTCCTGGACGGGCTCCAGCGCGTTCACGGTCTTGATGAGCGTCGATTTGCCGGAGCCCGACGGGCCGCAGACGACAACGACCTCGCCCTTCTCCACTTGCGTCGTGCAGTCCTTCAGCACCTGAAACTGCGGATTGTACCACTTGCTGACTTTGTCGAGGGTGATCATGGGCATGGGGACAACCGTACTGGCTAGCGGATGATGCTGATGCGCTTCTGCAAGCGCTTCACGAAGAAGGAGGCAGTGAAACTGATCGCGAAATAGACCACCGCGGCGAACAGATACATTTCAGTCAGGCGGCCGTCGCGCTGCGCAACCTTGGACGCAGCACCGAGAAAGTCCGTGATCGACAGCACGTAAACCAGCGACGTGTCCTGAAACAGCACGATGGTCTGCGTGAAAATCACGGGCAGCATGTTGCGGAAGGCCTGTGGCAGCACGACATAGCGCATCACTTCGCGATAGTTGAAGCCGATGGCATAGCCCGCATTGACCTGGCCGCGTGGCACCGACTGGATGCCGGCGCGCATGATCTCGGCAAAGTAGGCGGCTTCGAACAGCGTGAATGTGATGATGGTCGATGTATAGGCGCCCACCTGCACCGGCTGATCGGCGCGAATGATCCACTGCCCGATATAGGGGCTGAGGAAGTAGAACAGGAAGATCACCAGCACCAGCGGCAACGAGCGCATCAGGTTGACATAGCTCGCAGCGACGCCGGAAAGAACTGCATTGGATGACAGTCGCATCATCGCGATCAACGTGCCCAGGATCAGGCCGAAGAAGGTTGCGATGGCTGTGAGCGTCAGGGTGAAAACCATGCCCTGATAGAAGAGGTAGGGAAGGCTGCGCCAGATGACATCGAAATCGAATGTGCTGAACATCGCTTATTTCCCCACATTGAAGCCGGGGATGACCAGCCGTTTTTCGATCAGACGCATGCCGATGGTGACGACGGCGCTCAGCAGCAGATAGATGCCCGCCGCAGCGGTGAAAGCCTCGAAGACCTGAAACGAGAATTCCTGCATCGAGCGCGCCTGCGCAGTGAGTTCGAGCACGCCGATCGTCAGCGCTGGCGCCGTGTTCTTGATCGTGTTCAAGAATTCCGACGTCAGCGGCGGGAAGATGATGCGATAGGCCAGCGGCAGCAGGATGTAGCGATAGGTCTGCCAGGTGGTGAGACCGATCGCCGTGCCCGCCATGCGCTGCCCCTTCGGCAATGCATTGATGCCGGCGGTGACCTGCGTGGCCACGCGCGAGGACATGTAGAAGCCAAGCCCGAGCATCGCGGCAATGAAAGGCCCGTTGCGCAGCTGCTTGACCCACATGCCGAATTCGCCCGGCAACAATTCCGGAACGACGAAAAACCAGATGAACAGCTGCACCAGCAGCGGGATGTTACGGAACAGCTCGATATAGGCATTGCCGATCAGAACCGGCCAGCGCGACGGTAGCGTGCGCATGATGCCGACGACCGAGCCGAGCACGAAAGCGATGATCCAGGCCACCAGCGCGAGCAGGACCGTGACCTGAAGTCCGCTCATCAGCGAGGCAAAATAGGTCCCAGTCGCATCCGGCGTCTGGTCCCAGAAGATCCCCCAGTTCCAATTATAGTTCACCTAGCGCCCCCGATACGCAGTCTGACAAGCTCTCATGCAATGGCTGGGCCATTGCCTATCCTCCGTCATGCGCGGGCTTGCCCCGCGTATTACCGTCGTTGCCATCAGCAGCGAAAGACGTGGATGGCCGGGACAAGCCCGGCCATGACGGAGTTAGCAGCAATTACAGATAAGCGTCCGGATCAGCCGAATCCGATGGCTTGGCAAAAGCCTTGGTCTGTTCCGGGCCCATCGGCACGTTGAGGTTCAGACCCTTCGGGGGGATCTTCTGAGTGAACCACTTTTCGTACAGTTTTGCGCCTTCCGGGCTCTTGTAGAGATCGGCCGTCGCGGTGTCGGCGACCTTCTTGAAGGCGTCGTCGCCCTTGCGCAGCATGATGCCGTACGGCTCGGGCTTCGAGAACGCGTCCTTCGAAATCACGTAGGCATTGGGATCACGCGCGCCAGCAGCGAGCGAAGCGAGCAGGATGTCATCCATCACGAAGGCGACCGCACGATCCGTCTCGACCATGAGGAACGCTTCCGCGTGATCCTTGGCCGGCACGATATTGATGCCAAGGCTGCGCGCGGCATTCGCTTCGGTCAGCTGCTTGATATTGGTGGTGCCGGAGGTCGAGACCACCGTCTTGCCCTTCAGATCGTCAATCTTTTCGAGCTTGGCAGTCTTCTTGGAAACGAAGCGGCTGGCGGTGAGGAAGTGGGTGTTGGTGAACGACACCTGCTTCTGGCGATCCGCATTATTGGTGGTGGAGCCGCATTCGAGATCGACGGTGCCATTGGCGATCAGCGGGATGCGCGTCGCCGAAGTCACGGGATTGAGCTTCACTTCGATCTTGTCGTTCTTCAGCTCCTTCTTCACCGCCTCGACAATCTTGTAGCAGATGTCCATGGCGAAGCCGACGGGCTTCTGATTGTCATCGAGATAAGAGAACGGCACCGAGGAATCGCGGAAGCCGATGGTGATGGCCCCGGTGTCCTTGATTTTCTTGAGCGTGCCGGTGAGCTCTTGCGCACTGGCCTGGTTTGCGAAAGCGGCGGCGATCACGCCCCCCAACAGAAAAAGTCGTTTCATAGTCCCTCTCCTCACAACTCCGGTCTCACACCGGGCTCCTCCGAGCACACTGGCATGTCCGCCCGTCATGCTTGCACAAACGGGGCCAAACGCAAATGCCTCCTCCGGCAAATCACGGATAAGCCGGGCGAGTGCGGAAGTGATACGCTTAAAGGAGGTGGTTGGTTCTCGCGTGTCCGACGAAAGATGGAGAACGCGATCAGGCGGATCGTCGCAGTATGACGATCCTGCTACAGAGATCAGGCAAGTGCTGCGACGCCGATCGTCCGGCGCTGCTTTTGCGCTGCGACAGCCTCGCCGAAGGCGAGAAAGAGTGTGCGGTTGATCGGATTGATCTGCGGATCATATTCGGCATGCCATTGCACCCCGAGCGCGAAGCTCGGTGCATCCGCAATACGAATGGCCTCGATGGTCCCGTCCTCGGCGATGCCCTCGACCACCACCCGCTCACCAGGCATCTCGATGCCCTGCCCGTGCAGCGAATTGACCGTGATGGTCTCGCGCTTGAGCAGGCTGGCGAAGGTGCCGTTGCTGGTCAGATGCACGTCGTGACGATCAGCGAAGACCACGGCGGGGTCGGGATGGATTTCGCCATTTTCGAGCCGCGGCATCCGGTGATTCATGCGGCCCGGAATTTCGCGGATTTCCGGATGCAGCGTGCCGCCAAAGGCGACATTCATTTCCTGCAGGCCGCGGCAGATCCCGAAGATCGGCACGCCGCGCGTGACGCACGCCTCCACCATCGCCAATGCCACATCGTCGCGCCCGTTGTCGTAAGGCTCGTGACGCACACAGGCCTGCATGCCGAATCGGGCGGGATGGACATTGGCGCGAGCGCCGGTGAGCAGGATGCCGTCGACGATATTTAGCACTTCGGCGATATCGGTGATGTCGGGTGTACCGGCGAACATCATAGGCAAGGCGCCAGCGACCTCGGCCACCGCGCGAAGATTGTTTTCTCCGGCCGCCTGGACGGAGAATCGGTTCTCAATGCGGTAGGCGTTGCCGATCACGCCAATGACTGGCCGGGACTTCACTGCCATCGCTTCCGGTCGAACACATTATGACGGAACGACGATAACCGAGATTTGCTGCGAAAACGATACGCAATGGAACAGAAGCCCCATCTTTCCGCGCATGGGAGAAAAATCGACTGATGCAGGAAGGCGAAGCACCTACGCTCAACCCATCGTACAGACTGTCGATGTTTGGAAACCTGGACCGAAGGGCAGGATGGTGGGCGCGACAGGGATCGAACCTGTGACCCCTTCCATGTCAAGGAAGTGCTCTCCCGCTGAGCTACGCGCCCTAAGAACCGGTCGTTACGGGTAGGCGGTCTATAACGGGTCGGACCCGGCGAGGCAAGGATGCCGGGGCGCCAATTACGACCGTTTGTGAAGAAAAACCGACAGCCTCAGGCCGCCAGCATCTTGTTCACTTCGCTGACCAATTCGCGCAGGTGCACGGGTTTGGCCAGAACCTTGGCGTTCTTCGGCGCCTCGGAGTCCGAATTCAGCGCCACGGCGGCGAAGCCGGTGATGAACATGATCTTGATGTCCGGATCGAGTTCGCTGGCGCGGCGGGCCAGCTCGATACCGTCCATTTCCGGCATCACGATATCCGTTAGAAGCATTTCAAAGGGTTCTTCGCGCAGCCTCTGATAGGCTGACATGCCGTTATCGTGGTGCGACACCGAGAACCCGGCGTTTTCCAGCGCCTTCACCAGGAACCGGCGCATGTCATTGTCGTCTTCGGCGAGAAGGATCTTGTGCATGGCTGTGAGACGTCGAACCCGAATGAGGAAAACCTGGCACCCACTAAGCCCCGTGGTTGGTAAATTTCGGGTGAAGTTTGCGCCGCGGGCATGTGGATAACCGTTTCATTATGGTGCGCCAGATTGCGATCCAGAGCAACAGAACCGGTTTTCCGCGGCGGATGAGGTCCGGACGACCGTTGCATGATCGCGCGCGGATACCGACAATGACATCTCGCAAATTGCCGGTTTTCTGCCAGACTGGTGGTCCAGAAGAACGTGCCTGCAGGGACGAAACGCGACGATGACCCAGTTTGACGGTGAGCTGTCGCCCCCCTTCGAGATCAACGAGCCCTCCGCATGGCGGGCGCCGATCATTTTCAACTCGCCCCACTCCGGCACCGTCTATCCCGCCGAATTCCTCAGCGCCTCGCGAATCGATATCGCGTCCCTTCGCCGTTCCGAGGATTCGTTCATGGACGATCTGATCGGCGGCCTGGCCAATCGCGGCTTCCCGGTGGTGCGGGTGCATTTCCCGCGCTCTTATGTGGACGTCAATCGCGAGCCCTATGAGCTCGACCCCCGGATGTTCACGGGCCGGCTGCCGAGCTTCGCCAATACCCGCTCCATGCGCGTCGCCGGCGGGCTTGGCACCATCCCGCGCGTGGTCGGCGACGGCCAGGAGATCTATCGCGAGCGGCTGAATGTGGACGACGCCCTCACCCGCATCGAGAGCCTCTACAAGCCCTATCACCGCGCTTTGCGCCGCCTGATCAACAAGGCCTACCAGACCTTCGGCACGGCCATTCTGGTCGATTGTCACTCGATGCCCTCGATCGGCATCGCCCGCGAAGAGCCGCGCCGGCCCGACGTGGTGATCGGCGACCGCTACGGCACCAGCTGCGCCGGGCTTCTCACCGATGTGGTGGAGGATACGTATCGGCGGCTTGGCTATTCGATCGGCCGCAACAAGCCCTATGCCGGCGGCTTCATAACCGAGCATTACGGCAACCCGGCCAGCGGCCTCCATGCCGTCCAGATCGAGCTGAACCGCTCCATCTATATGGACGAGCGCAAGCGCGAGCGGACCGCACGCTTCGACCAGATCGCCGATGACTTCACGGTTCTGGCGGACGCCCTGATCGACATTCCGCTCCGTCTGCTCGGCCCGTTCCAGACGGCGGCGGAGTGACCTTCCGCAGTTGCCGCGCTCAGCCGCCGCAGAGACTGACAGCGGACTAATTTACCTGCGGCAAATCGTGCAAAACAGCTGGATACCCCACTCTTTTACCACCGCGATTCATACAACCTTAGATTATATATCGTCATTTTATCCCGGCGGCATTGACCGCGATAACCATTGGGCAGGGATAAAATGATCAAAATAAAGAGCATCATCAAGACGTTCGTCGCCGACGAGTCGGGTGCAACGGCCATCGAATACGGCCTCATCGCCGCCGGCATTGCACTTGCCATCATCGCGGTCGTTAACGGTCTCGGAACGAACCTCAACGGCAAGTTTGCCGAGATCAACACGTCGCTGAAGTAAGTCCGCGCAGCGCTTCGATTGGCTCCGGTTCTCAGCCAGAGCGATCTGCTCGTTTCGTTCTTTCCTGGCTGCGGCTGGCACTGACCTCGGCCGCAGCGAATGCCAGCAGTTGTCGGCTGAGCTTGCGAGGATGAACGAGCGCAAACAAATTGCCGGCCGATCGCCGCGCAACTTGCAAAAACTCCATAGACAAGAAAAAAGGGCCACTTGCGAAAGCAAGCGGCCCAAGTCTAGGGAGGAAACGCCCAAGGAGGGCAGCGATAGCGCCAGGCGCTACCGCACCGCAACAATATGCATCCCTGGGCTTCGAAGTGCAAGAGTTTTCGGGCATTTTCTCATGCAAAAAATGCAAGGCTTTTTGCCGCTCGCAGCATGGTCGTCACAATTAAACTCAGCAAAAACAGATACTTGAAAAATGGTCAGCCATTTTGACGCATTTTAGAAATGAACAAAAGTTCATTCTTAATGCCAAATTCCAGTTCTTCGGCTCATAATCTTTGGCGAGTCAAATTGCGCACATTGCGCATAAATTCAATTGCGCGGTCTGCGCAAAATTCGCGACCGGTGGGCAAATGCGAGCGCCTCATATGCAGCTTGGCCCAAGCCGCGATATAGGTTGATACAACCAGCCAACGACTCTTCGCCGTAAAGGATCCAGCCGTGACGGTCATCGATTTCACCGCCTTCATCGGCCGGCTTGCCACCGCATCGGGCGAGACCATCCTTCCCTATTTCCGGACTTCGCTCAGCATCGACAACAAGAAGGCTGGCGATTTCGACCCGGTCACCGAAGCAGACCGCGGCGCCGAGGCCGTGATGCGGCGCCTGATCAAGCAGAGCTTCCCCCAGCATGGCATCGTCGGCGAGGAATTCGGCGTCGAACGCGAAGACGCGGAGTATGTCTGGGTGCTCGATCCCATCGACGGCACAAAGTCCTTCATCTCCGGCTTTCCGACCTGGGGCACCCTGATCGCCCTGCTGCACAAGGGCACGCCAGTCTATGGCATGATGCACCAGCCCTATATCGGCGAGCGCTTTTCCGGCGATAACGGCTCGGCGCGCTTTCAGGGCGCTGGTGGCAACAGCCGCAAACTGGCTGTGCGGCGCTGCGATTCGCTCGAAAAGGCCGTGCTCTTTACCACCAGCCCGCTGTTGATGAACGAGACCGACCGCGCGACCTTCCAGGGCGTCGAGACACATGTCCGCCTCTCCCGATATGGCGGCGATTGCTATTCCTATTGCATGCTGGCCGCCGGCCATCTCGATCTGGTCATCGAGACCGACCTCAAGCCCTATGACATCGCGGCCCTGATCCCCATCGTCACCGGCGCCGGCGGCATCGTCACCACCTGGGACGGCAAGCCGGCCCAGAACGGCGGCAAGATCATCGCTGCCGGCGATCCACGCGTGCATGCGGCGGCGATGAAGCTGTTGAATCCCTGACCTCAGCCTCGCGCCGCGGCGCGCAGATGCTCGACCAGTTGCTGTGCCGGGCGCGACATCGCCTTCAGATCGCGAAAGCAAATCGCCAGCTTGCGGTTGGCCCAGCTGTCCCGGATCCGCACCAGCGCAATCGGCATCGAGCGCGCGCAACGACGCGCCGCCACTTCCGGCACAATGGCGACGCCCACATGTGCCGCCACCATCTGGCACATGGCATCGAAATCGCGCATCTGGGCGCGATAGCGCAGCCGCGCGCCGAGGCGGGCCGCATATTTGCCGATGTGGTTCTGCAGCGCCGTCGCATTGGTCAGCCCGATGAAATCGCGATCGGCGACCTCGCGAAAATCGATCACCCGGCGCGACGCCAGATCGCTGCGCGGAGCCGTCACCAGCACGAGTCGATCCTCGCTGAAGATGAAGCGATCGAGCGTTTCCGGCAGCGTATGCTCGGCCGCAAAGCCGATATCAGCACTGCCTGCCGCAATCGCCTGCGCGATATCGGCGCTTTCGCGCTCTTCTGCCTCAAGGCTGACCTGCGGATGCTCGCGCAGAAACGCGGCCAGCGCCTTTGGAAGATGCTCGGAGAGACCAACAGTGTTCGCCAGCAGAACGATGCTCGCTTTGGTCCCGCTGGCATAGGCCGCCATATCGCTGCGGAGCGCTTCCACATCATGCAGCACCACGCGGGCATGGCCGAGCAGGCTTTCGCCCGCCGCCGTCAGTGTCACCCCACGCCGCCCGCGTTTGAGGAGCGCGACGCCGACGGCTGCCTCCAGCCCCTGAATGCGCGCGCTTGCCGAGGCCAACGCCAAATTCGCTGCTGCAGCGCCGCCCGTGATGCTGCGCGCCTCGGCCACGGCCGCGAACAGCCTGAGATCGACCAGATCGAAATGCATCGCGCATCCTCCAGCCTTCGGATCAGGCGAAGGCACTCTCCATAACCTCCAGATTGTGCCCCTCGCGAGGATCGGTCAATGTGTCGCACCATGACCGACACAATGCTCATTCTGATCGCCTTCGTTTTCGCACTCGCAGGCTTCGTCAAAGGCGTCATCGGCCTCGGCCTTCCCACCGTTGCGATGGGCCTGCTCGCCACCACCATGACCCCGGTTCAGGCGCTGACCATCGTCATCGTGCCCGCCGTCGTCACCAATATCTGGCAGACTTTCGCCGGCCCCTATCTGCGCGACATCATCCGCCGGCTGTGGCCGCTGCTGCTCACCACCGCGATTGCGATCTGGCTCGGAGGCGGCCTGATGACAGGCCCTTACGCCAAATATTGCGCCGTGATTCTCGGCGTGCTGCTCGTGGTCTATGCCGTGGTGACGCTGGTGAAATTCCAGTTCAGGACCGCGCCAAAGGATGAAAAATGGGTCGGCGGCATCGTCGGCGCCATCACCGGCGTGGTCTCGGCGGCCACCGGCGTGCAGGTCATTCCGTCGATGCCCTTCATGCAGTCGATCGGCATGGAGAAGAACGAACTGGTACAGGCGCTCGGGCTCTACTTCACCGTGGCAACCTTGGCGCAGGCGTTCAATCTCACCAGCGCCGGCCTGCTCAATGCGGCGACCGCCGTGCCGGGTGTCATTGCCATGATCACCGCTTTCGCCGGCATGTTCCTCGGCCAGGCCGTACGCGACCGCATGGCGCCGGAGCAATTCCGCCGCTGGTTCCTGATCGCGATGCTGCTGCTCGGAATTTATCTCGCGGTGAGCGCAACGATCGCTGTGATGAAGTGACGTTTGTAGGACGGGTTGAGCAGAGGCCGAAGGCCGGTGCGATAACCCATCATTCCGCCGATGGGTTTCGCTTCGCTCTTACCCATCCTACGGCTCCGCGCTTTATTTCGCTTCCAGCAGCGCCACACGAATCCCGAGATAAACAAACACGCCACCAAGCGCACGGTTGATCCAGACCAGCGCCCGGCCGGACTGACGCACACGCCGCGCTGCGCGTGCCGCAAACACCGCGACGAGCAGGCACCACGCTCCGCCCGTGCCGATGAACATCATCCCGAGCACCATGAAGGCCAGCGCCTTGTGCGGCGCATCCGCATCGACGAATTGCGGCAGGAAGGCTAGGAAGAACAGCGCGACCTTCGGATTCAGCGCGTTGGTAAGCGCGCCCTGCCAGAACACCTGGCTGAGCCTGATCGCCGGTCTGTCGATGGACGACGCCAGCAGATCGTCCGGCGCCTTCCAGCGCAGCATCTGAATGCCACTATAGAGCAGATAGGCCGCACCGACCCATTTCACGACGGTGAAGGCCGTCGATGACGCTGCAAGCAATGCAGATAGGCCGATAGCGGCTGCGAAGACGTGGACGAGACACCCAGCACAGATACCCAACGCAGCTGCGACGCCACCGCGCCATCCGATCTGCACGCTACGGCCAATGATGTAAGCTGTATCCGGCCCCGGTGTGATGT
The DNA here is from genome assembly GCF_044336785.1 of Tardiphaga sp. Lineage (GTDB taxonomy): Bacteria > Pseudomonadota > Alphaproteobacteria > Rhizobiales > Xanthobacteraceae > Tardiphaga. The sequence goes on along the minus strand of NZ_JBIIOT010000019.1, from coordinate 54,978 downwards.
TGAGCAGCAGGCCGGAAAGAACGAACAGCCAGAGATCGTGAATGCCGAGCATGGTTAGTCTTCCTCATCGTCTCATTGTCATCGCCCCGCTTGACGGGGCGACCCAGTAAACACGGGCAGCGGTGTTTACTGGATCGCCCGCTTTCGCGGGCGATGACAGTGTGAGTGTTACTTAAACAACGGCGTCCCTGGCACAAACGCATCGAACGCCGCCCAGAATTGCTGCCGGTAGCGATCCTGCTCCTGCAGGATCTCGTGCTTTGCCCCCGCAATGACGAGATGCGATCCCGCCCGCAGATGATAGGCGAATTCCTCGATCGCCGCCGTCGAGACCACCTGATCATGGCTCGCAGCCAGCATAAGGATGGGCTGACGGATATCGACGGGATACCTTGTCGCGCGAAACCCGTGCATGGCGCGGATCGCGGTATCCGCCCAGGCGATGGTCGGCGCGCCGATGCCGAGCGTCGGATCTTCCTGCAGGATCGCGGCGTTGCGCGCATAGCGAACGGCATCGCTGGTCAGTTTGTTGTCGGGAAATGACGACGAGCCCACCAGCTCACCATTGCCACCGGGAACATAGTTGCCGCCCTGCCCGGTCCAGCGCAGGAAGCGCAGCAACAGCCGCGCCGGCAGCGAGGTGGCGCGGCCTGGCAGATCGATCATCGGCGCCGACAGCACCATGCGATCGAACCAGCGCTTCCCGGAATGCGCCACCCGCAGCATCACGGCACCACCCATGGAATGGGCCAACGCATAATAAGGTGGCGGACAATCCGGCATCACCACCTGCTGCACGAAGGCTTCCACATCGATTTCGAAATCCGAGAAATTCCGCACATAGCCCTTGCGCGCATCGCGCAGCCGCCGCGCCGAATGACCCTGGCCGCGCCAGTCGATCATCGCCACGGCAAAACCGCGATCGCGCAGATCGCGCACCGTCTCGAAATACTTCTCGATGAATTCGCCGCGACCGGTGAAAACGCACACCGTGCCCTTGTGGCCGGCAGGCGGTGCCCAGCGCGCGAAGCGCAGCTCGACACCATCGGATGTCTTGATCGTGCCGGACGTGGCGCCTTCGGGGACCGGATTGGCGGGGATCGAGACAAGCGTCATGCGGGACCGGCTAGGTGAAAAAGACGGGTTTTCAAGAGCCTGAGAGGCGCCGGCGAGATTCTTTCGCCTCCCCTTGCAGGCCGCAACACCCCTCCCATATCACCTTCATGCAGGCCTCTCTAGGCTGCATGTGACGAAAGCCCGGCCCGATTGGCGGGCGGGTAACTCAACAGTCGCTCAATGGAGGACTACCCTATGCGTACCTATGATCTCACCCCGTTTTATCGTTCCACCGTCGGCTTCGATCGCCTGTTCAACCTGCTGGACCAGACCACGGCTGAAACCGCGTCGGGCTATCCGCCCTACAATATCGAGCGCCTCGGCGAGAACGACTACCGTATCAGCGTCGCCGTGTCCGGCTTTGCGCCGAACGAGCTCTCTATCGTCGCGAAGGAAAACACGCTGACGATCAAGGGCGAGAAAGCTGCCAACCAGAATGGCAACTCGTCCGAAGTGCTCTATCGCGGCATCGCCGCCCGCGCCTTCGAGCGCGCCTTCCAGCTTGCCGACTTCGTGCAGGTGAAGAATGCCTCGCTCGAGAACGGCCTGCTCCATGTGGATCTCGTGCGCGAGATTCCCGAAGCTGCGAAGCCGCGCAGCATTCCGATTTCCACCAGCGCCGTGAGCGCACCCAAGGTGGTTGACGGCTCGGCCGAGAAAGTCGCTGCGTAATAGCGACTGTTACGTGAAGTAAGTGTAGCTGTGCGTTGTGAGCGCCCCGGAACCATCCGGGGCGCTTTTTTCTCGCATTCTCGTGAACATCCGTGATCGATCACAAAGCTGCGGCTGCGTAACGTCCAAGACCCCCGCATCGAACCTCGGCAAGACAGCGCCACTGTCTCAACCCATCAGGAGTTCATGCAATGACCACCACCCGGATACTTGCCGCGCTCGCGTTGAGCGCCCTTTCCGCCATCTTCACCGCCACCACAGCCGATGCGCAGACTGCCCCCGTAAAGGCCAAGAATGTCGTGCTGATCCACGGCGCCTGGGCCGATGGATCGAGCTGGGGCGAGGTGATCCCGCTGCTGCAAAAGGCCGGCCTGCATGTCACCGCCGTGCAGAATCCGCTGTCGTCGCTCGCCGATTCCAATGCCGCAGCCAAGCGCGCGCTCGCGCTACAGGATGGCCCCACGGTATTGGTCGGCCATTCCTGGGGCGGCACCGTGGTCAGCGATGTCGGCACCGATCCCAAGGTTTCCGCCGTGGTCTATGTCGCGGCGCGCGCACCCGATGCCAATGAGGATTTCGTCGCGCTGTCCGGCAAATTCCCGACGGGCCCTGTGCGCGCAGGCATCCAGACCCATGATGGCTATACGCTGCTGTCGGAGCCGGCCTTCCTCAAGGATTTCGCCAATGGCGTCGAGCCGACGAAAGCAAAGGTGCTGTTCGCCGAACAGGGCGATACGGCAGCCAGCATCTTCGCGGACCGTACGAGTGCTGCGGCCTGGCACGACAAGCCATCCTTCTATGCCGTGGCCAAGCAGGACCGCACCATCAATCCCGATCTCGAGCGCTTCCTCGCCAAGCGCATGAACGCCACCACCGTCGAAGTCGATGGCGGCCATCTCATCATGGTGTCGCATGCCCGCGACGTCGCAAACCTGATCCTGCAGGCGGCTGGTGTCACCACGCCTGCGAACAAGACGGCGATGAAGAAGTAAGAGCGTCGCTGAAGGCGAAACGACCCGGCGCTGCTGAGCAGGCCGGGTCGTTTTGGCGTTTGGCCGTAGGGCGGATGAGGCGAAGCCGTCATCCGCCGGCCGAGTGCATGTGGCGAAGAATGGCGGATTACGCTTCGCTTATCCGCCCTACGGCCGCGTTTTACCTTGGCAGCGTCGTCGTGCCCATCAACGCGGTATCGATCGAGCGTGCACACAGACGGCCTTCGCGGATCGCCCATACCACGAGCGACTGGCCGCGGCGCATGTCGCCGGCGGAGTACACTTTCGGCAGCGAGGTCGCGAAGTCGTTGAGGCCGGCCTGCACATTGCCGCGCTGGTCGAGTTCGACGCCGAGGGTCTTCAGCATGCCTTCGTGCACGGGATGCACGAAGCCCATGGCGAGCAGGACGAGATCGGCTTTCAGCGCAAACTCGCTGCCCGGGATCGGCTTGAACTTGTCGTCGACGCGCACGCAATTGAGCTGTGTGACCTTGCCGTCCTTGCCTTCAAAGCTCTGGGTCAGCACGGCGAATTCGCGCTCGGCGCCTTCGGCCTGGCTGGACGAGGTGCGCATCTTCAGCGGCCAGTTCGGCCAGGTGAGACCCTTGTTTTCCTTCTCCGGCGGAGCCGGCATGATTTCGAGCTGGGTCACCGACAGCGCGCCCTGGCGCAGCGAGGTGCCGATGCAGTCCGAACCGGTGTCGCCGCCGCCGATGACGACGACATGCTTGCCGCCGGCCAGGATCTCCTTGATGTCGCCGAGCGGCTCATTGCCGACGCGACGGTTCTGCTGCGGCAGGAAATCCATCGCGAAATGGATGCCGTCGAATTCACGGCCCGGGATCGGCAGATCGCGGCCGTGCTCGGCGCCGCCGGTGAGCGCGATGGCGTCATAGGTCTTTGCCAGCTCGACCGGATCGACGGCGTTCAGCGCGGTGCCGCCCACCGGCGTGTTGTAATGGAAGATGATGCCTTCGCCGACCATCTGCTCGACGCGGCGATCGATCACGGTCTTTTCCATCTTGAAGTCAGGAATGCCGTAACGCATCAACCCGCCGGCCTTGGCGAATTTCTCATAGACATGGACTTCGTGGCCGGCGCGGGCGAGCTGCTGCGCGCAGGCCATGCCGGCCGGGCCGGCGCCGATCACGGCGACCTTGTAACCGGTCTTCACGGCTGCGACCTGCGGCTTCAGCCAGCCATTGTCCCATGCCTTGTCGACGATGGCACATTCGATCGTCTTGATGGTCACCGGATTGTCGTCGATGTTCAGCGTGCAGGACGCTTCGCACGGCGCCGGACAGATGCGGCCGGTGAATTCCGGGAAGTTGTTGGTGGAATGCAGGTTGCGCGAGGCTTCTTCCCAGTTGCCGGCGTAAACCAGATCGTTCCAGTCCGGAATCTGGTTGTTGACCGGGCAGCCGGGCGTGCCGGGCTGCACCGAGCCGGTGCCGTGACAATAAGGGATGCCGCAATTCATGCAGCGCGCGGCCTGGCTCTGCGTGTCCTTGTCGCCGAGCGGAATCACGAACTCATTGTAGTTCTTCAGCCGCTCCGCGACCGGCGCATACTTGCGATCGTGACGTTCGATTTCGAGAAAACCGGTGATCTTGCCCATTTCAGCTTACCGCCTCTAACCCGTCTCTATCAGCTCGTCATTGCGAGGAGCGAAGCGACGAAGCAATCCAGTCTTCTTGTGCCCGTGGCCTACTGGATTGCTTCGCTTCGCTCGCAATGACGGCGAGTGTGTTGCTCGTCCGTACCTTACGCGCCGATCGCGATCTGCGGTTCGGCTTCGGCGGCTTTCGCTTTCAGCTCTTTCAGCGCGCGCCGATATTCGACCGGCATGACCTTGCGGAATTTCGGCAGCCAGGTCTTCCAGTCGGCGAGGATCATCTGCGCCTTCTTCGAGCCGGCATACTTTGCGTGGCGCGAGATCAGGATGTGCAGACGCTCGATGTCCGATTCCAGCAGGTTGGCGAACACGTCCACCTTGCCATGGGCCTCGAGATCGCCGGTGTGGTGATAGGTGTTCTGCGCGACCAGCTCCTCGGAGAGGACCGGCTCCAGTTCGACCATCGCCATGTTGCACAGCTTCTCGAAATCGCCGGCCTCGTCGAGGACATAGGCGATGCCGCCGGACATGCCGGCTGCGAAGTTGCGCCCGGTCTTGCCGAGCACCACGACGATGCCGCCGGTCATGTATTCGCAGCAGTGATCGCCGGCGCCTTCGACGACCGCGACCGCACCCGAGTTACGCACGGCGAAACGTTCGCCGGCGACGCCGCGGAAGTAGCACTCGCCCTCGATCGCGCCATACATCACGGTGTTGCCGACGATGATCGACTCTTCCGGCACGATGCTGGAATGGGCGGGCGGGCGGACGATGATCTTGCCGCCCGACAGGCCCTTGCCGACATAGTCATTGGCTTCGCCTTCGAGATCGAAGGTGATGCCGTTGCACAGCCAAGCGCCGAAGGCCTGACCGGCGGTGCCCTTCAACGACACCTTGATGGTATCTTCAGGCAGACCGGCATGGCCGTAGATCTTGGCTACCGCGCCCGACAGCATCGCACCGGCGGAACGGTTGGTGGAGTTGATCTTGGCATCGAACTTCACCGGCGCGCCGCGGTCGAGTGCCGGCTGCGCGTTGGCGATGAGTTCGCGGTCCAGCACCTTCTCCAGGTGATGGTTCTGCTCTTCCGAGTGATAGATCTTCTGGCCGGGCAGTTCGGGCTGGCGCACGAAAAGCTTGGAGAAGTCGAGACCCTTGGCCTTCCAGTGCGAGACGAGCGCCCCCTGGTCGAGCATCTGAACCTGGCCGACCATCTCGCTGAAATTGCGATAGCCGAGCTGGGCCATGATCTCGCGGACTTCCTCGGCAACGAAGAAGAAGTAGTTGATCACATGCTCGGGCTGGCCGGTGAAGCGCTTGCGCAGCACCGGATCCTGGGTGGCGACGCCAACCGGGCAGGTGTTGAGATGGCACTTGCGCATCATGATGCAGCCGGCGGCGATCAGCGGCGCAGTCGCGAAGCCGAATTCGTCAGCGCCCAGGAGAGCACCGATGACGACGTCACGGCCGGTGCGGAAGCCACCGTCCACCTGGACGACAATGCGCGAGCGCAGGCGTTCACGCACCAGCGTCTGGTGGGTTTCGGCGAGGCCGATTTCCCACGGGCTACCCGCATGCTTGATCGAGGTCAGCGGCGACGCGCCGGTGCCGCCTTCGAAGCCGGCGATGGTCACATGGTCGGCACGCGCCTTGGCGACGCCCGCGGCCACCGTGCCGACGCCGATTTCCGACACCAGCTTGACCGAGACCTGCCCCGTCGGATTGACGTTCTTCAGGTCGTAGATCAGCTGCGCGATGTCTTCGATCGAATAGATGTCGTGATGCGGCGGCGGCGAGATCAGGCCGACACCCGGGGTCGAGTGGCGCACGGCAGCGATCGTCGCATCGACCTTGTGGCCGGGCAGCTGACCGCCTTCGCCGGGCTTGGCACCCTGCGCCATCTTGATCTGCATCATGTCCGAATTGACGAGATATTCCGTCGTCACGCCGAAGCGGCCGGACGCGATCTGCTTGATGGCAGAGCGCATCGAGTCGCCATTCGGCATCGGCTTGAAGCGATCCGACTCTTCGCCGCCCTCACCGGTGTTCGACTTGCCGCCGATCCGGTTCATGGCGATGGCGAGCGTGGTGTGCGCCTCGCGCGAGATCGAGCCATAGGACATGGCGCCGGTGGCGAAACGCTTGACGATGTCGGCCGCCGACTCGACTTCCTCGATCGGCACCGGCTTGCGCTTCTCGTCCTCGGCGGTCTTGATCTTGAACAACCCGCGAAGCGTCAGCAGGCGCTCGGCCTGGTCGTTGAGCATCTTGGCGAAAGCGCGGTAGCGCTCCTGCGAATTGCCGCGCGCCGCATGCTGCAGCAGCGACACCGTCTCGGCGCTCCAGGCGTGATCTTCGCCACGGCTGCGATAGGCGTATTCACCGCCGATATCGAGGGCGTTCTTGAAGATCTGGATCTCGCCGAATGCCTCGGTGTGGCGACGTACGGTTTCCTCGGCGATCTCCGGCAGACCGACGCCCTCGATCTTGCCGTGGGTGCCGGCGAAGTACTTGTTGATGAATTCGGTCCGCAAGCCGACAGCGTCGAAGATCTGCGCGCCGCAATAGGACTGGTAGGTGGAGATGCCCATCTTGGACATCACCTTCAGCAGGCCCTTGCCGATCGACTTGATGTAGCGCTTGACGATCTCGTAGTCGTCGAGCGCCGTCGGCAGCTTGTCCTTCATCGCGATGATGGATTCGAAAGCCAGATACGGGTTGATCGCTTCGGCGCCATAGCCCGCGAGACAGGCGAAGTGATGCACTTCGCGCGGCTCGCCGGATTCGACAACAAGACCGACGGAGGTACGAAGGCCGGTGCGGATCAGATGGTGATGCACGGCGGCGCAGGCCAGCAGCGCCGGGATCGGAATGCGATCGGAACCGGCCATGCGGTCCGACAGGATGATGATGTTGACGCCCTCGCGCACCGCGCCTTCGGCACGCGCGCAGAGTTCATCCAGCACCTGCTCCATGCCTGCAGCACCAAGGCCGGCATGGAAGGTGGTGTCGAGGGTGCGCGACACGAAGTGCGAGTCGGCCACATCCGAAATCGAGCGGATCTTTTCGAGATCCTGGTCGGTCAGGATCGGCTGACGGACTTCGAGGCGCTTGGTGGTGGCGACGCCTTCATGGTCGAGCAGGTTCGGCCGCGGCCCGATGATCGAGACGAGGCTCATGACGAGCTCCTCGCGGATCGGGTCGATCGGCGGGTTGGTCACCTGCGCGAAGTTCTGCTTGAAATAGGTGTAGAGCGGCTTCGGCTTGTTCGACAGCGCCGAGATCGGCGTGTCGGTGCCCATGGAGCCCGCCGCCTCCTCGCCCTGCGACGCCATCGGCGTCATCAGGATGGTGATGTCTTCCTGGGTATAGCCAAACGCCTGCTGGCGCGCGAGCAGCGGCAGGTTGGAACGCTGGCCGGTGGACGGCGCATCGGGCAGCGTTTCCAGGCGCATCTGAGTGTTCTGCAGCCACTGCGCATAGGGATGGCTGGCAGCGAGCTGGGCCTTGATCTCTTCGTCCGGGATCAGGCGACCTTCCTCGAGATCGACCAGCAGCATCTTGCCGGGCTGCAGACGCCACTTGGTGATGATGTCTTCTTCCGGAATATCCAGCACGCCCATTTCCGACGCCATGACGATGCGATCGTCCTTGGTGACGAGATAGCGTGCCGGACGCAGGCCGTTGCGGTCCAGCGTCGCGCCGATCTGGCGGCCGTCAGTGAAGGCCAGCGCCGCCGGGCCGTCCCACGGCTCCATCAGGGCTGCATGATATTCGTAGAAGGCGCGGCGCTGCTCATCCATCAGGGGATTGCCGGCCCACGCTTCCGGAATCATCATCATCACCGCATGCGCGAGCGAATAACCGCCCTGCACGAGGAATTCGAGCGCGTTGTCGAAACAGGCGGTGTCTGACTGGCCTTCATAGGAAATCGGCCAGAGGCGGCTGATGTCCTTGCCGAACAGATCGGATTCCACCGACGCCTGGCGCGCCGCCATCCAGTTGGTGTTGCCGCGCAGCGTGTTGATTTCGCCGTTATGGGCGACCATGCGGAACGGATGCGCCAGCGACCAGGTCGGGAAGGTGTTGGTCGAGAAGCGCTGATGCACGAGGGCGAGCGCGGACTCGAAGTCCGCTTCGTGCAGGTCGGCATAATAGCTGCCGAGCTGGTCGGCGAGGAACATGCCCTTGTAGATGATGGTCCGGCACGAGATCGAACAGGCGTAATAGCCCGACAGGCCGCGCTCACGGCGCGAATAGATCGCCTGCGAGATCGACTTACGCAGGACATAGAGGCGGCGCTCGAAATCCGTCGCATCGACGACCTTGGCTTTGCCGATGCCGATGAAGACCTGCATGTTGGTCGGCTCGGTCGGCTTCACGCTTTCGCCGAGCGAGGCGTTGTCGGTCGGCACTTCGCGCCAGCCGAGCAGCTTCAGGCCTTCGGCCTTGATCTGGTCGGCGATGATGCCCTGCAGCACCTTCCGCCACGGCACGTCGCGCGGCATGAACAGCGCGCCGACGGCATACTGGCCGGGTTCCGGCAGTTCGAAGCCGAGCTCGGTCGCCTTGCGACTGAAGAACTTGTGCGGAATCTGCACGAGAATGCCCGCGCCGTCGCCGAAGCGCGGATCTGCGCCGGTGGCGCCGCGATGCTCGAGATTGCACAGGATGTTGATCGCGTCAGAGACGATCTGATGCGACTTCACGCCCTTGATATTGGCGATGAAACCGACGCCGCAGGCGTCCTTTTCCTGCGAGGGGTCATACATGCCCAACGCCGGCGGACGATACGTGTGCAGTTCAGGTTTGATGGCCGAATCTTTCACGTGAGCCGATTTGATAGCCGGGGCCGCCGCATGCATGCCGGTTTCGATCAATTGGCGCTCGTGCTCTGATCCGCTCATCTTCGTCCTCTCAGCCCCCACATCGGGGCTCTGCCACCCTTGTCGGCGCACCTTTGACGCTCGCGGAACCCGTACGGGCTACCGCTCGCGCCTTCAGCGAGCCTGGTTTTCAGAATTAAGACTGGTGGCAGCCCGCCGTATCCGGTGACCACCCCATATCCTGCCTTAACAAGCGCCTCTTTATCGGGAGCGCTCGCTTATGTCGCAGACCCAATGCGGGTTCTGCCACAAAAAATTGCGACAGTGATGCTGTCCTAACCATCACCTTGCCAAACTTTTATCTAGCACACAAGCGCAAGGGAGTCCGCCGCCGCAATGCAACAGCGCATGGCAAATCGCTTGTTTCGGTGTGTAACCAAACCGCAACGGCAAACCTAAAGGTGCCGCGATCCGGCCCTTTCCCTGCCGAAATCCAAAGCAAGGTTGGCGCCGTTCGTTAACGCCTGAGACGGGGAACTTCGCGAGGCGTGGACATAAGTCAATTCGGGCTCAGGACTGGGCTCATCTCCGGGCGCGGGGGCGTCGATGGAGCGTGCAATGAAATTCACTGTAGGTTGTCTGACCGCGGCTGGCCTGATGCTGGCGACGGCCGCGCAGGCGCAAGTCCTGCCGCCGATGCGGGGCGACGTGCGGGTATCGGATTTCGAGGAACCCGGCCCTTATGCGTCCATGCCACCGCCGCGGGTTTACGTGCCCGGACCGCGTTATGGCGACAGCTACGCGCCTGCGGTTCTTCCGCCGCAAGAAATTTATGCGATCCTGCGCGAGGCCGGCTTCTCGCCCCTCGGCGCTCCGCAGCAACGCGGGTTGTTCTACACGATCGCCGCCGTCGACCGCCGCGGCGAGGACGGTCGCATGGTGATCGACGCCCGCAGTGGCAGAATCCTGCGTTTCATGCCGGCCTATCAGATGGGCGATCGGATGAATCAGGAAGTCGTGGCGCGCTACGGCCCGGAAGCCGCCATGCCGGAACTCCCGCAATATCGTCGGCCGCCATTCGATCCGAAGGCGGCAGCGACCACGGCAGGGAATCCGCCGTCGGCGACTACGCCCGCGCCCAAGCAGAAAGTGGCAAGCCAAACCGCAACCGTGCCGCTGCCAAAAGCGCCACCGCCCAAGGCCGTTGCGACACCCGCGAAGCCTGTTGCGGTGGAGAAGCCCCCGGTGATCGACAAGCCGATCGCGGAGAAGCCTGCTGAACCGGCTGCCGTGCCAGCACCGGCGCCGGTGCAGCAGTCGGCGGTGACAGAGACGAAGCCGGCGGAAGTGAAGGCACCGGAAGCAGCGGCTGTGACGCCTGCTCCGGCTGAGAAGGCTGAAACACCGCCGACGGTGGCTCCGCCCGCAACGGAAGCGAGACCGGAGACGCCTGCACCGACGGGGGATAAGCCCGCTGTGGTGCAGGGATTGGAGTAAAACGGCGAAGCGAATGGCTTCCCTCCCCCAAGCAGCGCAGCTGCGCAGTGGGGAGGGTCCGCCGATAGGCGGGGGTGGGGACTCTCCCACGTGACGTCGTCGGAGCCTGCGGAAACACCCCACCCGTCTCGAACGCTACGCGTTCGATCCACCCTCCCCACGGCGCGCAGCTACGCTGCGCTTGGGGGAGGGATTAAGAACCATACTCCACCTTTTCCAGCGGCGCCCGAAACGTCGCGTGAAAACCGTCCGCATCATAGCTCTTGGTCACGCCGCCGCTCCCGGCGATCCCGAGATCGATCAAGCGCGTGCCAAGCCCTTTTCGCGTCGGCGCTGTCACTGCGGGCCCGCCGCTCTCGCGCCAGTCCAGCACCAGCGTGCCATTCTCCGTCCTCCACGACACCGCGACATGGCCACTGTTATCGCCGAGCGCACCATATTTCACTGCATTGGTCGCGAGTTCGTGCAGCAGCATCGACAGCGACAGCGCCGCTTTCGGATCGAGCGCGATCTCCGGCCCGTCGAGTTTGACACGCGCCTTGTCCGCATGGGCGGCGAGCACGCCGGCGATCACCGTGCGCAATGCGGCCGACGCCCAGCTCTGCTGTTCCAGTACATGATGCGCACGACTGAGTGCATCGAGGCGGCGCTCAAACGCCTCCACCGCGTCGCGCTCCTGAACGCTGCGCAGCGTCTGCGAGGCGATCGCCTGCACCAGCGCCATCGCATTGTTCATGCGATGGCCGAGCTCCTCGTTGAGCAATCGCATCTGCTGGTCGGCGGCGCGACGCACGGTCACGTCGTTGAACAGGATCGCCACCTGATGCGCTTCCGGCGCCCCGATGCGGAACGCATGGACGTCGTACCAGCGATCACCAAGCTGCCCGGCATGCTGCTCGAACCGCACAGGCTGGCCGGTCAGCGCAACCTTGCCATAGAGATCGAACCAGTGCTGCTCGTGCTCTGGCGCGAGATCGCGCATCCATTTGCCGGCGGCGTCCTGCAATCCCGTCTGGTCGGCAAAAGCCGCGTTGACCTCGACGAATTTGTAGTCGGTCGGCGTACCCTCGGCATCGAAAGCGAGTTCGATCACGCAAAAGCCGGCATCGAGCGAATTGAACAGCGTATAGTAGCGCGCCTCCAGATCGCCGTGGCGATCACCGGCAACCACCGAAGGCGCAGCGACATGGCCGCGCGATTGCCCATAAGCGCGCACGAGATCACGACGGAGTTCGAACTGCGTCATGACCTGCCGCGCCAGCGCTTCCAGCGCCGCGAGCTGATCCGACCGCAAGCCCCCGGGCCGCGCCACCGTATCGACCACGCATACGGTGCCGATGGCGACGCCCTCGGCCGCGATCAACGGCGCACCGGCATAGAAGCGCAGATGCGGTTCGCCGGTGACATGCGGATTGTCTTTTGTCCGCGGATCGAGGGTGAGATCGGGAATGTTTAGCGTCTCGGGCACCGCCAGCGCATGCGCACAGACCGACTGCTCAATGGAGGTCTCGCAGACATCGAAGCCCGACACCGCCTTGAACCATTGCCGATCGGCATCGACGAGCGAGATCAGCGCAACGGGCGCACCGCAGACCTGGCGGGCGAGCATGACGATGTCGTCGAATTCCGGCTCCGGCCCGGTATCAAGCATGCCATAGCTGTGCAGCACCGCACGGCGCTGCGGATCCATGACCGCTGCGGGGATTTGGCCGGTAAGCGCCGGATCGATACTCAACCTTGGATCGCCTTCCCCATGCGCGGATGGTCTGCGCGCCATTTCACTTCATCGAATTCCGCGCACGAGTTCAATGACTTCATGCATGGCATTCACATCGCGCGACACTAACGCGCAAGATGGAACTCCGTTTCCTAACCATTAATCTTCGCTTTACGGCGCCTTAAACCGCGACCGGTACCCTGCCGGGAACGGAGCGTGGTGTTTGCGTATGGCATGGGGCAAGAAAAAGGGCGGCGGACGCAAGGAGCCGACATTCGGCATCTCTGCCGCATTGTCCGATCTGCGCCTGTCTGCTGCCGATCGCGTGCCCGGCGGCGATGAAGAGCGGCCGAAGAAGGCACAGAAACGTGAGCCGGCCGAGAAGCCGCGCAAGTCCCGCACCTCCAGCAAGGCGCGCAGCAAGAGCCGCGGCGGTTTTGGCCGCAGCATCAAGCGGATGTTCTACTGGAGCGCCGTGCTTGGTCTATGGGCCGCAATCCTCATCGGCGGCGCCATCGTCTATGTCGGCGCGCACCTACCGCCGATCCAGTCGCTGGAAATTCCAAAGCGCCCGCCCACCATCCAGATCGTCGGCATGGACGGCACGGTGCTGACCACCCGCGGCGAACAGGCCGGCGACAATGTTTTGATCAAGGACCTGCCGCCCTATCTGCCGAAGGCCTTCATTGCCATCGAAGACCGCCGCTTCTATTCGCATTGGGGCGTCGATCCCATCGGCGTGGCGCGGGCGGCCGTGACCAATGTGATGCATCGCGGCGTCTCCCAGGGCGGCTCGACGCTGACCCAGCAGCTCGCCAAGAACCTGTTCCTCACGCAGGAACGCACCATGCAGCGCAAGCTGCAGGAAGTGGAGCTGGCATTCTGGCTGGAGCGCAAGCACTCGAAGAACCAGATCCTCGAACTCTATCTGAACCGCGTCTATTTCGGCTCCGGCGCTTACGGCGTCGAAGCCGCCGCACAAAAATATTTCGGCAAGAGCGCCAAGAACGTCACCATCGCCGAAGCCGCGATGCTGGCCGGTCTCGTCAAGTCGCCCTCGCGCCTCGCGCCCAACCGCAATCCCGAAGGCGCCGAAGCCCGCGCCAAGGTGGTGCTGGCAGCGATGCAGGATGCGGAATTCATCACCGCCGCCCAGGCCAGGGGCTCGGTGGGCGCGCCGCAATACAATGTGAAGCCGGTCGGCGCCGGAACGGTGAACTATGTCGCCGACTGGATCGGCGAAGTGCTGGACGATCTCGTCGGCCAGGTCGATGAGAGCATCGTTGTAGAAACCACCATCGATCCCAAGCTGCAGAGCACGGCCGAAGCCGCCATCATCGACGAACTCGCCGCCAAGAGCGTCAAGTTCAACGTGACCCAGGGCGCGCTGGTGGCGATGACGCCGCAGGGCGCGGTACGCGCCATGGTCGGCGGCCGCAATTACACCGACAGCCAGTTCAACCGCGCGGTCACCGCCAAGCGCCAGCCGGGATCGAGCTTCAAGCCGTTCGTCTATCTCACCGCCATCGAGTCCGGGATGACGCCGGAGACGATCCGGCAGGACGCGCCCCTCGATATCAAGGGCTGGAAGCCGGAAAACTACACCCACGAATATTTCGGCTCGGTCACGCTGACCCAGGCGCTGTCGATGTCGCTGAACACGGTCGCCGTCAGGCTGGGCATGGAAGTCAGCCCCGCCAGCGTGGTGCGCACGGCGCATCGCATGGGCATCTCCTCCAAGCTTGAGGCCAATGCCTCCATCGCACTCGGCACGTCGGAAGTGTCGATGATGGAGCTGGTCGGCGCCTATACGCCCTTCGCCAATGGCGGTTATGGAACGACGCCCTATGTGGTGACGCGGATCCGCACCGTCGAAGGCAAGAAGACGCTCTATGCCCGCCGCAACGACGCCCCGAGCGCTGTGATCGACGCGCGTGCCGTTGCCGCCATGAACACGATGATGCAGCAGACCATCCTCACCGGCAGCGCCAAGAAGGCGGAGCTGCCGGGCTGGTATGCGGCCGGCAAGACCGGCACCAGCCAGGATTTCCGCGATGCCTGGTTCATCGGCTACACCTCCCAGCTCGTCACCGGCGTCTGGCTCGGCAATGACGACAATTCGCCGACCAAGAAGGCGACCGGCGGCGGTCTGCCGGTCGATATCTGGTCGCGCTTCATGAAGGTCGCCCATCAGGGCCTGACGCCCGAACCAGTGCCGGGCTTGGCGCCATCCAGCGCGTTCAGCAACAATCCGATCGGCCAGGCGCTGTCGAGCCTGCTGCCGGGTTCGACCACGCCGCAGCAGCCCCCGCCGCCGCTCCCGCCGTCACTGCCCCCCGAGCGCGGCTATGTGCCGAGCGCACCGGTTTATAACGGCTATCGCGCCCAGCCGAATGATGCGCCACCGACCCAGGCGAACTATCCCGCGCAACAACGCGCCCGCCCGCAGCAGCAGAATGTGCGGCCGGAGGCGGGAAGCGGGATCGATGGATGGCTGTCGGAGCGGTTGTTCGGCCGCTAGAGGGCGGCGCTTCCCAGCACTCCACCCTCATCCTGAGGAGCGCGCTCTTCGCGCGCGTCTCGAAGGATGGCTGCACGCTCGGAGCCAGGCCATCTCATGGTTCGAGACGCGCGCAGGGCGCGCTCCTCACCATGAGGGACGAGAGCGCTACTCGCTCACCCCGAACCGGTGCAGATCATTGCCGTGGGTATCGAGCCAGGTCTTGGCCCGCTCGGTGGCCGGACAGATCTTCCCCACCACGCGCCAGAACTTCGCCGAATGGTTCATCTCCACCAGATGCCCGACTTCATGGGCGGCGAGATAATCCAGCACGAAGGCGGGCGCCAGGATCAGCCGCCATGAAAACGACAGCGAGCCTTCCGTCGTGCACGAACCCCAGCGGCTCGACTGGTCGCGAATCTGGATGCGCTTCACCTTCACACCCAGTTGCGCAGCATATTTCGCCGACGCCTTGGTCAAATCAGCCTTCGCTTCGCGCTTGAGGAAATCGTGGACACGTCGATCAATGTGCTCGACATCGCCGGCGACGCAGATGATCTTCTCCCCGCTGTCGCGCACCTCCGTCCACACGGTTCCGCGACCGGAACGGTGAACGATCTTATGATCCACGCCGCGCAGAGGCACGACAGTGCCATGCTGGAAGGGTGCTGCTTTCGGCAAACGACCAAGACGCGCGGCGATCCACGCGCCATGACGTTGCGCGAAGTCCTTTGCATCGACCAAGGTGCCGCGCGGTGGCATGGTCAGAATGGCTTCGCGATCGCTTGGATGAATCCGGAGTGTATATCTCGTCGCGCGGCGGTGCCTGCGCAGCCGAATGGCGAAGATTTGCGAGCCATGCTTGACCGCAATGGTGTCTGGTTCCGTGGGGCGGCGATAAAGTAGTGCGCGAAAGGCCATGTCAGGAGTTCCGGTCGTCAAGAGATCGACCGGAGACTGCCATAACCGCCGCCAGGAAAAGGGCTCGGCGCAAAAACAAATCATTTGCCCAAGATAAGGGGTCTTGGGCCGATTTGTCCCCTACGGAATGTAGCAGGAAACCCGAATCTTGATTCAAAGGTAAGCTCAAGAACCGAGTTTAGAATTGAATCGCGCATCACCCTTTGGGGATAGGTGAAAAATCCGGTTTACCGCTAATTTTCAAGGGTTTAACCGATTTCATCCTGCAACCGCGCGCATCTTTTGCGCGCGATTCAAAGCGTCTCTGCAGCGCTGCGCATTGATGCGCAACGCTGCGAAAATGAATCACTCTGCAGCGGCGTTACGACGTGCATGCGCAGCGCTTGCATGGAAGTCGCAGATGCGCGGAACGATCTCGGATTTGAATCGCGATCCATTGAAGACACCGTAGTGTCCAACACCGGGCTGCATGTAATGCACACGACGATCATCGGGGATCGATGTGCACAGCGTGTGTGTTGCTTGCGTCTGGCCGATGCCGGAGATGTCGTCCTTCTCGCCTTCCACCGTCATCAGCGCAACGTTCACGATCTTCGCAGGCTCGACCAGCTTGCCGCGATGGAGCATCTCGCCCTTCGGCAGCGCGTGCTTGATGAACACGGTATCGACGGTCTGCAGGTAATAATCGGCCGTCAGGTCCATCACCGCGAGATATTCGTCGTAGAATTCCCGGTGCTTGTCGACGAGATCGCCGTCGCCCTTCACCAGGTTCTCGAACAGCTTCTTGTGCGCGTCCATGTGGCGGTCGAGATTCATGCTGATGAAGCCGTTCAGCTGCAAGAAACCCGGATAGACATCGCGCATCACGCCCGGATGCGGGAACGGCACCTTGGTGATGACATTGTTGCGGAACCAGTCGATGCCCTTCTCGCCGGCGAGATCGTTCACCGCAGTCGGATTCTTGCGCGTATCGATGGGGCCCCCCATCAGCGTCATCGACAGCGGCACATAGGGGTCGTTATCGGCTTCCATCACCGACACGGCCGCAAGCACCGGCACCGCCGGCTGGCACACCGCCAGCACATGCACATTGCCGCCGAGCACGTGGAACATCTCGATCACATAGTCGATGTAGTCGTCGAGATCGAAGCGGCCGGCTGCGAGCGGCACCTGGCGCGCATCGGACCAGTCGGTGATGTAGACCTCATGGGTCGGCAGGAACGCTTCCACGGTGCCGCGCAGCAGCGTGGCATA
Organism: Tardiphaga sp.; assembly: GCF_044336785.1. Classification (GTDB taxonomy): domain Bacteria; phylum Pseudomonadota; class Alphaproteobacteria; order Rhizobiales; family Xanthobacteraceae; genus Tardiphaga. The sequence continues at coordinate 37,868 of NZ_JBIIOT010000019.1, read as the reverse complement.
GTGGCCGGACATCGGTGCCACGATCAGCACGCGCGGCTGCGGATGGCGCAGCGGGCGCGGGTGTTTGCGATCGAAATAGAGCAAACGGCAAAACGGTTTTTCCCACACCGAGCGGATCTCGATGGGCGTGCGAACGCCGTTCACTTCGGTGTCCTTGAGGCCCCATTCGGGCTTGCCGTAGCGGCGCGTGGTGCGCTCGAACAATTCGCAGCCGGCAGTGATCTGCTTGGCGAAATCCGTCTGTCCGAACGGATTGAGCGGATTCTGCAGCATCATCTTGGTGGCATCGGACATCGCTCGTGCCGGACCAAGAGAGGCATAGGCCATCTCATACATCCAGTACATCGGCGCGGTCATACCGGGGCTGGTTTCCGTCGGCAGCGCCGGCGGCCTGCCAAATTCACCTATCGGCATCTGTCCTCACATCCGTTGATGAGCGTGTTGCAGCGCACTATAGTGAAGACTGACTTAGAAAGCGTCAATGCGCCTGTGCCATGGGCAGGTGAGGAACAAGGTAAAATCAACCCTTTTCCGGCAGGCCATTGGTCGAATTTGGCTCTGTCCCTCATGGTGAGGAGTGACCGCAGGTCGCGTCTCGAACCATGAGCTGGCTGGACTCGGAGCGTGCGGCCATCCTTCGAGACGCCGCCTTGCGGCTGCTCAGGATGAGGACAGAGTAGTTGCTCCCCCTCATGGTGAGGAGCGGCCGCAGGCCGCGTCTCGAACCATGAGTTGGCCGGCTCGAAGTTCGCGGCCATCCTTCGAGACGCCGCCTTGCGGCACCTCAGGATGAGGACAGAGTAGTTGCTCCCCCTCATGGTGAGGAGCGGCCGCAGGCCGCGTCTCGAACCATGAGTTGGCCGGGCTCGAAGTTCGCGGCCATCCTTCGAGACGCCGCTGCGCGGCTCCTCAAGATGAGGGACGGAGTAGCCTCACTCCCCGCCGGAAATCAACGATCCCGCGCGCTTGGCGCTGTTCAGCAGCCAGAGAAACGACGCAAACGACGCCACGAACAGCACCGCATTCATGGCCAGCGCCGCCAGCATCAGGTCGCCGCGAAACACCTGATCGAACAGCAGCGCCCGCATGCCCTCGAACACATAGGTCGGCGGCAGGCACCACGCGACGGGCTGCAGCCAGGCCGGCAGCACGGCCACCGGATAATAGACGCAGACCAGCGGCATCAAGCCGAACATCAGCGTCCAGACGATGCTCTCCGCACCCAGCCCGTTCCGCAGCACGAGGCCCGATACAAAGATGCCGAGCGACCAGCTGGTGAAGATCAGATTGCAGAAGAACAGGATCAGCGGCAGACCGAAGCTCAAGAGATTGAAGTGAAAGAACACCGCCGCCAGGATCACCATCGGGATGATGCCGATCGCCAGACGAACAAGGCTCATGATCATCAGCGCGATCAGGAACTCGATCGGCTTCAGCGGGCTCATCATCAGATTGCCGAGGTTCCGCGCCCACATCTCCTCGAGGAACGAGATGGAGAAGCCGAGCTGGCCGCGAAACAGGATGTCCCACAGGATCACGGCGCCAATCAGTGTGCCGCCCGCCTGCGCGAAGAAGCCGGCATTCTGCGAGATATAGCTCTGCAGGAAGCCCCAGGTGATGATCTGCAGCGCCGGCCAATAGATCAGCTCCAGCATCCGCGGCCAGGACGAGCGCAGCAGATACCAGTAGCGCAGCACCATCGCATTGATGCGATGCATCGCGAGGCCGCTCGTATGCTTCATGATGCTCATTGCGCCGCCTCCCTGTTGCGGCCGCGCGCCACATCGAGGAACACGTCCTCCAGCGTGGTACGGTTATAGCGCTGCAGGATGCCCGTCGGACTGTCATCGTCCTCGACGCGCCCCTTCTTCATGATGATGACGCGATCACACAGCCGCTCGACCTCCAGCATGTTGTGCGAGGCCAGCAGGATGGTCGCATTGTGACTGCGGCAGTAGGTTTCCAGATGCCCGCGGATCCAGTCCGCCGTATCGGGATCGAGCGAGGCGGTGGGCTCGTCGAGCAGCAGCAGTTCCGGCTCGTTGATCAGCGCCTTGGCCAGCGCCACGCGCGTCTTCTGGCCCGCCGAGAGCTTGCCGCTGGCGCGATCGATGAAATCGGTGAGGTCGAGATCGGACGCCAGTTGCGCGATGCGCTCGCGCAGGTTCCGCACGGCATAGAGCTTGCCGAACACGGTCAGATTCTGCCGCACCGTGAGGCGCATCGGCATATCGACATACGGGCTTTCGAAATTCATCCGCCCGAGCACGCTTGCGGCCTGCTCCGGCATCGCATGGCCGAGCACCGACACCTTGCCGGAGGTCGGCAGCACCAGACCCATGATCATGGCAATGGTCGTGGTCTTGCCGGCACCATTGCCACCAAGCAGGCCCGTAATGCTACCGCGCGCGATGGAGAAGGAGATATCGTCCACGGCGCGCTCGGTCTTATAGATCTTGACCAGATGCGCGACCTCGATCGCAGCCGGAGTGTCCGGGCGCAGCGGCGCGGGGTTTGTGTGCGTGATGTCATCGGCGGTCATTGAGGCCGTTCTCTGCGGCATCGGGACGCTGAACGCAAGTTGAGCAGTTGGGGCGGCCCCACGCTCTCCTGTCATCCCCGCGAAGGCGGGGATCCATAACCTCCGACGGAGTAAGTGGAACACCACACGGAGAGATTCTTCGCCACACACTTTCGGAGGCTATGGGTCCCCGCCTTCGCGGGGACGACAAGCCGCCACGGGCGAGTTTGCCGCATCACCGTTCGTTTGTGCCTCCCCCGCCAACCCGCTAAAACGCTGATATGACCGACATTTCCGTTTCCGACTTCCGTCATCCCCGCCGCTATGTGCGCCTCGACACGATCCTGCGGCTGCGCTGGCTGGCAGCGCTCGGGCAGCTCGCCGCTATTTTCGTGGTGGTGCAGGGCCTCGAATATGACATGGCGATCATCCCCTGCGTGACGATCATCGGCCTGTCGGCGGCTTTGAATCTGGTCCTGCAGACGCTCTTCAATCCCGTGCATCGCCTGGAAGCGGTCAGCGCCGCAGCCCTGCTGGCGCTCAACATCATAGAACTCGCAGGCCTCCTTTATTGCACCGGGGGCCTGCAGAACCCGTTCTCGTTCCTGTTCCTCGCGCCGGTGCTGATCTCGGCCACCGCGCTGCCGACCAACTACACGATTGCGCTCGGCGTCCTCGCCGGCACCTGCACCAGCGTGCTCGCTTTCTTCCACCTGCCGCTACCATGGGACACCGCCGATCCGCTGGTGCTGCCGCAGATCTATCTGCTCGGCGTCTGGTTCTCGATCATGACCGCCATCGGCGTCACCAGCCTCTATGCTTTCCAGGTCACCGAGGAAGCGCGCAAGCTTTCCGACGCCCTTGCCGCCACCGAGCTGGTGCTGACACGCGAGCAACACCTCACCCAGATCGACGGCCTCGCTGCGGCTGCCGCCCATGAACTCGGAACGCCGCTGGCCACCATCTTCCTGATCTCGCGCGAACTGGTGAAGAGCGTCGACAAAAATCCGGAACTCGCTGGCGATCTCCGCACCATGGCGGAGCAGGCGCAGCGCTGCCGCGAAATCCTGTCGAAAATCACCCAGCTGAATTCCAGCGGCGCGCCATTCGATCGCATGCGCATCTCGCAGCTGATCGAGGAATCCGTCTCGCCGCATCGCGATTTCGGCGTATCGATCAAGGTACGGATCGCCGTCTCCACGGCGCCCGAGCCGGTCGGCATGCGCAATCCCGCGATCCTTTATGGCGTCGGCAATATTCTGGAAAACGCCGTCGATTTCGCCCGCGAGCAGGTCGAGGTGAATGCCTGGTGGAATGCCGACGCCATCGTGCTGTCGATTTCCGACGACGGCCCCGGCATTCCGCCCGATCTCCTGAAGCGCATCGGCGAACCCTATCTGTCGCGCCGTCGCAACACCGAAGACGGCCCCCGCCGCGGCCTTGGCCTCGGCGTCTTCATCGCCCGCACATTGCTGGAGCGCACCGGCGCCAAGGTGACGTTCAGCAACCGCATCTTCCCCGACCACGGCGCCGTGGTGCAGATCGCCTGGCCGCGCGAGGCGTTTGAGACGGCGGGGCAATTGATGGAAGTGGATTAATCTCTCGGCCGTAGCCCGGATGGAGCGCAGCGCCATCCGGGCTACGGCGCTTCATCACCTCGCCGGTACCTGCATTACGCTTCGCTCCATGCAGCCTACGCGTCCCGAACTAGATCGCCGGGTCCGGAAACGCCTCAGCCTGCTTCAGCGCTCGCCGCTTCGCGAAGCCTGCAATCATCAGCACCACAAGCCCCAGCACCACCGGCGGAAACACCACCGCATTCACGGCATTCCAGCCGTAGCTGGCAAGCAACTGCCCCGACGAGAACGAGCCCACCGCCATCAGGCCGAAGACGAGGAAATCGTTGAAGGCCTGCACCTTGTTACGCTCCTGCGGCCGATGCGTTTCAAGCACCAGGGCGGACGCGCCGACAAAGCCGAAATTCCAGCCGACGCCGAGCACGACCAGTCCAATCCAAAAATGCATCGCGGTAATGCCCGACATGCCGATGATCGCCGCGAGCGCTTCGAGTATGAGGCCAACTGCGACGACTTTCGGTGCGCCAAAGCGCGTGATCAGCGCGCCGGTAAAGAAGCTCGGCCCATACATGGCAACCACATGCCACTGAATTCCGAAATTGGAATCGCTGAGACTGAGCCCGCACAGCTTCATGGCCAGCGGCGCTGAGGTCATCACCAGATTCATCATGGCATATGACACCACGCCACAGATCGCGGCAGCCACGAAGCGCGGCTGCTTGATGATCTCAACCAGCGGCCTGCCACCGTGCATATCTGCCGGCGCAGGTTTTGGCGCGTCCACAGTGGACAGCAGCGCCATCGCGATAAGCGCCACCACCGCCTGCGCGAGGAAGCTGAACGCGAACAGATAAGGCGACCAGATATTCATGGTCCACTGCACGAGCTGCGGCCCAAGCACGCCGGCAAACACGCCGCCGGCCATTACCCATGACACGGCTTTCGGCCTGTAAGCCGGGCTCGCGCCATCGGCGGCCGCAAAGCGATAGGACTGCGCGACTGCACCATAGAGCCCGCCGAAAAACGTCGCGACACAGAACAGCGCAAAAGATGCCTGCAGAATGGCGATAGCGCCGAGCAATCCGCACAACGCCCCTGCCCCACTGCCGATCATGAACGCCACACGCCGACCATAGCGCCGCGAGATGATGCCGACCGGCAGCGTCGCCGCAGCAAGCCCGACCACATAGACCGAGATCGGCACCGTCGCGAGCGACGCGCTTGGCGCCAGCGTTGCGCCGATGATCGCGCCAGTCGCAAAGATCACCGCAGAATTGGCGCCGCCCAGCGCCTGTGCCGCCGCAAGCCGCCATACGGTGGCACGCGCGCGTGCATCGTCGAAATTGTCTGGAGTCGTCGTATCACTCATGGGAATTCCGCCCGGGCATCGGCTCGGTTTGGCCAAGCCTTTTGTTATGAAATGACTACGTAGCCACGCGTGCAAAAATCAGAATCAGATTATTGGCCGGCATCTCGACGATCTCGTTGAGCTTCAGCCCGACGCTCTCAGCCACTTTCTCCAGCTCCTCCACATCGCGCACGCCCCATGCAGGATTGTTATTGCGCAGGCTGGTATCGAAGGCCGCATTGCTCACAGCCGTATGCGCGCCGCCGCGCTTGAACGGGCCATAGATGAAGAGCTTGCCATCCGGCCGAAGATAACGTGCCGCGCCTGCTATCAACCCCTCCGCCACGGGCCACGGCGCGATGTGGACGACATTGGCGCAGAACACCGCAAGCAGCTCGCGCGCACTGCCATCGCGCAATTCGGGGCACCAATCGGGATCAGTGAGATCAATCCGCAGCGGCGGGCGGACATTCGCGCGCTGGGTGAAATTGCGCCATGCCTCGATACTGATCAGATGCGCATCGTTGAGATCGCTCGGCCACCAAGTGATGTCGGGCGAGTGCTCGGCAAAGTGCATGACATGCTGGCCGGTGCCGCTGCCGACCTCCACAACGTCGCCGCTGTGATGCCGCAAGGATGCCGCGAGAATTGTCCAGATCGCGGTGTGATTTCGATGAAAAGCCGCCGCATCCAGGCGGCCGTCGGATTCGACTTTTCCGCCATCCTTGCCAAACTGAACCACATATTCCGCCATATCGGCCTCCGCCCCGGAGCTTTAGGCGGAGCGTTGCGCAAAATCAATTCTCACAGCAGAAAGCATTCGCACAAAGGCTATATCTTGGGCTATTATTCTTCCTAACACTGACTGCATGGAATATTCGACCAAGATTGACGGTGAGCGGCATGATCTTCCGACAGCTCTTCGACAGCGTTTCTGGCACCTACAGCTATCTCCTCGCCAGCCGCCCCGGCGGCGAGGCGCTGATCCTCGATCCCGTGCTGGAAAAGGTCGATCGCTACTGCCAGTTGCTGCGCGAACTCGATCTGCGGCTGGTGAAAGCCGTCGATACACATCTCCATGCCGATCACGTTACCGGCCTCGCCGAACTGCGTGAGCGCACGCAATGCGTCACGGTGATGGGCGACCAGAGCAAGGCCGACGTTGTCGCGATGCGCGTGAGCGATGGCGACAAGGTGATGATCGAGGGCGTCAGCCTCGACGTGATGTACACGCCCGGCCATACGGACGATTCCTACAGCTATATGATGAAGGATCGCGTCTTCACCGGCGACACGCTCCTCATTCGCGGCACCGGCCGCACCGACTTCCAGAATGGCAGCGCACGCGCCCAATATGACTCGCTGTTCAATCGCCTGCTGAAACTGCCGGACGAGACCATGGTCTTCCCCGCACACGACTACAAAGGCGACACCGTCTCCACCATCGGCGAGGAAAAGCGCTTCAATCCGCGGCTGCAGGTGAACTCCGTCGATGAATATATCGAACTGATGGGTAGACTGAACCTGCCGAACCCCAAGCTCATGGACGTGGTGATCCCCGCCAATATGAAAGTCGGCCTCAAGCCGGACGAGCTGGTGAAACAGGGCCTCGCGCTGTCGCCGCAGGAAGCCATTGCCCATCTCGGCGATCCCGACATGCTTCTGGTGGATCTCCGCGAAAGTGGCGAACGCGCGAAATTCGGCACGCTGTCCGGCGCGCTGCATGCGCCCTATCCGTCGATTGCCGACAACCTCAAGCCCGGCGGCATGCTGCGCGAAGTCGCCAGCGCGACGCGTCGCCGCCTGGTATTCTTCTGTGCGTATGGCGAGCGCTCGGCAATGGCGGTCAACGCGGCGAAAGATGCCGGCATTGCGCATGCCGCGCACCTCGATGGCGGCATTGATGCTTGGAAGAAGGCCGGCGGGCCGGTATTAGCTGCATAGATCAAGCGCGTAAGGCGGAATCAATCGCCCGCGCCATCCGGGAGGATTCCGATCATGTCCATGCGCCTGGCCGCACGGCTGTTGCTGACCGCATCGCTCATTTTCGCAATCCACCCCGCCAGCGCGCAGACTGCAGCGCCAGCGTCTGCCGGTCCCTTCGATCCCGCGCTGATGCAGGATCTCGTGGTCGCCAACCGCGTCCTCACCGATCTCAATGTCATCGATGGCTTCGGCCATGTCAGCATGCGGCACCCGACCGATCCCAATCGCTATCTGATGGGCCGCTCGCTGGCGCCGGCGCTGGTCACGGCGGACGACATCCTGGAATACGATCTCGATTCCAATCCGGTCGATGCGCGCGGACGTGCGAGCTTTCTCGAGCGCTTCATCCATGGCGAGATCTACAAGGCGCGACCGGACGTGAAAGCCGTCGTGCATACGCACTCGCCGGGCATCATCCCGTTCGGCGCGAGCAATGTGCCGCTGCGGCCGATCTTTCATCTCGGTGCGTTTCTCGCACCTGATGTGCCGATCTTCGACATCCGCGACACCGCGGGCGCCAGCAACATGCTGGTGAGCACGCCGCAGCTCGGCAAGGCACTGGCGGAAACACTGGGTGGCCGCAACGTCGCGCTGATGCGCGGCCACGGCAGCGTGGTGGTCGCCGCCGCCATTCCGATGGCGGTGTTCCGTGCGCATTACAGCAACGTCAATGCGCAACTGCAATCGCAGGCGCTCGCGCTGGGCGGCACCGTCACCTATCTGCAGAACGATGAAAGCGCGAAGACGCTGGCGGTGATCGACCAGATCCACGGCCGCGCCTGGGACCTCTGGAAGCGTGCCGCGCTGGAGAAGATGCCGGGCAAATGACCGCGAGGCTCACGCCTCGCGCACCTCGATATCGTCATAGCCCTTGATGCGATAGATGGCGACGGAGACCAGCCAGCTGACGAGGAAGATCGCGACGATCAGATAGCCCATCGCACCGAGATTCTCGTTCAGCCCCTCGATGGCTTCCCAGAAACTGCCTGAGAGATCGAGCTTGCGGCCGATCAGGCCGAGCGCTTCGATACCGCCGATCACCAGCGCGACAATCACCGACACCGCCGTGATCATCATGTTGTAATAGAGCTTGCGGATCGGCTTCACGAAGGCCCAGCCATAGGCGCGCACCATCAGGATCGAATCCGTCGCATCCACCAACGACATGCCGGCCGTGAACAGTGCCGGGAAAATCAGGATCGACAGCATCGACATGCCCTCGGCGCTCTGTGAGGCAGCGATGCCGAGCAGTGCGATTTCGCTGGCGGTGTCGAAGCCGAGGCCGAACAGGATGCCGAGCGGATACATGTGCCAGCTCTTGGTGATCGCCCCGAACAGACGGCGCAGCGCGCGGCCGATAATGCCGCGCTGGGCCAGCACGGCATTGAGATCCTCTTCGATGAATCGCTCGCCGCGTTTCACCGACCGGAACACGCGATAGACGGCGATGAGAATGAAAAGATTGGCGATGCCGACCACCAGCAGGAAGAATGCCGAGACGCCGGTGCCGATCAGCCCGCCCACTTCCTTGAAATTGTCGAACCGCTCCTGCAGCGCGGACACTGCCAGCGCCACGAAGATCGAGGCCACGATCACCACGGTGGAATGGCCGAGCGAGAAGAACATACCGACCGAGATCGGGCGCTTGCCCGACTGCATCAGTTTGCGCGTGATATTGTCGATGGCCGCGATGTGATCGGCATCGAAGGCGTGGCGCAGACCGAATGTGTAAGCCAGAACAGCGGTACCCAGCAGCACCGGCTGATCGCGAAACGCGACCAGAGCCCAGATCCAGGCCAGCACATTGGCCGGAATGAGAATGGCGTAGATGGCGATGATGCGGCCGCGCAGATTGTCGGCGCCATCGTTGAAAAGCGTACGAAGCATGGGGAAAAATCGGTCCGATTGACGGGAGCGATTGTCTCAGACCGGCGATAGTGACGCAACTGCGGCGATTTCGCATGAAATCCCGCGCATGTGCCTCAGAAATGGCCCACCGGCGTGATCGGCTGTTGGCTGAACGGGTACGGGCATTTATATAGCCACGCAACGATCGCGCGACGCTTGCTCCGATGCCCGTGGCGCTGACACCCCAAATTCCAGAACGAAGCTGAATTGATGTCCGCAGATAACGACAAATCCACCAAAGCCGAGCGCGATGCCGCCCAAAAGGCGGTGCTCGACAATATGGCGCGCCTGAAAGAGATGCGGCTCGCCCGCGAGGCAGCGATGCCACAAGCGGCGCCGAAGAAGAAGGTTGCGGCCAAGTCCGGCCGGAGCACGACCGGCAAGACGTCACCCGGGAAGAGTTCAGCCGGAAAACCGGCCGAGAAGTCGGTCGCTCTCGCTGCATGGCTCGCCGAGCAGCGTAAGGGCGGGTTTCGGACGTAACGATCGGATGTCGCCACCCGGCCTGACCGGGTGGCCCAGTATACACCGCTCTGTCCGAGTGTACTGGATCGCCCGATCAAGTGGGGCGACGACAAGAGTGGATTGCCTCATCGCCGCGAAATCTGCTTCAATCACCCGCATGACGCGAATGCGGGGAACGCGATGACACCACGATCCGGCCGCGAGCCAAAGGACACGTCGGATAAGCCGACACCTCGACCACCTGTCGATGACGACGAAGAGGACGGCGATATCGCCTCTCCGAAGCGCGATCGCGACGACGAAGCCGAGATGTTCGAGAAACGCGACAACGAGACATGAAAACGGCGCGCCATTGCTGGCGCGCCGTTTTGCATGAAGGAGCCTGGTCGCTCAGGCCGCCTTCAACCCGACTTCTGGCAGAGTCGGGCGTGTGCGCAGCGCCTTGGCCATCATGGCTTCGACGTCCGCTTTCTCATGCGGCAGCAAGGCGAGACGCGGCGGGCGCGTCAGCGCTGTGCCGCGCCCCATGATGTTCTCGCAAAGCTTGATGCACTGGACGAGATCCGGCCGCGCATCGAGATGCAGCAGCGGCATGAACCACTCATAGATCTTCATCGCCTCGGCATAGCGGCCGGCCTTCGCGAGACGGAACAACGTCTCGCCCTCGCGCGGGAAGGCATTGGACATCCCGGACACCCAACCGACGGCGCCCATGGCGACGCTTTCGACGATGACATCATCAAGGCCGGCGAACAGCACGAAGCGATCGCCGACCATGTTGCGGGTGTCGATGAAGCGGCGGGTGTCGCCGGAGGAGTCCTTGAAGCAAACCACCGTCTCGACATCGGCGAGCGTCGCCAGAATGTCCGGCGTGACGTCGTTCTTGTAGATCGGCGGATTGTTGTAGAGCATGACCGGCAGATCGGTCGCCGTCGCCACCGAGCGGAAATGCGCTGCCGTCTCGTGTGGCTTCGACGAATAGACCAGCGCCGGCATCACCATGATGCCGTCGATACCGACACGCGCGGCCTCCTTGGCGGTCTCGACGGCAAAAGCCGTGGTGAATTCAGCGATCCCGCACAACACCGGCACGCGGCCCTTGGCGACCGATTTGGCCGTTTCCATGATCGCGATCTTCTCCTTGCGCTCCAGCGAGGTGTTCTCCCCGACCGAGCCGCAGATGATCAGACCCGACACGCCATCGCGGATCAGGCCGTCCATCACTTTGGCGGTGGCATCGATATCGAGCGAGAGATCGTCGTGAAACTGGGTGGTGACAGCCGGGAAGACACCTTCCCAGGAGATGCGGGGACTCATGGCAAAACTCCGTTATGTGCCGGCGCGTGGTGCGCGCCGGCTTGTGAGAACGATGGCAGAGGAAAATGCCGCCATTGCGAGGAGCGAAGCCACGAAGCAACCCAGTCTTTCTTCACTTGGCTTCTGGATTGCTTCGCTGCGCTCGCAATGACGGAGAGGTTTTCGTCTACAGCGTGGCACCGACCTTGCGCAGTTCGGCCAGCACCGGCGCCTTGGGCAGCCAGAGCTTGTCGAATTCGGCGATGACGGCTTCGGTATCCTTCGCTGCAACCTGACGCACCGGCACCGACGTGCCCTTGAAATTCTCGATCAAGGCCGGCTCGGCGCCCGCCAGATCATCGATCTGCGCATCGAGCGTGGACTTCACCGCCTTGGTGATCAGCTCCTTGTCGGCGGCCGGCAGCGATTGCCAGACGCGGCCGGAGACGACGGCGGCCATCGGCATGAAGACGGCATTCATCTGCAGGATCGATTTCGACACCTTGTCGAAGCGCTGGTTCCAGGAGAATTCGAGATCCGCTTCGAGCCCATCGACCTGGCCGTTCGACATGGCATCGAACACCTGCGGTGTCGGGATCGGCGTCGGCGCGGCACCGAGGGACGAGTAGAAGTCGCGGTAGACCGGCGTCGGATTGATACGCAGCTTCATGCCCTTGATGTCGTCGAGGGTCTTGAGATCGCGCACCGAGAATACCGCGCGCATGCCGGTGATGCCCCAGCCAAGACCGATGGTGCCGGTTTCCGCGGGCAGCACGTCGAACAGCTTCACCGCCACCGGATGCCGCACGAATTTCGCCACCGACGGCGTCGAGCGCACGATATAAGGCGCATTGATCGCAGCGATATGCGGCACGCGCGAGCCGAGCTCGGCAGCCTGAATGAACCCCATATCAAGCGCGCCGGTCTGCAACTGCTGCATCATGGCCGCTTCATTGCCGAGCTGGCCGGAATGAAACACCGTCATGGTCAGACGGCCTTTTGTCTCTTCCTTGAGTTGATCGGCCAGCTTCAAAGCGGCCTTGTTCCAGGAATGGCCGTTCGGCGTGATCAGGCCGAGGCGCATTTCCTTGGCCTGCGCGAGCGACAGCGACGGCGCGAAGACAGAGGCCGCAGCCGATGCTGCGAGGAAGCGACGACGTGAGATGGTCATGACGAGAGCTCCTTAGTGATGCGTTACTTGATGAGAGCGAGAGACAGATACGGAAACAGCGAGAGTAAAATCAGGAGGATGCAAGAGATGAAGAAAAACGGCAGCGTCACCATGAACATCTTGCCGGGCTTGGCGCCGGTCACGGCCGCAGCGACGAAGAAGCAGAGCCCGACGGGCGGCGACAGCAGGCCGAGCACGAGATTGATGACGACAACGACGCCGAACTGGCGGGGATCGATGTGATAGATCTCGGTGGCGATCGGCAGCAGGATCGGCACCGTCATGATGAGACCCGGCACGCCGTCGATCACCGTGCCGATGACCAGCAGGATGACGTTACAAAGCAGCATGAAGCTGATCGGATCCTTTGCCACGGTCTGGATCCAGGCCGCGGTTTCCTGCGGCACTTTCCCGAAGATGAGCACCCAGGAAAACACGGCGGCCGCGGCGACGAGAAACAGCACGATGGCCGAATAGATGCCCGAGCGCAGCATCATCTGCGGCAGCTGCGACCACCGGAATTCTTTCGTCCAATATTTGCCGATCAATGCCGAGGCCACGGCACCGACAGCCGCCGACTCGGTGGCATTAGCAAGGCCGGTCAGAATTGAGCCGACGATCACGATAGGGATCAGCAGCGTCGGACAGGTCCGCAGGATGGTCATCACGCGCTGCTTCGGCGTCTGGTAGTCCGCGCGCGGATAGTTATGGATATAGCCCATGACGGCGATGATCACGCAGAACATCACCGTGAGAATGACGCCCGGAATGATGCCGGCGATCAGCATGTCGCTGACCGAGACCTGCGCCAGCACGCTGTAAACCACGAACATCACCGAGGGCGGGATGATGGGGCCGAGCATGCCGCCATAGGCCGTGAGGCCGGCCGCGAAGGTCTTGTCGTATCCCTTCTTCTCCATCTCCGGCACCATGATCTGCGCCATGATGGCGACCTGTGCCGTGGCCGAGCCGAGGATCGAGGAGATGAACATGTTGGCGAGCACGTTCACATAAGCGAGGCCGCCGCGCAGCGAGCCGATAAAGGCCATGGCCATATCGACGATGCGCTGGGTGATGCCGCCGCCATTCATGATCTCGCCGATCAGGATGAACAGCGGGATCGCGATCAGGCCATAGCTATCGACGCCGCCGAACAATTGCAGCGGATAGGACTGGAACAGCACCGGATTGCCAGACGCCATGATGTAGACGAAGCCGGCAAGGCAGAGACAGAGGCCGATCGGCACGCCGACCAGCATGATGATCACGAAAGCAGCGGAGGTGATCATGTCAGTTCACCCCGTCCAGCTCGGACAGCTGGAAGCCCTTTGGCGCCACGCGCGGAACGAGATCGAGATCTTCCAGCAGGTTGGCGATGCCATGGATGGTCATCGACACCGCGAAGATCGGCAGCGTCAGATACAGGACCCAGGTCGGCCAGTTCAGCGTCTGGGTGCGCTCGGTGTAGAGGAAGTTGAAGGTCTGGCCGGCAAACTTCTTGGCGTCGAAACCCGCGCTGGCGATGCCGACCGGATCCATCCACAGCACACAGGTGATCATCAGGCTGATGCCGAACACGATCACCATGCCGGTGGCGATGATCTTGAACAGGCGCTGCTTCGACACCGACAGCCGCTCCGTCATCATGGTGACCGCAAAATCGAGCCGCAGCCGCGTCATCGCCGACGCGCCGATAAAGGTCAGCCAGACCACCGAATAGACCGCGGATTCGTCGATCCAGTAGATCGGCATATGCGAATAGCGGGTGACGACATTCACCAGGATCAGCGCCGTCAGCAGATACATGAAGCCGATGATCGCGAGGCGCTCGAAGGCGAGCAGACCGCGGGACGCCGCCATCACCATGTGGCGGAACCCGACCTCGCGCGCCGACGACATCGTCTGATCACTCATGAATGCTCCCCCGCATGTCACAAAAGTGAGGTGATTTTTAAGATCGTATAATTTATACATTTTGCGAGTCAAACGATTACCTGCACAAATTCACGGCTTGAGGCGGTTTTGTGCAGCAGCGAGAAGACTGAGATATCGGCAGGATCGGCGGCGAAAAGGCTAGATATATCAATGAGCGAACCGATGAAGCACCGCACGCTCTCGGCCATGATCACTGATCAGCTGCGACAGGCGATCCTGGACGGGACCTATCCGGCAGGCGCACAGCTGCGCCAGGACGCGCTCGGCGAGACCTATGGGGTGAGCCGGATCCCGGTGCGCGAGGCGCTGTTCCAGCTCGAAGCCGAAGGGCTGGTGCGGATCGTGCCGCAGAAGGGCGCTGTGGTGTCGGAGCTGTCGCTCGACGAGATCAATGACGTGTTCGACCTGCGGGTGATGCTGGAGCCACGCATGCTGGCGCAGTCCGCGCCGCATTTCTCGGCGGACGATTTCGCGACCCTGGATGCCATTCAGAGGCGCTTCGAGGGCGCGATCGCGGCGGGCAATGTCAGCGAATGGGGCCAGATCAATGCCGAGTTTCACATGGCCATGTATGTGAATGCGCGACAACCGCGCACCCAGAACATCGTGACGGCGCTGCTGCAGACCAGCGATCGCTATACGCGGATGCAGCTATCGAATACCGAAGCGATGGGGATCGCGGAAAAGGAACATGCGCAGCTGATCGCCCTCTGCCGCGCAGGGCAGATCGCGGATGCCTGCAGCTTTCTCAAGCAACATATTGAAGCCGTGCGCAGCGACCTCCTGCGCGTGGTCGGCCGCACCATCGAGAAGAGTGGCGCGGCCTGATCGCGTTTATGCGAGCTCCTGCTCGACAAGCGCCGCAAAATAGCTGGCGCCGATCGGCAGCAGATCATCGTTGAAGTCGTAGCCGGGATTGTGCACGGGCACCCCGCCTTTGTCTGCGCCGCGCTGGCCGAAGAAGATATAGGCGCCGCGGTTCTTCTCCAGCATGAACGCAAAATCCTCGCCGGCCAGAACCGGATTGCCCTCGCGCTGCACCTCGGTCACCCCCGGCACGGCTGCAGCGGCCTGTGCCGCACGCGCTGCTTCGTCGGCCGTGTTGATGGTCGGCGGATAAGCGCGCTTGTAGTCGATCTCGGCACTGCCGCCCTGCGCTTCGCAGGTCAGCTTCACCGCACGCTTGAACAGTTCTTCGACGCGGTCGCGCACTTCGGGCTTCAGCGTGCGCACGGAGCCGCGCAGCTCCACCGTTTCCGGCAACACGATATTCGAGGTGCCGCCATGGATCTGGCCGATGGAGATGATCGCCGATTCCAGCGCATCGATCTGGCGCGACGGGATCGCGTTGAGTGCGTTGATCACCTGCGCCGCCATTGCCACCGTGTCGATGCCTTGCTGCGGATGCGCGCCATGGGACGAGCGGCCGCGCAGCGTGATGGTGAAATAATCGATCGCCGCCAGCGCGGTGCCCGTCAGCGCCCGCACGGTGCCAAGCGGCAGGTCCGGGCTGTTGTGAATGCCGTAGATGGAATCGCAGGGGAAGCGCTCGAACAGCCCGTCATCCATCATCGCCTTGGCGCCGGCGAGACCTTCTTCGGCAGGCTGGAAAATCAGATGCACCGTGCCGGCAAAATTGCGCGTCTCCGCGAGATATTTGGCGGCGCCGAGCAGCATGGTGGTGTGGCCGTCATGGCCGCAGGCGTGCATGCGACCGGGATTCTGCGAGCGATGGGCAAACTCGTTGCCCTCGTCCATCGGTAGCGCATCCATATCGGCGCGCAGGCCGATGGCGCGGTTGCTGCCGGCGGCACCATGCTTGCCGCGGATCACGCCGACAAGACCGGTGCCACCAAAACCGCGATGCACTTCAATGCCCCATTCCGCGAGACGCTTGGCGACGATCTCGCTGGTACGCTCCTCCTCGAAGCCGATTTCCGGATGCGCGTGGAAATCACGGCGCCATTCGGTCATTTCGGCATGCAGTTCATCGAGGCGGGTGCGCGGGCTCATGAGGGTCTCACTGACGTTTGCGATTGAAGCGGCGCGATGCTGCCTCATTCACCCCCACAACGCCAAGCGCAAAGCGGCGTCATTCGGCTGAAAATCCGAACGGCACGCTGAGCGTTCTGAAATCGTCGGGCAAGAGTTCACGACCGATGGGAAGCGCCGAGCGTGCTGTACAACGTGGGCGATGGCACACGCGGCACGCCACCCCCACCGGCGTCGGCGCATCCGCCCGCGGGCCGGCGCCGTCACGCGCATAGATCAACTGACTCGCATGCTCGGCCGCGCATCCGACCGCGATGGCGCGCTCGATGCGCTGGGCGCCGAACGAGCCGCCGCCCGCCGTCACCGTGCGCGCGATGGAGAAGAAGCGCTGGCCATCGGGCAATTCCAGCCACTGCGTGACGAGTTCGCGCGGCGTGCGGAACACATTGTGCACGGACCAGAGCGGACAGGCGCCGCCATGCTTTGCGAACGGGAAGCCGGCGCCATCGAGCAGTTTCGAGATATTGCCGGCGGGATCGACGCGGATGAGAAAGAACGGGACTTTCTCCGAACCCGGCCGCTGCAGCGTGGTGATGCGATGTGCGCATTGCTCGAAACTCACGCCGAACTGGCGCGCCAGCGCTTCCAGATCGTAGCGGCGCGTTTCAGCAGCGCGCGCGAAGACCGCATAGGGCATCACGATCGCGCCTGCGGCATAGCTTGCCAGCGCGCGGCGCGCGAGCAACTCGGCACTCTTGCTGGTGAACTGGCTGTCTTCCAGTGCCGTGGTGATTTCGCTCCCCAGCTCCAAATAAGCGAGCTGCTGCGCAAGCTGGAAGTTCAGACTCGCAGTATCCAGCGAGTCTTCCAGCAGCAACTGCCTGCGATGCAGATCGAGACGGCGCACGGAGCCGAGCATGACGTCCGGCGGCATGTAGCGCACCTGCAATTTATGCCGCGTCTTCAGGCGCTCGATGAAACCGCTCGCACCGGACGTCGCCTGCGCAAGCCGCTCGGCAGCATCATCGATCGCAGCGAAATTGTTTTTGCGGGCCGCAAGGAAACGGCGGACTTCCGCGACAGGATCATTGGCGTCGTAACCACCGCCCTCCTCCGATGCCACGCCAGCAGGCGCAGGCCCGCGTCGCTCGGCAAGTGCAAGCTGCTCCTCGCGATACGCCGTGTAGAGGCGCAGGAATGCCTCCGCCATGCCGGGATAGGAGACCGCGAGATCGCTGATCTCGAGTTGGGGAATATCGATGTCCGAAAACATCGGCTCCTTCAGAATCGACTGCAGCCGCGCGGTCGAGTCGGCGCCGCCGTCGCCCGCGAGATCGGCGAGATCGATCGTGTAGGTGCGCGCCAGGCGGAGCAGCATGTCGGCCGTCATTGGCCGCTGGTTGCGCTCCAGCAGAGCGACATAGGGCGCCGAAATCTCCAGATCTGCGGCCATATCAGCCTGCGTGAGGCCGAGATCGCGCCGCAGCCGCCGCAAGCGCGGGCCGATGAAAACAGAACGACCACCAGAGGGCGCCATCTCGCTACCTCGATACCACTTGTTATACTTTACAACATTACATGAGTAGCTTGTAAAGTATGACAAGTTATCTGCGTTCCGTCTAGCTCCTGCCGATCCCGCGCTTAGAACAGGCGTTAGACACACAGTCGAACACGAAGGGATCGGACCCATGAATTTCCAACCGCGCGATATCGATCAGTTCACCCGCACCGGCTCCTATGCGAGCGAAGTGGAAGCCGCGGCTGCGCTGCTCAAGACCAAGCCGACCTGGAACGGCGTGGGTGCCGAGGCCATCGCCCGCATGCGCCTGCAGAACCGTTTCAAGACCGGCCTCGACATTGCGCGCTTCACCGCCGCGCAGATGCGCGCCGACATGGCGCGCTACGACAATGATGCCACCAAGTACACCCAGTCGCTCGGCTGCTGGCACGGCTTCATCGCGCAGCAGAAGCTGATCTCGGTCAAGAAGCACTTCGGCACCACCGACCGCACCTATCTCTATCTCTCAGGCTGGATGATCGCCGCCCTGCGTTCGGAATTCGGCCCGCTGCCGGATCAGTCGATGCATGAGAAGACTTCGGTGCCGGCGCTGATCGAAGAACTCTACACCTTCCTGCGTCAGGCGGATTCCCGCGAGCTGAGCAACACGTTCCGCGCGCTCGATGCCGCCCGCAAGGCCGGTGACAAGGTCAAGGAAGAAGAGCTGATCGCCTCGATCGACAACTTCCAGACCCATGTCGTTCCCGTCATCGCCGATATCGATGCCGGCTTCGGCAATGCGGAAGCGACCTATCTGCTCGCCAAGAAGATGATCGAAGCCGGCGCCTGCGCGCTGCAGATCGAGAACCAGGTCTCGGATGAGAAGCAGTGCGGCCATCAGGACGGCAAGGTCACCGTGCCGCATGAGGTCTTCCTGGCGAAGATCCGCGCGTGCCGTCACGCCTTCCTCGAACTCGGTGTCGAAGACGGCGTCGTCGTAACCCGCACCGACTCGCTCGGCGCAGGCCTGACCCAGCAGATCGCCGTCAGCCACAAACCGGGCGATCTCGGCGACCAGTACAACAGCTTCCTGGATTGCGAGGAAGTCGATGCGTCCAAGATCGGCAATGGCGACGTCGTCATCACCCGCAACGGCAAGCTGATGCGTCC
The DNA here is from genome assembly GCF_044336785.1 of Tardiphaga sp. Classification (GTDB taxonomy): domain Bacteria; phylum Pseudomonadota; class Alphaproteobacteria; order Rhizobiales; family Xanthobacteraceae; genus Tardiphaga. The sequence goes on along the minus strand of NZ_JBIIOT010000019.1, from coordinate 19,001 downwards.
GAAGCGCCTGGCAAGCAATCTCTATCAGTTCCGCGAAGGTACCGGTCAGGACCGTGTCGTGCTCGACTGCATCACCTCGCTGCAGAATGGCTCCGACCTGCTCTGGATCGAGACCGAAAAGCCGAATATCGAGCAGATCGCGGTGATGGTCGATCGTATCCGCGAAGTCGTGCCGAATGCGAAGCTCGCCTACAACAACTCGCCGTCGTTCAACTGGACGCTGAACTTCCGTTGGCAGGTGTTCGACGAGATGAAGGCCGCCGGCAAGGATGTCAGCAAGTACAACCGCGCCGAGCTGATGAAGGAAGAATATGACGGGACCGAGCTGGCGAAGCAGGCCGACGAGCTGATCCGCACTTTCCAGGCGGACTCGGCCAAGCGCGCCGGCATCTTCCACCACCTGATCACGCTGCCGACCTATCACACCGCTGCGCTGTCCACCGACACGCTCGCCAAGGCCTATTTCGGCGAGCAGGGCATGCTGGGCTATGTGAAGAACGTTCAGCGCGAGGAGATCCGTCAGGGCATCGCCTGCGTGAAGCATCAGAACATGGCCGGCTCCGACATCGGCGACGACCACAAGGAATATTTTGCGGGTGAAGCGGCTCTGAAGGCCGGCGGCGCACATAACACGATGAACCAGTTCTGATCAGAACCGGAACCACCGTTTAAATAAGCAATCGGCCTGGAGCTTCCCGCTCCAGGCCGATTGTCGTTTGAGATGTGAGGACGTTTGCGGTGCGCGGATCAGCCCGCCAGCCCGTCGCCTTTCACAGGGTGATCATTTTTCGGGACATGAGCGGCGACGGGCTGTGTCGCAACCTTTGCCGGCTCCGCTTTCAGATTGCCGACCGACGCCGCCAGCAATGCCTGCGTGGGATCAGCGCCCTTGAAACCGGCCTGCGACAGGATCTCGTCGAGAATCGGTTTCTGCGCGGTGAAGTTCAACAGCTGGCTCGACAGATCCGACACGGCATTGCCGTCACTGCGATGTCCATTCGTGCCACCAAGCCCGCCGAAGCCACCTGCATTGAAGATGCGGATGTCCGAAATCTTCTCGATCGGCTTCATGGCCTGCTCGAGCGCTTCCGGGATGATATCGATGCGGGCGCGCGACAGTTCGAATTCGATGATCGCCGGTGACAGTGCATTCCGCGCTTCGTTCTTGGCCCGCTCGGCACGCGCTTCGGCCTCGCCGAGTTCGATCACGCCCTGGGCACGGATCTTGGCCGCAGCAGCCTCGGCTTCGGCCTGGATCTTGACGGAGGCGGCCAGATTGGCAGCCGCTTCCTTCTCGGCTTCGGCTTTCACTGTGATGGCCGTCGCTTCGCGCTCAGCGGTCTTGCGCGCGTCCAGCACGGCGATGCGCTTCGCACGTTCGGCGATCTCGACTTCGCGTGCCGTGACGACCTGCTCTTCCGCGGTCGTCGCGGCTGCCTTGGCTTCGTCGGCGCGGGCGCGTGCGGCCTGCTCTTCCTCGGTCTTCTGCGCGACCGCAATCGCCGCATCGATACGAGCAGTTTCCGTCACCTTGCGCGCCTCTGCCTCGCGTTCGGCGATGCCGCGCTCGGCTTCGATGCGCGCGCTTTCACGGGCCTGGCGCGTCTGGGCATCGCGCTCGGCGATGCCGCGTTCCGCATCGAGGCGCGAGGTTTCCTCGCTGAGACGCGCAGCCTGTTCGGCCCGCGCGGCTTCGGCGCGCGTTTCCGCGGTCTTGTTGGCGATGTCGCGTTCCTGCGACAGCTCGGCATCGCGTTGCTCGCGCTCGATGGTCAGGCGGCGCAGGCTGGCTTCACGATCCTTGGTGGCGATCTCGACTTCGTTGTCGCGGACGATCTGGTTTCGCTCGCGCTTGCGCTCCTCGGTGATCTTGGTGAGCGCCGTCAGGCCTTCCGCGTCAAAGCTGTTATTGGGGTTGAAGTGCTTGATGTCGGTCTGGTCGAGCCGGGTCAGCGACACCGATTCCAGTTCGAGACCGTTCGACTGCAGGTCATGCGCAACGGCCGCCTGCACCGACTTGACGAATTCCGCACGCTGCTCCTGCAGGTCGCGCAGCGACATGGTGGCGGCGACCGAGCGCAGGCCATCGACGAACTTCGCTTCCACCAGGGTCTTCAGCGCATCCGCGTCATTGGTGCGGTCGCCGAGGGTCTGCGCTGCCAGCGCGATATTCTCCGCATCCGGCTTCACGCGCACATAGAATTCCGCGGTGATGTCCGCACGCATGCGGTCCTTGGTGATCATCGATTCATTTTCGGCGCGCTTCACTTCGAGACGCAACGTCGAAAGCGACACCCAGGAATAGGAGTGGAAGATCGGCAGGATCACCGAGCCGCCATCGAGCACGACCTTCTTGCCGCCAAGACCGGTGCGCACATAGGCCTTGTCCCGCGTGGCGCGGGTATAGAGCGACATCATGATGACGCTGATGACGACAAGCCCGATGATAATGGTGCCTGCGGTCAGGCCGAGCGAAAAGAAATCCATGGCGTCTAGCCTCCGTGATGGGGCGCCAGTTCGGGCGGCGCCGGAATTGCCTGAAAGAGACCGTCACTGCCATCTGCGATGACGACCAGAGCCCCTGTTTCGATGACATGGCCGGGAGCGGCCGTGGCACGCAGGACGTGGATATTGCCGTAGCGGTCCCGGACCCGGACGCTGCCGGGATTGCCCTGATCGAGCGGCCCCAGCGTGACGGTGCCGAGCAGGCCGATGAGTTCGGACTGGCTGACGGCATTGCTTTCATCCCGCGGGATGATCCGCGCCAGACCACGGCTCGCCCACCGCGTCACGGGCAGCGCCAATGCCATCGATGCCGGCACGGCAAGCAGAAGCGGCAATGGCATCACGATGTTCGACGCGACCGACTGCAGAGCGAAGCCGATCGCCGCGAAAGCGGAAAAGAACACGACCACCAACACCAGCACTGGCACGCCGCCCGCATTCAGCCAGGACATCCAGCCGCCAAGCACGCTGGCATCTGCATGGCCGGGGCTGTGAAAGCCAAAGCCGTCATCGAGAAGGCCGGAGATCGATGCGCCGAGCAGCAGCGACAGGACTTCGACCACACCGAGCCCGGCGACCACCATGAGCGCCAGCCAGAACGGCTCCGTGCCAGGCTGAACGATCGCAGGCATCAGCGCTCGCCTTCGCGAAACGCCTTTAACCGAGCTTCGATCGCATTCTGCCGCTGGATCTGCCCGAGCTCTTCCACCTCGGCAGCCCCGGATATCGATTTGACCGGCACGCCCGTGACGCGCTCCACCGCGCTCAACGCATCGGCGAGCCTGCGATCGTTGCGCTCCGACGGCGTCGCGTCGGAGCCGTGCACGACCTTCTGCGCGCGCTGCGCGTCGTCCAGCCGCTTCTTCGCATCATCGCGTGCCGATGCGATGGAGCGCAACGCCGCCTGGGCCTCGGCGATCTCGCCGGCATTCTCCGCGATCGCCTTGGCAAGCGCCTCGCGCTGCGCTTCGAGATCGATCTGCACGCCCGTGGCCGCGCGGGCGAGATCCTCGCGGCCGTTTGTGAGGCCGACCTTGATCTTGTCATCGAGATCGCGGATCTCGGCATCGAGATCATCCGCCTTGGCTTTCAACCGATGCCCCGCAGCCACGGCGACGCTGAGTGCCGCGCGCGCTTCGTCGGAAATCTTGTCGATCTCGCGCAACGCCTGCTGCGCCACGGCGATCGGATTGGACGCCTCTGCCGTATCGACCGCATTGTTGACGACGCCCGCAATCACACGCCCGAGACGCGCGAGAATTCCTTCATTCGACATTGATCCCTCCTTGTGTGAATGCACGCCGGCCTGGATGCCGGCGCATAGTTCGATGTGGTCCGCGTGAAAAACGAGACGGGCCTCGGCGAAATCGTTCCAGCCGAAGTGATAGCCGTTCATTGTGTAGGGGAGGATGACACGCCCCTGCACGGTCGCGATGCTGACGCTGTCGGGCCCCTTGATCGCGAACAGCTTGGCATCGAGCGGGATGGCGCTGACATTGTCCTCGCCCTTGTGACGCCCGTGATCGCGTAGTGCGAGCGTGACCAGCCGCGCCGGAAGGCCTGTCGTGTCCCGAATGGTCTCATAGGCCGCTTCATGCAGCGACACGAGATTGGCACCCCGGGTTTGATCGAGCACCCGCAGCGCCTGACGATAGGCCGCCAGGGTTGCAAACAGCTTCGCCCGGTCCTCTTGGGACGGGCTCAAGGTCATCGACAGAGCTGAGCTATATCGGGGTGACATGGAATGACCATTAAAGCACCATTTCGGTGCTTTCAAGCCTGGAGAGGTAAATTTATAAGGTTTGCAGATGTCCCGTTGCTCGGGAGACGGCTGATGATGCGTGTTCACATCAGATCGGTCGGTGCGCGGGCCGACGCGGTTCAATCGCAACACGCGGCGCCTTGGCGCAGGTGAGCGAGCTTCGACCTTCCAGATACGAATGACCGACGCTGCGATCGGGCCGTCAGGCCATTGCCTGAATTCGCGACATCCCCGGCGACTTTTTAGTCATTCTAAGGTCGATCAGGCTCCGTCCGCCGCCAGAACGGCATCCGGGGCGCCGGCATGCGCTGCGACAATGCGCTGCATCATGGCGATGAATGCCACCTGCTCCGCCTTGCCGAGCGGATCCAGCGTGTTGCGATGGGCATCGCGCGCAGCACTTTCAATCTTGCCCAGCATCGAGGCACCAGCCGGCGTGAGCTTGCAGATCCGCGCGCGGCGATCGTCGTCGCTCACCGGCCGCTCGACCAGTTTGCGCGCTTCCAGCCGCTTCAGCGCGCCGGTCGTCGTTGTACGATCCAGAGCAATATCAGCAGCTAAGCTGGTTTGGTCCGCCGTTCCACGCACAGCGAGTGCCGATAGCAAACTGTATTGTAGCGGTGTCATGTCGAAGCCTGCGCACGCCTCCTGGAAAAGCGCGACATGGATCTGGTGCAACCGGCGGATCAGGTAACCGGGCCGCTGCTCCAGCGGCCAGGGTTTGTGCGCAGCAACACCACGCGGCTTATTCGTCTTCGACAACACGCCTCTCCTGCTCCCGACTCACGCCGGTGAATTACCTTCGGTCAATCATGGCACGCACCTTGCTTTAGTCAAATACGAAGCATGCTTCGTATTTTCCCGGTGTGTGAAAGCCGGACGGAGAGCACGTAAGCGCAAAGAATTTGGGAGACCGATCATGTCCGTTACTGCCTCATACGACATCCTGCTGCGCGGCGGCCGCGTCATCGATCCTGCGGCCGGGATCGACGGCATGAAGGATGTCGCCATCCGCAACGGCAAGATCGCCGCGGTGCAGTCGGACATTCTGCCGACCAGCGCACGCGAGGTGATCGACGTCACGGGCAAGCTGGTGCTGCCCGGCCTGATCGATACGCACGGTCATGTCTTTCAATATGTCTCCGGTCGCTTCGGCATGAATCCCGACATGGTCGGCGTGCAGTCGGGCGTCACGACCCTGATCGATCAGGGCGGCCCGTCCTGCATGACGCTGCCGGCCTTCCGTCATTTCATCGCCGAGCCCGCAAAATCGCGCGTCTACGCATTCCTCTCGGCCTATCTCGTCGGCGGCCTCGAAGGCCACTTCTATCCCAATCTCTACAGCCCCGACGGCGTCGATATCGATGCGACCGTGAAATCGGCACTCGCCAATCGCGATCTCGTGCGCGGCATCAAGGCCCATGCGGAAATCGGCGGCTTTGCGCGCTGGGGCATCCGCGTGATGGAGATGGCAGCGGAAATCGGCGAGCGCACCGAACTGCCGGTCTATGTGCATTTCGGTCAGCTCTGGGGCCTGCCGGAATCCGGCAACAATGGCGAGGACGTCGACACAATCCTCGAGCGCGTCATTCCGCTGCTGAAGGAAGGCGATGTCCTCGCACATCCCTTCACGCGGCATCCCGGCGGCTTCGTCAATCGCGAAGGCGAAGTGCATCCGGTGATCCAGGCAGCGATCGATCGCGGCCTCAAGATCGATGTCGGCCACGGAAGCCACTTCTCCTATCGCCTCGCCAAGAAGGCGATTGCCGCCGGCATCGTGCCGAACACGCTCGGCGCCGACATCCATGGCTACAACACCGACGTCCCCGTCCCCGCCGGCACCCCCGACGAGCACGAGGATGACGAGAACCATCCGTTCAAGGGCCAGGCCAAATTCAGCCTGGTGCAGGCGATGAGCTCGATGATCGCGCTCGGCCTGACGCTGGAACAGGTCGTGCCCATGGTGACATCGAACCCCGCCAAGATGGTCGGCCTGTCCGACAAGATCGGCTCGATGAAGGTCGGCATGGATGCCGATGTCTCGGTGATCTCGCAGGTGCCCGGCAAGTTCATCCTGCGCGACAACGAGGACACCCGAACCGTGTCCGACGGCCTGCTGCAGCCGGCCTTCTGCCTGCGCAGCGGCGTCCGCTATGACGCCGTCGCCCCGATCCTGCCTGCGGCCGTCGCGGCCTGAGGCTTGCAAGTCTCATCTGAAGACGTCGGGAGTTCGTCGATGCGTAACGAGCGAGACATCGCGCCAGCCAGCCCTGCCTCACGGCAGGGCGTCGGCGCGCGCGTGCCGCGCAAGGAGGACGATCGCCTGATGCGCGGGCGCGGCCAGTTCGTCGGCGATATCCGGCTAGCCGGCCTACAGGACGTCGCCTTCGTACGCAGCCCGCTGGCGCACGCGCGCATCCGGGGCATTCATATTCCCGAACGCTATCGCGATGTCGTCTTCACTGCCGAGGATCTCGTCGGCATCAAGCCGATCCGTGCGGTGACCTCGCTTGTCGGGTTCAAGGTGTCCGACCAGCCGATCCTCGCCACCGGCAAAGTGCGCCAGGTCGGCGAACTCATCGCCATGTGCGTGGCGCCAACGCGTGCTGAGGCGGAGGACATTGCGGCCGCCGTCACGCTCGATCTCGAAGAGCTGCCCGCCGTCTATGACATGCGCAAGGCGCTGGAGCCTGGTGCGCCGCTCGTCCATGAACACTGGGGCGACAATGTCTTTCTCGAAAGCTTCTTCGAGACCAATATCGATGCCGCGCTTGATGCGCCGATCAAGGTGACACGCGAAATCTCGACCGCGCGCCAATGCATGTCGCCGCTGGAAGGTCGGGGTGTCGTCGCCAGTTACGATCATCGTCTTGATCAGCTCACGCTCTATTCAGGCAGCCAGATGCCACACATCGTGCGCAATGGCCTGTCCGACTGCCTTGAGATGGATCAAGGACAGATCCGGATTGTCTCGCCCGATGTCGGCGGCGGCTTCGGCCACAAGGGCATCCTGCTGCCGGAAGAAGTCTGCCTGTCTTGGCTGACCATGAAGCGCGGATTTCCGGTGCGCTGGATCGAGGATCGCCGCGAGCACCTGACCGCGGCCGCAAACTGCCGCGAACATTTTTACAAGATCACCGTCTATGCCGATCGCGATGGCACGCTGCGCGGCATCGATTGCGAAGCGCTGGTCGATTCCGGCGCCTACTCGTCCTATCCGTTCTCGGCCTGCCTCGAAGCCGCGCAAGTCGTCAGCATCCTGCCCGGCCCCTACAAGATGCCGGCCTATCGCTGCCGCACCTTTTCGGTGGCGACGAACAAATGCCCGATCCTGCCCTATCGCGGCGTCGCGCGCACCGGTGTCTGCTTTGCGCTTGAACTGATGCTCGATCTCGTCGCCGTGGAAGCCGGCCTCGAACCCGGCGAGGTTCGCCTGCGCAACCTGCCCGGCCCGGAGCAGATGCCGTTCGACAACATCACCAAAAAGCACTTCGACAGCGGCGACTATCCCGAAGCGATGCGCCGCGCGCTGAAGCAGATCGATATCGACAGCATCCGCGCCCGCCAGCGCAAAGGCGAGGACGATGGCCGCCTGATCGGCGTCGGCCTGTCCATCTATTGCGAGCAGGCCGCGCATGGCACCTCGGTCTACTCCGGCTGGGGCATTCCCATGGTGCCCGGCCACGAACAGGCCACGGCGCGCATGACGCCCGATGGCGGTCTTGAACTCCGCGTCGGCGTGCATTCGCATGGCCAGGGCATGGAAACCACCATGGCCCAGGTCGCGAACGAGTTGCTCGGCATCGACGTCAGCAAGATCCGCCTCATTCACGGCGATACCGCGATGACGCCCTACTCCACCGGCACCTGGGGTTCGCGCTCCATGGTGATGGCTGGCGGCGCTGTGGCGACCGCCTGCCACGAGCTCGCCGAACGCGCCAAGAAGATCGGCGCCAAACTGCTGCAGGTGGACGAGGCCAGCGTCGTGCTGGTGGATGGCGAGATCCGTGGACCGAATGGCAGCGTCACGCTGAAGGAAATTGCCCACACCTGGTATCGTCGCCCGCAGGATCTGCCGGGCGATGTCGATCCTGCCGGACTGGAAGCGACATCCGGCTACAAGCCGAAACGCGACACCGGCACATTCAGCTATGCCGCCCACGCGGTGACCGTCGCCATCGATCCCTATCTCGGCGATGTGGAAATCCTCGACTACGTCATCGTCGAGGACGGCGGCGTGCTGGTCAATCCGATGATCGTGGATGGCCAGATTTACGGTGGCCTCGCACAGGGCATCGGCACCGCGCTCTATGAAGAGATGCCGTTTGATCGCGCCGGCCAGCCGCTCAACACGACGCTTGCCGACTATCTGCTGCCTGGCCCCACCGAAGTGCCCGAGCCCTGGCTCGACCACATGGAGACGCCGTCGCCTTACACCAAGTTCGGCGTCAAGGGCATCGGCGAAGGCGGCGCCATCGCGCCGCCGGCAGCCATCGGCAATGCCGTCAACGATGCGCTGCGCGGCCTCGGCGCCGAGATGCTGCATTCGCCGATCACGCCGAAGCGCATCGTCGAAGCCCTCCTCGCCGCGCGCGAAGCGGAAAGGCCAGCAGCATGAAGCCCGCACCTTTCAGCTATGAACGACCACGCGACATTGCGTCGGCGCTGTCCGTCATGACCGGCGCAGACGGCATGGTGAAGATCATCGCCGGCGGACAATCGCTCGGCCCGATGCTCAATCTGCGTCTCGTCGCGCCCGACACGATTCTCGACATCACCGCCATCACCGAACTCAAGCGCGCGGATGTCAGCGGCGGCGAACTCACCCTCGGCGCCTGCGTCACTCATGCGGACGTCGAGGATGGTCGCGTGCCTGACGTTACCCGCGGCGCCATGCAGCGCGTGGCAGCGAACATAGCCTATCGCGCCGTGCGCAATCGCGGCACCATTGGCGGCTCGCTCAGCCATGCCGATCCCTCGGCCGACTGGGTGTCGTCGCTCACGGCGCTCGGCGCATCACTGTCGCTGCGCAGCGTCACCGGCACGCGTCGCGTGGCCATGAAGGATTTCATCCTCGGCGCGCTGGAAAGCGTGATTGCATCGGGCGAGATGCTGGAAGCCGTGCATGTGCCAGTCATGTCGGGGACCGCGCGCTGGGGCTATGTCAAGAGCTGCCGCAAGACCGGCGAATTCGCCCACGCGATCGGCGCGGTGCTGATCGATCCGGATGCCGGCAAGGCACGCGTCGTCATCGGTGCCGTGGAAGCGGCCCCCATTGTCGTGGACGACGCCAGCGAATTGTTCGGCGGCAAAATCGACTCCTCATTCGCATCGCGCTTCGATTCACGCATCGCCGACCGGCTGCTCGCCGATAGCGGTATGGCCGATGCTGCCGACCGGCACATCCATGTCGCCGTGCTCCACAAAGCCGTCGCGGAGGCCGCATGAATACGATCGAACTCACGGTCAACAAGCGCAGCGTGCAGCGTGCCATCGAGCCGCGCACCAGCCTCGCCGACATGATGCGCGACACGCTGGATCTCACCGGCACGCATCTCGGCTGCGAGCATGGCGTCTGTGGCGCCTGCACCATTCTTGTCGATGGCGTGCCAACCCGGTCCTGCATCACCTTCGCAACCTCCTGCAACGGCGCGGCTGTCACCACCATCGAAGGCCTGGACGACGACGAGATCGCCACCGAGCTGCGCGCCGCCTTCACGCGCGAACACGCCCTGCAATGCGGCTACTGCACGCCGGGCATGCTGGTCTCGGCCCGTGACCTCGTGCTGCGCCTGCCCGAAGCCGATGACAAAGCCATCCGTGTCGGCATGAGCGGCAATCTGTGCCGCTGCACCGGCTATGTCGGCATCGTCCGCGCGGTGAAGGCGGTGATCGAGGCGCGGCGAGCGCGCGACATCGTATCGGAGCCGAATGCCGGGCGGACCGTGCTTGGCCCGGCGGGATCCGGCCACAAATCCTGCACCGTGTCGCAGAAGCTCGCGCCGGCGGCAGCGATCGTCACCGAAACTGCGGCCATTGCGCCGCTCGTCATTCCTGACTTCACGCCATCCACCGTGATGGAGCAGAACTTCACCGTCGCGCATCCGCCCGCAAAGGTGTTCGCGCTGTTCGACGATATCGCTGCCGTCGCCTCTTGCCTGCCCGGTGCAGCACTCACTGGCACCCCGCGTCCGGAGCGCGTCGAGGGAGCCATCCGGGTCAAGATCGGACCGATCTCTGCGAACTTCAACGGCGCCGCGCGCGTCGAGCGCAACGACGCCAGTCTTGCCGGCCGCATCATCGGTATCGGTAACGACCAGCGCAGCCGCTCCACCACCCAGGGCGAAATTCGCTATCGCCTGCTGCCCGAACATGACGGCACGGCCACACGCGTCGAACTCGCCATCGGCTACAGCCTCACCGGCATGCTGGCGCAGGTCGGACGCAGCGGTCTCGTGCGCGACCTGGCCGCACGGCTGGTGGCCGAGTTCGCCGGCAATCTCGACCGGCGCCTGTCCGGCGATACGACATCCGCGCCGTCCACGGCTGCGGACCTGAACGGAATCTCGCTTCTCTTCGGTCTTCTGCGCGCGCGTGCGGCACGATTGCTGCGCCGGATCAGCGGACGCGGAGACGCGACATGAGGGATCGGCGCTCACGCATCACGCGCGGCGACGAGGTTTGGACGGCGCAAGTTTCATCAGCGTTTCACTGGAGGACCACATGATACGGACATTCAAGGCAGCCACCGCGACCGCCTTCGCGCTCGCCATGCTCGGCAGCGCTTCTTTCGCGCAAACCATCAAGATCGGCGTCAATGAGCCGCTGACCGGCGCGTTCGCCGCATCGGGCACCTATGTCGTCAACGGCGCCAAGATCGCCGCCGACGAGATCAATGCCAAGGGCGGCCTGCTCGGCAAGAAGATCGAGCTCGTCATCGAAGACAACAAGAGCAACCCGACCGAAGCGGCTGCCGTTGCCGAGAAGCTGATCACCCGCGACAAGACGCCGGTTCTGCTCGGCGCCTGGGGGTCGAGCCTTACGCTGGCCGTGATGCCGAAGCTGGTGGAATACGAAACCGCGATGGTCGTTGAGACCTCGTCGGCCTCGAAGATCACCACGTCGGGCAATCCCTACGTGTTCCGTATCTCGCCGCCGTCTTTCGTCGAAGCCGCGGCGTTCAAGGGCATCGTCGACAAGCTGGCACTGAAGAAGGTGGATTTCCTCGTCATCAACAATGACTGGGGCCGCGGCACCGCCGAGGACTTCAGCAAGATGATGAAGGAAAAGGGCATCACCATCGGCCTTACCGAGACCATGGACCAGTCCGCGCAGGACATGAGCGCCCAGCTCGCCAAGATCAAGGCCACGGATTCCGAGACCGTGATCATCACCGCTGCCGTCGATCAGCTGACGCTGATCTTCAAGCAGGCCGCAGCCCTCGGCCTGAAGAAGCGCATCATCACCACCGGCGGCTCGCAGAATCCGGACCAAATCATCGCCCAGGCCGGCGCTGCTGCGAACAACACGATGCATCTGACCACCTTCTTGCCCTGGATGCCGGAAAAGACGCCAAATCCGGAAGCCACGACCTATTTCATCAGCGAGTGGAAAAAGCGCGGCTTCGACTTCGCCGGCTGCACCGAGAGCTTCCGTGGCTATGACGGCATCCGCACCATCGCGGCGGCCATCGAGAAGGCCGGCAAGGCCGAGCCGGCGGCGATCAAGGACGCGCTCTGGAAGATCGACGTCAAGGGTCTGAACGGCGACATCATCTTCAAGAAATCCGGCCCTGCCGGATCGGAAAGCGGCCAGAGCTTCCCGAACGTCTACCTGGTCGAGATCGCCGACGGCAAAATCCACATGAAGGATCTGTGAGCGTCGCCCTCTCCCCGTTCTTACGGGGAGAGGGTCGGGGTGAGGGGACTCACCGCACGCTCGGAGCGCGTGGATAGCCCCCTCACCCGGATTGCTCCGCAATCCGACCTCTCCCCGCAAGCGGGGAGAGGTTAGCAACCCAACTGAAATCGGAAAGAACCCGTGGACCAGCTCCTCCAACACCTCGTCAACATGCTCGTGCTCGGCGGCACCTATGCGCTGCTCGGCATCGGGCTGACGCTGATCTTCGGCATCATGAATGTGGTGAACTTCACCCACGGCATTCTCTACACATTCGGCGCCTATATGATGTTCATCGTCGTGCATCAGCTCGGCGTGAATTTCTTTCTCGCGCTGCCCATTGCCATTCTCGCCGGCTGGCTGCTTGGCGCCGCCATCGAGATCACGCTGCTGCGCCCGCTCCGCGGCGCCGATATCGACACCACCATGCTGGTGATGATCGGCGCCTGGATCGCCATGCAGTCCGGCGCGTTGTGGATCTGGGGTGGCGTCGCCAAATCCATCGACAATCCCTTCCCCGACGCGCCGCTGGTGATCGGACCTGTCTCGGTATCCTGGCTCCGCCTGTTCGTGCTGGTCGCCGCGGCGCTCCTGATCGTGATCGCCTATTCGCTGATCAACCTCACCAAGCTCGGCAAGGCGATGCGTGCGACCTTCCAGGATCACGACACCGCCGCCCTGATGGGTGTCAATGTCGGCTGGATCTACACCTCGACTTTCGCCATCGGCTCCAGCCTCGCGGCTGCAGCCGGCGCGCTGCTCGGCCCCGTCTATGTCGTATTCCCGCAAATGGGCGATCTCGCCGCGGTGAAAGCTTTCGCCATCGTGATTCTCGGGGGCCTCGGCAACATCACCGGCGCCGTGATCGGCGGCTTCATCCTTGCGCTGGCTGAAGAGCTCGGCGCCGGCTACGTGTCGTCCGGCTATCGCGACGCCATGGGCTTCCTCATCATCATCGCCGTGCTGGTGTTCAAACCCACCGGCCTGTTTGCCCGTGCGGAGCGCGTCGGATGACCCGGGTCTTTTCTCTCATCACGCTGGCCTTCTTCATCTCCGTTCCGCTGTGGCTGAAGGATCCATATCTGCTCAATGCGCTGATCACGACCGGCATCTTCATCATCGGCGCCATGAGCATGAACCTGCTGCTCGGCTTCACCGGACAGCTCAGCCTCGGCCATATCGCTTTCTTCGGCATCGGCGCCTACGTCAGCGCGCTGACATCACTCGGCTATGATGTCCCGATCATCGGCGATTTTCACATCGTCCACACGCCATGGCCGCCGATCGCGGGCTTTGCGCTCGCTGTCGTGATCTCCGGCTTCTGCGGCTATCTGGTCGGCAAACTGTCGTTCCGCGTGCGCGGCGCCTATTTCGTGATCGTCACGATTTCCTTCGCGGAAGTCGTGCGGCTGGTGGCGCTGAACTGGGTCGAACTGACCCAGGGCCCGCTGGCGCTCACCAACATTCCCTCGATCACCATCGGCCTGCCCTATCTCGGCTATCTCACCCTCAAGACCAAACTGCAGAATTACTATCTGGTGCTGACGGTGGCGGCGATCTCCTATTTCCTGATCTCGCGCCTCGTCCATTCGCACTACGGCCGCGCCATGCGCGGCTTGATGGAGAACGAAACACTCGCCGTCTCCGTCGGCATCGACGTCACCAAGGCGCTCACCCTCACCGCCGTGATCTCCGCCGCCATCGCCGGTGCCGCCGGCAGCCTCTATGCGCATTACATCCGCATCATCGATCCCGAAGTGTTTGCCTTCATCTCCACGGTCACCATGGTGATCATGGTCGTCTCGGGCGGCAAGGGCTCGCTGGCCGGCCCGGTGGTCGGCGGCGTCATCTTCGGCCTGCTGCCGGTGCTGCTGCGCCCGGTCATGGCGCCGGAGGCGCAGTGGATCACCTACGGCCTGGTGCTGATCGCCATCCTGTTCGTGCTGCCGCGCGGCATCGTGCCGGCGCTGGCGCCAAAGCTCGGCTTCGGCCGCAAGCCCGCCAAGCCCAGGCCGGTAGCGATAACCGAGCGGACCGCCGAGGAGCATGCCTGATGACCGAAACCGTTCTCAGCATCGAACATGTCGGCGTGCAGTTCGGCGGCCTTGTCGCCATCTCCGACATGAATTTCCAGGTCGGCCAGGGCGAGATCGTCAGCCTGATCGGCCCCAATGGCGCCGGCAAGACCACCGCCTTCAATGTCATGACCGGCTTTCTCACGCCCACCAAGGGCGCCGTGAAATATTGCGGCCAGGATTTGCGCGGCTTGAAGCCCCACGAGATCGCCGATCTCGGCCTGATCCGCACCTTCCAGCGCACCAGCGTGTTTCCCAACGACACCGTGTTCGACAATGTGCTGATCGGCCTGCACCGTCAGGGCAAGCTCGGCCTGCTTGAAGCCATCCTCCGCCTGCCCCGCGCCCGCGCATCGGAGCAGGCCATGCGCGAGCGCGCGGGCGAACTGGTACGCCTGGTCGGGCTGGAGGCCCGCGCCAATGAAATGGCGGGCTCGCTGTCCTACGGTGAGCAGCGCCTGGTCGGCGTGGCCCTTGCCCTCGCCGCACAGCCAAAAATGCTGCTGATGGACGAGCCCGTTTCCGGCATGAATGCTTCGGAGACGCACACCTTCGTGCAACTGATCCGCCGCATCCGCGACAGCGGCATCACCATTCTTCTCGTCGAGCACGACATGCCGATGGTGATGAGCGTATCCGATCGCATCGTCGTGCTGAATTACGGCCGCATCATCGCCGAAGGCCCGCCCGACGAGATCCGCAGGAATCCCGCAGTGATCGAAGCCTATCTCGGCCAGAGCGCCAAGGACGTCGTCAAGGAAGTCACAGCCCATGCTTGAGATCCGCGACATGGTCTGCGCCTATGGGCAGGTCACTGCCCTCAAGGGCATCTCGCTGTCGGTCAAGGCCGGACAGCTCGTGGCGCTGATCGGCGCCAATGGCGCCGGCAAGAGCACCACGCTGCGCGCCATTTCCGGCCTGGTCCCGGCGCGCTCCGGACAGATGATGTTCGAGGGCGAGGACATCACCGGCATCGGCACCCAGCGCGTGCTCACCAAGGGCATCGCCCATTGCCCCGAGGGCCGCCGCGTCTTCCCGCATATGACAGTGGCGGAAAATCTCGACATGGGCGCCTATCTGCGCAAGGACGCCGGCGAGGTCGCGGTCGACCGCGAGCGCATCTACACTGAATTTCCGCGCCTCGCCGAACGCCGCAAGCAGACGGCGGGCACCCTCTCCGGCGGTGAACAGCAGATGCTGGCCATCGGCCGCGCGCTGATGTCGCGCCCGCGCCTTGTGATGTTCGACGAACCCTCCCTCGGCCTCGCGCCAAATATCGTCGAGCGCACCTTTGCGATCATCCGGGCCATCCGCGACTCCGGCACCACGGTGCTGCTCGTCGAGCAGAATGCCTTCGCCGCATTGGAGATGTGCGACCATGCCTATCTGCTGGAATCCGGTCGCGTGGTGTTGTCCGGCGGCGGTGCCGAGCTGATTGCCAATGAACATGTGCGACGCGCCTATCTCGGCGGATAGCGGCGACCGCTGGATCGCCGTCTGTCCGCGCGCGCGGCTGGCGGAGCAAGCGATCGTCTGTGCCAAGGTCGCCGGCATCGGCATCCTCATCATCCAAGACGGCGACGGGATCGTCGCCTGCGAGCGCGCCTGCCCGCATGAGCAGGCGGATCTCTCCCGCGGCCATGTCGCCGGAGGCCGGCTGCATTGCCCGCATCACCGCGCCTCGTTCAGCCTCACGACCGGCGACATCTCGCCGGGCTGGCCGAGCCGCCCGCTGCGCCGGTTCCGCCTGCGTATCGACGACACCCATGTCTGGATCGACCGCGACAGCCTCGCGGAGTTGCGCTGAGCGAAGATGTTCCGGCATAAGGGATGCCTCGCGCCGGGGCCCGATCATCATGATGACGCTGCGACAGGTTGAAGTCATTCGCGCCGTGATGGTGACAGGCACCATCGGCGGCGCCGCAAAGCTGCTCAATGTCTCTGCGCCGGGCATCAGCCGGCTGGTGAAATATACCGAAAAATCCCTCGGCATCCGCTTCTTCCAGCGCCAGAACGGGCGCTACTTTCCGACGCCGGAAGCGCAGAACATCTTTGAGCAGATCAACGGCGTCTACAAGAAGGTCGACGATCTCAGCGAGACCATCTCCAATATCGGGCGCGGCGCATTGTCGGAGCTACGCATCGGCTCGGTGCCATCGATCTCGCAGATCATGGTGCCCCGCGCCATCGAACAGGTACGGCGGCGCTATCCCAAGCTGCGCATCGACATCAACATCCTCAAGCTCGAGGAAGCCATCGACTATCTCCTGCTCGATCGCGGCGAATGCGTCGCCATGAGCTACCGGCTTGAACATCCCGGCCTCGATTTCCTGCCGCTGGCCTCGGGCGAATTGTTCTGCATCGTGCCCGAGGGCCATGAGCTCGCCGGCCGCAAACAGGTCTCCGCGAAGGAGATCATCAACTATCCGCTGATCGGCATCGATCCCAACGATCCCTATGGCCGCATCATGGCCGAGATCTTTGCGCGCAACAAACTCACCTACGACATCACCATCCGCGCGCGTTTCGGCACCACGGTCTGCGCGCTGGTGAAGGCCGGCCTCGGCATCGCCGTGATCGACCAGTTCACCGTCGCCCATGGCGGCTATCCCGGCGTGTCCATTATCAAGATCGTCGAGCCCACCAAGTTCGATACCTATGTCGCGGTGAAGCGCGGCGTGCCGCTGTCGCTGCATGTGGATCACTTCATCGCCTGCCTGCGCTCCGAGATGCAGGGGATCAATCCGGCCCGCAATGCGGGCGCCAGGCCCTCAGGGCGCGCCCGCAAGACGTAACATCATCATATGTTTGTGGCATAAAGTGGTAATTGTGTTAGATCGCTGCCGCGCTATCCTCAGGCCGGTTGATTGATCAACCAGCCCTCATTCAAGACGTCTCGCATGACCGCCATCCTGACGCCCTCGCCCATCGCCGGCCATTTTCTCACCGGCCTGCTCGGCGCCCCCATCGCCCACTCGGCATCGCCTGCGATGCACGAGCGCGCGGCCGATGCGCTGGGCGTGCGCTGCCACTATCACCTGATCGAAGTGGCCGGCGCCGGGCACGACCAGCTGCACGCCATCCTCGACGGCATCCGCCGGCTCGGCTTTGCCGGCATCAATGTCACCTTCCCCTACAAGGAAGCCGTGGTCGCACTGCTCGACGATCTGTCCCCCGGCGCCCGCGCCATCGGCGCGGTCAACACCGTGGTCGCGCGCCATGGCAAACTCACCGGCCACAACACCGACACGTCCGGCTTCGCCCGCGCTGCGAAAGAATTCGTCTCCCGCTCGGACCACGGCCCCGTCGCCGTGATCGGCACCGGCGGCGTCGGTAAGGCGATCGCTTTTGCGCTGGCCGATCTCGGTGTCTCCGACATCCGCCTCGTCGATACCGATATCGCCAAGGCGGACCAGCTCGTCGCGCAACTGCAGCATCGCCAATCCATCCGTCGCGCCGACAGCGTCGAGGATGCGCTCACCGGCGCCTCCGGCCTCGTCAATGGCACCCCCATCGGCATGCTGCCGGACCGCGGCACGCCGGTGCCGGATGCCTTGCTCCATGCCGGATTGTGGGTTGCCGACGCCGTCTATTCGCCGCTGTGGACGCCGCTGCTTAATGCCGCCAAGGCCAGCGGCGCACAGGTGATGACAGGGCGCGATCTCGCAATCTATCAGGCGGCGGACGCCTTCGAGCTGTTCACCGGCATGGCGCCGTCCGCCACCGAAATGGGAATTGCTTTCGACGACGTCATGAGGAAAAGGTATGCGCCTAACGCTGCCTGACCAATAACAAGCGGTCATTCATAAGACCGCACCAGCAACGAACAAAACACACAGGAGGAAATCATGAAGCCAGTATTTTTGGCGAGCGTCCTGCTCGCCACCGTTCTCGCCATCCCAGCATCCGCGCAAAGCATCAAGCTCGCCAATGTCGCCGAACTCTCCGGCGGCGGCGCCACCGTCGGCAATAACTGGAAGAACGGCATCGACCTCGCCATCGAGGAGATCAACGGCAAGGGCGGCGTGCTCGGCCGCAAGCTGGAAGTGACCCATGCGGACTCACAGTCCAATCCCGGCGTCGCCCGCGCGCAGGTGCAGAAGGCGCTCGACGCCGAGCCCTATGTCCTGCTCGGGCCCGGCTATTCCGGCTCGGTGAAGGTCACGGCGCCGCTCGCAGCGGAAGCCGGTATCGCGCAGATCATGGGCGGCGAAGCGGCCGAACTAACCCAGGCCGGCAACAAGTATCTGTTCCGCACCTCGTTCGGCCAGCAGTCGTCGATGCCGAAGGTCGCCAAGTATATCAACGATGAACTGAAGGCGAAGTCGGTCGCCATCGTCTGGGTCAACAACGACTTCGGCAAAGGCGGGCGCGATTCCATCAGCAAGGAATTCGCCAAGTACAATATCAAGGTCGCGGCCGATCTCTCCACCGAAGCGGGCCAGGCCGACTTTGCTGCCGACGTCACAAAGATCAAGTCAGCGGCGCCCGATGCGGTCTTCGTCTATGTCAACGAGGAAGAGAGCGCGCGTATCCTGAAAGAGCTGAAGCGCCAGGGCATCACTGTGCCGCTGGTCGGCGAGACCACGCTGGTCGGCCAGAAGGTGGTCGAGCTCGCCGGCGATGCGGCCAACGGCGCCCGCGGCCATGTCGGCCTCACCACTGATGCCCCGGTGGATCTCATCAAGGCCTTCCGCGAAAAGTTCGTGAAAAAGTACAACTACGTCCCCGACCATAACGGCCTCAAGGGCTGGCTCGCG
>NZ_JBIIOT010000088.1:0-21054 GCF_044336785.1 Tardiphaga sp. | reverse complement strand
TGTCAGGGCGCGAAGCTCGAAAAGGAAAAGTGAAATCAGTTCAGAAAGAAGCGGAGGAGAGATGCCCCTCTCCTCCGCGCAAGAGCGAAAGCTTAGCTCTTGATGTCCGAGGACCAGGTCTTCTCGATCAGCTTGACGACCGAGTCCGGCATCGGGATGTAGTCGAGTTCTTCGGCAGCCTTGCTGCCCTTTTCGAACGACCACTTGAAGAACTTGATCGCTTCAGCCGAGGCCGCCTTGTCGGTCGGGGCCTTGTGCATCAGGATGAAGGTCGCGGCAGTGATCGGCCACGAAGCGTCGCCCGGCTGGTCGGTCAGGATCACGTAGTAACCCGGAGCCTTGGCCCAATCGGCATTGGCAGCAGCGGCCTGGAAGGCAGCGACGGTCGGCTGCACAGGCTTGCCAGCCTTGTTGATCATGCCGGCATAGGTCAGCTTGTTCTGCTTGGCATAGGCGTATTCGACGTAACCGATCGAATTCTTGGTCTGGCCGACGTTGCCGGCGACGCCTTCGTTGCCCTTGGCGCCAACGCCAACCGGCCACTCGACAGCGGTGCCGGTACCAACCTTGGACTTCCAGTCAGCCGAAGCCTTGGAGAGATAGTCGGTGAAGTTGAAAGTGGTGCCCGAACCGTCCGAACGACGAACGACGGTGATGGCAGCCGACGGCAGCTTCAGCTTCGGATTGAGCTTGGCGATCGCGGCGTCGTCCCAGGTCTTGACGGTGCCGAGATAGATGGCGCCGAGAACTTCGCCCGAGAGGACCAGTTCGCCCGACTTTATGCCTTCGAGGTTCACGACCGGAACGATCGCGCCCATCACCTGCGGCCACTGAACCAGGCCATCCTTTTCGAGCTGCTCGGCCTTGAGCGGCGCGTCGGTGGCGCCGAAGGTCACGGTCTTGGCCTGGATCTGCTTGATGCCAGCGCCCGAGCCGATCGACTGGTAGTTCAGACCGTTGCCGGTTTCCTTCTTATAGGCGTCGGCCCACTTCGAGTAGACCGGGAAAGGGAAGGTCGCGCCGGCACCGGTGATGTCGGCAGCGAAGGCCGAGGTCGACGCGGCCACGAGGCCCGCAGCGACGATCGCTTTAAGGAATTTCATGGGTATCTCCAATTTGTCGTGAGCGATGCGCGTATGCGCCCGATTGCGCTCACCCCGCCCATGTAGGTGCGGTCAGTTGAGCTTTTATGATAGCTAGATGACAGTTGGATGACTAAGACAAGCCGTTGATAACGTTATTATTTCTCGGATTTAAATACCGGGCTCCGCACAGAAAATGGGATTTTCGCGGGTTTCCATGACAAAGCTTGTGCAGCGCAAAAGACCGGGTTCCCGCGGTTAACAATATGTTTCCATGAGAGGAATCCGGCATTTTCACTCATAGCCGTCTGCACTCGCCCGCAACGGGAAAACGGCACGGTGACGCCATGTCGCAGGGGTGGCGGACATGAAATCCGGCGCAAAAAAGCCGGCGCAGACGGGCCTCTGCTGCCGGCTTTATTGAATGTTCAGGCACAATGCGGGGACAGCCCAGGTGGCCGCCTCAGGCGACTGGCGTTGCCACTTTCGCCTGCGGGAATGCCGCCGTGAAGGTCGCACCGTTCTTCGGCACGCTTTCGATCAGCAACCGGCCACGGTGGCGGTTCAGGATATGTTTCACCAGTGACAGGCCGAGGCCGGTGCCGCCCTGGGCGCGGCTATCGCCGACATCGACGCGATAGAAGCGCTCCGTCAGCCGCGGCAAGTGTTCCGGCGCGATACCGGGGCCAAAGTCGCGCACCGACACACGGATTTCGGAGGCGCCATCGGTGGTCGATGCGGGAGCCAGAGTGACTTCGACCCGCCCCCCCGAGGCGCCGTATTTCAGCGCGTTCTCGATCAGGTTCTCGAATAGCCGCAGCAACTCCTCACGGTCACCGGCGACCGTCACCGGCCCCTCGGGGACGTGCATCTCGATCTTCACGCCGCGCTCGGTCGCCATCAGTTCGAGACTGTCGCCGACTTGGCGGATGATCGGCAGGATGTCGACCAGCGTATCCGGGCGGACATGAGCCGACAGTTCGACCCGCGACAGCGACAGCAGATCGTCGATCAGGCGCGCCATGCGTGTCGCCTGGGTGTGCATGATGCCGAGAAAGCGTTCGCGCGCCCGCACATCGTCCTTGGCCGGGCCCTGCAGCGTATCGATGAAGCCGGACAGCGCCGCCAGTGGCGTGCGCAATTCATGGCTGGCATTGGCGACGAAATCGGCGCGCATTTCCTCGACACGACGGATCGGCGTCTGGTCGTGAAAGGTCATCAGCATGCAGGTATCATTGCCGCCGAACGCAGTGGGCACCTGGATCGGCGTGATCATCAGGTCCATCCAGCGATCGACCGGCACATGATCCACATAGGACGTCCGGCGCGGCTCGGTATTTGCAATGGCCTCGCGCAAGGCGCTGATGATTTCCGGCGAGCGCAGCGCGAATTGCGCGAGCTCGCCCTTGCGCAGGGCCGGTGCCAGTTGGGCGGCGGCAGCGTTGAGATGGATCACGCGGCCAGCACGATCGAGCAGCACCGCAGGATCCGGAATGCCGCCAACCACCGCGCGCACCACCGGTTGTTCGATCGGATTGACCAGCGCCTCGTCGCGCTTGGCGTCACTGTCATGCAGCCGCCACGGCACCAGCGCGGCGCCTGCAATACACGCAAATACGATTCCGGCGCGTAGTGGCGTCAGCTCGCCAAAAAAGACCAGCGCGGCGAGCGCCAGCGCCGCCACGAGCAGAATGATCGCAGCATGCCTCAGCCGATCCGGCCAGGGTGAGAACATCGATGGAGGGGAAGCTTCAATGGCCATCGGGGCAATGTCTCTTTCGGCAGCGCTTGTTTCAGCAATCTGGTCCTGCCGGGGGCGCCCGCTCATGTCAGGTGGCCGGCCCGCCACGATCGTTCAAGGTCCGGCTTACCGCTGAAGGAGCCTCAGCCGCGACTGGCTGCAACTTTTTTGATCTCGCGCCGACAATAAGCTCGCGAAACGTCAGTAGCATGACTGAAATAAAGAACGGCCCAAGGTAATACAACACCCGGAACAACAACATGCCGGCCAGTAGCTGCTCCTGGTCCATCATCTCCAGACCAACGAGCATCGCCGCATCGAACACGCCAAGACCACCCGGCGAGTGGCTGGCGAAGCCGAGCAATGTCGCAGCGACGAACACCACAGCGACAGTCACGAAATCGACGCCGGGCGTGTTGGGCACCAGCATGTACATGGCCAGCGCGCAGAAGCCGAGATCGACGATGCCGATGACGATCTGCAGCAATGTCAGCGGCCCGCCCGGCAGCACAACAGACCACGGCCCACGACCCACGCTGCGCGGCTTCATCCATACCCAGATCACATAGCCGACGAGGCCTGCGAGCACGACGTAAGCGAGGACACGATTGACCGCCGGCGGCACCTGATTGATCGCGCTGGCGGCTTCCGGGTGATAGGCGATGCCCATGCCGAGCACCGCGAGGTTGCCGAGCCAGAAGGTGAGGCCGGCGAGAAACACGATCTTGGCGACATCGACCGCCGAGAGATTCCATGCCGAATAGATGCGATAGCGCACTGCGCCGCCAGTGAAGACGCTAGCACCGACATTGTGGCCGATGGAATAGCTGGTGAAGGCCGCCAGCGCGTTGACGCGATAGGGCACGTCCCTGCGGCCAATAGTGCGGACCGCAAACCAGTCATAGAAAGTCAGCGTGAAATAGGCCGCAGCGACCGACAGGGCCGACAGCACGATCAGCCGCGGCTCGGTCTCGGCGATGAACTTGAAAACCCGCGCGGTATCGACGTTGCGGAGCTTGTGATAAAGCATCCAGCAGGCGATGGCGATCACGGCGATGCTGGCCAAGACACCGAGTTTGTGCAGGATTTGCTTCTCGCGCAGAAACGTGGCCGTCCTGCGTATTGCTTCCAGCATCTCAACCTCGAATGCGATCCCAGCTCTGGGATGTCAGACCAACCCTGTCAGACCCGCTGTGGCGGAACCGCTACCTCATCACTTTCGTCACGCTGTTTCCAGCAGAACCCTCGTAGCGCGTTTCCCTGTGAAACGGAATCGGGGTCGTCCTGACAATGGCGTTTTGCCGCAAAATATTGCGCGAGGCCTAACAAACCACCCGCATTTCTTGCGGCAACGCTGCGGCAAAATGCCGGCTTCAGTGCGACCGCCATCACTGCCGAAAACGGGCCTGCTGCCGGGTCACCACGATGTCGCGCAACCAGGAGCCGATCGCGCAACCGACCAGATAGAAGCCAAACAAGGCAAGGCCGAGATCCAGCCAGTAACCGAACCGGCCGGGGACGAGTTTAGCCACCGCAATGCCGATAATGATGACAGCGAGCACGGACAGCCGCTGGATCCAGACCCGCGGCACCGACGGACCGCGATAGACCACGGCGATCCAGCCCATGCCGAAGCCGATCAGGAAAGCGCCGAGCAGCCAGCCCCACAGAAGTGTCGCAAGAGCGGTCATGGATTGGGCCTCACCACGAATTCGATCCGGCGGTTTTGGAGCTTGCCGTCTTCGGTATCATTGCTGGCAAGCGGCAGCGTGGCGCCGTAGCCGATGGCTTCAAAGCGATCGCCGGGCAAACCGGCCTTGATGAGATAATCCTCGACCGCCGCCGCGCGCTTTTCCGACAGGGTCTGGTTGAAGGCGGGATCGCCGTCGCCATCGGTATGGCCGACGATGTCGAATTTGGTCAACGGGCAGCGCATGGCGATTTCGACCAGGCGATCGAGCAAGCCCGCAGAATCCGCATTGATGCTGGCGCTCGAAGTTTCGAAGCGGATGCGGCCCTTGGTCAGGTTCTGCTTGAACAGCTGCTGGCAGACGCTGGCATCCACCGGTGCCGACGCAGGCTTCACGGACACTTCGGGCTTTGCCGTCCAGCCCTGCGGCAATTCCTTGCCGAGAGAAGCGCGAATGTCAGTCGCGGCGGCATCGTAAAGCGCGTCACCCGACAGTTTCGCTTCGCGGTCATTGACCACCAGCGTGCCGGTGGACAGCCGCGACAGCGCGCCGAGCGCGGCGGTCACCGCCGGCGCGAAATTGCCGGGGGCGCCGATGCTGGCCTTCAGATTATCGACGACCTTGTCATTGGTGAATTTCCGCTGCGCGGCGGCGACCAAAGCGGCATGGACGTTGTTGTCCGGCACATAGCCCGACAGGGTCAGCGTATTCGCCACCGGATCCTTGTTGGCCTGGAACACGTAAGGCGGCGCCTTCACGTCATTGGCGGCCACCGTGAAGCCTTCGGGCAGGTTCTTCAGTGCCGCCGCAATCGCCTCGCGGCCACCAAGATCGCGCGCCATGCCGGTGATGCTCACGGTGGCGTCCATGATCGTCGCCTTGCCTTCCTTCAGCTTGGCGACCTGATCGAGCAGCAGCACGGCGGCGCCATCGAAGCGTGGTGGTGCACCGCGCTTGAGGCCGGTGCGGTCGGAGACTTCGGTTCCCGCCAGCGCAGCCTTCGCGGCTTCGGCAATGCGCGCCTTGCTGGCCGGCAGCGGCGTGGTGCCCCACAGGGTCACGCGGACATTGTCGCGCTCGGCGACCCAGACGAATGGCTTGGCTTCGGCCACCAGGCGCGTGGCGTCATTGACCAGGCGCACGCCGGGCGCGGCCTCGACGGAACCGACCGCGCTGCGGCGGCCCTCTTCCGAAAAGGCCTCCGCGGCAAACCGCACGTCACGGCCAGCGACCGAGATCTGTGTTTTATCAAGAACCGTGCTTTTCAGCGCATCAAGGCTGCGCGCAGTTAAGTCCGCTTCCAGAGGAGGCGTGCTAAACCAGGCGGCAACGACCCAGAGGATCGCGAGTGGAATGAGCCCGGGCCACCACTTGGCGCTCCACCTGTAAAAACCGTGCATTCGACGTCCTGCGGGAATGGAAACAGAGAGAAAACAAACCCTTGCGGGACTGTCAAACTGAAATCAAGGCCAGCCACTGGCGTGGCGTGGGGTATTGGAATAACGCTTTGTTCAACCGTTTCTGATCATGTCCGTGGATCGCGTCAAAGTGCTGGGTCACAAGATGAAGCAGATTCGTAACACGATCATTCGTGCCGGGCTGGATGCACTTTATTTCAGCGGCGCGCATCGTGTGTTGCGTCCTTTTTTTGGCGGCGTCGGCACCATCTTCATGCTGCACAATGTGCGGCCGGCCCATGCCGGCCCGTTCCAGCCCAACCGCCACCTTGAGATTACGCCTGATTTCCTGCGCGCGACGCTGGCCTATCTGCGCGCCACCGATGTCGATATCGTGACGTCCGACGAAATGCGTCGCCGCCTGACCGAACAGGATTTTTCGCGCCGTTTCGTCTGTTTCACCTGCGACGACGGCTACCGGGATAACCGCGACCATATGCTGCCGGCGATGCGGGATTTCGACGCGCCGTTCTCGGTTTTCGTGACCAGCGACTTTGCCTCCGGCACCGGCCGGCTGTGGTGGGTGGCGCTGGAGCGCGTGGTCGCCAAGGCGTCGCGCCTCGAAGCCCCGATCGACGGCAACATGGTTCGCATCGCAACCGCCTCACTGCCCGAGAAGGAAATGGGGTTCGACCGCCTGCATGGCTGGCTGCGCAGCCTGGGCGAAGCCGATCTGCGCCGCGAGATGACGGCATTGTGCCAGCAGGCCGGGATCGACGAGGACGCGATCAGCCGCGAACTCTGCATGTCATGGGATGAACTGAAGCCGTTCGCCGCTGATCCGCTGGTGACCATCGGCGCGCATACGCTGACGCATTGCAATCTCGCCCAGCAGCTAGAAGCCGTGGCAGCGCATGAACTGGCTGCCAGCCGCGCCAATATCGAGAATGCGCTGCAGAAGCCGGCGCGGCATCTCGCTTATCCCTATGGCGACCGTGCCGCAGCCGGCGCCCGCGAATTCGCACTGGCGCAAGCGGCAGGCTTCCAGACCGCCGTAACGACGCGCCCCGGCGTGATTGCCGCAGAGAATTCGGCCCAGCTCACCGCGCTGCCGCGCGTGTCGCTGAACGGCAATTATCAGGACACGCGCTATCTGCCGGTGCTGACCTCGGGCGCCGCGACCGCGATGTGGAATGGTTTTCAGCGCGTCGGCCAGGGATAAACGCCGAGGCCGTAGGATGGGTTGAGCGCAGCGATAACCCATCACAACAAGCACTGAGCACGTGGTGATGGGTTATCGCTCCGGCGCTTGCGCGCCTGCGCTCAACCCATCCTACGAATCCCCTCACATACCCGTCATCACATGCTTCGTATCCAGCGGCGGGATATAGGTCCCCGACATCGGATCCACCCAGCACAGATGCTCGCGCACCTCGGACACGCCTGCGACGTTCTCTGTTGCCACTACGATGGCCTGCCGCACATTTTCATCGGTGATGAAGCCGATGATATCGACCACGCCGTCTTTCACGCGGACGTCCAGCCCCGCAGGCACCCATTCGCGCGCACGCAACACCGCCAGCACGCGGCGACGGACCAGGGCGTCGCTCGACGCGATCTCCGACGTATTGCGCGTGACATCGGCGATGGCCGCAACGAAATTGTGCCGGCTGACAATGCCGACCAGATGATCGCCCTGCACCACCGGCACGCGCTTGATGCGGTGCCGCTCCATGATCTCGACGATATCGGCAAGCTCGGCGTCGGGGATCACCGAATAGACATTCGGCGTCATGATCTCATGCACTTTTCGCCCCGCTTCGCGCACGAAATCCACCGCCTGACGGCCGGGGCCGCGCAAAAATTCGAGCCAGCGCGGGCGCTTGATCTCGGTGCCGAGCTCCTGGCGGCGCAGGAAATCACGCTCGGTGACAATGCCAATCAGCTTGCCGGCAGCATCGACGACGGGCAGCCCGCTGACATGATGATCGATCATCAGCTTCGCGGCGTCATGGATCGATGCATCCGGCGCGATGGTGACGACCTTGCGGGTCATGATCTGATGGGCCTTCATGGCTGCCTCCTTCGGGCAAACGGACCGCCGGATTGATCCGGCAGGAGGAAGCCTACGCCGATGGGCAATAGCGGCTTTGATATAGAGCAATCAGCCCCACACTCAGCCCTCATCCTGAGGAGCGGCCGCAGGCCGCGTCTCGAAGGATGGCCAAAAAACTCTGCACCAAGCCATCTCATGGTTCGAGACGCGCGCAAAAGCGCGCTCCTCACCATGAGGGGCGGTGCGTGGTTTGCGCTGCGCTCCGTCCACGCTACGATCACCGCAACCACAGCAAACGGGAGGCATCATGTTCACGGATCTGTTTTCACTCAAGGGCCGCGTCGCATTGGTGACCGGCGGTTCGCGCGGCATCGGCAAGATGATCGCGGCTGGCTTCCTCAGCCAGGGTGCCGCCAAAGTCTATATCACCGCACGAAAGGCTGCGGCCTGCGAAGCAACCGCGAAAGAATTGAGCGATGCTTACGCCGGCGAATGCATCGCATTGCCGATTGATATCTCGACCATGACCGGCATCGACATGCTGGCAAGCGAGATCAAGAAGCGCGAGCCGAAGCTCGACATCCTGGTCAACAATGCCGGCGCCGCCTGGGGTGCGGAGTTCGACGAATTCCCCGAAAGCGGCTGGGACAAGGTGATGACGCTGAACGTCAAGGCGCCATTTTTCCTCACCAAGGCTCTGGCCGCACCGCTCCGCGCGGCAGCCTCGGCCAAGCAGCCGGCCAAGGTGATCAATATCGCGTCCATCGACGGCATCTTCGTCAATCCGCTCGAGACCTATTCCTATGCCGCGAGCAAATCCGGCCTGATCCATCTGACGCGCCGCATGGCGGCCAAGTTGATCAAGGATCATGTGGTGGTGACAGCCATCGCGCCTGGCCCGTTCCAGTCCGACATGAACAAGGCCGCGCGCGACAATGCGGATGATGTTGCGACCAAGGTGCCGGCCGGCCGCATCGGCACCGACGAGGACATGGCCGGTGCCGCGATCTATCTCGCCTCCCGTGCTGGCGACTATGTGGTCGGCACGACCCTCGCCGTGGATGGTGGCATCGTCTACGCCAACCCGGGGATCGCAGGCAGCGGCTGGGATTGAGCAGCGGCGACTGCGTTTTGGGCAAGGTGGCGCAGGCTAGTTTTTGAGCAAACCTGCAGCTGCGCCTAACCCTCTGAAATCCATAGCCCTGTATTTGCGGCCTAAAACAATCCCCGCATTGTACACAATGGCACACGCCTTGCTTGATCTCCCGCAGCACTACGCGCGCGGGGAGACCAGACCATGGCGGATGCAACGGGGACAGTAACGGTCGCGGCAGAGCCCGGCCCCATCGACGTGGACCTCGCGTCCACCGCCCTCCTCATCATCGACATGCAGCGCGACTTCATGGAGCCCGGCGGCTTCGGCGAGACGCTCGGCAATGACGTCTCCCAACTCGCCCGCGCGGTGGCGCCGATCGCTGCGCTGCTCGACGCAGCGCGCGGCATCGGGATGACGGTGATCCATACCCGCGAAGGGCACCTGCCCGATCTCTCCGACGCGCCGCCCGCCAAGATCGAACGCGGCGCGCCATCGCTCCGCATCGGCGATCCCGGCCCGATGGGACGCATCCTTATTCGCGGCGAGGCCGGCCACGACATCATTCCCGAACTCTATCCCGTGGAAGGCGAGATCGTCATCGACAAGCCCGGCAAGGGCGCGTTCTACGCCACCACGCTCGGCGCCGACCTGAAAGCGCGCGAGATCGACACGCTGCTGGTCTGCGGCGTCACCACGGAAGTCTGCGTCAACACCACCGTGCGCGAGGCCAATGACCGCGGCTATCGCTGCATCGTCATCGCCGACGGCTGCGCCTCCTACTTCCCCGAATTCCACGAGATGGGCCTGAGAATGATCAAGGCCCAGGGCGGCATTTTTGGCTGGGTCGCCGAGAGCGCGGCGGTGCTCGATGCCATCGACAATTCTGAAAGTGCAGTGGGGACTTCAAACAAACGAGCGGCGGGAGCATCACGATGAACACGAGCGTGGGGACTGCAACGACACCAGGATTCAAGCCGGCGCTGTGGACGCCGGGCGACTGGAATGCGCTGTTCGGCTTCGGCACCAACATCCTGGTCAACATGCTGGTGCTGACCGGACTGCTGCGCTTCGTGCTGAAAATGCCGGACTCGTTGGTATTCGGCCGCATCCTGCCGGCACTCGGCCTGATGATGTGCCTTTCGACGCTGTATTACGCCTATCTCGCTTATCGCCTCGCGCAGAAGACCGGCCGCAGCGATGTCTGCGCGCTGCCGTCGGGCGTCAGCGTCCCGCACATGTTCATCGTCACCTTCGTGATCATGCTGCCGATCACCATCAAGACCGGTGATCCCCTGAAAGGCTGGTCGGCCGGCCTCGTCTGGGTGTTCTTCCAGAGTTTCATCCTGATGATCGGCGGATTCATCGCGCCTTATATCCGCAAGATCACGCCGCGCGCCGCCCTGCTCGGCACGCTGGCCGGCGTCTCCGTCACTTTCATCTCGATGCGGCCGGCGCTGGAGATGTTCATGACGCCGCAGATCGGCCTGATCTGCTTTGCCATCATCATGCTGAGCTGGTTCGGCGGCGTGACTTACTTCCGCAATCTGCCCGCAGGCCTGATCGCCATCGCCGTCGGCATGATCATCGCCTGGGGCTCAAACCTGTTCGGTCTCGGCATTGGCGGGCTGAGCGTGAAAGGCGTCGGCGATGCCTTTGCCAATTTCGGTTTCTCGGTGCCGGTCCCAGCTTTCGGCGCTGTGTTCTCCGGCTTTGAATTCCTCGGCATCATTCTCGTCACCGCGATCCCGTTCGGCATCTATGATCTCGTCGAGGCGATGGACAATGTGGAATCCGCGGAAGCCGCCGGCGACGACTATCCGACCACGCGCGTGCTCACTGCCGATGGTGTGGTGTCGCTGATCGGCTGCCTGATGGGCAACCCGTTCATCAACGCCGTCTATATCGGCCATCCCGGCTGGAAGGCGATGGGTGGCCGCATCGGATATTCCGCCGCGACCGGCCTGATGGTGGTGGTGCTGTCGTGGTTCGGGCTCATCGCGGTCTTGCTGGCGCTGGTGCCGGTCGTCGCGATCTCGCCGATCCTGCTCTATATCGGCATGCTGATCGGCGCACAGGCGTTCCAGACCACGCCGCTGAAACATGCGCCGGCCATCGTCCTCGCCTTCACGCCGCATCTTGCAGCGTGGGGCAAACTACAGATCGACACAATGCTGGGTGCGACGGTGACAGCAGCGCAGGCTGCCGGTCTCGCAGCAGACAAAGTCGGCGAAGTGAAAGCCGCGGCGATCGCATCATTGCCGCAGCAGGGCGTGCTGTATCACGGGCTGGAGGTGATGGGCGGCGGCTCGATCCTCGGCGGCCTCGTGCTGGGCGCCATCGGCGTGTTCATCATCGATCGCGAATTCAGCAAGGCGGCGGCCTTTGCACTCGCTGGTGCCGTGATGACCTGGTTCGGCTTCATGCATGGCGAGGCCGTCGGCTTCGGGGTCACGCCGGGGGTGGCACTGGCTTACGTGGTGGTGGCTGGCGGACTGTATGCGGCGGGGAAATCGGCGGTCAGCGAAGCCGCTGCGCCGATGGCTGTTCCCGCGGAGTAGTCGCTGGGCTACACACGCCACCCTCATCCTGAGGAGTGCGCCAATGGCGCACGTCTCGAAGGATGGCCGCACACGCGGAGCCAGGCCAACTCATGGTTCGAGACGCGCGCAAGAGCGCGCTCCTCACCATGAGGGGCGGAGTGTTACGCCGCCCGGATATTTTCCATGAAGCGATCGAGTTCGGCGCGCAGGCGGGTGCTTTCCGCCGATAGCGTCTGCGCCGAATTCAGCACCTGACCCGAGGCCGCACCGGTCTCCGACGCGCCGCGATTCACTTCGGTGATATTGCCGGCAACCTGCTGGGTGCCATGGGCGACGCGCTGGACGTTTTGCGCGATTTCGCGCGTGGCGGCGCCCTGCTGTTCGACGGCGCTGGCGATCTCCGAGGCGATGCCCGAGATTTCCCCGATGGTGTTGCCGATCTGCTTGATCGCCGCCACCGATTCCTGCGTCGCATTCTGCATGCCGGCGATCTGCGTCGAGATTTCCTCGGTCGCCTTTGCGGTCTGGCTCGCCAGTGACTTCACTTCCGATGCGACCACCGCAAAACCGCGGCCGGCATCGCCGGCGCGTGCGGCTTCGATGGTGGCGTTCAGCGCCAGCAGATTCGTCTGTTCGGCAATCGCAGTGATGAGATCGACGACATCGCCGATGCGCTGGGCGGCGCGCGAGAGCTCACCGATGCGGGCGTCGGTCTGGCGAGCCTGCTCCACCGCCGAGTCGGCGATGTGGCTGGAATTCTGCACCTGACGGCCGATCTCATTGACCGAGAGCGACAATTCTTCGGTCGCGGTCGCCACGGACTGCATGTTGGACGAGGCTTCATCCGACGTTGCCGCGGCCTGTCCGGACAGTTGCTCGGTGGTTTCAGCCGTCCGCGTCAGCGTATTGGCGGCGCTTTCGAGCTGGCCCGACGACACCGACACGCTCGACACGATGGAGCCCACAGCGGATTCGAACTGATCGGCGAAGCGAATCAACTCGCCACGGCGCAGCTGATCGGCAGCGCGGTTTGATTCTTCCTGGGCGGCCGCGTCGCGTTCGGCCTTGGCCACTGCCTGCACCTTGAACTCTTCCACGGCGCCCGCCATGTCGCCGAGTTCGTCGCGGCGGCCGAGCCCCGGCAGCACCACTTCGAAATCACCGGCAGCAAGCTTGCGCATCGCGGCGCACATTTCAGTCATCGGCTTGGCGATGCCGCGGCCGAGCAGCATGGCGAGAACGGCGCCGATCACGAAGCCACCCACGCCCAAGATGATGACGAGCTGCTTGGTATCGGTGACCGTCTTGTCGGATTCGGTCTCCATGCGATGCTGTTCGGTCAGCATGTCGGCCTTCATCTCGGCCGAGAGTTTTGTGATGGCGGCAGCAGATTCCGACATCTCCTTGGCGAGGCCATCGACCTTCTTGGTGTTCTCGACGAACTTCACGAAAGCATCGGCATAGACCTTGGTCTCGTTGACGATCTCCTTCACCTTGGCGGTGATCTTGTCGTCATTGGCATAGACGGTCGCAAACTGATTCTGCAGGAACTTGATGCGGGCCTGCGCGGCGTTCGAGGTCTTGTCCTCGGCCTTGCCGATATAGGTGTTCACCAGCGAGGTCGCGGTGATGAATTGGGTGGTGATTTCCTTCACCTGATCCTGGACTGACGCCATGCCGGCCATGATTGCGGTGTCGCCGAGATCGTCGATCTTGTTGCGCAGCATCAGGCTGGTGCGCGAGAGCTGGTTCGCCGCGATCTGGTCGTTCTCGCTCTTCACCGTGAGAATATCGGCGAAGATCTTGGTGAAGGTGGTGAATTCGCGCGCCAGGCGGGTGATCTTGTCGAGGCGCGCCGAGTCTGTCGCAGCCTTCATCGACTGGTCGATGGCATCTTTCAGCGCCACTTCTGCCGCCTTCGCTGCCTTGGCGTCGGCCTCGTGGCTGGTCAGCACATAATAGCGCGCCAGCGCCTGATAGGAGGTGAGTTCGCGGTCGATATTACGGGCAAGCCCGGATTCCGCGACGGTGGTGCGGTAGGAGACGACGCCACCCGCGATGCGCTCGAAGCCGACATAGGCCATGCCCATGCTGACGGCCGAGATCAGCAGCACCGCGGCAAAGCCGAGCGTCACCTTGGCGCGGAATCTGAGAGCAGGAAACTTCAGAGATCCAGACTTCTTCTGGACAAGCGTCGTCGATGCCACGTTCGGCCCCCCGTTTCTCACTCCCAACACCTCATCGCCAGGCGCAGCCCGCACCTGAAGTGAGTGCCCAAACCTACGGCAGAGAAACTAAGAGCGAGTAAACGGTTACCGGAACCCCGGAGGTTGTGCGACAGGCGGACGGGGCGGAGCGCCGCACCTGTCACCGCCCGGCTTGACCGAGCGGCCCAGTAGACACCGACGCGAGAGGCCAAAACTCAAGCCACCGTTTACTGGATTGCCCGCTTTCGCGGGCAATGACAGCCTGGGGACTCAGGCCGCGATTGCCGGCGGGCTCAGTGCCTGCCAGTCATTGGCCAGCTGCAGCTTCGGCTCGGTGAGCTCCTGCAGCGTCTCCAGCGTCATCCCCTCCACCATCTCGCGCACGAACAGGCCCTGCTCGGTGACATCGATCACCGCCAGATTGGTATAGATGCGCTTGACGCAGCCCGGCGCCGTCAGCGGCAGCCGGCATTTGTTGAGGATGCGCGGCTGTCCACCCTTGTCGGTGTGATCCATGATGACCCGAATCTCCTTGGCGCCGACCGCCAGATCCATGGCGCCGCCGACGCCCGGCGGGAAGCTCGGATCTTCCGTGGTCCAGTTGGCGAGATCGCCGGCTTCGGACACTTCGAATGCACCGAGCAGGCTGACATCGAGATGCTTGCCGCGGATCATCAGAAACGCATCGGCGTGATGCATGAACACCCCACCCTTGATCAGGGTCGTGTAGTTCTTGCCGGCATCGATCAGGTTCTCGTCTTCCGTGCCCGGCTCCGGCTTCGGGCCGAGACCCAGAATGCCGTTCTCGCTGTGGAAGATCACTTCGCGCCCATCGGGCACATAGCTTGCGGCGCGGGTCGGCATGCCGATGCCGAGATTGACGTAAGCGCCTTCCTGCAGGTCCTGCGCGGCGCGCCAGGCCATCTGGTCTCGATTGAGCGGCTTGTATGCTGTCGTCATGCCTTTGCTCCGACTACCACGATACGATCGATGAAGATGCTCGGTGTCACCACCGCTTCCGGATTCATGCTGCCGAGTTCGACCATCTCGTCCACCTGCACGATGCTGAGATCGGCGGCCATGGCCATGATCGGATTGAAGTTACGCGCCGACTGATTGTAGATGAGATTGCCCCAGCGATCCGCCTTCATGGCGCGCAGCAGCGCCACATCGCCCTTCAGCGGCTTCTCGAACACATGCAGCACGCCGTCGATCTCGCGGGTCTCCTTGCCCTCGGCCAGTTTCGTATGCGCAGTCACCGGCGAGAAGAAGCCGCCGAGGCCTGCGGCATGGGCATGCATGCGCTCGCTGATGATGCCCTGCGGCACCAGTTCGAGTTCCAGCGTCTTGTTGCGATAGGCGTTGAGGAACGCGCTGTAATCGCCCGAGCGCGGATAGGAGCAGATCACCTTGGTGACACGACCGGAATTGATCAGCCGGGCGAGACCGACATCGCCATTGCCGGCATTGTTGTGAACGATGGTGAGATTGGTCGCGCCCTGCTCGTGCAGCGCCTCCAGCAGATCGTCGGCAATGCCGACGGTGCCGAATCCGGCCACCAGGACCACCGCCCCGTCCTTCACGCCCGCCACGGCCTCAGCCAGGCTGGCCACTTGCTTGTCGATCACTCCCGAAAACTCCTTGGTGCGGAATTGTTATAGCCGCCAATGGTTTGCGGCGTGTCGCGCGCGGAATAGAGCATCGCGAGGGAGGAAGTTGAAGAGACAAATTTGCAGTCCCCTCTCCCGCAAGCGGGAGAGGGGAAAGAACCACCCCGCCAAATTCCCAGTTGCAATCACGCACACCCGCGCTTCTAATTAGACCAATTAAAAATCATCGGGAGGTCTGCACGTGTCCACAGTGAAACTGACGGTCAACGGCAAAGCCGTTTCCGTCCAGGTCGAAGACCGGACGTTGCTCGTCCATCTGCTTCGCGAAAACCTCAACCTCACCGGCACCCATGTCGGCTGCGATACGTCGCAATGCGGCGCCTGCATCGTCCATATCGATGGCAAGGCCGTGAAATCCTGCACCACGCTGGCCGGCCAGGCCGATGGCTGCAACGTCACCACCATCGAAGGCATCTCGAAAGGCGACCAGCTGCATCCGATGCAGGCTGCCTTCCGCGACAATCACGGTCTGCAGTGCGGCTATTGCACGCCCGGCATGATCATGTCGGCCATCGATATTGTGCATCGCCACAACGGCGACCTCGACGAGCACACGGTGCGCCACGAGCTCGAAGGCAATATCTGCCGCTGCACCGGCTACCACAACATCGTCAAATCGGTACTCGACGCCGCCGGACGCATGAAGGTTGCGCAAGCGGCTGAATGATTCGTTGCCGCCGTCATTGCGAGGAGCCGCAGGCGACGAAGCAATCCAGAAGCCACAAGCGAAGACTGGATTGCTTCGTCGCTACGCTCCTCGCAATGACGGCGTGAAAACCTGAAAGCCAACCGCGCGTTCTGGTGAGAAGCGCGGACATAAAACAACTCCGGCAGGGAGGTCCCACAAGATGGGCGTTGAAGGCATCGGCGCACGCGTTGCGCGCAAGGAAGACAAGCGATTCATCACCGGCCGCGGCCGCTATGTCGATGACGTCAAGGTCATCGGATTGACCCACGCTCATTTCATCCGCAGTCCCCACGCCCACGCCAAGGTGAAGAGCATCGACGCGTCCGCGGCGAAGGACATGCCGGGGGTCGTGGATGTGCTCACCGGCCAGCAGCTGGTGGACGACAAGATCGGCAATCTCATTTGCGGTTGGGCCATCACCTCGAAGGACGGCTCGCCCATGAAGATGGGCGCATGGCCAGCGATGGCGCCGGATACCGTGCGCTTCGTCGGGCAGGCGGTAGCGGTGGTCATCGCCGAGACCAAGAATCAGGCGAAGGACGCGGCCGAAGCCGTGGTTGTCGAATACGAAGAACTTCCCGCCGTCAGCAACATGAAGGCGGCCATCGCGCAGGGCGCGCCGCAGCTGCATCCGGAAGCGCCGGGCAATGTGGTCTATGACTGGTCGATCGGCGACGAGAAAGCGACCAATGATGCCTTCGCCAAGGCGGCGAATGTCGTCTCGCTTGAACTGACCAACAACCGGCTCGTGCCCAATGCGATGGAGCCGCGCGCGGCTGTTGCCGAATATGACCCCGCTGAAGAGCACTTCACGCTTTACACCACATCGCAGAATCCGCATGTGGCGCGGCTCGTACTCTCGGCTTTCTACAATGTCGCGCAGGAACACAAGCTGCGCGTCATCGCGCCCGATGTCGGCGGCGGCTTTGGTTCAAAGATCTTCATCTATCCCGAGGAGATGGTGGCGCTCTGGGCCTCGAAGAAAGTCGAGCGCCCGGTGAAGTGGACTGGCGATCGCTCGGAAGCCTTTCTCACCGACGCCCATGGCCGCGATCACATGTCCCACGCCGAAATGGCGTTCGATGCCAACAACAAGATCCTTGGCCTGCGGGTGAAGACCCATGCCAATTTCGGCGCCTATATGTCGCTGTTCTCGTCCTCGGTGCCGACCTATCTCTACGCTACGCTGCTGTCGGGTCAGTACAACATCCCCGCCATCTATGCGGAGGTGATGGGCGTCTATACCAACACCACGCCGGTGGATGCCTATCGCGGCGCTGGCCGGCCTGAGGCGAGCTATCTGCTCGAACGGCTGATGGAGACATCGGCACGGCAGCTCAATGTCGATCCGGCCGAGCTGCGGCGCACCAATTTCATCACCCAGTTTCCGCACCAGACGCCCGTCATCATGGCCTACGACATCGGCGATTTTGGCGCGGCCTTGGACAAGGCGCTGGAAGCCATCGACTACAAGGGCTTCCCTGCCCGCAAGGCTGTGTCGAAGGCCAACGGCAAACTGCGCGGCCTTGGCTTCTCCTGCTACATCGAGGCCTGCGGCATCGCGCCGTCGAAGGCCGTCGGCTCCCTCGGCGCCGGCGTTGGCCTGTGGGAATCCGCGGAGGTGCGCGTCAATCCTGTCGGCACCATCGAGATCCTCACCGGATCACACAGCCACGGCCAGGGCCACGAGACGACCTTCGCGCAGCTCGTTGCCGATCGTCTCGGCATTTCGATCGATCAGGTCCAGATTGTCCATGGCGACACCGACAAGGTTCAATTCGGCATGGGCACCTATGGCTCCCGCTCTGGCGCCGTCGGCATGAGCGCCATCTTCAAGGCGATGGAGAAGATGGAAGCCAAGGCGAAGAAGATCGCGGCGCATCAGCTCGAGGCCTCGGAAGGCGACATCGTCATCGAGAATGGCGAGTTCAAGGTGACCGGCACCGACAAGTCCATCGCGCTGCCGATGGTCGCGCTTGCTGCCTATACCGCGCATAACCTGCCGGATGGCATGGAGCCGGGCCTGAAGGAAACCGCTTTCTACGACCCCACCAACTTCACCTTCCCCGCGGGCACTTACATCTGCGAGGTCGAGATCGATCCGGGGACCGGCAAGACAGAGATCATCGATTTCGTTGCCGTCGATGACTTCGGCCGCCTCATCAATCCGATGATCGTCGAGGGCCAGGTGCATGGCGGGATCGCCCAGGGCATCGGCCAGGCCATGCTGGAAGCCGCCGTCTATGACGACAACGGCCAGCCGGTGACGGCGTCCTTCATGGACTACGCCATGCCGCGCGCCGACGACGTGCCATCGTTCAAGATCTCGCATTCGATCACGCTCTGCCCGGGCAACCCGCTCGGCATCAAGGGCTGCGGCGAGGCCGGCGCGATCGGCTCCTCGCCCGCGGTGATCAATGCGATCACCGACGCGCTCGGCCACAACAAGCTTGAAATGCCGGCCACGCCCGGCCGTGTCTGGGAAGCGCTGCAGTTGCAGCAGGCAGCAGAGTAACTCCGCCGTCATTGCGAGGAGTGCAGCGACGAAGCAATCCAGAAGGCCAAGTAAAGGAAGACTGGATTGCTTCGCTACGCTCGCAATGACGGCTGAAAGGTCACGAAATCAAATTCATCCCATGAGGGAGCCTCATCATGTACGAGACCACCTATCACCGCGCCGCCAGCGTCGATGAAGCCACCGCGCTGCTTGCCAAGAATCCCGACGCCAAATTTCTCGCCGGCGGCCACACGCTGCTGCCGGTGATGAAGCAGCGCCTCGCCGGTCCGAGTGACGTCATCGACATCGCAAGAATCAAGGACCTGATCGGCATCGAGGTGACCTCCGATGCGCTGATCATCAAGGCCGCGACCACCTATTACGACATCACGCAAAGCACCGCGGCGAAGAAAGCTATCCCGGCGATCGTGCATCTGACGGAAGTGCTCGGCGACCCCGCCGTGCGCTATCGCGGCACCATCGGCGGCTCGCTCGCCAATAATGATCCGGCAGCGGACTATCCGGCCGCTGTGCTTGCATTGAATGCGACTGTGAAAACCAACAAGCGCGAGATTGCCGCGGCTGATTTCTTCCAGGGTCTGTTCACGACGGCGCTGGAAGATGACGAGATCATCACCGCGGTCTCGTTCCCGATACCCGCCAAAGCCGGCTACGCCAAGATGCGCCACCCGGCCTCGCGCTTCGCAATGACCGGTGTGTTCGTCGCGCAAATGAAGGACGGCGAAGTCCGCGTTGCCGCCACCGGCGCAGCGCAGGATGGCGTCATGCGCGTGTCGGCCATCGAGGCCGCCCTTAAACCAAACTGGTCCACAAGCGCCATCGACGGCGTATCGATTTCCGCTGATGGGCTGATGGGCGACATCCACGGCTCCGCCGCCTATCGCGCCAATCTGATCAAGGTGATGGCGCAAAGGGCTGTAGAGGCTGCGGGATAGCGATACGCCTTTCTGTGTCGTTGCCCGGCTCGACCGGGCAACGCAGTAAACACCGCTGCGAGCGGTAGCACACAGCATTTGCTGCAGTGCATACTGGATCGTCCGGTCAAGCCGGGCGATGACAGCAGGATATTCCACGCATAGCCGTATGCATCGCTGCGGCCACAAGCGACTTGCTCTCGTCAATTGCGGCGTTCACAGTTTTCCGAAAGAACGATCTCGTTTCGAGGTCGCATCAACACGGGAAACGCACGTGACCAGCAAACTCTCCGGCCCACTGAAGGGCACACGCATTGTCGAATTCGCCGGCATCGGCCCGGGTCCCTTCGCCTGCATGCTGCTCGCCGATATGGGCGCTGAAGTCATCACGCTGGTCCGCCCGAAGCAGCACCCCAAGGGCGCCTCGGCGCGCGGCCGCAAGATTGTCGAGGTCGATCTCAAGGACAAGGCCAGCATTGCGCAGGTGCTGTCGCTGCTCGACAGCGCCGATGCGCTGGTGGAAGGCTATCGTCCCGGCGTGATGGAGCGCCTCGGTCTCGGCCCCGATGTCGTGCTCGGCCGCAACAAGAAACTCGTCTACGGCCGCATGACCGGCTGGGGCCAGGATGGCCCGCTGGCGCAGGCCGCCGGCCATGACATCAACTACATTTCCATCACCGGTGCGCTCGCCGCCATTGGTGGTGCCGACAAGCCGGTGCCGCCGCTCAACCTGGTCGGCGATTTCGGCGGCGGCTCCATGTATCTCGTGATGGGCCTGCTCGCCGCGATGCTGGAAGCCGGTAAATCCGGTCAGGGCCAGGTGGTGGACGCCGCCATGTGCGACGGCGCGGCCTCGCTCATCACCATGTTCTTCGACATGACGGCGGCCGGCCGCTGGAAGGAAGAGCGCGCGAGCAACATGCTCGACGGCGGCGCGCATTTCTACGGCGTCTATGAATGCAGCTGCAGCAACTTCATCTCGATCGGCTCCATCGAGCCGCAGTTCTATGCGCAGCTGCGCGAACTCGCCGGACTGGGCGATGCGCATTTCGATGCGCAAATGGACCAGAAGCAGTGGGCGGCGTTGAAGGACAAGCTGGTCGCGGTGTTCAAGACCAAGAGCCGCGACGAATGGTGCAAGATCATGGAAGGCACCGATGTCTGCTTCGCGCCTGTGCTGACCATGTCGGAAGCAACCAAGCATCCGCATATGGTGGCGCGCGAAGTCTTCATCCAGCAGGACGGCGCGACCCAGCCGGGCCCGGCACCGCGTTTCTCACGCACGCCATCAGTGGCGCGGGTGCCGGTGAAGGCGGAACTGGGCGAGGCTGTGAAGGGCTGGGCGAGCTAGAACGCTGTAGGAGCGAAGGCGCTCGACTTATCCCTCCCCCAAGCGGCGAAGCCGCGCAGCGGGGAGGGTGGATCGAAGCGAGCGTTCAGCGAGCTTCGAGACG
>NZ_JBIIOT010000001.1:0-176262 GCF_044336785.1 Tardiphaga sp. | reverse complement strand
AGGTAAGCCATCACACTCTCTTGATGTCCGCATAAAACGCGCATCTCACCGCGTTCCCCCGCGGTTGCGGAGCCAAAACTTCGTCCATATGATGCATTTGGAACGATTTTAAGAACCGTGCAGCCATGCGATGGCCCGCAGGGATGACAGAGAGTGCATATGGCAAAAGTCTCGATGATCGTGAATGGCAATCCCGTTGCCAAGAATATCGATCCACGCACCCTGCTGGTGCAATTCCTGCGCGAAGAACTGCGGCTGACCGGCACCCATGTGGGCTGCGACACCTCGCAATGCGGCGCCTGCGTCGTGCATCTCGACGGCAAGGCCGTGAAGGCCTGCACCACACTCGCCGTGATGGCCGATGGCCACGAGGTGAAGACCATCGAGGGTCTCGCTGCGGACGGCGCGCCACTGCATCCGATGCAGGAGGCGTTTCGCGAGAACCACGGCCTGCAATGCGGCTTCTGCACGCCGGGCATGATCATGACCGCCATCGATATCGTCCACCGCAAGGGCCACGATCTCGAGGACCATGTGATCCGCGAAGAACTCGAAGGCAATCTCTGCCGCTGCACCGGTTATCAGAACATCGTGGCGTCGATCGCTGCGGGTGCCAAGGCGATGGAAAAGTCCGACCTCGCCTGAGAACGTTCAACGATAAACGCGAAGCGCGCCCAGGGATCTCCTCATGTACGAATTCAAATATCATCGCCCGTCGACCGTGCGGCAGGCTGCCAATCTCCTCGCCAAGAATGAAGATGCCAAGCTGATCGCCGGTGGCCACACGCTGGTGCCGGTGATGAAGCAGCGTCTCGCAGCCCCGCCGCATCTGGTCGATCTCTCCCATATCGAGGGCATCGACGGCATCGAGATCAAGGGGCGCTCGCTGGTGATTGGCGCACTCGCCAAACATGCAGATGTTGCCAGTTCGGCGACCGTCGCCGAAGCCATCCCCGCGCTCGCCGAACTCGCCGCGCTGATCGGCGATCCCGCCGTCCGCCACAAGGGCACCATCGGCGGCTCGCTCGCCAATAACGATCCGACCGCGGATTACCCCGCGGCCGTGATGGCGCTTGGCGCGACCATCGTCACCAACAAGCGCAAGCTGAAGCCGGAAGAGTTTTTCCAGGGCCTGTTCACCACGGCGCTGGAGCCGGACGAAATCATCACGAAGGTCTCGTTCCCGCTGCCGAAGAAGGCGGCCTATCAGAAATTCCGCAACCAGGCCTCGCGCTATGCGCTGGTCGGCGTGTTCGTCGCGCGACTGCCCTCGGGTGTGCGCGTGACGGTGACGGGCGCGGGCTCCGATGGCGTCTTCCGCGTCGAGGCTTTTGAAGCGGCGCTGCAGAAGCGTTTCTCGCCGAAGGCACTGGATGGCATCGCGGTCTCGCCCGATGGCCTCAACAGTGACTTGCACGGCAGCGCCGAGTATCGTGCGCATCTGATCGGCGTGCTGGCCAAGCGCGCGGTCGATGATGCCAACAACCGGGCCTGATCCATCAGGTCCGCACTTTTGAGATAGGGTTCTCTTCATGACTGCACCATCGGCGCTTCCCACCTCCGTCGATGGCATGCTCGATCTGCTCACCAAGCGCGATTATTTTGCCGAGCGCTCGCTGGCGACGGTGGCCTATCTGTCGCTGCGCATGGGCCGGCCGCTGTTTCTCGAAGGCGAGGCCGGCGTCGGCAAGACCGAGATCGCAAAGGTGCTGTCGGCCGCGCTTGGCCGCAAGCTGATCCGGCTGCAATGCTATGAAGGCCTCGACGTTTCCTCCGCCGTCTATGAGTGGAACAGCGCCTCGCAGATGATCGCGATCCGGCTGGCGGAAGCCGCCGGCGAGCGCGATCGCGACCAACTCGCCAGCGACATCTTTGCCGATCGCTATCTGATCAAGCGCCCGCTGCTGCAGGCGCTGGAGCCGGATGTGAACGGGGCGCCGGTGCTGCTGATCGACGAGCTCGATCGCGCCGATGAAGCTTTTGAAGCGTATCTGCTCGAAATCCTGTCGGACTTCCAGGTCACGATCCCGGAACTCGGCACCGTCAAGGCGCCGGCGCCGCCGATCGTTATCATCACCTCGAACCGCACGCGTGAAATTCATGACGCGCTGAAACGACGCTGCCTGTATCACTGGGTCGATTACCCCGCCGCCGATCGCGAACTTGCCATCGTCAAGTCGCGCGTGCCCGGCATTTCCGCAAAGCTGTCGCAGCAGGTGGTGTCCTTCGTGCAGAAGCTACGCGATCAGGATTTCTACAAGTCGCCGGGCGTCGCCGAGACCATCGACTGGGCGACGGCACTCACCGAACTCGACGCGCGCTCGCTGACGCCGCAGGTGGTGGGCGATACGCTGGGCGCGTTGCTGAAGTATCAGGACGACATCCAGCGCATGCAGGGCGATGCGCTGGCGAAGGTGATCAAGGAAGCGACGGCGGACTAGGCTATGCCGACCGCACACTCAGCCCTCATCCTGAGGAGCGGCCGTCTTCGGCCGCGTCTCGAAGGATGGCGCCAGGTGCAGTCATGGTTCGAGACGGCGCCGAAGTCGGCGCCTCCTCACCATGAGGGCGGTGTTTTGGATGGAGTGTCAGAGAGCTAAGCCATGCCCATCGATCATCTCAATCCACCGACCGGGCAGATGGCCGACAATGTCATCGGCTTTGCCCGCGCGCTCCGCAAGGCAGGTCTCCCGGTCGGCCCCGGTGCTGCCATCGATGCGCTTGCGGCGTTGCAGCTGATCGAGATCGGCAAGCGCGCCGATGTGTTCACCACCCTCGAAACCATTTTCGTCAAGCGCCACGACCACGCGCTGATCTTCCAGCAGGCCTTCGACCTGTTCTTCCGCGCCGAGGAAGACTGGAAGCAGATGCTCGATTCCGTGCCGCTGCCGGATGATGCCAAGCGCAAGCCGCCACCGGCCTCGCGTCGTGTTCAGGAGGCAATGGCGCAGCCGTCGAAAGGCGAGGAGCGGGAAGCGCCGCAGGAGCAGGAGATCAAGCTCTCCGTCTCCGATCGCGAAGTGCTGCAGAAGAAAGACTTTGCGCAGATGAGTGCTGCGGAGATTGCCGAGGTTACCCGCGCCATTGCCAATATGCGGTTGCCGCAGGCGGAGTTGCGCACCCGCCGCACCCGGCCAGACAAGAGCGGCGCACGGCTCGATCTGCGCCGCACGCTCCGCGCGTCGCTGCGCACCGGCGGCGATATCGTCGATCTCCGCCGCCTTGGCCTGATCGACAAGCCGGCGCCCATCGTGGCACTGCTCGATATTTCCGGCTCGATGAGCGAATATACCCGCCTGTTCCTGCATTTCCTGCATGCCGTCACCGATGCGCGCAAGCGTGTCTCGGTGTTCCTGTTCGGCACCCGCCTCACCAATGTCACCCGCTCGTTGCGGGCACGCGATCCCGATGAAGCGCTGGCCGCTTGCACGGCCTCGGTGGAGGATTGGGCCGGCGGCACGCGCATCTCGGCGTCGCTGCACAATTTCAACAAGCTGTGGGGCCGCCGCGTGCTCGGGCAGGGCGCCATCGTGCTGCTGATCTCCGACGGGCTCGAACGCGAGGCGGATTCGCAGCTTGCCTTCGAGATGGACCGGCTGCATCGCTCCT
This sequence comes from Tardiphaga sp., assembly GCF_044336785.1. Lineage (GTDB taxonomy): Bacteria > Pseudomonadota > Alphaproteobacteria > Rhizobiales > Xanthobacteraceae > Tardiphaga. Next base: position 172,653 of record NZ_JBIIOT010000001.1, on the reverse strand, counting down.
GCCGGAAACTGATCTGGCTGAACCCGCTGCTGCGCTTCGATGGCTTTGAGCCGAAAGCCCAAGGCATCAAAATGATGCTGCCGCACGTTGACGAATTCCGTCCGGTGCATAATTTGACGTCCATCGACGGGCTGATCAAGGCGCTGTCTGCGCCGGCCTCCGGCCATCACCGTCCGCTGATCCGCCCCGCTGCATAAGGATAAGTCTGATGCTCAATCGCGAAGAAGACATCCTGCAGGCCGCCGAAGCCTGGCAAAAGGCCGGCCACGGCGTGGCATTGGCCACGGTGGTCGAGACCTGGGGCTCGGCGCCGCGCCCGGCCGGCTCCAATCTGGTCATCAATGATGACGGCACGTTTCTCGGCTCCGTCTCCGGCGGCTGCGTCGAGGGCGCCGTGGTCACCGAAGCGCTCGATGTGATCGAGAGCGGCAAGCCGAAACTGCTGGAATTCGGCGTGGCCGACGAGACCGCCTGGAATGTCGGTCTGTCCTGTGGCGGCACCATCCGCGTTTTTGTCGAAAAGGTAGGCTGATCGTGAAAACCGAGACACTGGCGCTGCTCAATGCCGAGCGCGCCGCGCGCCGGCCGGTCATCGTCGTGACCGATATGTCCGACGGTATACAACGCCTGGTGAAGGCGGTAGACTTCGCCGCCGACCCCTTGCATGCGGAGCTGGAGAAACAGCTGCGCATGGGCAAGAGCGCCATGGTCGAGGTGGACGGCAAGAAGCAGTTTCTCAATGTCTATGCACCCACCGCAAAACTCGTGATTATCGGCGCCGTCCATATCAGCCAGGCGCTTGCGCCGCTGGCCCGTTCGCTCGACTACGACGTCACGGTCGTCGATCCGCGCACCGCCTTTGCCAGCCCCGAGCGCTTCCCCGATGTGAATCTGATCGCCGAATGGCCGGACGAGGCACTGCCGCCGCTCGGTATCGATCGCTGGACGGCCTTTGTCGCGGTGACCCATGATCCCAAGATCGATGATCCCGCGCTGCTGCACGCGTTCGAAAAGGGCTGCTTCTATATCGGCGCCCTCGGCTCGCGGAAGACGCATGCCAAGCGCCTCGATCGCCTGAAGGCGCAGGGTGCAACGGATGCCGATCTCGCCAGGATCAAGGCGCCCATCGGCCTGAATATCGGCGCCGTCTCGCCATCCGAGATCGCGGTTTCGATCATGGCCGAGATCACCGCCGAGTTGCGTCTGCCTAAAGACGCGAAGGCGGCTGCGGCATGAAGTTCGGTCCGGCCAGCCCGGCCGACGCGCTCGGCGGCGTGACGGTTCATACCCTGCGGCAAGGCGATCTTGTTCTCAAGAAGGGCACCGCCATCGGTGCTGACGAGGTCGCTGCGCTCACGCGCGCCGGCGTCAAGGAAGTTGTCGTCGTTCGTCTTGAGGATGGCGATGTCTCGGAAGACGCTGCGGCTGCCAGCATCGCGCAGGCGGTGGCCGGCGAGGGCGTCACTGTGGAGCGCGCCTTTACCGGCCGCGCCAATCTGTTTGCCGCCAAGCCCGGCGTGCTGGTGATCGATCGCGCCGCTGTCGATCGCATCAATGGCGTGGACGAAGCGATCACCTTCGCCACCCTCGATGCGTTCAAGCCGGTGGTCGAGAACGAGATGATCGCCACCGTGAAGCTGATCCCGTTCGGCGTCGCCGCCACCTTGCGCGATGCAGCCGTGACGGCCGCGGGCAGCACCGCGATGCGGGTCGCGCCTTACAAGGTGAGAAAAGTCGGCATCGTCTCCACGCTGCTGCCCGGCCTGTCGCCAAAAGTCATCGACAAGACCCTGCGCGTGACCGAGGAACGTCTCGCGCCGGCCGGCGCAAAGATCATCGCCGAGCGCCGCGTGCCGCATGACGAGATTGTGCTGGCAAAAACCATCGACGAATTGCTGCGGCTCGGTGCCGAACTCGTCATCGTGTTCGGTGCCTCCGCCATTGCCGATCGCCGCGACGTCATTCCGTCCGCCATCGAGGCGATCGGCGGCAGCATCCAGCATTTCGGTATGCCGGTGGACCCCGGCAACCTGCTGCTGATCGGCAAGGCCGGCGCTGTGCCGATCCTCGGCGCCCCCGGCTGTGCGCGCTCACCCGTCGAGAACGGATTTGACTGGGTGCTGATGCGCCTGCTGGCGGGGTTGGAAGTCACGCGCGCCGATCTCGTTGGCATGGGCGTCGGTGGTCTGTTGATGGAGATCATCACCCGCCCGCAGCCGCGCGTGCCGGTTGAAAGCGATGGCAAGCGTAGCGTCGCCGCACTCATTCTCGCCGCCGGCCGCGGCACGCGGATGGGTGGCCCCAACAAGCTGCTTGCCGACCTCAACGGCAAGCCGCTGGTGCGTATCGTTGCCGAACACCTGATGAAATCGAAAGCGAGCAGCGTGACCGTGGTGACCGGCCATGAAGCCGCGGAGGTCGAGAAGGCGTTGCGCGGCCTCAACGTCACCTTCGTCTACAATCCCGATTATCCCGATGGCATTGCCAGTTCGGTGAAAGCCGGCATCGCCGCCGTGCCGCGCGATGCCGATGGTGCCGTGGTCTGTCTCGGCGACATGCCGCTGATCGACACCAAGCTGATCGACCGCCTGATCGACGCTTTCGCGCCGGATCGTGGTCATCTCATCGCAGCCCCTGTCAGCGAGGGCCGCCGCGGCAATCCGGTGCTGTGGTCACGCCGTTTCTTCCCGGAATTGATGACGCTGGACGGCGATATCGGCGCGCGCAATCTGATCGTCAAACATGCAGAAGTCGTCGCCGATGTCCCCGTCGAAGGCCGCGGTGCCTTCCTCGACATCGACACGCCGCAGGCGCTGGAAGAAGCGAGAAGCGGGTCTGTTGCCGTGTGATCTACACTCCAGCTGTCATCACCCGCGAAGGCGGGTGACCCAGTAAACGCCGGCATTCGCGCTTTTATCGCTCCACCGGTGTGTACTGGATCGCCCGGTCAAGCCGGGCGATGACAGTGAGATGCTTGGCTTAAGCGTCCTCGACAACCAACTGCGCCAGGTCCTCCAGCAGACCCGGTCCCGTCGGCGTCCACTTCAGCCTCTCCTGTGTCTGCGCACTCGACGCCGGCACGTCATGTGTGGCGAACATCGCGAGCCAGCCGAAGAACGCCGGTGCCTCTTCAGGTGCGATCGACTTCACGGGCAGATCGAGCCGCTTGCCGATGGTTTCCGCGATTGCCCGCAGCGTCACGCCTTCTTCTGCGACGGCATGATATTTTGCGCCGGGCTCCGCCTTCTCGATTGCAAGTCGGTAGAGGCGGGCGACATCCAGCACATGCGCGGCCGGCCAGCGCGTCGCGCCGTCGCCGACATAGGCGCAGGCGTCTTGCTGCCGATAGATATCGATGGCTGGTGAGATCAGCCCCTGCCGGCGGGGATCATGCACCTGCGGCAGCCGGACCACGGACACATTCACGCCCGTGGCCGCCACATCGGCCGCAGCTTCCTCGGAGATCGCGCGCGGATGCTGGTCCGATCCGATGATCGCATTGTCCTCCCTGGCGGCCTCGCCCGGTACGGTGCTGGCGAGGCCGGTGCCCGAGGTCACGATCAGCGGCCGGTCGGAGCGCTTGAGCGCGGCACCAAGTCCGGTGACGACACGGCGGTCATCGCGGCAGTTGGCAACGAAATTCGAAAAATCGTGCTTGAAGGCGAGATGGATCACGCCATCCGCCCGGGCCAGTCCGTCCTTCAATCCATCGAGGTCGTCGATCGAGCCGCGATAAACCTCGGCGCCGGTCTCGGCCAGCGCCTGCGCCTTGGTTTCGGACCGGCATAGCCCGATGACCTCATGGCCGGCGGCTATCAGATCCCTGGTGGTGGCCAGACCGATGAATCCGGTGGCCCCGGTGACGAATACGCGCATGAAAAGGCTCCGCTCTTGTTTTGGCGGGACAAAATTGGCGGCTTCGGATATCATGGTAAAGTCGAGACTTTATCATAGTATAATGGTTGACAGGATGAGCGTCCTTCCAGCGAGCGACAACACTCTTGGAGACTATCTCCGCGACCGCCGGACCAGGCTTGATCCGGCGGCTTTCGGCTTTTCGACCACGCGACGGCGCACGCTCGGTCTGCGTCGTGAAGAGGTGGCGCAGCGCGCCAATATCAGTTCGACCTGGTACACCTTCCTCGAACAGGGCCGCGGCGGCGCGCCATCCGCCGATGTGCTGGACCGTATTTCGCGCGCGCTCATGCTGACGGATGTCGAGCGCGAGCATCTGTTTCTGATCGGTCTCGGTCGTCCGCCCGAAGTGCGCTATCGCAAAAGCGAAGGCGTCACGCCGCGGCTACAACGCGTGCTCGATGCGCTGGAGCCGAGTCCGGCTTTGATCCGAACGGCGATCTGGGATGTGGTCGCGTGGAATCGAGCGGCGACGGTGATGCTCACCGACTACGGCGCGCTGCCGCCCGAGCAGCGCAACATCCTGCGTTTCGTCTTTCTCGATCCGCGTTCGCGGGCCGCGCAATATGACTGGCACAGCGTGGCGCGCTTTGTCGTCGGTGCGTTCAGGATCGATGCCTCCCGCGCCGGCGCCACCGCCGAGGTCGAGCCGCTCGTGAACGAGCTGTGCCGCCTCAGCCCCGAATTTGCGAGTATGTGGCGCGACAATGACGTGCAGGCCCCGCATGGCGATGGCGTCAAGCGTATCCGTCATCCCGCTTTGGGTCCGCTAACCTTCGAATATTCTGCTTTCGTGATCGATGGTCGTACCGATCTCACCATGGTGGTCTACAATCCGGTGGACCCCGAAGATCTCGAACGGATACGCTCCCACAGTCGTTTGCCGTAAGCTTCGTCGCGGAAGGTTCCCTTCATTCACCAAGTCGAAACTCCCTCGCGGTAACGTCGTGCCGACTGCACCTCGGGGGAGGGGAAATTGTCATCTCATATGGCTGCGCGCTCTCGCGCGTTTTTTGTCGTTACGCTCATTTTCAGTCTTGCATCCCTGCAACCGGCAATTGGTGCCGGTGCGCTCGCCATCGGTAAATGCGGCGCCTATGGCCAGGCTTATGACCATCCGGCGCAATCGTCTGCACTCGCTGCGGCCAAGAAGGCCTGCAAGGGCGATTGCACCACGCTGACCATGAACCGTGCTTGCGCGGCATTGGCGGTGGATATGGCCAATCCCTGCGGTGCTCATGGTTATGCCGTGGCTCCGCGCATTTCCTCGACGCTGAACGAGGCCACCAAGAAGTGCTACGAGCATGGCGGCAAGGAATGTGTCATCCGCGCCTGGGCCTGTGACGGCAAGGGCTAGCTCGTTTCAACGTCGGCAATATCCGCGACGAGGCTCCCCATATTTGGCCTCGTTGAATCCGCCATCGGCGGTTATTCTGGCGCCGATGATGCCGCTCCGACGAACCATGTTCACACCCGCTGCCGAAAGCCCCGAGCTTCAGGCGGCCCGCGACGCCTTGAACCGTCAGGTGCTGCTCACCGAGCAGCTGCGCATCAAGGCGGTCATCGCAACAGTGGCCATCCTGACTGTCTTGGTGACCCTCGTGCAGATGGTTCTGCCCGATGTCTTCATCGGCATTTCCAAGGGCGGGTTCGAGCTTGGCTCGACCTATGTCATCTTCCTGCCGTTTCTGGCGTTCGAGTTACTCGGCCTCTATCTGGTCGGCCGCCGGGTCGCGCAGAACAAGGACGTGCCGGTCGGGCGGCGCTATCTCAGTGCGCTGATCGAAACCAGCGTGCCGACCGCCGCGCTCTATCTGCATATGACCTGGATGGGCGCGAATACGGCACTCGCTTTCGCTGCCCCGCTGACCTATTTCGTCTTCATCATTCTCTCGACGCTGCGGCTGGATTTTTGGCTATCCACCTTCACCGGCTTCGTGGCGGCGGCGGAGATGTTCGCGCTGGCCATGCTGTATCAGCCAGCCGGCTTCGCCTTCGAGCCGATGCCGGAAGGCCCGTTCCAGTTCGTGCGTGCCATCATGCTTTTGGTCGGTGGCGTGCTGGCGGGCGCGGTCGGCATGCAGTTGCGGCGGCAATTCGAGGCGAGCATCGCGGCCACCGCCGCGCGCGATCATGTCACCAATCTGTTCGGCCAGCATGTGTCGCCGCAAGTTGTGGAGCGCCTGCTTGCCAGCGGTGCGGCACCGACCACCGAGATGCGGCAGGTCGCCGTGATGTTCGTCGATATCCGCAATTTCACCGCCGCGACGCGCGTCCACACGCCGCGCCAGGTGGTGGAGCGCCTCGATGAAGCCTTTGCGATTCTGGTCGATGTGCTCGACAGCCATTCCGGCATCGTGAACAAGTTTCTCGGCGACGGATTTCTCGCGGTGTTCGGCGCGCCGATCGAAGACGAGCACGCCGCGCAATGCGCCGTCGATGCGGCGCGAAAAATGCTGGCGGCGCTGGAAGAGAACAACACGGGCAGCGCCTGGCCGCTGCGGATCGGCATCGGCATCCATATGGGCGCGGTCATCGCCGGCAATGTCGGCTCGCCCCGCCGCAAGGAATACACCGTCATGGGCGACACCGTGAATTTCGCCGCCCGCCTCGAGGCGCTGAACAAGGAGTTCGGGTCGCAGCTGCTGATTTCCGCCGCGGTGCGCGATGCCGCGGGTGAATCAGCACGCGACGCGACATTTCTCGGCGATGTCCAGATCCGTGGCTATGAGCGACCGCAAGCGGTGTGGCAGCTTGGCTAGTTGTCGAAGAAGGGGGCCCGCTTCGGTCGCAGCATGATGCCGAAGCGGCCATAGAGGCCGTCGCGGCCGAAATCGTCGGAGACGCGGCCGGCGGCGAAGGTCCACTCATACTCGTCGGTGCGCAGCCCGGTGAGATGAACGCCGAGGCGTGTCTGCCGGCTGAAATAGTCGCTCGACAGAGCGGCCTCCGGTCCGATCCAGAATGAGTCGAACAACCGCCAGCCTGCGGCGATGCGCGTGGTGTAACCGGAATCGATGGTGGTGCCGGACAATGCATATTGCACCATCAATTCGGATGTCGGCTCCCACCACAGATCGGCGATGCCGCGCAGCCCGAAGCGCGGACGCCAGCGATCGGGACGGCCGTTCTGGAAAAAGAAATCAACTTCCGCATCGGGACCGACGAGAAACTGCGCTTCCAGTCGGCCGGCGCGGATCATGTAGCCGGGCAGCACAAAGGCGCGGCCGATCTGGGTGTCGTATCTGCCGAAGCGGTCGGTGTAGCGCTCCAGGCTTTCGGAGACGAACAGGCGCAGGATGAAGCCCTCCCGATCGAAGCCGCTCGGCATCCATTGCACGCCAGCGAAGGCGCCAAAACTCCATTTCGAGGCGTCGATGCCGCCGAAATAGACGAGCTTGTCGGGCATGCCGCCGGACAGATAGTCGAACGGTCGCTTGCGCGTCGCGCGGTTGTCGGTGAGTTGCGACCAGAACGACTTCGACCGGGCGGAGGGCAGGATGTTGAATTCGAGATCGAGCTCGTCGATCTCCTCCTGGGCGCTGGCAGTGCCCGCCATGGTGAGGGCCAAGGCCAGCCCCGCGCCTCGCATCAGCCGTTCCCAACGCATCGAGCCCCCACCCAACGCAACAGAATGCAACCGTTAATTCAACTTAAGGTAGATTATCTGGGGATAAGCCGACGTCCAGTGTGGATAAGTGAACGATGGGAGAACACCGGAAGAATATTTTAGGTGGCCGCTTGGCAAGGGCGGCGACAGGCGCCGTCGCCTGCGGCCCATCCTTCGAGGCTCGCAAGGGCTCGCGCCTCAGGATGACGGCGGAGCAGGGGGCTTGCGATGTGAGCAGCTCGTTTCACCTCTCGCCACACACTCTCCCGTCATCCTGAGGCGCTCGCCCGCAGGGCGAGCCTCGAAGGACGGCCGCAAACACCGACCTTACACCTGCGGCGTCACCAAATTCTCGATCGCGACACCCTCACGATCCTCGATGATCTCCGCGATCCAGCGCCGATGACAGTGCGTATGGTCGCGCTCATAGCAGAGCACGCAGACCGGACCCGCTTTCATCACCAGCGCGGCAAGCTCGTCCATCTCCTCGCGCGCCTGCGGCGTCGTGAGATGCGCGCTATACACTCTCTCCAGCTGAGCGATATTGCCCGACCGCGCCGCCTCGCGGCCTTCCTTCGGCGTGCCCAGGCCGCGGAGATGCACATAGCCGATGCCGCGCTCGTCGAGCCCGGCCTTGAGCTGCGACTTTGAAAATCCCGGCCGGCGCGAAGCGGCGACAGCGCGGACATCCACCAGCAGCTTCACGCCGGCGGCTTCCAACTCGTCGAGCACGGCTTTCGAAGGCGTCTGCTCATAGCCGATGGTGAAGAGTTTTGTCTGTCGCGCCTTGGCCATGCGCTGCTCCTGACTACACCCGCTCGATCAGCGCCATCGCGCCATGCGGCGCGCGCACCTTGGCTTCGTGGATGACATAGGCAAATACATCGCGCGGCTGCTTCTTCACCTTGCCATCGCTGACACGCGGCAGGTCGGCCGGCTCGCTGCCGCCGGCAAAATCCTGAAAACGTTTGGCCCAGGCATCCAGCGCCTTCGGCGCGTATGCCGTCGGGATCGAGTCTTCGCCTTTCTGCAGACGCAGATAGACGAAATCGGCCGTGACATCGGCGATCGCGGGATAGGTCGCGTGTTCCGAGAACACCACGGGGATCTTGTGCTCGCGGAGCAGGGCAATGAAAGCCGGCGTGCAGAAACTGTCATGCCGCACCTCGACGACATGGCGCAGCGCGCGGCCATCCAGTTCACGTGGCAGCAGGTCGAGAAAGGCGCCGAAATCGGCCTCGTCGAATTTCTTGGTCGGCATGAACTGCCACAGCACCGGGCCGAGCTTGTCGCCGAGTTCGAGCACGCCGGAATCATAGAACCGCTTCACGCTGTCGCCGGCCTCGGCCAGCACTTTGCGGTTGGTGGCGAAGCGCGGGCCCTTTAGCGAGAAGACAAAATCATCCGGCACCTCGCTCGCCCATTTGCGAAAGCTCTCCGGCTTTTGCGAGCCGTAATAGGTGCCGTTGATCTCGATGGAGGTCAGTTTCGAGGCGGCGTAGTTGAGTTCCTTCGCCTGCGTCAGCTTGTCCGGATAAAACGTCCCGCGCCAGGGCTCGAAGGTCCAGCCGCCGATGCCGATGCGGATTTTGCCGGTTTTCGCTGCCATTCCAGGTCCTCCAGGTTTCTTGCGGCCACCCCTTGCGGAACGGCCAACCCATTCCTATCTCTCATTCAACGGCAACGTCGATGCTTAATAGCTCCGCGGCCGAGACGACCTTGAATGACCAAGACCTTAAATGGGATAGGCGCGCCGGATGTACGTGCGCCGGGTTGTTCGGGGTCGTTTGCATTTTGGGCTGTTGCCACGGGCAATGCCACCCGTTTCCCGCATACAATCAAACGGTTGACGCGTTCCCGCTGCGCCTTGGCAGGCTGTCGCCCGGCAGATATATGCTGGCGCCATGAGCGATGCCATCACACTTGGGAACGGACAGGTCGAGCGCGCGGGCATGCCGCTGCAGCTTTCTGTCGTCGTCCCCACTTTCAACGAGCGCGGCAATGTGGCCACCCTGGTCCAGCGCCTCGACGCAGCCCTCAAGGGCATCGCGTGGGAAGTCATTTTCGTCGACGACAATTCCCCCGATGGCACCACGGATGCCGTGCGCGATCTGGCGCGGACCGATTCGCGCGTTCGCTGCATCCGCCGCATCGGCCGCCGCGGCCTGTCCGGTGCATGTATCGAGGGCATGCTGGCATCCTCTGCGCCGTGCGCCGCTGTCATCGACGGCGATTTGCAGCATGACGAAACGCAGCTCGCAAAAATGCTCGGCCTGATCGAGCAAGGCCACGCCGATCTCGTCATCGGCAGCCGCTATATCGACGGCGGCAGCGCCGACAGTTTTGACAACAAGCGCGCCGGCTTCAGCAAATTCGCGACTGTTCTCGCCCAGCAGGTGCTGCGCGTCAGCGTCGCCGATCCCATGAGCGGCTTCTTCATGATCCGCCGCGATCGCTTCGAGCAATTGGCGCCGCAGCTCTCGACGCAGGGCTTCAAGATCCTGCTCGACGTCGTCGCCACCGCACGCGGCACGCTGCGCATCCAGGAAGTGCCCTATACATTCGGCTCGCGCCTGCATGGCGAGAGCAAGCTCGATTCCATGGTGGCGCTGGATTTCCTTGGCCTCATTCTCGCAAAGCTCACCAACGACATCGTCTCGCTGCGCTTCCTGCTGTTCGCGCTGGTCGGCTCGATCGGTCTGGTCGTGCATTTCTCCGTGTTGTTTGTCGGGCTCGAGGCCTTTGCGCTGCCCTTTGCGGAGGCGCAGGGCATCGCGGCCTTCTGCGCCATGACCAGCAATTTCCTGCTCAACAATTTCCTCACCTATCGCGACCAGCGCCTGAAGGGCCTCCGCATCCTGCAGGGCCTGATCCTGTTCTATCTCGTCTGCAGCGTGGGCCTGCTCGCCAATGTCGGCGTCGCCTGGTCGGTATTCGACAATGAGCCGGTGTGGTGGATCGCCGGTGCTGCCGGCGCGCTGATGGGCGTCGTCTGGAATTACGCCATGTCCGGCCTGTTCGTGTGGCGCAAGCGGTGACGGCTACCGATACGCGCATGGTCCGCGGCGCGTTTGCCGTGGTCATCGGCCTCGTGTTGTTGCGCCTCGCAGCCTCCGCATGGACGCCGCTGACCTTCGACGAAGCCTATTACTGGACCTGGTCGAAGCATCTCGCCGGCGGCTATTACGATCACCCGCCGATGGTCGCCGTCGTCATCCGCATCGGCACCCTGATCGCCGGCGATACGCCGCTCGGCGTCCGCCTGTTCTCCGTGCTGCTCACGCTGCCCATGAGCTGGGCGATCTATCGGGCCACGGAGCTCCTGTTCGGCGGCAAGCGCATCGCGGTGTCTGCGATGCTGCTGCTCAATGCGACCATGATCGTCTCGGTCGGCCTGATGATCGTGACACCCGATGCGCCGCTATTGGTCGCATCGAGCTTCGTCATTCTCGCACTGGCGCAGGTCGCCGCGACAGGGCGGGGCGTCTGGTGGCTCGCGGTCGGCGTCGCCGTCGGCCTCGCGCTGCTGTCGAAATACACCGCACTGTTCTTCGGCGCCGCGATCCTGATCTGGCTCGTCGCCGTGCCAAACAACCGCCGCTGGCTGATCTCGCTTTGGCCCTATCTCGGCGGCATCACCGCCTTCGCGGTGTTCTCGCCGGTGCTGTTGTGGAATGCCGATCACCAGTGGGTGTCGTTCATCAAGCAGCTCGGCCGCGCCCGGATCGATGAGTTCAGGGCCGCCTATATCGCCGAGCTGATCCCGACCCAGTTCATCTTCGCGACGCCTTTGGTCTTCATTCTCGGCACCATGGGCCTCTACGCGCTGGCCCGCCGTCCGTCCGGCGCGCTGTCGGCGCGGGTGCTGGTCAGCGCCATGGTCTGGGTCATCGCGCTGTATTTCGCCTGGCACGCGCTGCATGCGCGGGTCGAGGCCAACTGGTTCGCGCCGATCTATCCCGCCTTCGCCATCGCCGCCGCCGTCGCTGCCACCATGGTGCGGTGGCAGGGCCGGGCACAGCGCACCGTCGAGACCTGTCTGCGCTGGGCCACGCCGGTCGGCGCCGTGATGTTCGTGGCACTGGTGGTCCAGGCCAATACCGGCCTCCTGTCCGGCTACAAGCGCGATGCCACCGTGCGCAGCATCGGCGTCGGCTTCCCCGAACTCGCCGCCGAGATCGAGGCCGTCCGCCAGCGCACCGGCGCCACCTGCGTGCTGGGGCCGGACTATGGAACCACGAGCTGGCTGATGTTTTACCTGCCGAAAGGCACCTGTGTGGCCCAGCGTGGTCAACGCATTCGCTGGATCAACATGCCCGAGCCATCTGCGCAGCAACTGGCCGGCAAGCTATTGCTGGTCGCGAGCCCCGGCCTGATGAACGATCCCGACTGGCGCGGGACCTTCAGTCGCGTGGAAAAGGTCGCCGACCTCACGCGCAAGCGTGGCCCGCTGGTGATCGAGGATGTCGAGCTCGACCTGCTCGAAGGCCCGACCGGTGAGGTATTCGATCGCTCACTGCCGCCGGAACTCGGCGGCCGTTAAGCTCGTCCAAGAAAATTGCGAGCAGGATTGAACCTTCGTCCGGGGGGCGACGACCCATAACCGCACACAGACATGGGCGGTGATTGGGAAAATGGACAACACACAGCTTGCTTTCAGCAACCACTCCGACTTCACGACCAACCGGGCGCCTTTGCAGGACAGCCCATCGGCAGCCCCCACGCAGCCGGATGTCGTCAACCTGACCGATGTCGGCGGCCTGCGCGGCGCGCGTATCGCCAGCGTCATCAACCAGATCAATGAGAGCTTTGCCGACCAGCAGTTCTCGACCCGCGTGGTCGCCGAGAAGCTTGGTCTGTCCGTCCGCTACGTGCAGGATCTGCTGCAGGGCTCCGGCCTCAGCATCACCGATCGCATCATGCAGCTCCGCCTCGACAAGGCGCGCCGCATGCTCACCGAAGATCGGCAATGCGTGCTGAAGATCAGCGAAGTCGCCGGCAGCTGCGGGTTCAACGAGCTGTCCTATTTCCACCGCAGCTTCCGCCGCCGCTTCGGCGTGTCGCCGGCGAAGTTTCGTATTCAGTCGATGAATGGGTGAAGCGCGGCGCTTGTAGGATGGGTTGAGCGCAGGCGCATAGCGCCGGAGCGATACCCATCACCACATGCTTCGTACTTGTTGTGATGGGTATCGCTTCGCTCCACCCATCCTACGCATTCGCGGCTCACGTCTTTCTGAAATATTCCAGCGTCCCGCGGCCGATAACGTGATCCTCCGGGATCACTGCATCGGCCGCGATGTCTTGTGCCTTCGCCAGCCGCGCATAGAGCGCGCCAAAGTCGCGATAGCTCTCCTCCAGCAGCGTTTCGAAACTCTCGATCACGAAATAGGTCTGCTGGAAATCGTCGATGATATAATCCGTCCGCATCACCCGTTCGAGATCGAAGGCGATGCGGTTGGGCGAGGGGTCTTCCAGCGCGAACACGGACTCCGTCGCTGACGACAGGATGCCGGCGCCGAAGATACGCAGGCCATCCGCACTCTTCATCAGTCCGAACTCGATCGTGTACCAATACAGCCGCGCCAGGTTCTTCAGCTGGCCGAGCGCCATCGCCCGCTGGCCGCCTTTGCCATAGGCTTCCATGAAATCCGCATAGACGGGATTGGCCAGCAAGGGCACATGGCCGAACACGTCGTGAAAGATGTCCGGCTCCTGCAGATAGTCCATCTCGCTTTCCGGACGGATGAAGGCGCCGGCCGGGAAGCGGCGGTTGGCGAGATGGTCGAAGAACACCTCGTCCGGCACCAGCTCCGCGACGGGCACCACCTGCCAGCCCGTCAGCGGCATCAACCGTGCGCTCAGTTTGGCCATGTCGGGAATGCCGCCCTCGGAGAGCTGCAGCTTCTGCAGGGCGCTCAGGAATTCGTGGCAGGCGCGGCCGCGCAAGACGGTCTGCGCGCGGGCGAACAGCCGGTCCCAGCGGTCGTGCTCGGCAGCGGAATAGGACGTCCAGTCCTGATCAAGCGTGAAGTCGGCGCGGCGGGGCGCGACGAGATAGCGGTTCTTTCCGGTCGATTGATCCAGCGTGGTCATGACTCGCTCCGGTGCCAGCGCGAGTCTACGGCGCCGCCGGCCGTTGGTTCCCGGTCGCCTCCGCCTGCCGAATAGGCAGAAAGAAAGAATTTCTTTCTCCGACTGGCGGCACGATAGCGATCCACCAAGCCCGGGCCTGCATTTGCAAGGCGGTTTCCTTGCCGAAACGGTGGCCCGATGACATTTTTAGCTAGCTAACAAAGCTGCTTCCGAAGCTGTCGGATGTGCCGCAAGGCGCTCACGGCGGCAGCAAAAACAGCCACCATTGCCGGCTTCTGCCACCTGCTCACGCGAGCGGGACCGCGCGATTGTGTCTGCAGGCGGCAGCGAAACAACGTCTTTCAACCAAAGGATCACGATCGTGCGCTCCGCTTTGTTGTCCCGGCTTCTCTCTGCTGCTCTCGCCTCGGTCATGCTGACCACCGGCATTGGTGCAGCCTGTGCGGCTGACGTCTGGCCGAGCCGTCCGATCAAGCTCGTGGTCCCGTTCCCGCCGGGCGGCGCCGCCGATATTTCGGCGCGCGTGTTCGCCGACAAGCTCGGTGAATCCCTGAAGCAGACCGTGGTGGTCGAGAACAAGGCCGGTGCGGGCACAGCGATTGCGGCCGAAGCCGTCGCCAAGGCCGATCCCGATGGCTACACGCTGTCGCTGGCGCCGGCCGGTCAGCTCACCATCCTGCCGCATATCAACACCAAGGTGCAGTTCGACCCGTTCAAGAGCTTCACCCCGGTCTCGATCCTGACCTCGGTGCCCTATGTGCTCGCCGCCAGTCCCGACGCGCCGGTGTCGAACGTCAAGGAACTGGTGGCGGCTGCCAAGCGCGAGCCCGGCAAGTTCACCTATTCGTCCTGCGGCCCCGGCACGCTGTGCCATCTGAGCGGTGAACTGTTCAAGAGCCTCACCGACACCGATCTGCTGCACGTCCCGTTCAAGGGCTCGGCACCTGCGGTGAATGCGCTGCTCGGCAATCAGGTCAACCTGTCCTTCGATACGCTTACTGTGCTTGCCCCGCAGATCCGCGACGGCAAGGTGAAGGGTCTGCTCGTCACCAGCCGCGAGCGTTCGCCGCAACTGCCGAACGTGCCGACCGCTGCTGAAGCCGGCGTGAAGGACTTCGTCGTCGATAGCTGGTTCGGGCTCGTGGTGCCGGCCGGGACGCCCGACGCCATCGTTGATCGCCTGAATGCCGAAGTGGTCCGCATCGGCGCGCTGCCGGATGTGAAAGAACGCCTGGAAGCGCAGGGCCTCGACGTCACCACCTCGACCCGCGAAGCCTTCGCCAGGACCATCAAGGATGACCATGTCCGCTGGGGCAAGGTCGTGGATGCCGCCGGCGCCAAGCTGTATTGAGCTTCGGTCTAGCTATGAAATGAAGAAGGGCCGGGTTGAATTTCAACCCGGCCCTTCTCGTTTTCTGTAGGGTGGGCAAAGCGACTTGTCCGCCATAGCGCGAAGCGCGACGGCGCAAGCGTGCCCACCATTGTCGGTCGCGTGCGAAATGGTGGGCACGTCGCTTCGCGCCGTCGCCCACCCGACGTCTTACGCCGCCGCCTTCGCATCGATCGGATGCGGCGCACGAAATGCGACCGCCAGCCTGTTCCACACATTGATGGCGCCGATGGCCGTGGTGATCTTCACGCATTCGTCGTCGGAAAAATGCTTGCGGAGTTCGTCATAGGCGTCGTCCGGCGCGCGCGTCTGTGCGATCAGCGTGACCGCATCGACCCAGGCGAGCAGCGCGCGTTCGCGCGGCGTGTAAAGCGTCGCCTCGTGCCACACCGAGACGAGATTGATCCACTGCTCGCTGAGCCCGTCGTGCCGCGACTCCTTCACATGCATGTCCACGCAATAGGCGCAGCCATTGATGATCGAGGCGCGCAGCTTGATGAGATGGATGATCGCGGGCTCGAGGCCGCTCTCCTTCACCACATAGCGGTCGAGATTGTAGACGGCCTTGTAGGCGTCGGGGGAGGCCTTGGCGAAGTTGATACGCGGTGACATGACAGTTCTCCTTCGGTTAAGTGAGATCAGTTGGCGCTGCGGCGCCGTTCGTTGAGTTCGAGAAAGGCGCAACCGCGCGCGGCGATCGCGCCATCGCTGTCCTTGGACCGGAGATCGCCGAGCACATCGGCGAGGGTGACTTTTGCCAGTTCGTCGCGATAGACGCGCTCGGCGCGCAGCATCGCGGCATTGATGGAGCAGGGCGCTTTCGGCTTGCCCGGCAGCGGATTGGGACCGCGCTGGCGGATCTCGGCGCAGCGAAACGCGGGCGCCGTGCCTTCGATGGCGAGCACCAGATCGAGCAGCGTGATGTCCTGTGGCGCGCGGGCGAGGCGATAGCCGCCGGTCGGGCCTGGCTTCGCTGCGACAATGCCGGCGCCCGACAGCGCCTGCAGGTGCTTCAGCAGATAGCTGGTGGAGACACCGTGGAAGTCGGCGAGTGCGGCCGCCGACAGCACGCCATCACTGGTGAGTCCCGCCATCATGGCCACGCTGTGAATGGCCTGCTCGACACCATCGCTCATCTTCATCGGGAGACGCCTTCAACTAATCATGGATATTTATTGTCCGTGATTAGTTCGCATGTCAATGTGTGGGCGTAGGGCGGATGAGGCGAAGCCGTCATCCGCCGCGGAGTTTCAGCCATAACCTCGGCCGGCGGATGACGCTGCGCTCATCCGCCCTACGGGTCAAAGCCATTTGTTCTTATTTTGTTCTTGACAAAATTCCCATATTCATCATGATCCCTCCCGTCTCGTTCGGTGAGGGGCGCTCTCATGAGGCGTCTTTTGAGCGGAACGTAGATGCGGCGCCTGCGGGCTTGAGGCAAACGCAGCCTCTCGCACTCGGGTGGTCGAGGGTCACCGTCCGGGCCCAATACGGGGCCCTGCCGCTAGCGCGGCTGGACGTGGTGCGGGCGAAGGCGGAGAAATCCGTCGGATGACTCCCGATGGGAGTGCCCAGTACCCGGAAGAACGGTCCTTCGACTAACAAGACGTCGCGGTGGCGCGCCGTAAGGCGTTGCGCGGCTCAGGCTTGCTGGCGATCCAGCAGGCAGGGGCAGCGTCAAGTCCACTCACGTGCGCCTTGCGGCGTGCCACCTCCCCTCATGTCTGCGAGGGGAGACCTGCTCACACCTCGGACGCCACGAGCGCCGCGAGACTGCGAGAGCGTGGCTGTTTGACAGGTCGATCAGGAAGTCGCGCGCGGACCGTTGTGCTCCCTCCCTCAAGCGTGGCGCAGCCACGCGCAGTGGGGAGGGAGAAGAAATAATCTCTCAATTCACCAATTTCGGCCGCCGGATCGGCGCATCCTTCGCGTTCCCCAGCCCGATGCCGCTCACATGCAGCGAGGTCTCCCACAGCGGCTCCAGCGTCTTCAGCGAGGACAGCACGCGCAGTTCGACGCCGGCATCGCTCAGGGCCTTTTCGATATTGTCGATGCGCTCGACATTGATCGGCATGGTCGGTGCAGGCGACACCCACATGCCTGCATTGCCCAGTGACTCGAAGCCATCGGGCGCAAGCTCGTAGCGATAGATGGTGATCTGCGAGAGGCGGTCGAGCCAGCCGAGCTCGATATGCGCGACCATGCGGCAGGACGTCATCTTCTTGTAGGCGGTGAGATATTCCGGCGTCGTCGCCTCGGTTGGCCAGACGAAGACCCGCGGGCAATCACGCGGAAACAGATACATCGCCTGATGCCAGTCATCGATCGCCCACACCAGTGGCTCGGCAACCCCTTGCGGATCGGGCTGCGGCATCACGACGTCGATATTGCTCTGGGGGCTGAAATGGAACAGGCGCATCCGCGCACTCAATGACAGGTGCGCCTGAGGCGTCAATCCTTGCGATCTCTTTTCACGCGTGTGTCGGCAAGTCTGGTTCCGGAACGTCTTCCAATCACGGCACGTTCAACCCGCTTACGGAGGATATGTCATGACCGGTACCCTGACCCCCGCCGCCGACCTCGTGACGTCGAACACCTATCGCTTCCCCAATGAAAGCACTGATTATCGCGCCGCGCGCAATGCGCTGCTGGTCGAGGAGATCGAATTGCGCCGCCATATCGAGCGAGTCGCGGAGATGCGCCGCACGCTGCCCGATGGCGGGGCGGTGACGGCCAACTATCAATTCATCGGCGAGAGTGGCCCGGTATCCTTCGAAGGCCTGTTCGGCGACAAGCAGACGCTGGTGACCTACTCCTACATGTTCGGCCCACAACGCGAGCGGCCATGCCCGATGTGCACCTCGCTGCTGTCGGCCTGGGATGGCGAGGTGCCCGACATCACCCAGCGCGTCGCCCTGGCCGTGATCGCGCGCTCGCCCATCGCGCGACTCACGGCGTTCAAGCGCGAGCGCGGCTGGCACCATCTGCCGTTGTATTCCGACCCGTCCGGGGACTTCAGCCGGGACTATTTCGGGCTGACCAAGGAGGGCGGGGACGACGCCGCGTTCAATGTCTTCACCCGCCGGGACGGTTCCATCCGGCACTTCTGGGCCGGGGAGATGAGTGGCGCCACGGCCGATCCCGGCCAGGACCCCCGCGGCGCCCCCGACCTGATGCCGATCTGGACCATCCTCGATTGCACCCCGGAAGGGCGTGGAACCGACTGGTATCCAAAGCTGAATTATTAACAAATTCAGCAGCTTGAGCTTGTGATCCGGCGGATTGTGACGGCGGCTGGATCGGTTGCCAATCGCGCAGAACAGTTCCAGACAAGGCGCGACGGCTAAAGTTCCCTCAGAATTGAGTGCGTCAGGCCGGATGGGTGCCGACGAGGCCGGGGATTTGTGTCCCGAAACGGGACGTAAAAAACCACCGCAGGCACGTTAATTTCTCTTCACCTGGCACGCAAAAAGGCCATTATTGGCAGGCTTTTAGACGCCGATGGGGACTTGGTGGGGATCTTCCGATTAATCCGCATTTAACTAAAACTCGCCTTAATGGCGCTTCGCATTCCTGCGGGATTGCTGCCGTGGATGGTTTGGTCCACTGGCGCAAGTCTCCCGGGACGCGCAGTCATTTTGTGTGGACGTCAGGCGTATGAGTAATCGTGGACGAGCGTTGAATTCCCGAGCGCCCTCTCGCCAAGGCCAGGCAGTGACGAACACGCTTTCCAACAATTCCCGGTCGACCAATTCACGCACGTTCTTCTGGGCAGGCGCCGCATTGGCAGCGGTTGCTCTCACCGGCGGATGGACGCTCGCCGGTAAGCTTTTCCACTCCGGCGAACTCGAACCGGCGATGGTGACTGCAAGCCTCGGTCCCGATTCCGGTGTCGGTAACTCGTCCTTCGCGGAGCGCTTCAATCAGCGCACCGAAGCCAACGCCAATTTCTCCGACCGTTTCGAGCCTGCACGCCGCACGCCGCTGGCTGGCTCCGCGCCGATGGCGGCACCGAAGCAGGATCGCGGACAGGTCGCCTGGTTCGCGCCGAATTCCATGGGCGCCTCGCCGGATCGTTTCGCGCGCCGCGTTGCCGATCAGCCGACCGTGCCTGCGCCTGCTGTGAAGTCGCAGGAAGTCGCCCTGATGCAGCCGTCGCCGACGGTGAAGCAACTCATTGCCAGCATCCCGATGCCCGCCGTGCGTCCGCAGGATGCGCGCGAGACATCACAAGGCAATCAGCAGACCGCACAGGCGCCGACGCCGAAGGGCGGCGCTTATGGTCATGACGCACTGGTGCAGCGCGCCCGCATGGCGCTGGCCTCGCAGCCGAAGAACGCCAGCCTCAACATCTTCGAAAAACTGTTCGGCGGCAGCGCGCCGAAGAACGGCCCGGTGCTCGCTTATGCCGGCCATGACGGCGGCGTGCTGCCGAATGGCCAGGATGCCGAGCCAGCCGCCGACCAGCCCGGCGAAATCGATCGTCTGACGGCCGTCTATGACATCACCGCAAAGCGCGTCTACATGCCCGACGGCACGCGGCTGGAAGCCCATTCCGGTCTCGGCTCGCGCATGGACAATCCGTCCTACGCCCATGAGCGCATGCGCGGCGTGACGCCGCCGCACATCTACGATCTCAAGCCACGCGAAGCTCTCTTCCACGGAGTGCCCGCGCTGCGCATGACGCCCATCGGCGGCGAGAGCGCCATCTATGGCCGCAATGGTCTCCTGACCCACAGCTACCTGCTCGGGCCGAACGGCGACTCCAACGGCTGCATTTCCTTCAAGGAATACGACAAGTTCATCCAGGCCTATCGCCGCGGTGAAGTGAAGCGCATCGTGGTTGTCGCCAAGCTCGACTAAGTTCTGGCTTGAGCCTTGCGCGCGCGCCCGCTGATCACGCTCAGCGAAAATCGACACTGCGCAAGATGATTCCGCGCGGCGTTCCTTCGAACTCGTTCTTCTCGAATTTCTTGTTCGCGCTGTCCTCGATGCGATCGCGCAGCCGCAGGAATTGTTCTTCGCGCTGCTCCGGCTTCGTGCGGCTCGATTGATCGAGATCGTCCATGGCCGATGTCGAGATGGCGCAAGCGACCTCCGCCTCTGCGTTCATCATCGAGAAGCGTACGACACCCCGGTCATCGTCAAAGCTCTGATAAGCGCCGCTGGTGAGGGCCATCATGGCCTCCTTTATTGTCGTTTGCTGCCTGCAGGATCAGTTGCTCTCGGCAAGCCGCGTGAAATCGTCGAGCACCATGGCAATCAGGTCGCGATGGCGGGTGTCCTGCGGACCGAGCGACGCGGCGTAGAGATTGAGAACGTAGCGCGCATTGGCAGCTGCTTCCGGCCAGGTACTCGCGCGCGTGGCGAGCAATTGCACTTCGATCTCGCTCTGGCGATCGCGCAAGTCTTTCGCGTTCGCTTCGACATCCGCTAGCGCCCGGCGCAGATCGGTCGCCTTCTGCGCGGCCATGCCGCGGCGGCTGTCGAGTTCGACGGGCTCATCCGTCATCGGGCACGCTCGCATCGATGCGCTGCGCATCGGACAGTTCGATCGAGCCGATGGAAATCATCTCCATGGAATTGCCATGCGGCGGCGCGCAAGGCACCGTGATCATTGTGGCTGTGCGCCGATAGCTTGCAAAGGACAGGCCTTCGATCATCTCTTCATCGGTGACGACATCGTAAGTGCCAGCGGGAAGCAGCCGGTCGATGCTGGTCAGCCGAAACGGATGCTTGAACGTGATGCTTTCGCGCCGCGATCTGGTCGTCATGCGCGCGCACCGCTGTAAAGGTCTGGCATCGCATGACGGTGCGCCTATTCGTGGCGATTAGCTATCTATTTCTGGGCAGCAGGATCAATCGCGCTGCCATGCCGCGCTTTATGCTCGCAATTGCCGGAGAGAACTGTGCATGCTGTTGAAGCAATGAGGCAATTCGCATGAGGTGCATCGCATGAAGATCCGCGTCGGCTACGAGATGGTCTATGATTTCCCGCAGGCCACGCCGATGCTGATCGTGATGGGCACGCATTTCACCCGGATGTCGGACGTCATCGTGCCGGATTTCCTGGTCACCGAGCCTGCCGTGCCGATCACGCCCTATCGCGATGGCTTCGGCAATTGGTGCAGCCGCATCGTGGCGCCGGCCGGTCGGATGCGGCTGACCGCGGATGGCATCGTCAATGACAGCGGCAAGCCCGATGCCATCGTGCCGGGGGCATTTCAGCATGCGGTGGAAGATCTGCCGGCGGAGACCATCGTCTATCTGCTCGGCAGCCGCTATTGCGAGACCGATCGGCTGTCGGAGACCGCGTGGCAACTGTTTGAGAAAACCGAACCGGGCTGGGCGCGCGTGCAGGCGATCTGCGATTTCGTGCACAATCACATCGCCTTCAACTACATGGATGCCCGCGCCACCATGACCGCGTTTGATGTTTATAACGAAGGCAAGGGCGTGTGCCGCGATTACGCGCATCTCGCCATCACATTCTGCCGCTGCATGAATATTCCTGCGCGCTATTGTACCGGCTATCTCGGCGATATCGGCATGCCGAAGCCGTGGGCCGATGGCGACTTTGCCGGCTGGTTCGAGGCCTATCTCGGCGGCGCCTGGCATACATTCGATGCCCGCAACAACATCCCGCGCATCGGCCGCGTGCTGATCGCCCAGGGCCGCGATGCGGCCGATGTTCCGATCACGCAGACATTCGGGCCGAATACGCTGCTGAGCTTCAAGGTATGGACCGACGAAGTCGATGAAGGCGTCGCGCCGCGCCCGAATTGATTCGCGGGCGAAACGCCGCCATTTTCAGCAGCCATGCGCGGGCATATGGGGGAACTGAGAGCGGGGTGATGAATTTGATTTGTCACAAGCGCGGAGGACACCCGACCATGGCCTCGAATACTGTGACCTTGAATACAAATGTCTCGAAGCTCGCATCCACCATGATGGCGGCAGCCATGATGATCGGAACCGTTGCCACGGCGCATGCGCAGGGTGGCACCGAGGCGCAGCGCGAGGCCTGCATGCCCGACGCGTTCAAACTGTGTGCGACGTCGATGCCTGATGAGGGCCGCGTGGAGAATTGCTTGCGCGCCGCAGGGCCACGATTGAGTCGCGCCTGCTACGACGTGTTTTATCCCCAGCAGGCCGCCGCACCCAATCAGGTCACACGCGGCCAAGCGCCGACGCGTGATCGCATGCAGCCATCGGCACCGCAGCGCCCGCAGAATCCATCCATGCCACAGGTGCCGCCGGGACCCGAGCCCGACGACGAGTGAGCGACGCGAGCCGGAAATGATAAAGGCGGCGCTGATCTGCGCCGCCTTTATCCTATGCGCGCAAGCCGACGCTTAGCGGCAGACTCGAACCTTGTTCACGACGCGACGCCCATAAGGGCCACGCTTCACGACCGTGCGCACGGTGCAGACCGGACCGCGACGAATGATGGTGGTGCGGCCAGCGTGATGCGGACGGCCGTGATAGTGGCGATGCTGCGACGAGAAGTCCGTGAGCGGCGCCGCGACATTCGTCTTGTCGATGGTGATTGTCGTCGCAGACGCAGGCGAGACAAGCGAGGCCAGACCAATCGCGGCGGCAGCGGCAATGGCAAAAGCAAATTTCTTCACGGTTATTCTCCTTGACGCAGGCCGATAAGGTTATCGGCGCATGCGCGAGAGTTACGTGTTTCGAATGAACCGAAGCTGAAGAAAATGCGGCGGGAAGGGGGCGTGTGTGACGATGCCGCTCGCACGTGTCCTTCAGAACCGAAAAGCCCCGGCATCGCTGCCGGAGCTTCCGTCTGCTTCGGAGCGAATGTCGGCGCGTTTGATTATCGCGCGCCACCCGTGACATGCAGAGTCTCGCCCGTCACGTAAGACGCTGCATCCGATGCGAGGAACGCCACCACCGACGCGATCTCTTCAACCTTGCCGACGCGGCCGAGCGGCGTCACGCTCTCGACCCAGTTGCGCATCTCGCCTTCATGAAAACCGGCCGACACCACGCCTTCGGTGACGATCATGCCGGGATTGACCGCATTGACACGGATCTTCTTCGGCGCGAGTTCTTTCGACAGCACCGATGTGATGGCATCCACCGACGCCTTGGTGGCGGTGTAGACCGCGCTGTTCGGCGGTGCCATCGTCGAGACGCCCGACGAGATATTGATGATGCTGCCGCCATTCGGATTGAAATGCCGCACGGCCTCCTGCGAGGCCTGCAGCAACCCCAGCACGTTCACGCCGAACTGGCTGTGAAAGTGCTCCGGCGTGATGCCGTCGAGCGGGGAGAAAGCGTAGATGCCTGCATTGTTGACCAGGATGTCGATCGGCCCGAACGCCTTGACCGTCTCGGCCACGGCCGCTGCAGCGCCGCCCGATGAGGAGAGATCGCCATGCACCGCGACCGCCTTGCCGCCCTTCGCCGTGATGGCGGCCACGACCTTGTCGGCGCCAGCCTTGCTCGACGCATAATTGACGCCGACCGCAGCGCCAGCCGCGGCCAGCTGAATGGCGATCTCGGCGCCGATTCCCTTCGATGCGCCGGTCACCAGCACCACTTTGCCTTCGAATGTCTTGGTCATGATCGTGATCCCTATTGGGTGCTTCAGTAGTTCGGAAGTATGGGACTATTGAACAAGCGCAAGGGGGCGCCTATATCTTTTTTCATGGCACAGTTCGTTCACCCCGCGACGAAAGACATCACGCTAGCAGGCGTGCTGTCCGCGCTGGCCGATCCCATCCGGCTGCAGATCGTCCGCGGCCTGTTGCAGGAGAGCGGCTGCCTGTCCTGCACGGCGGCCTCGCCATGCCCGACCATCGCCAAGTCCACATTGTCGAACCATTTTCGCGTGCTGCGCGAGGCCGGCTTGGTGCAAACCAGCAAGAAGGGCGTGGAGCATCAGAACACGGTGCGGGCGGCAGATATCGAGGCGCGGTTTCCGGGGCTGCTGATGGCGATCCTGGCGCATTCGATGAGTGACGCAACTCCAAGCGCGTAACCGCCGTGGACGGTATCTCTTTTTTGCGATAATACCGGATCATGCGATGGGTTGTTGAGACGCTCAACTCGACCGTGGACTCGGAGATCGCAGCGTTGCCCGCAGACATGCGGGCGCGCTTTGTTCGTTTGACCGAACTCATCGAACAGCTTGGCTTCGAGGCGTTACCCCGCGACAGCGTCAAGCATCTCGAAGACAGGCTGTGGTAGCTGCGGATCACCGGCCGCGACGGCATTTCGCGTGCGATCTACGTCACGGCGTCGGGCCGGCGCGTTGTTGTGGTGCGGGCTTTCATCAAGAAGACGCAGAAGACGCCAACGCGCGAACTTGCGCTCGCCCGGCAGCGTGCACGGGATGTCAGGTAAGGAATGAGGCTATGACGAAGATCAAGGATCTGCACAAGACCTGGAGCAAGGACGCGGCGTATCGCAAGGAATACGACGCGCTGGAAGAAGAGTTCACGGTGATGGCTGCCATCGCCAAGGCGCGGCGTCGTGCCGGTCTCAGCCAAGCCGAACTGGCGCGCCGCATGAACACGACCCAAAGCACGGTGGCGCGGCTGGAGAGCGGGCGAGGGCAGCCATCGACGCGGACTCTGTTACGCTTCGCGAAGGCGACGGGGCACACGCTGAAGATCAGTTTTCAGCCGGTGAAGGCGAAGAACTAGCGCATTAAAAGTGGGAGAACAGGAGTTGGCTCGCGACAAATTGGCTGGCGGACTGAAGTTGATTTTTGACGGTATAGAACTGTTACAAGGCTCTTTCAAAAATCGTAAGTTCACGATCGATGGTCGGTTGGTCGGCGATAGCCGATCACTTCGGACATCGTAGGAACTTTGGGATAACTCAGATATCGCTCCCAATAGCGAAGTTGCGAGAATTGTCGGCGACAGTGCCTCAACGGGCCAGAATAAAGCAGCGCAGTAGATAGTTGACGTGAGAGCCTAAGGTCCAGGTTGCCAAACAAAAACCCCGGCATCGCTGCCGGGGTTCTGCATTTGATAGTTCTGAGCAGCTCGGACTTAGAAGTCCATGCCGCCCATGCCGCCGCCCGGAGGCATGCCGCCGCCGGCTGCGCCGCCCTTCTTGGGCAGTTCAGCGACCATGGCTTCGGTCGTGATCAGCAGCGAGGCAACCGAGGCTGCGTTCTGGATGGCTGCACGCACAACCTTGGTCGGGTCGATGATGCCCTTCTTGAGCATGTCGCCATAGGTGCCAGACTGCGAGTCGAAGCCGTAAGCGTAGGTCGCGGTTTCGAGCACCTTGCCGACGATGACCGAACCGTCTTCGCCTGCATTGACGGCGATCTGGCGGGCCGGAGCCGACAGGGCCTTGCGGACGATCTCGACGCCGGTCTTCTGGTCGTCGTTGGCGGTCTTGATCTTCTTCAGCTGTTCCGAAGCGCGGAGCAGAGCGACGCCGCCGCCGGGGACGATGCCTTCTTCAACCGCTGCGCGGGTCGCATGCATCGCGTCATCAACGCGGTCCTTGCGCTCCTTGACTTCGACTTCGGTCGCGCCGCCGACGCGGATGACGGCAACGCCGCCAGCCAGCTTGGCGAGACGCTCCTGCAGCTTCTCACGGTCGTAGTCCGACGTGGTCTCTTCGATCTGCGCCTTGATCTGCGCCACGCGGGCTTCGATGTCGGCCTTCTTGCCGGCGCCGTTGACGATGGTGGAGTTTTCCTTGTCGATCATCACCTTCTTGGCGCGGCCGAGCATGGCGAGGGTGACGTTCTCCATCTTGATGCCGAGATCTTCCGAGATGGCCTGGCCGCCGGTCAGGATCGCGATGTCCTGCAGCATGGCCTTGCGGCGATCGCCGAAGCCCGGAGCCTTGACGGCAGCAACCTTGAGGCCGCCACGCAGACGGTTGACGACGAGGGTGGCGAGGGCTTCGCCTTCGACGTCTTCCGCGACGATGACGAGCGGCTTGCCGGTCTGCACGACGGCTTCGAGCAGCGGCAGCATCTCGTTCAGCGAGGAGAGCTTCTTCTCGTTGATCAGGATGTAGGCGTCGTCGAATTCAACGCGCATCTTGTCGGCATTGGTGACGAAGTAGGGCGAGATGTAGCCGCGGTCGAACTGCATGCCTTCGACGACGTCGAGTTCGGTTTCGAGCGACTTGGCTTCTTCAACCGTGATGACGCCCTCGTTGCCGACCTTCTTCATGGCGTCAGCCAGGAACTTGCCGATTTCCGAGTCGCCATTCGCCGAGATGGTGCCAACCTGGGCGATCTCGTCGTTCGAGGTGACCTTCTTGGAGTTCTTGACGAGGTCGGCGACCACGGCTTCCACAGCCAGGTCGATGCCGCGCTTCAGATCCATCGGGTTCATGCCGGCGGCGACCGACTTGGCGCCTTCCTTCACGATGGCCTGGGCCAGCACGGTCGCGGTGGTGGTGCCGTCGCCAGCTGCGTCAGCCGACTTCGAAGCCACTTCGCGCACCATCTGGGCGCCCATGTTCTCGAACTTGTCCTCGAGCTCGATTTCCTTGGCGACGGTGACGCCGTCCTTGGTGATGCGCGGGGCGCCGAACGACTTCTCGATCACGACGTTGCGGCCCTTCGGACCGAGCGTGACCTTCACTGCATTGGCGAGGATGTCCACGCCGCGCAGCATCTTGTCGCGCGCGTCAACGCCGAATTTAACTTCTTTGGAAGCCATGTTGGATGTCCTTGAATATCAAAAGGGAAGGGGAAGGAAGGAGAGGCCCTTAGGCCTTCTTCTTGGCAGCAGGAGCGGCAGCGCCTTCGAGGACGCCCATGATGTCGCTTTCCTTCATGATCAGGAGGTCCTGACCGTCGATCTTCACTTCGGTGCCAGACCACTTGCCGAACAGCACGCGCTCGCCGACCTTGAGATCGATCGGGATCAGCTTGCCAGCCTCGTCGCGGCCACCGGCGCCGACGGACACGATCTCGCCCTGGGAGGGCTTCTCTTTGGCGCTGTCCGGGATGATGATGCCGCCAGCAGACTTCTCTTCGGCGTCGATGCGCTTGACCACGACGCGGTCGTGAAGCGGACGGAATTTCATGCAGTCCTCCTAAGTTTCTGTAATAACAGAGAATTTCGAAATTGGCAGTCACGGGCACAAAGTGCCAGCGCGGCTGTAGCGGAGATAGGCCGATCGTTCCCCGCGAGCAAGGTGCTGTAGCAAATTATTTGGCACTCAAATGTGACGGGTGCCAATTTGGTTAAGGGGTACCGACCGAACGGGGATCGGGCAGGATCGGCGGGCAATGTCAGGCAGCCGGCGAGCGACGTCAGGTCTTGCCGGATGTCGGCTGCGATCGGTTCGCTGGTGCCCCTGCCTGGACGGTCATCGCATGCCGCGCACCAGCGGGCGCCAGCACGGATCGCGCTGCAGCCGCCGCCATCGCGGGCCGTTTTGCGGGTGAACGGCGATCTACTTGAATTCCACGTCGATCGGGGTCGGCGATCCCTCTTTGGGACCATCGAACAGCACGAGGATACGCGCGCTTTGCGCATCGCCTTCGAGCGGTAGCAGCGCCTCGGGCTTCACCTTCTTGCCGAAGGATTTGATATCGGCCCGCGCGCCGGGCTGATTTTCTCCGTCCCAAGGATAGATCGCGTAGTCACCATCCTCGACTGCATCGCCCTCTGGATCATTCACCGGGCCCGCCAAGACGAGAAAGCCGTCGCCGTGGCGCACGATGTCACGGATACCGCGAACGTTGCCGCGCTTGTCCGTGCCGAGTTTTAACCCATGCAGTTCTGGCGCTGGCGGTGCGCCATCGAACACGGCAGCGAGTCCCACAGAAACGACGGAGGCTTTGTCTCCGATCACAGGCCCGCGCATTCCGACATACAGTTTTTTGTCTTTCACAGCGATGCCTTCAATGGTCAGGCCATTCTTGGCAAGCGGCTCGTCATAGGCTTTAGCGATATCGGGAAGGCGCTGGAGGATGCCAGTCAGCGTGGCCGGCGGCGAAATGAGCGGCTTGTCCGTCAGTTTGCCGGTGGTCATATCGACCTGTGAAGGCTTCAGGAAAACGCGGAAGATGAACCGGCTCGCGTCAGCCTTGGCGGTGTTTTTCTTTTCTTCCGAGGCATCGTGCGTCTCGTGGCGCGCCCGGCCATGGGAGCCGACCACATAGAAATTGTTGTTGTCGAAGGCGACGGCCTCGGCATCCAGTTCGAGCGGCTCGCCCTCATATTGTCCGTAGGTCAGGCGAATGAATTCGCCGGCGGTCAGGCTATCCTTGTGGAGCAGCACGATCTGTGCGCCCTGGGTCTCGTCATCGACGATCAGGCAAAGCCGTGGCAGGCTGACGCCTGGTGCACATGCAATGCCGCTCACATCCTTGGCTTTCTCGACGTCGTTGCCATCCACCTCGCCAAGCAGCTTGCCCTGGACTTTCCACGCTTTCGGGTCTTTGGCGGCTGCCGGGGCGAGGCCGGTCAGGATCGCGAGGGCAAGAATGGCCGTCCATTTCATCGGCGCGTGCATCGTCACACTCCCGTATCTAGACGGTTGATGCCGAGGCACCGTGATGGTCGTGGTCATGGTGCGAGATCAGGATCGCATCGACCGGCTCAAGCTCGTCGTAGAACTTTTGCACCTGCTTCACAAAATCCTTCCAGCCCTTGCCGCTGTTCGTGCGCAACAGATGCGGGCAATTTTTCCCTGACCAATCGTGATGCTGCAGGATGCCATCAGGCACGCTGATATTGAGGCGATAGGCCAGCCACGCAGCAAGCAGCGCTGCGCGACGATAGGCGGCGGCAGGATCCGGCATGTCGGAATGTTCGCAGATCTCGATGCCGATGCTCGAACGATTGCCGGCCGCAGTGCCGGAGTGCCAGGCGGTCTCGGTGGTTGGCAGGCTCTGATAGACGAATTTGTCATCGACGGTGAAGTGCCACGACACTTTGCGCTTCTGCGCATCGGGCCCTTTCATATATTTCGCATGGGCGGCCGCATTGGCGCCTTTGGAGTCGTTGTCGGTGTTGTGGATGGTGATCGAGGTCGGCACCAGCCTGCCGGCCGGGCGATTGCTGTTGCCGACCGGCACATAGTCCTGGATGATCTTGATATCGACCTGGGCTTCATCGAGTTTCATCGCGTTTTCCCTTCACTGAATTGGATCACGCCGCGTCTGCTACGGCAGAGGCCATATCGGCTCGGGTGCCGTCCCGGCACCAGACGTCGTGTGATGTGTAGCTCGCTGACATGACGTGCGGCAGGACACGCCGGTGTCGTTCCCAGGCAAGTCGCGACATCCGGAAAGCGGATGACATTGCCGATGGATCTGCGAATGGGTCCGCCTCTGCGTCCCGACGTCCGTTTCATGGGCGTGCCCGTGCGCAAAAAGACATTCAACTGCAGGAAATGAGGAGTGCAGCGTCTCCCATTCGCATCGCATGCGATGCGAGGATCATGACTACCGAATAGAAAAAATGCAAGTTTAAGTTGTCTATATTCGTCGATCGTCACGCGACATTGCAGCGAGCTGTTACGTCGCAGGATGATGGTATCTCTTGCGGGCTTTGCATTTCTGCGTTTCAGGGTTGCAGAGCGTGTTGCTACTCAACACATCCAACGAATTGCCGATGTGTCGAACTGCAGTTAGTTTCTCGCGCGCAACGCCGCTGTCCGGCGCATGCGGAAGCTGGGAAGTACGTGATGGCGAAGCAGAAGCGAGCGTCAAAGATCAGTGCGACGAAAGCGGCGAAGCGTGTCGCGCCCAAAACAGCAGCGCGAAAAGCAAGTGTGGCGACAGCGGCCAAGAAAATCGCCGCCGCGAAGAAGCCCACGACTGTTACTGCAAAGAAGGTCACCGCAGTCCCTGAGTCAGGTAAACGACGCAAGCAGCGCCCGGCCATCAGCCACTATCGCGAGGAGGATTTTGCGACCGGCTTGCGCGCTTACGCCAAGTATCGCGATCTCGGCGTGGCCGAAGCGAGCGGTGGTCTGGCCCAAGCGCATGTGATCCGCCTGATCGGACCGTGCGA
Source organism: Tardiphaga sp. (assembly GCF_044336785.1). Lineage (GTDB taxonomy): Bacteria > Pseudomonadota > Alphaproteobacteria > Rhizobiales > Xanthobacteraceae > Tardiphaga. The sequence goes on along the minus strand of NZ_JBIIOT010000001.1, from coordinate 142,664 downwards.
TCCCAAGGAAGTTTCAAAGCTGCATTATCACGACGCCGAGTTTCAACTCGTCTATGTGCTGAATGGCTGGGTGAAGACCTATATGGACGGCGTCGGCGAGCAGACCATGCGGCCGGGCTCGTGCTGGACCCAGCCGCCGCGCATCAAGCATCTGATCCGCGACTATTCCGACAATTGCGAACTGCTCGAAGTGATTTTGCCGGCGCAATTCAGGACGGTGGAAGTGAAGGGCTGATCCGCCGTGCGCTTCAACTCGTCCACCGATTGCGCAGCCTGCGCCTCGGCATCATGCAGCGAGAAGCGCGGCCCGTCATACAGGAACGAGCACTGGTGAATGACGACGTTCCCGTCAGCGACAGTCACGAACGCATAATCCGGCGCCTCATGCGTGCCGGGAATATGGCCGTCCGCCTCGAAATCGAACGCCACCTGATGCGTCAGCGCGCGCTGGATGTGAAAAGGGATGCCGCGCCATGCGCCGGCGATGGGGCGATGCAGGTGCCCCATGAACATGCAATCGGGCTTGCGCGTGCGCGCGATCACGTCCCATTCGGCTTCGCCATTGGCGAGCTTGATCGTATCCATGTAGCGCAAACCGCTGTCGAAGGGCGGATGATGCTGGAACAGGAGCAGCGGGCGATCGATCGGCGCTGACTTCAGGGCGTCTTCCAGAAATGCCAGCCTGTTGTCGCAGAGGATGCCGGCGTGATCCGGCGTGTCTTCGTTCAGCGTGTCCAGCGTGACGATGGTCGCGGCATCGGTGATGCGCAGGCTTTGCACGAAGCCGTGGTCGTCGCGGTCGGCATGCGGGAAGACGGCGCGAAATGCATCGCGCTTGTCGTGGTTGCCGAGCATCGTGATGACCGGCGCATTGAGCCGGCCGAGTTGTGTCGCGAGGCTTTCATAGGCGCCTTGCTCGCCCCAATGGGCGAGGTCGCCGGTGACGATGACAAAAGCGATGTCGCGATGCGTGGCGTTGATCTTGTCGACCGCGATCGCCAGGCGCGCTGCGGGATCGAGCCCGTACAGCTTGCGGCCGGCGGGGACGAAATGGGTGTCGGTGAGAACAATGAATTTCATCGCTGCATCGTCTCCCGGTCCCACGCTTTGTAGTCGGGCGAGCCGCCGGAACGGATCTCGCCTTGATAGCCGAACTCGATCATGTGCACAGTGACATAATCCTCGCCGATAAAGGCGACGCCGTAGGATTCCGGCAGGTCGGAGCCGAGCAGCATTTTGGTTTCGGCGAAATCCACATAGCTCGCATGATTGGTGCCGCGGAGCGACGTGGTCGGCACGCCGGCGGTCGAACCGGCCATGGGGATATGGCAATGGCCAAAGAAGATATGGCGGATCTTGTCGCGGTGGCGGCCGACGATGCGGCGGAAGGCGACATCGTCGCGCAGGCCGATCTTGTCCATCGGGCCGAGATGGGTCGGGATCGGATTGTGATGCATGAACAGGAAGAACGGACCGTCGCCCTCGGAGAGCTGCTGCTCCAGCCATTGCTGGCGCGCGTCACAATAGAAGCCGGCATGGCTCTCCGGTCCCCATGTATCGAGGAATAGGCAGCGCCCGGCAGCGATGTCTTTCACGCCCTGCGCAAAGCCGCTGTCATTGCATTCCGGGAATACGCTCAGGAAGGTCGTGCGGTCATCGTGATTGCCGATGCACAGGCGGACCGGCAGCGGAAATTCCTGCAGACGTTCTTTCAGCCATTCGTAGTCGGTGCGATCTGCCCAATCAGAAAGATCGCCCGTGATCACCATCAACTCGGCATCGGCGTGGTCGCGCAGCACATGGGCCAGAGCGCGCGCGAAATTGGCGCGGGGATCGCGGCCGCCGATGGTCTGGCCGGGTGTGGTGAGGTGGATATCGCTCAGATGGATCAGTTTCATGACGCCGCTTTCGGAGAGGATAGCCGCGGAGCGTGTAGCTCCGCGGCTGATGTCGTGAGCGTTACTTCGCAGCGCCGACCGATTTCGGCAGCAGCTTCTGCACGTCCGTCGTCATGTCGGCGAGCACGGCGTCGGGCTCCTTGGTGCGGGCGCCAGAGATGATGCTGTTGAGATGGTCCTTCAGCACGTCGGTGATCTTCAGGCCGTTGTCGCCGGGGAAGGCGTACCACTTGGTGAGCAGCGGCAGCTGCTTCACGGCGGTGTAGTTGTTCGGGTTCTTGACGTAGAAATCCTTGAGATAGGTGTCGTTGGCGACCTTGTTCGGAGGCATGTAGCCGGTGGTCTCGGCCATGATTGCCGCGCCCTTCGGGCCGGTCCAGAATTTCACGACTTCCCAGGACGCGTCGCGCTTGGCTTTGTCCTTCGCGGTGATCATCACCACATTGCCGCCGGCGGGCAGGCGGCCATTCGGCGCGATCACGTCGGGGAACGTGTGTGTCTTCAGCACGAACTTGTCGCCGATCATCTGGGTGATCTTGTTGAGATCCGACGTCGAGGTGATGTGGATGCCGGTCTTGCCGGCGGCGAAGGCGGCGCGGCTGGCGGGCTGGTCGAAATTCGGCATGCCGCCATCGGTGACCACGCGCGCGATGGTGCGGATCGCAGCCTGGCCTTCGGGGCCGTTGAAGGCGACCCTGGTTTCGTCCGCATTCAGCATGGTGCCGCCACGGGCGAACACCGGTGCCTGCCACAGCCAGTTGCCGGTGATGTCCCAGGCATAGGTCATGCCATTGGCGCCCGGCGTGGTGGCGCGGATCTTCTTGGCAAGATCGAACAGGCCATCCCAGGTGGTCGGTAGATTGTCGATATCGGCGCCGGCCTTCTTGGCGAGATCGGTGTTGATATAGACCACCGGCAACGAGATCGCGAAGGGCAGGGCATAGACCTTGCCGCTCGTGGTGCCGATGTCATACATCGCCTGGTGGAAGCCCTGCTTGTCGAAGTCCTTTTCCGCGGCGATGTAGTCGTCGAGCGGCGCAGGGATGTTCTTGTCGACCAGCACGCGGATGCGGTTCAGGCCCTGGAAGGTGACGTCGGGCACCTGGTTGGTGACGGCCTCGCGCAGCACGCGCTGGGTGGCGTCCTCGTAAGACTCGTAAGGCGCGCGCATGGTCACCTTGATGTCCGGGCGCACCTTGGCGAATTCCTCGGCGATCTGCTTGTGCGTTTCCGTGAACAATTCGGGGAAGGGATATTGCATCACGACTTCGGTCTTGGTCTGCGCCTGTGCGCCGGCGACGCCGGTCAGCAGTGCGAGCGCCGCGAGGGTCGATCTCATCAACATGGGAGGTCTCCAGTCGGGGTTGGCAGTGGGACTACTCGATGCGAACTACTTGATGCCCGTCAGCGTGATGCCTTCGATGAAGCGGCGCTGGGCAAGCAGGAACGCGACGACGAGCGGCGCGATGATCACGATGGCGGCCGCCATCAGCGGGCCGTAATTGGTGCCGGCTTCCTCATTGCGGAACGCGGCGACGCCGAGCGGCGGCGTGCGCAGATGCTCGCTGGTGAGGACGATCAGCGGCCAGAAATAGTCGTTCCAGTGCGCCACCACCGAGAAGATGCCGAAGGCGGTGAGCGCCGGAATGGCGGTCGGCAGCATCACGCGCCAGACGATGCCGAATTCGCTGATGCCGTCCATCCGCGCGGCGTCGATGAGGTCGTCGGGCACGGTCTTGAAGAACTGCCGCATCAGGAAGATGCCGAAGGCGGAGATCGTGAAAGGCACCACCAGGGCGGCATAGGTGTCGAGAATGCCGAGATGATGCAGCAGCAGGAATACCGGGATGGCGGTCGCCTGCGGCGGGATCAGGATGCAGAACAGCACCAGCGCGAACAGCACATCACGGCCGACAAAGCGCAGCTTTGCCAGCGCATAGGCGGCTGGCAGGGCGACCATGACCTGCAGCACGAAGATCGCCGCGGTGACGATCACGCCATTGATCAGGAAGCGGACGAGATCGGCCTTGCCGAACGCGGTCTTCAGATTGTCCCACAGCGCGAAAGTGTGCGGGATCAGATGCACATCGGTGGTGAAGATCTCGGTCTGCGGCTTTGACGCCGTCGAGATCATCCAGATGAAAGGCAGCAGCATCACGACGGCGCCAAGCAACAGCAGCGTGTGGCGAATGACGGGCCAGGCGAGCGCGCGGTTCAGTGTCATGTGTAATGCACCCGGCGGCCGGCGAGCTGTGCCTTGATGAGGGTGAGCAGCAGTACGAAGGCGAGGAATACGATGGTGAGCGCCGCGCCATAGCCGGAGCGGAAGAACTCGAATCCCTCGACATACATGCGGTGGATCAGCACTTCGGTGGATTTCGACGGCCCACCTTTGGTCAGCACATGCACGGTGTCGAACACCTGGAAGCCGCGGATGCTGGTGATGATGATCACGAATAGCGTGGTCGGCCCGAGCATCGGCCAGGTGACGAGGCGGAACTTGTCCCACCCGCTCCGTGCACCGTCGATCTCGGCGGCATCGTAGAGATGGCGCGGGATCGACATCAGGCCGGCGAGGAACAGCACCATGTTGAAGCCGAGCGCCTGCCAGATGCCGATGGCGCAAAGCGCATAAAGCGCGGTGCGGCGATCCTGCAGCCAGCTATAGTCCTCGATGCCAACGCTCGCGAGCAGGGCATTGATGAGGCCGAACTGCGGATGCAGCATGAAATCCCACACGATCGACATGGCGATCAGCGTGGCCATGACGGGCAGGAAATAGATGGTGCGATACCAGCTACGCAGGCTGCTGCCGCTTTCGATCAGCAACGCAATGCCAAGACCGAGGCCGACGGCGAGCGGCACGACGATGGCGACATAGACGATGGTGTTGGTGAGGGCGATCCAGAACACGCGATCGTCGAGCATCTCCTGGTAATTGGCGAGGCCGATCCAGGCGAGCGAGGGCGCGCCGAGCTGGTAATCCGTGAAGGACAGCGCGATCACGGCACAGAGCGGGCCGATCAGCATCAGCAGCATCAGTACGATGGCCGGCGCGGACATCGCCAGCGCCGCGCCGCCGCGGCCGATGCGCGGCGCTTTTGCAGAAGTGGTGGTGCGTGTGTCGGGAATGGTGGCGGAGGATGCGGTGAGGTCAACCAAGGGCCACCTCCAGTATCTGCTCGCGGCGTGCCTGCTTCGTATCGATGCGGCGGCCCTGGGCATCGAAAGCGCGAACGGCATCTGGCGCGAAAGAGAAGGCGATCCGGCTGCCGATGGCTGGCAGCGCACGGTCGTGATCGATCCGCGCAACGACCGGCCAGGGAATGCCGTCATGCCGGATATGGATGAAGGCTTCGGCACCGAGATTCTCGATATGAACGACATCGCCGGCAAAGCTGCCGTCGCCTAGCCGGATGCGCTCTGGCCGCACGCCGATCGCACAGCGGCCGGCAGGCGCCGGCGTGGCGAGGCCGAGCATCTGGCCGAGCGCCGCAAGCGCGCCATCGCTGCCGACGGTGCCGGGCAGCACATTGATCTTCGGGCTGCCGACGAATTCGGCGACGCGCAGGTCGCGCGGATTTTCATAGACGTCGGCGGGCGCGCCGATCTGCACGATACGGCCTTCGATCATGACCGCAATCCGGCTCGACATGGTCATCGCTTCGGCCTGATCATGCGTCACATAGATGAAGGTGCTCTGCATCTGCCGATGCAGCTGCGCGATCTCGGCGCGCATATGCACGCGCAGTTTGGCGTCGAGATTGGAGAGCGGCTCATCGAACAGGAAGCCGACGGGATCGCGCACGATGGAGCGGCCGACCGCTACGCGTTGGCGCTGGCCGCCGGACAGTTGCCCCGGCTTGCGCTTCAGCAATGGCGTGATTTCGAGCTGTTCGGCGACGCGTTCGACATCGTCGCGAATGCTGCGCTCGATGCGATGGCGCTCGGGAAACAGCTTGCCCAGCAACGGAAATCGCTGAAGTGCCGTCAGCCGGCGCATGCGCAGCGGCACGGCGATATTGTCGTAGACGGAGAGGTGCGGATACAGCGCGTAGGATTGAAACACCATTGCGAGATTGCGCGCGCTCGGCCGGATGCCATCGACGATGGCGCCGTCGATGCGGACATTGCCGGAGTCCTGCGTCTCGAGGCCTGCGATGATCCGCAGCAGCGTGGACTTGCCGCAACCCGACGGGCCGATCAGTGCGATGAACTCGCCATCGTCGATGGCGAGGTCGATCCCCTTGAGAATCTCGTTGCCTTCGAATGTCTTGCGAATGCCGCTGAGCTCGATCTTCGCCATCGTGCAGCTCCATCACCATTGCGTGCGTCGATGGCGGCACCGATAGGCGAGAGATTTGACAGCGAGATTACAGTTTGATGGAGGATGCAAAAAACCCGCAGAAACCGGCGATTCTTGCAGCGGAAAGTTGTCGCATGAAACGCACAACTCGGATGCGGTGGGATTTTTGCGGGCTCAACTTCCGGCAGGCATCTGCCGCTTAATGGAGCACGCCGACAATGGCGCCCATGAGACAGGTCGTCAGCGTTCCCGATAAAATCGACTTCAGGCCGAGCGCATTGATCTCGTCGCGACGCTCGGGCGCCATGGTGCCAAGGCCGCCGATCATGATGCCGAGACTGGCAAAATTGGCGAAGCCGCAGAGTGCGTAGAGCATGATGAGCCGCGAACGTTGATCGAGTGCGTCGGGGCCAAGTTTTGCGAGCTGCACATAGGCGATCAGCTCGTTGAGGATCGTCTTGACGCCCATCAGCGATCCCGCGGTGAGCGCCTGATCCCAGGGCAGGCCCATCAGCCAGCAGATCGGCGCCATCGCATAGCCGACAATGCGCTGGCCGGTGAGCGGCATGCCGCTCACCGTCGGCAACAGCATCAGGATCGCGTTCATCAGATACATCAGCGCCACGAAGACCAGCAACAACGCAACGATATTGACGAGCAACTCGATGCCGGCCGTCGTGCCCGTGACGATGGCGTCCATCGTGCTGTTGGCAGGCGAGTCCGGATTGGCGAGCAAGCCACCGGTGCGGCGATCTTCCGTCTCGGGCACCATGATCAGGCTGACGAGGATGGCGGCGGGCGCTGCCAGCACCGACGCGATGACGAAATGCGCGGAGGCATCCGGCAGCAGCGGCGCCATGAAGGTGGCATAAAGCACCAGCACCGTGCCCGCGATCCCCGCCATGCCGCCGGTCATGACAAGAAACAACTCGCTGCGCGTAAGCTGCGAGATATAGGGCCGGATGAACAGCGGCGCTTCCACCATGCCGAGAAAGATGTTCGCAGCGGTGGAGAGCCCGACCGCGCCGCCGATGCCCAGCGTACGCTCCAGCACCCACGCCATCCCGCGCACGATCGGCGGCAGGATGCGCCAGTAGAACAGCAGCGTGGTCAGCACGCTGATGACCAGCACCACGGGCAGCGCTTGCAGTGCGAGCACGAAATCAGCGCCGGGCGCCTTGAGGTCGAACGGCAGTGCCCCGCCGCCGAGATAGCCAAACACAAACGATGTGCCGGCACGCGAAGCAGCAGCGATGGTGGAGACCGCATCATTGATTGCGCCGAAGGCACGCGTGACGAGCGGGAGCTTCAGAAGGACGATAGCCGTTGCAATCGTGACAGCGAGCCCGATCGCAGCCTTGCGCAACGACACCTTGTTGCGATTTTCACCGAACAGCCAGGCGAGGCCTAGCAATGCGATGACGCCGAACGCCGACTGAAGCTGAAGCATTAATCCCCCAAAACCACGGCAATGATGCCGCGGCAGGTGAGATCATGCAATGTCGGTGCCGGATAGGTTGAGAGCGATCAGGCGGCTTCGGTGTCCCGGATTGGCTCGGCAACCAGTTTAACGCCAAGAGCAGCGAGCACTTTTCGGATCGTTTCGAATTCTGGTTTCGATTGCCCGTTGAGGGATTTGTAAAGGCTCTCGCGAGACACGCCGGCTTCTTCAGCAACGCGAGCCATTCCCTTGGAGCGGGCAGCGGTGCCTATCGCATGTGAGATAAAGGCAGGGTCATTGCTCTCAAATGCCTCGGTGAGATAGGCCGCAATGATGCCCGCATCGTTGAGATGGTCAGCAACGTCGAACTTTTTGAAATGCGCCATAATGGTCCTCACCATTTTGCAGCGATTTGAATGGCACGCCGGATATCTTTGGCTTGTGTCGATTTATCGCCGCCGCACAAGAGCAAGATAATCACCGCGTCTTTGCGCGTGTAATAGAGGCGATAACCCGGACCATAGTCGATCCTCATTTCGAGGATTCCGCTGCCCACCGATTTGACGTCTCCCGGATTACCGTTCTCAAGTTGGTATATGCGGTCGAACACTTTGGCCGCTGCCCGCTGGTCTTTCAATGTGCCGATCCATTGATCGAATTCGACACTCGATTGAACCTCAAACATATCCAGTATCCTTTGGGATACAAGTGAATTTGCTCAGGCTGGCAGCGGCCCTAGGGCTCTTTTTTACCCCCGTCCCACGAACGGCATCTTCGTCGCCATCACCGTCATCGTCAGCACATTCGCATCCAGCGGCAGGCCGGCCATATAGGCCACGGCATCACCCACGGCCTTGGAGTCCATGCGCGGCTCCTGCTTCGAGGTGCCGTCGGGCTGCAGCACGCCGGGGCCGTTGACCATGCGGTCGGTCATGGGGGTGGCGGCATTGCCGATATCGACCTGGCCGACGGCGATGTCATAGGCGCGGCCGTCGAGATTGCTGGCCTTGGTCAGGCCGGTGATGGCGTGCTTGGTCGATGTATAGGCCGCCGAGAACGGCCGTGGCGCATGCGCGGAGATCGAGCCGTTATTGATGATGCGGCCGCCGCGCGGGGTCTGGTCCTTCATGATGCGGAAGGCGTGCTGGGTGCACAGGAACGGCGCGGTGAGATTGGTGTCGACCACGGCCTTCCATTGCTCAAGCCCGAGATCCTCAAACGGGATCGCCGGCGCGCCCATGCCGGCATTGTTGAACAGCACGTCGAGCCGGCCGAATTCCTGCACGGTCTTGGCGAACAGCGCCGCGATGGAGGCGGGGTCCTGCATGTCGGCGGTGACGGGCAGGCTCTTGCCACCTTTTTCTGCGCCGAGCTTCTGCGTCTCCTGCAGCAGCTCCAGGCGGCGGCCGGCGAGCACGACGGTGAAGCCCGTATTCATCAGCGCGAGCGAGGCGGCGCGGCCGACGCCGGTGCCGGCTCCGGTGACGATGGCGATCTTGGCGGTCATTGGTTTCTTCCCTGATTTAGACGCGAGTTTCTAGGAGAGGTCTTTGGTCATGAAGCGTGCCTGATCGCCATAGCTCGCGAGCTTGGCGGTGAGTGCGGGATCATCACTGACGGTAAAGCCCTGCCGCTGCCAAAAATGAACCGAATTGTTGACGGCAACAAGGGTCATGTTCGGCAGGTGCAATGCACGCGCACGATCGGCGAGAACGCCGACAATCGCCTTTCCGGCGCCGCTGCCGCGGGTCGCGGGCAGCAAGGCGAGATCGTGGATGTAATAGGTCGAGGGCGATGCCACGGGCTCCAGCACCGCATCGAGCGGCGGGGGCGCGCGGTCCTGCCAGGGATGGCTGAGTACATAGCCTTTGAGGCCATCATCGCCGTCCAGCACCTCGCAGCCAGAGGCGTGCAGCGCGAGGCGATTGGCGAAGACGGCGCTGCTTTCAGGGAAGGCGGGATGGATGATATCGGCGAGCGCTTTGACAGCGCGGAGATCGCCGCCGGTCATCGGGCGCCAGGTGCAGGATGGGTTGAGCGTAGCGATACCCATCACCACAATCTCCGGAACATGCGGTGATGGGTATCGCTCCGGCGCTACGCGCCTGCGCTCAACCCATCCTACGATCATGCATTTTTATAAGGCGGTCGCGGGATGTTCTGATGCGCCGCGCGCAGTGCCGCCGACCAGCGCGAGCGCAGGTCGTGGAAATAGGGCTCGCCGGCCTCGATGCGGTGATTGAGGTCGGCATCGCAGACATCCGTGCGCACCACCAGCACGTCGATGGGCAGGCCGACGCCGATATTCGAGCGCATGGTCGAATCCATCGAGATCAGGCCGGTCTTCAGCGCCTCATAGAGCTCGACATCGTAATGCATCGCGCGGTCGAGCACCGGCTTGCCGTATTTGTGCTCGCCGATCTGCAGGTAAGGCGTGTCCACCGTGCATTCGATGAAATTGCCGGCCGGATAGATCATGAACAGCCGCATCTTCTCGCCGGCGATCTGGCCGCCGAACAGGAAGGAGACATTGAAATCGATGTCTTCGGCTTCCAGCGCCTTGCCTTCGGTGGTGGAGACGTGCCGGATCGCGCGACCGATCCGCTTGGCCGCCTGGAACATGGTGGGCGCGCTCAACAGCGTCTCGATCTCGCCGGTCTCGGGATTCTCCAGCCCCTCATTGAGGGTCGAGATCACCGACTGGCTGATGGCGAGATTGCCGGCCGAGGCGATCGCCATGATGCGGTCGCCGGGCTGGTTGAAGATGTGCAGCTTGCGGAAGGTGGAGACATTGTCGAGCCCGGCATTGGTGCGCGTGTCCGCGATCATCACCAGACCGTCTTTCACCAGAATTCCGCAGCAGTAAGTCATCGCCAGCCTCTTAACCTGCGAAGGGTCTTACGCGTCGAGCGCGGCACGGGCAACCGTGCTTGCCCGTTATTCAGGCGCTCAACTCTGGAACTGGGACTGCGATTGGCCGCGCTCCGGCACTTTATCCACGCGCACCGCCACGGTCAGCGTCTCCGCGCCGCCACCATAGCGGGTGCCGCGCACCGGCGCAGCCCCGAGATAATCCAGGCCGATGGCAATCCGGGCATGGGCATCGGTGATGCAGATGGCATTGGCCGGGTCGAAGCCGACCCAGCCGAGCCCGGGCACATGGGCCTCCGCCCAGGCATGGCCGGCTTCCTGCTGATTCTTGCCGTCGGCCCGCCAGAAATGGCCGGAGACGAAACGGGCCGGAATGCCGCCGATCCGCGCGCAGGCAATGAAAATATGCGCGTAATCCTGGCAGACGCCGCGCTTGCCCGCGAATGCCTCGCTGGCGGTGGTGCCGCTGCTGGTCGGGTCGGTGTCGAAGGTCATGTGGGTGTTGATGCCGAGCATCAGCGCATGCAGATAGCCGAGCGGGTCGCTCGATGCCGAGGGCGTCAGCTCGCGCGCAAAACTTTCCATCGCTGGCGTCAGGTCGGTGAGATTGGTGGGCCGCAGGAACATGCTGGGCGGAAAGCGCTCGTCGGTGCCGCGCAGCACGCCGCCGGTATCCTGGGTCTCGATCAGCCCCTCGACACTGACGGTCAGGTCCGACAGCGGGCCATGGGTCAGCACGTGGGTGACATTGCCGAACGCATCCTCGTGTTTGTCGAGGCGCGAATCGGTGGAGACGTCGATCTGCCAGTCGGCCACATACTGGCTGTCATGGCTGCCGGGCGTCATCCGCAGAATCTGGATGACGCCGGACGCCGCCGGCTCATAGCGATAGGTGGTCGAATGGGCGATGCGGAGGCGCATGTGTCAGATCAAATACTGTTTGCCGATGATTTCGCCGAGCCGGCTATTGTCGCTCAGGAATTCCTGGATGAACTCATGCAGGCCGCGCTGGAAGATATCGTCCATATTGCTGTGTTCAAGCCTGTTGCGCACACCCCTCGCATGTCTTTGCGCCGCGCCCTGGCGGCCATAGGCGACGCCGATCTGGTCGAGATTGCGCACGAGGTTACCGTAACAGCTCGCGAGCGACCGCGGCAGCGTGTCGTTGAGGATCAAAAGATCCGCGATCAGCCACGGTTTCAGCGTCTCGCGATACACCCAGTGATAGGCCGTCAACGCCGACACCGAGCGCAGGATCGAGGTCCACTGGTAGTAATCGAGGGGGCCGCCGACATGTTCGTCTTCCGGCAGCAGCAGATGATATTTGACGTCGAGAATACGCGCGGTGTTGTCGGCGCGTTCCAGATGCAGGCCGAGCCGCGAGAACCAGTAGGCGTCGTTGCGCAGCATGGTCCGGTAGGCCGAACCGTCGAAGCGCAGCGAGGTCTCCTGCACGAAGCGCAGGAAGCGCGCGAGCTGTTCGCGTGATTTCGCGCCGTTGCTCCACACCGACTGTAATTCGAGCCAGGCGCCGTTGATGGTGTCCCACATCTCGCCGGTGAGCGCGGTGCGCACCGAGCGCGCATTCAGGCGCGCGGCCTCGATGCAGTTGCGGATCGATGACGGATTGTCCGGCGCGAAGGCGATATATTGAACGACGCTTTCTTCATCGGCGACCGTATGGGAATTGTAGAAGCCGGCGCCGATGCCGGCAGTCAGCAGTGCGGAGTCCCATTCATTGGTCTGGCCGATATAGGCGCTCGGCAATGCGGTGACACGCAGCGTTGCCTCGATGGTGCGCGCGAGATATTCCGCGCGTTCGATATAGCGGGCCAGCCAGTAAAGATTTTCAGCGGTGCGCGACAGCATGGGCGATAATGGTCTTTCTCAAATACTCTCAGTCGTCATTGCGAGGAGCGAAGCGACGAAGCAATCCAGTTCTTGGCTTTCTGGATTGCTTCGCTGCGCTCGCAATGACGGCGTTTACTCATCCAAAATCCACGTATCTTTCGTGCCGCCGCCCTGGCTCGAATTCACCACCAGCGACCCCTCCTGCAGCGCCACGCGCGTGAGACCGCCGGGCACGATTCTGCTTTCCTTGGCGCCCGTCAGCACGAATGGTCGCAGATCCACATGACGCGGTGCCAGGCCACTGGCGGTGCAGGTCGGGCAGGTCGAGAGCGCCAGCGTCGGCTGTGCGATAAAGCCTTCCGGATCGCGCTTCAGCTTGTCGCGAAAGGCCTCGATGGTTGCCTTCGTCGCCGCCGGGCCGATCAGCATGCCGTAACCGCCGGAGCCGTGCACTTCCTTGACGACGAGATCGCCGAGATTGTCGAGGACATAAGCGAGATCGCCGGCCTCGCGGCAGCGCCAGGTCGGGACGTTCTTCAGGATCGGCTCTTCGCCGAGATAGAATTTCACGATGTCCGGCATGTAGCTGTACATCGCCTTGTCGTCGGCGATGCCGGTGCCCACCGCATTGGCCAGCGTGATATTGCCGGCCATGTAGGCCGACATCAGGCCGGGCACGCCAAGCGCAGAATCCGGACGGAAGGTGAGGGGATCGATGAAGTCGTCGTCGAGCCGACGATACAGCACATCGACGCGCTTCAGCCCCTCGGTGGTGCGCATGAAGACTTCGTCGTTCTTGACGATGAGATCGCGGCCCTCGACCAGTTCGACACCGAGCTTGTCGGCCAAAAACGAATGTTCATAGAAAGCGGAATTATAGACGCCGGGCGTCAGCAGCGCGACGGTCGGTTCGGTGGAGGCCGAGCGCGGCGCCACCGAGCGCAGGCATGACAACAGCTCGTCGGGATATTTCTCGACCGGTGCCACGCGATGGCGCGCGAACAGGTCGGGAAACAGCCGCATCATGATCTCGCGGTTTTCCAGCATATAGGAGACGCCCGAGGGTGTGCGGGCATTGTCCTCGAGCACATAGAATTCGTCGGGATCGGTGCGGACGATGTCGATGCCGGCAATATGCACATAGACGTCGTGCGGCACGTCCTGGCCGTTCATCTCGGGCCGGAATGCCGGGTTCTGAAACACGAGATCGTCAGGCACCACGCCGGCGCGCAGAATGTCGCGGCCGTGATAGAGATCTCTCAGGAACATGTTGATGGCGCGGGTGCGCTGCTTCAGGCCGGTTTCCAGCCGTGTCCATTCCTTGCCGGAAATGATGCGGGGGATGACGTCGAAGGGGATCAGCCGTTCGGTGGACTCAGCCTCGCCATAAACGGCGAAGGTGATGCCGATGCGGCGAAACAGCAGCTCTGCCTCTTCGCGGCGATGGTCGAGTGCATCTGGCGGCGTTTCGGCGAGCCAGCGGGAGAGTTCCTCATAGGCTGGGCGAAGTGCGCCATCATGCCCATTCATTTCGTCGAACGCGACTGCCATATACCCCTGACTGTGTTCGAGACCGTTTCTAAGACTGCACGACTAACCGGGATGGTAGCAAGGGGCGGGCCAGCACAATATGCATTCTGGACGGGCAATTTGGTGGGGATGCCTAAAAGCTGCCCGAAAAAACGGCTGGACGCTGCACGTTTGGGCGGCATAACCGGATGACATCGGCTCCGTGCCTGCGCATGGTGTCCGATCAGGCGAGGAAGTGAGACATGACCGAGATCGTGACGGCGTCCATTCTGGTGATTGGCGACGAAATTCTGTCGGGCCGGACCAAGGACAAGAATATCGGCTATATCGCCGAATACCTCACCAATATCGGCATCGACCTCAAGGAAGTCCGCGTGGTCTCCGATGACGAGGCGGATATCGTGGCCGCGCTCGACGCGCTGCGCAAACGCTACGACTACGTTTTTACCACGGGCGGCATCGGGCCGACCCATGACGACATCACCGCAGATGCGGTCGCCAAGGCGTTTGGCGTCAGCATCGACCATCATCCGGAAGTGGTGGCGCGTTTCCAGGAGCGCTTCGGCGCTGACCTGAATGAAGCGCGCTTGCGTATGGCCCGTATCCCCGATGGCGCCGACCTGATCCAGAGCGCGACGATCCTCGCGCCGGGCTTCAAGATCGAGAATGTCATCGTGATGGCCGGCGTGCCCTCGATCATGCAGGCGATGATGGACATCGTGGCGCCGAAGCTGAAATCCGGCGTGCGCATGTTGTCGGACACCGTGAAGGCCAATGCCCGCGAGGGCGATGTCGGCGGCCCCTTGCGCGAAATCGCCGCGGCGCATCCCGACACAATCATCGGCAGCTATCCGTTCATGGACGAGGCGGGCAAGCCGAACACCAATCTCGTGGTGCGCTCGCGCGACCAGGCCAAGCTCGATGCCGCCATGGCGGCCGTGCAGGAGATGCTGGCGGGGCTTGCCGCCGCGAAGTGATTTTTTAGGAGTGTTGTTATGGCAGACCATCCGGAGCTGAGCGCGCAGGAGCGCGCCGGCAAGGCGTTTCCGGTGTCGTGGGATCAGTTTCATCGCGACTGCCGCGCACTGACCTGGCGGCTCAACAGCGCCGGTCCGTTCGATGCGATCGTCGCGATCACCCGTGGCGGTCTGGTGCCGGCCGCGATCGTGGCGCGTGAACTCGGCGTGCGCGTGATCGATACGGTGTGCATCGCGAGCTACGCGCATAACAAGCAGGGCGAGCTGCAGGTGCTGAAAGGCGTCTCCGATGCCACGGTGAAGCTTGGCCACGGCACCGGCAAGGGATTGCTGATCGTCGATGATCTCGTCGACACCGGCAAGACCGCCCGCATGGTCCGCGAGATGCTGCCCGACGCGCATTTTGCCACGGTCTATGCGAAGCCGATGGGGCGCCCGCTGGTGGATACGTTCATCACCGAAGTCTCGCAGGATACGTGGATCTTCTTCCCGTGGGATCTCGGCCTGAGCTTCCAGCCGCCAATGCGGGACGGGGCAGCGTAGCTCTTACTGTCATCGCCCGCGAAAGCGGGCGATCCAGTAAACGGAGGTCGGAGTGTACTGGATCGCCCGGTCAAGCCGGGCGATGACAGGGAGAGTGAGCGAGACGCGCGACATGCCCCTCCAAAACCGCGTCACTCCCTTCGGCGACATTGTCGCCACCCCCGAGCGCGGCCTGTTCACCGGCAATCGCGGCATCATCCATGATCCCGGCACCAAGACCCTGCTGAACCGCCGCTGGTCCAATCCGGCCTGGATCACCTGCGTCTGCGACTTTCGCGGCCGTCGCCGCAATGTGATGGCGACGCGAAGCTGGACCGAACTGTTCTTCCTGGACGAAGCCACATCCTTCGCTGCCGGCCATCGTCCGTGTTTCTACTGCCGACGTGATGACGCCAATCGGTTTCGTGCGGCTTGGGAGGAGGGCAATGAGGTGAACGGCGTGAAGGCGACGGAGATCGATCGCGTGCTGCATGCCGAGCGGCTGGATGGGCGCGTGAAACGATTGCATGCGCTGGATGGACCTCTCGACTCATTGCCGGATGGCGCGATGGTGGAGGCAGGTGGCGAGAGCTATCTGATTGCGCAAGGACGTGTGTGGCGATGGTCGTTCGCAGGCTACACTGCGATTGATGATGCCATTCGCGATGCCCAACTGTTGACACCGCCATCGACGCTGCGCGCCTTTCGCGCAGGCTATCGCCCGGTCCTCCATCCAACGTCGTCTCCCCACACTCTCCCCTCATCCTGAGGAGCCGCGCAGCGGCGTCTCGAAGGATGGCCGCGGGCTCAGAGCCTGGCTATCTCATGGTTCGAGACGGCGCGCGCCGCGCGCCTCCTCACCATGAGGGACTGAGTGTTTTGCACCCGGTCAAGCCCGGCCATGACGTGGAGGGAGTGGAGCCTTACGCCAGCTTTTCCCTCGCCAGTTTCGCGCCCGCACCCAGTGCCCGCAGTTTCGCCTCGGAAATATCCCGCTGCATCGGCGCCATGCCGCAATTGGTGGTCGGCACGATACGCTCCTTCGGCACATGCTTCATCACGGCCTCGATGGTAGCGACAACGTCCTCCGGCGTCTCGACGTCATCGCTGGCGACATCGATGACGCCGGCCTGCACCACCTTGTTCTTCAGCAGTCCCAGCAGTTCCAGCGGCACCCGCGAATTGCGGCATTCGATGGCGACCTGCTGGATCGGCGAGGCATCGATGGCCGGGAAAATCTCTTCATATTGCCGCCACTCGCCGCCCAGCGTTTCCTTCCAGTCGGTATTCGCCTTGATGCCGTAACCGTAGCAGATGTGCACGGCGGTGGCGCAAGTCAGCCCCTGCGCCGCGCGCTCCAGCGCCTTCACGCCCCAGTCGGCCGCGTCCTTCATGAACACGTTGAAGGCGGGCTCGTCGAACTGGATCATGTCCACGCCGTCAGCCTGCAGTGCCAGCGCTTCCTGATTGAGGAGTTCGGCGAAGGCAAACGCCATCTCGACGCGGTCGCTGTAATGGCTGTTCGACAGCGTATCGATGATGGTCATCGGGCCGGGCAGGGTGAACTTGAATTTGCGGGTCGTATGCGCGCGCGTTGCCTGCGCTTCGAAATCATGCACGCGACCGCTGAGCTTCAGCGGTGCGATCACCTGCGGCACCATCGCCTTGTAGCGGTCGTTGCGGATGCCCATCTCGACCTTGTTCTTGAAGTCGATGCCCTCGACCTTCTCAAGAAAGCCGTGGACGAAGTGCTGCCGCGCCAGTTCGCCGTCGGTGACGATGTCGATACCGGCATCTTCCTGCACCTTCACCGCCAGCAGCGTGGCGTCGCGCTTGGCGCGCTGCAGTTCGGCGCCCTGGGCGCGCCAGGTCGGCCACAGCTTGTTCGGCTCGGCGAGCCATTCGGGCTTCGGCAGCGAGCCGGCGATGGTGGTTGGAAACAGCATTGTTCGCTCCCCGGAATTGTTCGTTATGGCGGCCTATCTGCCATGTTCCGCGTCCCGCGTATATGGGATTGCGCATCCTTGGGCGAGGACTAGGATCGCGCAAAACACTGCGAGGAAACCGATGATCGACCTGCATTATGCGCCGACGCCGAATGGCTGGAAGATCACCATCATGCTGGAGGAATGCGGCCTGCCTTACACGGTGGTGCCGATGCAACTCGGCCGCGGCGATCAGCACCAGCCTGATTTTCTCAAACTCTCGCCCAATGGCCGGATGCCCGCCATCGTCGATCATGCGCCGGCCGATGGCGGCGCTGACATCACCATGTTCGAGAGCGGCGCGATCCTGATCTATCTCGCCGAAAAGTCCGGCCGCTTCATGCCGGCGGACCAGCGTGGCCGTTTCAAGGTGACGCAATGGGTAATGTGGCAGATGGGCGGGCTCGGCCCGATGCTCGGCCAGAACGGGCATTTCCTGCTCTACGCGCCCGAGAAAATTCCCTATGCCATCGATCGTTACACTCGCGAGGCGAAGCGGCTCTATGGCGTGCTCGATGCGCATCTCGGCGAGGGGCGCGACTATATCGCCGGCGATTATTCCATCGCCGACATGGTCTGCTTCCCCTGGATCATGACCCACAAGGCGCAAGGCCTGACGCTGGATGAGTTTCCCAACGTGAAGCGCTGGTACGCGCTCATTCGCGCCCGGCCGCAGGTGCAGGCCGGGCTTGCGGTGGGCAAGGCCGAGCGCAAGCCGATGGACGAGCAGGCGCGGAAGATCATGTTCGGTGTCGATGCGCCCGCGCATGCGCAACAGCAGCAGTAAAACGCTCTTGTCGTCACCCGGCTTGACCGGGTGACCCAGTAATCACCCCTGCTTCGGAATGTACTGGATCACCCCGCTTTCGCGGGTAATGACAAAGCAGAGGGCGGATATTTCAAGCACCAACAAGAATATGAGGAAACACCCATGATCGAATTCTTCTTCGACTGTTCCAGCCCCTGGACCTATCTCGCCTTCCACAACATCCAGCCGCTGGCCAGGGAAGTTAACGTCGACATCGCCTGGCGCCCCATCCTTGTCGGCGGCATCTTCAACACCATCAATCCGTCCGTCTATGCCTCGCGCGAGACGCCGGTGCCGGCGAAGGCGCGCTACATGAAGAAGGATCTCGCCGACTGGGCGCGCTCCTCTGGCCTCGCCATCAAGATGCCGCCCACGGTGTTTCCCGTGAACAGCGTCAAGGCCATGCGCGGCTGCATCTGGTTGCAGTACGAGCAGCCGGAGACGATGGTGCCGTTCGCGCGCACGGTGTTCGAAATCTATTGGGGCGAGGACAAGGACATCTCCAAAGACGAGGTGCTGACCGAAGTCTGCCAACGCGTCGGCCTCGATCCTGCGGCCTTCTTTGCCGGCATCAGCGAGCAGGTCATCAAGGACGAGTTGAAACTCAACACCGATGAAGTCATGGCCCGCGGTGGCTTCGGCTCGCCCACCATCTATCTCGACAAGACCGACATGTATTTCGGCAACGACCGCATGCCATTGATCCGCGAGGCGCTGCAGCGCCGGAGTGCTGCGTGATGCCGAAAGCAATCGTCTGCCGCGAACTCGGGCCACCGGAAACACTGCGCCTTGAGGAGTTCGTCTCACAGCCGTTGAAGCCGGGGCAGGTCCGTGTTCGCATCCGCGCGGCGGGGATCAATTTCCCGGATATCCTGATGGCTGCGGGCGAATATCAGCTCAAGCCCGATCTGCCATTTACGCCGGGCATGGAAGCCGCCGGTGACATCAGCGAGATCGCCGACAACGTGACGGGCTCCAAGGTTGGCGATCGCGTCATCGTCAAGCTGCGCTTCGGCGGCTATGCCGAGGAAGTCGTCGTCACGCCCTCGCAGCTCACGCATCTGCCTTCCACCTTCGATTACGCCGAGGGCGCCACCTTCCTTGCCGCTCACGGCACCGCGCATCATGCGCTGGTGGATCGCGGGCAGCTCAAGCCCGGCGAGGTGTTGCTGGTGCATGGCGCCGGTGGCGGCGTCGGCCTGGCCGCTGTCGAGATCGGCAAGCTGCTCGGCGCCACGGTGATCGCTGCGGCATCTTCACAGGAGAAGCTCGACGTCGCCAAGGCGCGCGGCGCCGATCACGCCATCCTTTATGGTGCCGAGCCGTTCAGGGATGCCGTGAAGCGCATCACCGATGGCAAAGGTGCCGATGTCGTGTTTGATCCCGTCGGTGGCGAAATCTTCGAGCAGAGCCTGCGCTGCATCAATTGGAGCGCGCGCCTTCTGGTGATCGGATTCACCGGCGGCATCGGCGTGGCGAAAACCAATCTCGTGCTGATCAAGGGCGCCAGCGTACTCGGCGTTCGCGCGGGAGAAGCCGCGCGGCGCGATCCGACAATCGGCGAGGCGCGCTTGAAAACGCTGTTCGCATGGGCGGAGGCCGGCAAGATCCGCCCCAATGTCTCGCATCGGCTGCCGCTTGCGGACGTGGCGCAAGCAATGCGGTTGCTGACAGAGCGCAAGGCGATCGGACGCGTGGCCCTGATGATCGACTAGACGCCTAGTCGATCGGCCGTCCTTCCCGGGGCAGGCAGCTGCGCACGATCTGTCCGCAGGCGGCATCGCGATGGCTCGCGATGTCCGTTGCGCCGGCATAATGCACCTCGGTGATCCTGCCGCCGGCAAAGCGCATCTGCACGCGGCAATAGCCGACAGGTGTCGCGCCCCCGACGCTGAGTCCGAGCGGCAGTGTCACCGCCACGGGCGCCACGCCGGCCGGCGACGAGGTGTTGCGCTCATACATCCAGATCTCGGTGCGGCCGTCCTTCACGGTGCCGCTGGGCAATCCCGCGCACATGCGGATGGTGGACTGGTCGAGACCGATCAGCGAGGTGCGGCCCTGCGTGGCCCATTTCGCTTCGCGGTCGGCGCAGCCGGCCAGCGGCACTGTGAGAAGTAGCAATGTCAGCAGACGCATCGTGTCCCCATAGCGCGTTGCGTGAGCGGGGATCATAGAGGCGATCGGCGCTGCGGTGCAGCAAACTCACTGCAGACGCGTATGCGGTGAGCGTATGGAACTGCTAGCGGGCCGTGAAGCGTCCGTCCTTCAGGAATGCGATTGTCTGGGCAATCGCCGCCTTGTTGCGCATCATGAACGCATGCGAGGCAGGGATCACCATGTGATCCGCCATTCCGTCGAGTTTCGTCCGCGCCACCGTCACGCGCCCATCGTTCGCGCCGGGCAGCATGAAGCGCGACGTGATCGGATCGAGCGAGCGATTGCCGGCGATGATGCCAACCGGATAATCCACCGCGGGCAGCAGGGCGTCTGTCGCGGCATCACGCGAAGTCAACAGTTGCTGTCCTGCCGGGCCGAAATACAGCCGATACAGCAGCCAGTCCTTGAGTTTGTCAGCAATCTCGCTGCCGCCATTCGGCGTGCCCAGCATCACCACGCGGCCGAGCCGTTGCGGGCGATAGCGCGCGATATAGGCGCGCGCCAGCAAACCGCCCATGGAGTGGCAGACGAAATGCGTGGCGCCGTCATTGGCGTCGGCAAAGGGTGCAATCGCCGGGTGGATGTCATCCACCAGCGCCGACAGCGCCTTCTCGCGGCTGGGATAGCCGATGTTGCGCGTGGCGAAGCCGGCTTTGTCCACCGCCTGCTGTAGCTTGATGAGAGAGCGAAACGAGCGGCTGATGCCGTGCAGGAAAACGACGCCCTCGGATGGACGATCGGAGGAGGGCGAAGTCATTCAGAGGCCTAATGTGTTGCCGTAGGGCGGATAAGGCGAAGCCGCCATCCGCCGCGGAGTTTCAGCTTTTGACTCCGCCGGCGGATGACGCTGCGCTGATCCGCCCTACTTATAGCCGCGCTCGTCCCACCAGGGGAAGTAATCGGGCATGTCGGTGCTGACCTTGTTCTTGAACTCAGCCGGGCGTTTTTCAAGAAAGGCAACGACGCCTTCCTTCACGTCCTCCGAACGCCCGCGCGCATAGATGCCGCGGCTGTCGATCTTGTGGGCTTCCATCGGATCGTCGGTGGCGGAGAGGCGCCACATCATCTGCCGGATCAGCGCGATCGATACCGGCGCCGTTTTCTCCATGAACGTCTTGGCCAGCGCCCGCGCGGTGGGGATCAGATCGTCATGCGGCACCACCTTGCTGACCAGGCGGCCGGCGAGGGCTTCCTGCGCCGGGAACACGCGGCCGGAATAGCACCATTCCAGCGCCTGCGAGATGCCGACAATGCGTGGCAGGAACCAGCTCGAAGCCGCTTCCGGCACGATGCCGCGCTGGGAGAACACGAAACCGAAACGCGCATTTTCCGAGGCGATGCGGATATCCATCGCCAGCTGCATCGTGGCGCCGATGCCCACCGCCGGGCCATTGATGGCGCCGATCACGGGCTTGAGACACTTGAACATGCGCAAGGTCACTTGGCCGCCGCCGTCGCGCACCATCTCGTCGCTGTAGTCCACCTTGCCATCGGCATGGCGCTTCACCGGCCCGCGGCGGGCATCGCGATCGAAGGTGTCGGCACCCGAGGAGAGATCGGCACCTGCGCAAAAGCCGCGGCCTGCGCCGGTGATGATGATGGCGCGCACATTGTCGTCGGCATCCGCCTTGTCGAAGGCGTCGATCATCTCCGCCTGCATGGTGGCGTTATAGGCGTTGAGCTTTTCGGGGCGGTTCAGCGTGATGGTGAGGATCTGCTCCTCGACGCTGTAGAGGATGGTCTCATAGGCCATGTCGGTTTCTCCCGGTTGTTTTTGGTTCTTGATTTTGTCGTCATTCCGGGGCGCGCCGCAGGCGCGAACCCGGAATCTCATCGTGTTCTAGCTATTACCAGATTCCGGGTTCGCGCGAAGGGCGCGCCCCGGAATGACAGCCAGCTTACGCCGGCAACCTTGTCTCGATGATCCGCGCAAACATGCTGGCACCGATGGGCAGGATCTTGTCGTCGAGATAGAAGCCGGGATTGTGCACCGGCACCGAGCCTTCATGGCCGACCCAGAAATAGGCGCCGGGCACCGCATGCAGCATGTCGGCGAAATCTTCCGAGCCCATCTTCGGCTTCGAGCGCGTGATCGTGTTCGCATCGCCGACAATCATGCGGGCCACATCTTCCACGGCCTTGCTGTGCTCTTCCTGATTGACCAGCACGCTGAAACCGTCGCGGATATCCACGGTGATCTCCACATCGAACGCCGTTGCGATGCCCTTGGCGAGGGCGTGCATGCGGTCGCGGATCTGCTGGCGCACGGTCTCGGAGAAGCAGCGCACGGTGCCGCACAGCTTGGCGTCGTCGGGAATGACGTTATAGGCCGAGCCCGAATGGATCTGGGTGATCGACAGCACCGCCGACTGGAACGGATCGACATTGCGGCTGACGATGGACTGCATCGCCTGGCCGAGCGTCATCGCGATCACCACCGGATCCTTCGAGCGCTCCGGCATCGCGCCATGTGCGCCATAGCCCTTGATGTGGATGTCGAAGAAGTCAGCAGCGGCCATGGCCGGGCCGGGGAAGATGCCGACTTCGCCGTGATTCATGTCGGGCGCATTGTGCAGCCCGTAGATCTCGTCGCAGGGAAACTGCTTGAACAGCCCGTCCTTGATCATCGCGCGCGCGCCGCCAAGACCTTCCTCGGCGGGCTGGAAGATGAAATGCACGGTGCCATCGAAGTTGCGGGTCTCAGCGAGATAGCGCGCGGTGCCGAGCAGCATGGTGGTGTGGCCGTCATGACCGCAGCCGTGGAAGCGGCCGGGAATGGTCGAGCGCCAGGCGAGGTTGGTGTTCTCCTCCATCGGCAGCGCGTCCATGTCGGCGCGCAGGCCGATGCGCCTGGTGCCGTTGCCTTTGCCCTTCAGCGTGCCGACCACGCCGGTGCCGCCGAGGCCGCGATGCACTTCGACACCCCACGAGGCGAGCTTGTCGGCGACGATGCCGGAGGTGCGGACTTCCTCAAAGCCGATTTCCGGATGCGCATGCAGGTCGCGGCGGATGGCGGTGAGTTCGTCGGCGAAGGCGTCAATGCGTTCGAGTGTGGGCATGGTGATGATCCGTTGATTGTCGCGAGAAGATGTTAGCCATGGGCCAAGGGCAGGCGTGTCTCGATGATCCGGGCGAACATGCTGGAGCCGATCGGCAGTGCCTTGTCGTCAAAGTAGTAGCCGGGGTTATGGAGCGGCACCGAGCCTTCCTGGCCGAGCCAGAAATAGGCGCCGGGCACGGCATGCAGCATGTCGGCGAAATCCTCGGAGCCCATGATGGGGCGGATGCCGGTCTGCACATTGGCGTCGCCGACGATGGTGCGGGCGACTTCCTCGACAGCCTTGCTGTGCTCTTCCTGATTGACCAGCACGCTGAAGCCGTCGCGGATCTCGACCGTGATCTCGCAATCGAAGGCCGTCGCGATGCCGGCGGCCAGCGTCTTCATCCGCTCGCGGATCAGCAGGCGCATGTCGTTGTCGAAGGTGCGGGTGGTGCCGCACAGCCGCGCCTCGTTGGGGATCACGTTATAGGCCGAGCCGGAATGCAGCTGGGTGATCGACAGCACCGCGGATTTCAGCGGATCGGCATTGCGGCTGACGATGCTCTGGATCGCCTGGCCGAGCGCCATGGCGACGATGACCGGATCCTTGGAGCGGTTGGGCTGGGCGCCATGGGCGCCGTAGCCGCGGATGACGATGTCGAAGAAATCTGCCGCGGCGAGGTTGGGGCCGGGGAAGATGCCGATCTCGCCGTGATTCATGTCGGGGGCGTTGTGCAACCCGTAGATCTCGTCGCAGGGAAACTGCGTGAACAGCCCGTCCTTGATCATCGCCCGCGCGCCGCCGAGACCTTCCTCGGCAGGCTGGAAGATGAAGTGCACGGTGCCGTCGAAGTTGCGGGTTTCGGCGAGATAGCGCGCGGTGCCGAGCAGGATCGTGGTGTGGCCGTCATGGCCGCAGCCATGGAAGCGGTTCGGAATGGTCGAGCGCCAGGCGAGGTTGGTGTTCTCCTCCATCGGCAGCGCGTCCATGTCGGCACGGATGCCGATGCGCTTCGTGCCGGCGCCTTTGCCCTTCAGTGTGCCGACCACGCCGGTGGTGCCGAGGCCGCGATGCACCTCGATGCCCCAGCTCGCAAGCTTGTCGGCAACGATGCCGGAGGTGCGGACCTCCTCGAAGCCGACTTCCGGATGGGCGTGCAGGTCGCGACGGATGGCGGTGAGGTCGTCGGCAAAACCTTGAATGCGATCGAGGACGGGCACGGGCGTATCCGTTACGGAACGAGGGCAGGGGAAGACGTTTCGGGCGTGAACGGCGCGCCGTTCGGCTTCAGCTTGATGCCGGGACGCAAATGCTTCCAGGGCAGCACCGACGTATCAGCGGGCATCGCGCCCGGTGCTGCGCAGATCATCAGCTGGCCGGCGATGGGCTCGAAGTCGGCGCGGAAATGCACCGAGCTCTTGTTGACGAGGATGTTCTGCTCGGTGGGCTCGATGCCGACATAGCGGTACATCGCCTGATCGGCGAGCTGCGCCTTGTGCGAGGAGATCACCACGCGCACATCGTCGATGCGCAGGCAGGCCGAGGGGCCCATATCCATGTCGCGGCCACCATAATACGGCCCGGGCGCGACGAACTTGCCGTCGGAGAGCTTTTCGATGACGAATGTGTTTTCGTAAGGCGCGTCGCCGGGAATGCCGGACTTGCCGCCGATCGAAAGTTTCACCGTCGCGCCTTCGCCGGCTTCATGCGCGGCCTTGCAGGCGGCGGGATCATAGATCACGCCATGGGCGGCCTTGATCGCCTTGTTCCTCACCAGCGCGCGCAGCATGCCTGTGGTGTCGCTGTCGCCGCCGGCGCCGGGATTGTCCTGCGTATCGGCAATCACCACAGGCTTGGTCAGCGTCTTCGCCAGCTCCATCGCATGCAGCACGCCTTCGTCGGGCTGCCAGATCTTGCCGTCGAAATCATTCTCGTGGCCGAGCACCAGATTGACTACGGTGTCGGCTGCCGCATCCGCGTCCGCTTGCGTCACGCCATAGGCGAATACGCTCGGGCAGCAATCCTTGAAATCGGCGGCCGGAAAGCCCGGACAGAACGACAGCGTCGGCACCTGGTCATGTTCGATCGCCGCCAGCATCTGATAGATGCGCTTGGTCGGCTCGTCATTGGTGCATTGCCAGGAGATCGGGATCAGGAACGGCAACTGTCGGAACGCCTTGGCAAAGCGATTGCCGCCCAGCAGCAATTCCATATGGCGCGCCGAGGCGCGGCCGGTATCGGCCATGTCTACATGCGGATAGGTGCGATAGGCGATCAGCGCGTCGGTGTATTCGACCGTCTCTGCCGAGATATTGCCGTGCAGGTCGAGGCTCACCACGAAGGGGATGTCCGGCCCGATCACCGCGCGCACGCGGCGCGTGATCTCGCGCTCGCCATCGTCGAAATGCTCGGTCACCATGGCCCCGTGCAGGTCGAGATAGACGGCATCGAGCGGCATCGCTTTCTTGATGCCCTCGATCATCTCGCCGACGATGCGCTCGAAGGCGTCTTCGGTGACATGCGCCGACGGGCTGGCGCCGCAGGCGATGGTCGGGATCAACTCCCAACCGCGCGCTTCCGCTTCCTCGACAAAGCCGGCAAGGCCGACATTGATGCCGCACATCACTTTCAGCACATCGGCGCCGTGCGTCATCGACGGCCAGCCGCCGCCATGGACGAAAGCCTCATAGGTGGCCTTGGTAGGGGCGAATGTGTTGGTTTCGTGCAGGAAGCCGCCGACGGCGATACGGGTCATGAAGGCACTCGGTTCTTGCCGTCATTGCGAGCGTAGCGAAGCAATCCAGAAGCCAAGAACTGGATTGCTTCGTCGCTACGCTCCTCGCAATGACGGGGAGGGGACGTTAGACGGCAGCCGACGCCACCACGGCGGGATCGACCGGACGGAAGTTGGCGAAATCCCATCCTCGTCCGGGCGCCGCGTCAAGCAGTTGCTTGGTATAGGCCTGCTGCGGATTTGCGAGGACTTCCGCTGCCGGGCCCTGTTCCACCACTTTGCCGTGCTGCATCACAGCAACGTCGTCGCAGATCTGCGCGGCGACGCGGAGATCGTGGGTGATGAACAGGATGGCGATGCCGAGCCGGGTCTGGATGTCGTCGAGCAGCTTCAGCACCTGCGCCTGCACCGACACGTCGAGCGCCGATACCGCTTCGTCCGCCACGAGAACTTCCGGATCGAGGGCGAGCGCGCGCGCAATCGCGATACGCTGGCGCTGGCCGCCGGAGAACTGATGCGGATAGCGGTTGACCGCGTCCGCAGGCAGGTCGACGAGTTCGAGCAACTCGCGAGCCCGCGCCATGGCCACTGAACGCTTGGTACCGAAATTGATCGGGCCTTCGCAGATCGACTCACCCACCGTGATGCGCGGATTGAGCGAGCGATACGGATCCTGGAACACGATCTGGATCTTCTTGCGATGCGGCTGCAGCGCGTGGCGCGACAGGTCCGAGATCTCGCGGCCGGCGAGGCGAATGCCGCCCGAGGTCGGATCGATCAGGCGGACGATGCAGCGCGCCACGGTGGACTTGCCGGAGCCGCTTTCGCCGACGATGCCGAGGGTGCGGCCCTTGCGCAGCGTCAGCGTGACATCCTGGGCGGCGTGGACTTCACGCGGCTTTCCGATGAAGGAGCGCTCGCGATAGACCTTGCCGAGCTCATTGGCTTCCAGCACCACCGGATTGAAGCCTTGCTCCACCCGCGGCGGTCGCGGCACCAGGCTCGGCACCGCCGAGAGCAGGTTGCGCGTATAGTCCATGGTCGGCGCGCTCAGGATCTGCTTCAGGGGTCCGGTCTCGACGAGACGGCCCTGACGCATCACCGCGACGCGATCGGCGATATCGGCGACCACGCCCATGTCATGGGTGATGAACAGCACGGCGGTGCCGTGGTCCTTCTGCAGGTCGCGCATCAGCTTGAGGATCTGCGCCTGGGTGGTCACGTCGAGCGCGGTGGTCGGCTCGTCGGCGATCAGCAGTTTCGGCTCGAGCACGAGCGCCATGGCGATCATGATGCGCTGGCGCTGGCCGCCGGAGAGGCGGTGCGGATAGGAGGCAAAGATGCGCTTCACGTCGGGCAGGCGCACCTGCTCCATCATGTCGAGAATTTTTGCGCGACGTGCGGAGCCACCGAGATTGGTGTGGGTGCGCAGCACTTCGTCGATCTGCTTGCCCACGGTGACGACCGGATTGAGCGCGGTCATCGGTTCCTGGAAGATCATCGCCATGGTGGTGGCGCGCAGTTCGCGCAGGCGGCGATCGGATGCCTTCAGCACGTCTTCACCGACCAGCTTGATGCTGCCACCGGTGGCTTTCAGCGAATCCTTCGGCAGCAGGCCCATGGTGGCGAGCGAGGTCACCGATTTGCCGGAGCCGCTTTCGCCGACCACGCACAGCGTCTCGCCCTGGCGCACCTGCAGCGACACGCCGTCGAGGATCTTCTTGCCGGTGCCGTGCTTGCCGACGGAGACGACGAGGTTCTCGATATCGAGCGCGATGGGACGGTCGTTCACGGTCGTATTCTCGTTCAGGGAATTGCTCATCACGTCGTTCATTTGCCAGCCTCCCGCTGTTGCATGCGGGGATCGAGCGCATCGCGCGCGGCGTCGCCGATCAGGTTGACCGACAGGATGGCGACGGACAGCAGCAGTCCGGGCCAGAAGATCAGCGACGGCTTGACCTGGAAGAAGGCGCGGCCCTCGGCCATGATATTGCCCCAGGTCGGCGTTTCCGGCGAGATGCCGGCGCCGAGGAACGACAGGATCGCTTCGGTGAGGATCGCCGACGCTGCGATGAAGGTGCCTTGCACGATCAGCGGCGCCACGGTGTTGGGCACCAGATGCTTCCACATGATCTTCGGCATGCTGGTGCCGAGCGAGATCGCCGCTTCCACATAGGGCTCTTCACGCGCCGACAGCACCACCGAGCGCACCAGACGCGCCACGCGGGGAATTTCCGGAATGGTGATGGCGATCAGCACGGTGGTCAGCGTGGCGCCGGAGAGCGACACGACCGCGATGGCCAGCAGCACGCCGGGCATCGCCATCAGGCCGTCCATGACGCGCATCAGGATGGCGTCCATCCATTTGAAGAAGCCGGAGAACAGGCCGATGCACAGGCCGATGACGATGCTGGTGACAGCCGCGCCGAGGCCGATCAGGAGCGAGATGCGGCCGCCATAGAGGATGCGCGCCAGCACGTCGCGGCCATAGGCATCGGTGCCGAGCAGATATTCCGCGCTCGCCGGCTTCAGGCGCATTGCGGGCGCCAGAAGCTGCGGATCATGCGAGGTCAGCCACGGCGCAAAGATCGCCGACAGGATCACCAGCGTCAGGCAGACCGTCGCAATCGCGATGATCGGCGTTGCCGTGAGAAAGCCGAGCGACGGACCGCGGCGTGAGGGAAGGGCGGGATTGGGGAGAGTCTCGATCGCCATCGTTTGCGATTTCCTAGTAACGAATGCGGGGATCGAGCAATGCGTAAGCAAGGTCGATCAGCAAATTGACACAGACATAGACGCCTGAGGTGAGCAGGATCATGGCCTGAATCACTGGGAAGTCGCGCGCCAGCACGGCATCGACGGTGAGGCGTCCGATGCCGGGCAGGTTGAACACGCTTTCGGTGACGACGACGCCGGAGATCAGCAGCGCGAAGCCGGTGCCGATCACGGTGATGACGGGGACAGCCGCGTTGCGCAGC
Organism: Tardiphaga sp.; assembly: GCF_044336785.1. Lineage (GTDB taxonomy): Bacteria > Pseudomonadota > Alphaproteobacteria > Rhizobiales > Xanthobacteraceae > Tardiphaga. Next base: position 113,565 of record NZ_JBIIOT010000001.1, on the reverse strand, counting down.
GCGTGGCGGAACAGCACCGAGCCTTCATTGATGCCCTTGGCGCGCGCCGTGCGCACGAAGTCTTCGCCGAGCACGTTGAGCATCGCGGCGCGCGTCATGCGCGCGATCAGCGCCACATAGACGAAGGAGAGCGCGACGGTCGGCAGCACCATGCGTTCGAAGAACGGACCGAAGCCGCGCGAGATGCTGCGGAAGCCCTGCACCGGCACCCAGCGCAATTCGATCGCAAAGATCTGCACCAGCACATAGCCGATCACGAAGACGGGGACGGAGAAGCCGACCACCGACAGCGCCATCACCAGGCGGTCGACCCAGGTGCCGTGCTTCCATGCGGCGATGACGCCGAGCGGGATCGCCACGCAGATCGACACCAGCATCACGCTCAGCGCCACGCTGAGCGACGGCTCGATGCGCTGATTGACCATCTGCAGCACGGGCACATTGGAAATCAGCGAGGTGCCGAAGTCGCCATGCAGCAGGCGCCAGACCCATGAGAAGAACTGCGTATAGAGCGGCTCGTTGAGCCCGAGCGAGGTGCGGATACGATCAAGCTGCTCCGGCGTCGCATTGTCACCCGCGATGATCGCGGCGGGATCGCCCGGGGTCAGCCGCAGCAGCAGGAAGACGAACAGGGCCACCACGCCCATAACGGGAATGGCCGCCAGAATTCGGCGAATGAGATATCCGAGCATAACGTTGTCCTATTGGTCGTGTTGATCGAACGTAACTGGACCTGATCGGTCAACCGGAAACGTCACGGGCGCACAGCAATTGATCCTGATGGTCAGAACAGTCGCGATGCGCATCAACCCGAAATTTTCTGAGTAAAAAGGTAGCAAGTCCCGTGCCACTTTTTTGGTCCGTCCATCACCATGGTAGGGCATCGCATATAGTCGCAAGAAGCATCGTGCGACCATCCTTCGAGACGCCGCTACGCGGCTCCTCAGGATGAGGGCAGAGTGTGGCTCTGTAGAAGACCCTCATGGTGAGGAGCCCGCGAAGCGGGCGTCTCGAACCATGCAGGCCCGGCACTATCTCCATCGCTCAAACCCCATATGCAAAAGCCCTGATCAGAGTCATGGACGGACCGGTCGTCATTGCATCAATCGAGCGTGGCCAGCAATCCCGCCATCAGGCGGCCGCGATCGACCAGGCTTTGCGCGATGATGTATTCGTTGAGCGTGTGCATGTCGGCGCCGTGCACGCCGAGGCCGTCGAGTGTCGGGATACCCATGGCGCCGGTAAAGTTGCCGTCGGAGCCGCCGCCCTTGCTGCCATGGGTGAGCTCGGGCAGGCCGAGGCGCGCATTGATAGCCTTGGCTTTCTCGAACAATTCCAGCGTTGCCGCAGACGGTTCCCAGACCGGGCGGGTGACGCCGCGGGTGACCTTGAACTGAACGTCATTCTCGGTGCCTGAGAGCGCGAGCATGCGCTCGACGCCCTTGTTGAGGTCCTCCTGGCGCTTGGCCATGCTGAGGGCTTCGCCGGTGCAGGAGGAGGCGACGCAATTGACCCATTGTCCGCCATGCACGATGCCGACGCTGAAGGTGCAATCGGGGCCGGTCATCTCGTCGATCTGCACGATTCGCTTCGCCATTTCGCGGATCGCGGAGCGGCCATTCGACAGCGTGGCGCCGGAATGGCTGGGACGGCCGATGGCTTCGAGATTGAAGCGGGCAATGGCGTAGCGGCCCGAGGTGGTGCCGTTATTGGCGCTGCCGGGTTCGGGCACCAGCACATATTTGTTGCGTGCGGCTTCGGCTTCGATGATGTCGCGGGTGGAGGGGGTGCCGACTTCTTCATCCGGCGTGAACAGAACGGTGATCGGCAGTGGCGTCGTGTAGGAGATGCGCATCAGCTGGCGGATCGCCTCGACCGACAGATAATTGCCGCCCTTCATGTCGCAGATCGCGGGGCCGTAGCAGAGCTCGCCGTCGCGGCGCCATTTCAGTTTCTCGATGGTGCCGACCGGATGCACGGTATCCATGTGACCCGCGATCAGGATGCCCGGCTCGCCGAATTTCGGATGTGGAAAACGCGCGCGGATACAACCGCCGAATCCCTGACGCCCCGCGATGCGTTCGATGGTCGCGCCCATGATCTGCATGTCGCGCGCAGCGAGGTCGAGCATGCTGTTGACGGCATTCGCATCCCAGGTGGGGCTTTCACATTCGACCCAGACGCGCAGGCCTTTCAGCATGTCCTCGAGATCGAAGGGGAGTTCGGCGGGATTCATCAAGTCATTCCTCTTGGATGAGAATTTCTGTCACAGATTGACGGGTGCAACTTGCACCTGCGCATTGCGAGAACTCGTGCCTGACTTAGCAGCAGCGCAATTGCCTTTGCAAATTGACGCTGTGCAAAGCGACGCATTTTCCAGCATGCTGAAAACACGATTGACCCGCATCGCGCTTGATGCAAGGCTTTGATGCCTAAATTATAAAGGCAACACGCGAAGGGGCCTAAAATTCTATCGCGTTGCACAATCGATCATCGATCGATGATGAGATTCCAGTCAGGAGAGACTTGAGTGTTTGATATGTCACGTTGGCTGCGTTCCGCGGCCATCACGAAATTTGCGCTGCCGGGTCTGGCAGTTGCAGTTGCCCTCTCGCTGCCGGTGCTGTCGTCGCCCGCGCATGCGGCCGGCAAGACCATCACCGCCGTAATGCATTCCGACCTGCGCGTGCTCGATCCCGGCATCACCACCGGCTATATCGTCCGCGACCACGGCTACATGGTGTTCGACACGCTGCTCGGCATGAACTCGAAATACGAGATCAAGCCGCAGATGGCCGACTGGAAAGTCTCCGACGACAAGCTTGTCTATACATTTACCCTGCGCGACGGCCTCATGTGGCATGACGGCAAGCCGGTGACCGCGGAAGACTGCGCCGCCTCGCTGAAGCGCTGGGGCCGCAATGACGGCATGGGCCAGAAGCTCATGGACTTCACCAAGAGCATCGAGGCGCCCGACGCCAAGACCATCGTGCTGACCCTGAAGGAACCCTACGGCCTCGTGCTGGATTCGATCGCCAAGCCGTCGTCGCTGGTGCCGTTCATGATGCCGAAGCGTCTGGCTGAAACCCCGGCCGGCAAGGCGATTGGCGAGCAGATCGGTTCGGGTCCGTTCAAATTCGTGCAGGCTGAATTCCAGCCCGGCGTGAAGGCCGTCTACGAGAAGTTCAAGGAGTACAAGCCGCGTTCCGAGCCGACCGACTGGCAGGCCGGCGGCAAGGTGGTGAAGGTCGATCGCGTCGAGTGGATCACCATGCCCGATGCACAGACCGCGGTGAATGCGCTGCAGTCGGGTGACATCGACTTCATGGAAAACGGTCCCTACGACCTGCTGCCGGTCCTGGCGAAGGATCCGGAGCTTCAGATCGAAGTGCTGAACCCGCTGGGCTTCCAGACCTTCGGCCGCATGAACTTCCTCAACCCGCCCTTCGACAATCCGAAGATTCGCCGTGCCGCGTTCCTGGCGATGAGCCAGAAGCCGGTGCTGGATGCGCTGGTCGGCGATCCGAAATATTACAAGGTCTGCGGCGCCGTGTTCGGTTGCGACACGCCGAATGCCACGGATATCGGCTCGGAAAGCCTGGTGAAGGGCAATGGCCTCGAGGAAGCCAAGAAGCTGCTTGCCGAAGCCGGTTATGACGGCACGCCGGTGACCATCATGGCACCGACCGACGTGACCACGCTCAAGGCGCAGCCGATCGTGGCCGCGCAGCTGCTCCGCAATGCCGGCTTCAAGGTCGAGGTGCAGGCGACCGACTGGCAGACGGTGCTGAGCCGTCGTCCGAGCCAGAAGCCGGTCAAAGAGGGCGGCTGGAACATGTTCTTCTCGAACTGGGTCGGCGCCGACATCCTCAACCCCATCAGCAATGTCGCGACCTCCGGCCGCGGCAAGAGCAATGGCGGCTGGTTCGGCTGGAGCGAAGATGCCGAGCTGGAAGTGCTGCGCGACAAATATGCGCGTGCGACCACGCCGGAGGAGCAGAAGAAGCTCGCTGCCGACGTGCAGAAGGAGATCTACGACAAGGTGATCTACATCCCGCTCGGCGAATACAAGGTGCCGAGCATCTGGCGGAAGTCGCTGACCGGCGTCACCCAGGGCGCTGCGATCCCGATGTTCTGGAACATCGACAAGAAGGACTGAGCCGGCACCGCTGCGGCGGTCCGTGTGAAGTGCCAGAACGCCGGCCCGAGCAATCAGGCCGGCGTTTTTGTTTTTAAGCGCACACCCACCATCCCTCATGGTGAGGAGGCGCGGCTTGTCCGCCGTAGCTCGAAGAGCGAAGGCGGAAGCGCCGTCTCGAACCATGAGCTGGCCTGGCTCCGAGCGTGCGGCCATCCTTCGAGACGCGCGCAAGGGCGCGCTCCTCAGGATGAGGGGAAGAGTTTGATGCGGCGACGAATTTGCGGCCGCGTTGTCCTCCTCGGCCCCACACGCCACCCTCATGGTGAGGAGCGGCCGCAGGCCGCGTCTCGAACCATGAGCTGTCCTGGCTCCGAGCGTGCGGCCATCCTTCGAGACGCGCGCAATGGCGCGCTCCTCAGGATGAGGGGAAGAGTTTGATGAGGCGACGAATTTGCAGCCGCGTTGTCCGCCTCGGCCCCACGCACCCACCCTCATGGTGAGGAGGCGCGCAGCGCCGTCTCGAACCATGAGCTGTCCTGGCTCCGAGCGTGCGGCCATCCTTCGAGACGCCGCTGCGCGGCTCCTCAGGATGAGGGACGCAGTTTGGTGTGAGTAAGCGTTTGCAGCTGCTTGTGCATATCCGCCCCACACGCCACCCTCATGGTGAGGAGCGGCCGCAGGCCGCGTCTCGAACCATGTGCAGCACGGCTCCGACAGAAAATCACGCGTCCGACTTGCTCCGCCGCTTCCGTGACGCGAGCACCCGCAGCGCAGCAAAATCGCCGCGGATCAGCGCCTCCTTCTTGGCGCGGCTCCAGCGCTTGATCTGGCGCTCGCTCTCGATCGCGTCGATAATCCGCTCGAACCATTCAACGAACACCATGTCGACGGGACGACGCGTGACTGTATAACCCGGAAAGCTTCCGGCATTGTGCTGGGCCAATCGCAGTTCGGGATCACCGCGCGTGACGCCGACATAATAACTGCGATCCGCGCATCGCAGGATGTAGACGTAAGCCCCTTCCAGCATGCGCATCTCGCCCCGCTGTCAGCAGGGGCGAGGATGGCGTCTGATATCAGCGAGTCAAGCGTCTCAACGCCGCCCCTCATGGTGAAGAGGCGCGGCTTGTCCGCCGTAGCTCGCAGAGCGAAGGCGGAAGCGCCGTCTCGAACCATGAGCTGGTCTGGCTCCGACCTTGCCGCTATCCTTCCAGACGCGCGCAAGGGCGCGCTCCTCAGGATGAGGGCGCAGTTTGGCGCGGGCAAGAGTTTGCGGCCGCGTTCAGCTTATCAGCCCCACACCCCACCCTCATGGCGAGGAGGCGCGCAGCGCCGTCTCGAACCATGAGCTGGCCTGGCTCCCGAGCGTGCCGCCATCCTTCGAGACGCGCGCAAGGGCGCGCTCCTCAGGATGAGGGCGCAGTTTGGCACGGGCAAGAGTTTGCGGCTGCGTTCAGCTTATCAGTCCCACACCCCACCCTCATGGTGAGGAGGCGCGCAGCGCCGTCTCGAACCATGAGCTGGCCTGGCTCCCGAGCATGCCGCTATCCTTCGAGACGCGCGCCGGAGCGCGCTCTTCAGATGAGGGACAGAGTGAACGCGAAGCCGTCCTGCGACTGCTTGTCGTCGCTCGTGCCCCCGCATTCCATCGTGCGCCGCGACGTTCATACACGCCGTCGAAATCCCGATTGACGTGCTTCCTGCTTGATGCAAGTCTTTGAAGTCTAAACGATAAAGACACACTGCGAGGCGCTCAAAAATAGATCGCGTTGCATAAGCAATCATCGGCCTGTGATCAGAATCCAGTCAGGAGAGATCGAATGTCTATCATGTCACGTTGGCGGCACTCTGCAGCCTTTACGAAAATGACGCTGCCGAGCATCGCGCTTGCGATGGCACTCGCATCACCGATGATGTCCTCGCCCGCCGATGCGGCCGGCAAGACCATCACCGCCGTGATGCATTCGGATCTGCGCGTGCTCGATCCCGGCATCACCACCGCCTATATCGTGCGCGATCATGGCTACATGGTCTACGACACGCTGCTGGCGATCGATTCGAAATTCCAGATCCAGCCGCAGATGGCGAGCTTCAAAGTGTCGGACGACAAGCTCGTCTACACCTTCACGCTGCGCGATGGCCTGAAGTGGCACGACGGTCCGCCGGTGACGGCCGAAGACTGCGTCGCCTCGCTGAAACGCTGGGGCCGCAATGACGGCATGGGCCAGAAGCTCATGGATTTCACCAAGAGCATCGAGGCGCCCGATGCCAAGACCATCGTGCTGACGCTGAAAGAGCCCTACGGCCTCGTGCTCGACTCCATCGCAAAACCGTCGTCGCTGACGCCGTTCATGATGCCGAAGCGTCTCGCCGAAACCCCGGCGGGCAAGTCGATCGCCGAGCAGATCGGTTCGGGTCCGTTCAAATTCGTGCAGTCGGAATTCCAGCCGGGCGTGAAGGCCGTCTACGAGAAGAACAAGGATTACGTGCCGCGCTCGGAGCCTGCCGATTGGGCCTCGGGTGGCAAGGTGGTGAAGGTCGACCGCGTCGAATGGATCACCATGCCCGATGCGCAGACCGCGGTGAACGCGTTGCAGTCCGGCGACATCGACTTCATGGAGAACGGTCCTTACGACCTGCTGCCGATCCTTGCCAAGGACAAGGAGCTCAAGATCGAGATCCTCAACAAGCTCGGCTACCAGACGCTCGGCCGCATGAATTTCCTGCTGCCACCGTTTGACAATGTGAAGGTTCGCCGCGCGGCTTTCCTCGCGATGAACCAGAAGCCGGTGCTCGACGCGCTGGTCGGCGATGCGAAATACATGAAGATCTGCGGCGCGATGTTCGGCTGCGATACGCCGAACGCCGCCGATGTCGGTGCCGAGACCCTGGTCAAGGGCAGCGGCATGGCGGCCGCCAAGAAGGCGCTCGCGGAATCCGGTTATGACGGCACGCCCGTCGTGATCATGGCGCCGACCGACGTGTCGTCGCTGAAGGCGCAGCCGATCGTGGCGGCGCAGCTCTTGCGCGATGCCGGCTTCAAGGTCGAAGTGCAGGCCACCGACTGGCAGACCGTCGTGACGCGTCGTGCGAGCCAGAAGCCGGTGAAGGAAGGCGGCTGGAACATGTTCTTCACCAACTGGGTCGGTGCGGACATTCTCAATCCGGTCTCCAACGTCTCGGTGTCGGGCCGCGGCAAGAATGGCGGCTGGTTCGGCTGGTTCGAGGATGCGAAGATCGAAGAGCTGCGCGACAAATATGCCCGCGCCACGACGCCGGAAGAGCAGAAGAAGATCGCTGCGGAAGTCCAGGCCCGTGCGCTCGAGGAAGTCGCCTATCTGCCGCTCGGCGAATATCAGATCCCGAGCGTGTGGCGGACCTCGCTGACCGGCGTGTTGCCGGGTGCCGCGACCCCGGTGTTCTGGAACATCGACAAGAAGGACTGATCGGTCGCGCGCCTTATTTCTGACGCACCGAACCAAGCGACGCGCCGGCCTGACCCCTCAGGCCGGCGTTTTTTCTTGCGGCAAACCGGGGGCGGTAGCGGCAAACCAGCGGCATCACGGTGGCATTCTCGCGGAAAACGGTATTTTGGTAATGGCGACAGTCGCAGGTCCCGGCCGTTTCGATGCGGTCTTGCGGCATTCTTGAGGCAACGGACGGAACCCGCTCGCCGTTAAGGCCTTGTTAGAGGATGCGCACATTGCGCAAAACGGGGTTGTCATTTGCGTGTCATGCGCATAAACCGCCGCCGCGCTGGGGCCGGATGGGCAAATTGCGCAAAATAATCAGAGGAAATGAAAATGCAGGTTCCAATTAAGCGCGCGATTGAAAAAGTCCCCGGCGGCATGATGACCGTCCCGCTTTTGCTCGGCGCTTTGGTCGCGACGTTCTTCCCCAACACTCCGAAATTCTTCGGCTCCTTCACCGGCGCGCTGTTCTCTGGCGGCGCCCTGACGATCCTCGCAGTCTTCTATGTCTGCATGGGCGCCAGCATTTCCTTCAAGGCGACCCCCTATATCGTGAAGAAGGGCGGCACGCTGCTGGCCGTCAAGGTTGGCACGGCGATGATCCTCGGCCTGATCTTCGGGCGCTTCCTCGGCGAAGCCCCGATCACCGCAGGCATCTTCGCGGGCGTCTCGACGCTCGCGATCGTCGCTGCGATGAATGATACCAATGGCGGTCTCTACATGGCGCTGATGGGCCAGTATGGCCGTCCGCGCGACGTCGGTGCCTACACCATCATGACGCTCGAGAGCGGCCCGTTCCTCACCATGATCACGCTCGGCGTTGCCGGCCTGTCGTCGTTCCAGTGGCCCGCACTTGTCGGCGCGATCCTGCCGCTGGTGATCGGCATGATTATCGGCAATCTCGACAAGGAAATGCGCGAATTCCTCAGCAAGGCCGTGCCGGTGATGATCCCGTTCTTCGCCTTTGCGCTTGGCACCGGCCTCAATCTCTCGATGGTCTGGCAGGCTGGTCTGCTCGGCATCGCGATGGGCGTTGGCGTCGTCATCCTCACGGGCATTCCGATGTTCTTCGCTGACCGTCTGATCGGCGGCAATGGCGTCGCGGGTGTCGCTGCGGCTTCGACTGCAGGCAATGCGGCCGCCGTTCCGGCCATCGTCGCTGCGGCCAATCCCGACTACGCAGCAGCTGCCGGCCCGGCCACGATCCTGATCGCAGCCTGCGTGGTCGTCACCGCCATCCTGACGCCGATCGCGACGGCATGGATCGCCGGCATCGTCGGCAAGGATGTCGAGCCCGAGGGTGAAGACACCGAAGCTGCTGCCCCGGCAGCAACCGCTCCGGCAACCGGACGCTAAGCATGACTGATCGCTGGCTGATCCTCGCGGACGATCTCACCGGTGCTGCGGACTGCGCCATCGCCTTCGGTCGAAGGGGACAGGCAGCCGCGGTGACATGGGGCGAAGTATCCGATGCGTCGGATCACCAGCTTCCGGTCATGGCCTATGACGCAGCGAGCCGCGGCATGCCTGCCGCGGACGCAGCTGCGCGGCATGCGGATATCTTGGCTCGTTTGTGTGAGCCCGGCCGCACGCTGTTCAAGAAGATCGACTCGACGCTGCGGGGCCAACCCGCAGCTGAGACGAAGGCCGCGCTCGATTATCTCAAGGCGAATGTCGGCGCCGGCTTGGGCGTCTTCGCGCCGGCCTTTCCGGCCACCGGCCGCACCACCATCGACGGGCGTATCCTCGTGAAGGGTGCTCCGCTGGAAGACGCCGAAGTCTGGCAGCGCGACCACACTTATCCCAATGCCGATCTCGTCGATGTCCTGGCCACCGCCGGCATCCGCGGCGAGAAGGTGACGCTCGCCACCATTCGCGGCGGCGATCTCAAATCCGTTTTTGCGAAACTCGCAGCTGAAGGCGATGTTGTCGCATGCTGTGATGCCGAGACCGACAACGATCTGCATCTGATTGCCGAAGCGAGCTTGCATGCCTCGAAGGCGACATTCTTCATCGGCAGCGCCGGTCTCGCACATGCGCTGGCTGGCCTCGATGACGATGCCGCAGGCGAAGCACTCAAGATTCCGACGAGCAAGCAGGGGACACTGATCGTTGTTGGTTCAGTTGCCGGCGCCTCGCGCTCTGCTGCGCGCAAGCTCGATGCTACCGGCACCGTCAAGCATTTCCCCGTGTCGCCCGAGACGCTGCTCGATGCCAACGCAACCGAGCGCGCGACACTCGCCGCAGCCGTCTCGACGCATCTCGCCTCCGGCGGCGACGCGCTGGTCGAGATCATGATGGAAGGCGAGCTCAACATGGCACTCGGCCCCAAGCTCGCCGAAGGCCTCGCCGTCACGCTCGAAAGCGTGGCACCTGCGATCGGCGCCTTCGCGGCCACTGGTGGCGAGACCGCTGCTGCGCTGCTGTCGCGCTTCGGCGTCAACGGCATCCGCCTTGCCGACGAAATCGAGCCGGGCGTGTCGCTCGGCCTCACGCTTGGCCAACTCTCCGTGCCGATCGCCACCAAGGCTGGTGCCTTCGGTGACGAGATGAGCCTTATCCGTATCAGCGAACGTCTTCGCGCCGTCCGAACCAAAGGAAGCTTCTCATGAGCCGTACCACCATTGCGATCACCATGGGCGATCCGGCCGGTATCGGCCCCGAAGTGATCATGAAGGCGCTGGCCAAGCCGGAAGCGCAGGCGCTGTGCAACATGCTGGTGATCGGCGATGCTGGCCGCCTGCGCAAGGCCGGCGAAGTGACCGGCGTGTCGCTCGGCGTGGATTCGCTGGCCGATGCCAAGGATGCGGATTTCGCCTCGAAGAACATCCAGTGCGTCGATCTGAAGAATGTGCCGGCCGATCTGCCATTCGGCAAGAATTCGCCGATCGGCGGCGAGGCGGCCTATCGCTATATCGAGAAGGCCGTGGAGATCGTGCAGTCCGGTATCGCCCAGGGCATCTGCACCGCGCCGCTCTCCAAGGAAGCGCTGCATTCCGCCGGCCATAAATATCCCGGCCACACGGAACTGCTCGCGCATCTCACCGGCACGCCGGAAGTGTCGATGATGCTGGTGTCGCCCAAGCTGCGCGTCATTCACGTCACCACCCATATCGGCCTGATCGATGCCATCAAGAAGATCGAGCCGGGCCTGGTCGAGCGCGTCATCACCCGCGGCCATGAGGTGCTGGTGAAGGCCGGCATCAAGAACCCGAAGATCGGCGTCTGCGCCATCAACCCGCATGCCGGCGAAAACGGCCTGTTCGGTTATGGCGAGGAAGCCGAGAAGATCACGCCGGCCGTCGAGATCTGCCAGAAGAAGGGTTGGGACGTGCACGGCCCGCTGCCGGCCGACACGCTGTTCTTCCTGGCCGGCCGCGGCGACTACGACATGGTGGTCGCCATGTATCACGATCAGGGACATGGCCCGATCAAGGTGCTGGGCCTCGAATCAGGCGTCAATATCACCGTCGGCCTGCCGGTGATCCGCACTTCGGTGGACCACGGCACCGCCTTCGACATCGCCGGCAAGGGCATTGCCGACGAGCGCAGCCTGATCGAGGCGCTGCGTCAGGCGGTCGATCTCGCACCGAAGGCCGCCTAATGCTGTCATTCCGGGACGCGCGCTCTTGCGCGCGAACCCGGAATCCCGTTGTGCTTGAGCCATAGCAAGGTTCCGGGTTCGCCGTCGCGAAGGCGCGCCGACGCCCCGGAATGACGAGTGTGACGAAGGGCCGGGATTCGATGTCGATGCGCAGCAAGGAGCGGCGGGCGCGCCTGTTGGACGCGCTGAATGCCGGTGAGATCGATGTGGACGATCTCGCCCGCCGTTTCGACGTCTCCGCTTCGACGGTTCGTCGCGACCTTCAGTTTCTCTCAAAGAACAACCACGTGCGCCGCACCTATGGCGGCGCCATCCTCACCGGCCACGTTGCCGAGGCGACGCTCGACCAGCGTATTGCGGTGCAAGGCAAGGCCAAGCAGGCGATCGCCCTGGCGGCTGCCGATCTGATCAAGGATGGCGAAACGCTGATCCTCGATGCCGGATCCACGGTGGCGGCGTTCGGCCGGCTGCTGCTGCAGCGCAAGCTCCGTATCATCACAAATAATCTCGCGCTGCTTCCCTTTCTCGCCAAGGCGCCGGGGATCGAGCTCATCGTGCTTGGCGGCACCATCCGTGCGACGAGCATGAGCACCATGGGACCGCTGGCGGCGGAAGCCTTGCGGCGCATGACCGCCGATCGCGCCATTATGAGCGCTGACGGCGTCGTCGAAGGCCGTGGACTCTGCGAGGCCGATCTCGAACAGGTGGCGCTGAAATCGCTGATGATGCAGCAGGCCAAGGACGTGATCATCCTGGCCGATGCCGGCAAGCTCGGCCGCGCCGAACAGGACGCCTGGGCGCCACTGCCACCGCACTGGACGCTGGTGACGGACGGTGATGCACCGAACAATCAGCGTGTGATGTTTGCTGCGAGTGGGGCACGCGTCGTGGTGGCGAGGTGAGGCGGTAAGGCGGATGAGCGCAGCGTCATCCGCCTTTCTCCGCCACATGCAGTCGGCCGGCGGATTACGCCTTCGGCTCATCCGCCCTACGGCTTCTGCGGTGACGTCGCCGATACAATCAGCAGAACATCCGCCTTGGTCTTGCCGATGCTGCGCACCCAGTGCGGGGTCTCGCCTGCGAAATACAGACAGTCGCCTTTTGCGAGGATGATCTCCTCGTCCTCGAATTTGATCGCCATCTTGCCCGAGATGACGAACAGGAATTCTTCGCCGGCATGTGAGGCGCGGGGCGCCGATTTTAGTGGCGGGCGGATGACGAACGGCTCCATCATCTTGCGCGTGCGGCTGGCGGCGAGGGCGATCAGGTCGAAGCCGTCTTCCTGGATCGGTGCATTCTGCTCGTTCTGGCGAAACAGCGTGTAGCGCGGTGCCGGTGTCGGATTGGGATCGAACAGATAGGTGACGTTGACATCGAGCGCTGCTGCAAGACGCAGCAGGGCGTTCACCGAAGGCGTCTTCAGCCCGCGCTCGACCAGCGAGATATAGCCGCGCGTGAGTTCGCTCTGGCTTGCCAGTTGATCGAGGGTCAGGCCCTTGGTCGTGCGCAACTGCTTCAGATTGAAGCCGACCGCATTCTTACTGACGTCAAGCAACCTCGATCTCCCCTTGAGCGGCTGTCCTTGTAGAAAAGACCCGCCAACAAAGAAAGCGCCGCCGCGCGTGCTGGTGACGACACGGCTATCGCGGTGTCGAGGTGTTTCCAATGGAAAACATAGCTGCAGATATTTCCGGCAAGGGCAAGGATAATTTAGGCAGAGAAGGCTGGAATCCGGCAAATCTTGCGTCTGGTTCAGGCAAAATCAGTGCCCTGCCGCATTCATTGGCATCTGCCGATTTTCGTGCCGTTGATTTCCCACAGTAAACATGTTGGCTTTGTGACGGGGATCGGTGAGCACGAGGGATGACGGAAGATTGTAGCCCGTCAAGCGGGACGTTTCCCCACTACTGCTGAGAGGGTTGACGATTGGCCGTCGCATTCGCGTGCGCGGCCACCAACGCAAGAGTTCACGAGACGACCGGACTGCGCCGCGAGATGTCGCGACGCGGAACGAGAAACTGCGCGCCTGAAACTGAACATGTCTTTTGAAGGAGTGAACATGACCGTCGCTGAGGAATTCAACACGGCTACTGCCACGAGCAGCGCTGACGACGCAGCCCTGCGGAAAATCGTCTGGTCGAGCGTCATCGGTACCGCCGTCGAATGGTACGACTTCCTGATCTACGGCGCGGCTACCGCGCTCGTGTTCAACAAGATCTTCTTTGCCACCGGTGATGCGGCTTCCGCGGTCATTGCCGCCTTCGGCACCTATGCCGTCGGCTTCCTCGCGCGTCCGCTCGGTGCCGCGATCTTCGGACATTACGGCGACCGCGTCGGCCGCAAGGCGATGCTGGCCATCACGATCATGGTGATGGGCATCGGTACCTTCGCCATCGGCCTGCTTCCGACCTATGCGCAAATCGGTATTGCGGCGCCGATCCTGCTGATCGTGCTGCGCTTCATGCAGGGCATCGGCCTCGGCGGCGAGTGGGGCGGTGCGGTGCTGATGGTGGTGGAGAACTGCCCGACGCACAAACGCGGTTTCCTCGGCAGCATGGTGCAGGTCGGTAATCCCGTCGGCAATCTCGCGGCCATCGGCATGTTCGCGCTGGTGTCGCAACTGCCGGAAGAACAGTTCATGAGCTATGGCTGGCGCATTCCGTTCCTGATCTCGATCCTGCTGGTCGGCGTCGGCCTGTGGATCCGCATGAGCATGGAGGAGACTCCGGCCTTCCGTGCGCTCAAGGCCAAGAACGAAGTCGCGAAGATGCCGATCGTCGACATCTTCAAATATCACCGCAGGCCGTTCTTTACTGCCGTGGGCCTGAAGATCGCCGAGATTTCCTATGCCTCGATCGCCGGCGTCTTCATCATGTCCTATGCGACCACCAAGCTCGGCCTGTCACGCAGCCTGGTGCTCAACGGTGCCTTTATCGCGTCCTTCGTCGCACTGTTCTCGATCCCGTTCTTCGGCTGGCTGTCGGACAAGGTCGGTCGCAAGACCATGTTCTATGCGAGCTGCCTGTTCTGCGCAGGCTTCGCATTCCCGATGTTCTGGCTACTTGACACCCGCGATCCGACCATCGTGATCCTCACCATCGTGGTGGCGATCTCGTTCGGCCAGATGGTGATGTTCGGCATCGGCGCGCCGTGGTATTCGGAACTGTTCACGGCAAAGCTGCGCTACAGCGGTGCGTCGCTCGGCTTCCAGGTCGGCGCGGCCATCAGCGGTGGCTTCTCGCCGCTGATCGCGGCCGCGCTGATGACCTGGGCCGGCGCCACTTGGCCGGTGTCACTGTTCCTGATCTTCTGCGCCTGCGTCACCGGAATCGCCACCTGGTTCGCGCCGGAAATGGCGAACAAGGAACTGACCTGATCGCGTCACATGCGGAGCGGCACGCAATGCCGCTCCGCATTCCCATCACTTGTCGTGCTGTATGAGCGCGAAAGGAACATAGGCTATGCTCGATATCGTGAAATCGAAATCCGACACCGCCGCCTCGACCTGGACCGGTGTCGTCCGTCATCTCCACATCACTGCGCGTGCCTTCCTGCCGATGCGCGAGATGCAGGAACTGACGCTGATTGCCGGCAAGGGCATCGAAGGCGATCGCTACATGATCGGCCGCGAGGAAGGCTTCTACTCGCCGAAGCCCGAGGAAGGCCGTCAGGTCACTTTGTTCGAATATGAAACGCTGATCGCGCTTAAGCGTGATCATGATATCGACCTTGGCGTTGAAGAACATCGCCGCAATGTCACCACCGTCGGCGTCCCGCTCACCCATCTGGTCGGCAAGCAGTTCTGGCTCGGCGAGACACTGCTGGAGGCGACACGGCTGTCGATCCCGTGCCGGCATATCGAGGAGATCACGGGCAAGTCGATCTTCGATCCGCTGATCAATCGCTCGGGCCTCAATTGCAAGATCCTGCAGGGCGGCACCGTACGAGTCGGCGATAGCGTGCGGAGCGCATAATGGCAGCGGTGCGCGTCACCACCGTCAAGACGGTGGTGGACCGGATCGAGGATGGCGGCGAGGGGATCAAGCTGTTCACGCTGATTGATCCCGAGCGCTGGGAGCTGCCGCCGTTCAAGCCGGGCGCACATATCGACCTGCATCTGGCCAACGGGCTGATCCGCACCTACTCGCTGTGCAACGATCCCGCGGACAAGACGCGTTACATGCTTGCGGTGAAGCGCGAGGCCGATGGGCGCGGTGGCTCGATCCATCTGCATGACGAGGTCAGACAGGGCGATGTGATCGGCGTGTCGCTGCCGCGGGGCGGAATGTCGCTGCCCGCGCATCTGTCGCGGTTTGCATTCGTGGCCGGGGGCATCGGGGTTACGCCGTTTCTGTCGGCGGCCGCGTTGCTCAAGCGCACGGGGCGCAATGGCTTTACGCTGCATATGATCACGCGCGGCCCGCCGCCGCTTGCCGATCTGCTCGCACCAATGATCGAGAGCGGTCATGTGGTGATCCACGACACGGCGGTGGTCGGGCGGCCGGATCTTGCGGCTTTGATCGGCCCCGCAGCGACGGATGCGGGGATCGGCTGCTGCGGCCCGGAATCCATGATCGGTGATTTCGAACAAGCGGCGTGCGCGTGGTCGGCGGAGCAGGTCCATGTGGAGCGTTTCGTCGCACCACCGCTGCCGGCGGATCCCCAGGCGCGGCCGTATACGCTGGTGCTGGCTCGATCGGGGCGCGACATCGCCGTCGGGGCCAGCGAGAGCATGCTGCAGGCGCTGACGGCGCTGGGTATCGACGTGCCGACGTCATGTTGCGGCGGCATCTGCGGCGCCTGCAAGGTGGGCTGGCTGGAGGGCGAGCCGGTGCATCGCGATCGCGCGTTATCTCCAGCAGAACGCTCGCGCAGCCTGCTGGTCTGCGTCGCAGGCTCGGCCAGCGAACGGCTGGTGCTGGATCTCTAGGGCCGCTTGCGGCACCTCATTCACATATGTGAACCGGTCGCTGATTTCGCGTTGCAGCGATCGCGTCAATGCATCAATGGGTACGCCTTAGCGTAAAAGTACGCCACTGTGCCTTGCTTCGCAGCGCATCACCACGCAATCTCCCCGCAAAGATAAAATCAAACAGGGAGAAAACAAACATGAAGCGTCGTACGTTTTTGGCTGGCGTGGGTGCCACGGGTCTGGGGCTCCTCGCATCGCCGGCCATCGTCCGCGCAGCGAGTGATACCCCGCTGAAATTCGGCGTGCTCACCGATATGACCGGCCTGTTTGTCGACAATGGCGGCGCAGGCTCGGTGGCGGCAGCGCAGCTCGCCATTGACGAATGCGGCGGCAAGGCGCTTGGCAAGCCGATCCAGCTGATCTCTGCGGACCATCTCAACAAGCCCGACGTCGGCGGCAATATCGCGCGCCAGTGGTATGATCAGGAAGGCGTCGATGTCATCCTCGACGTGCCGGTGTCGTCGGTGTGTATCGCGGTGCAGACCTTCGCCAAGGATCGCAACAAGATGTTCATCACATCCGCCGGCGGCTCGGCGGATCTGAGCGGCAAATTCTGTTCGCCGAACTTCATCCAGTGGACCTACACCACCTATGCGCTGGCCAATGTCGCAGGGAAGGCGATGCTGCAGCGAGGCGGCGACACCTTCTTCTTCATCGTGGCTGATTATGCCTTCGGCCAGGCGCTGGAACGCGACGTCACCGAAGTGGCGGTCAAGGGCGGCGGCAAGGCGCTCGGCCGTGCGCCGCATCCGATCAACACGGCAGATTTCTCCTCGCAGATTTTGACCGCGAAATCGTCGGGCGCCAAGGTCATCGCTGTGGCCAATGCCGGCAGTGATACGCAGAATGTCATCAAGCAGGCGGAGGAGTTCGGCCTGATGGGCGGCGATCAGAAGATGATCGCGCTGCTGCTCGACGTGAACGATATCCGCAGCGTCGGTCTCAAGAGCGCGCAGGGGCTGCTGGTGACGTCCGGCTTCTACTGGAACATGGATGATCGCACGCGCGAATTCTCCAAGCGCTATGCGGCCAAGATGGGCAAGCCGCCGAGCATGATGCAGGCCGGCGTCTATTCATCGACGCTGAACTACATCAAGTCGGTGGAAGCGGCGAATACCAAGGATCCAGCCGCTGTCGTGAAGGATCTGCAGGGCCGCACCTTCGACGATGCCTTCCTGCGCAACGGCAAGCTGCGTCCGGACAATCTGATGGTGCACGATATGTATCTCGGCGAGGTGAAGAAGCCCGGCGAGGTTCAGGACCCCTATGACGTGCTCAAGATCCTCGCCACCGTGAAGGCCGAAGAAGCGTTTCCGCCGCTCTCGGCCAGCGCATGCCCGATGGTGACTGCCAAGAAGTAAGCTGACGACCGCAGGATGGGCCGGGCGCCGCTCGGCCTATCCTGCGGCCGATGGCCGTTTGCCGCGCCCGTAGCGCACCTTCGATGCGAGGGCTTCGCGTATCCGTATTTCGTCAGCACGCTGCGCCTCGGCAAAACCGAGGCGGTCTTCATCGACGATCTTGTCGAGGGGCGAGGCGGCTGGAGGCGGCGGCGGCTCCGGCGGCTTTGCCAGCGGATGCAATTGCGAGCCATATTCGGCGACGAAGCCTATACGCGGCTCGTCGAATACCTTGCCGGCCCATGGTGCCTGATTCTTCATAACAGCGATTTAGGCGGTGGCGGGCATTTCGTCTATCGTCGGGAATTCGCTGTCATACCTTGACCCTCTCCAGGTCCGACAACAAGGATTGCTGCCGGCCCAGGCGAAACGGGCATCAGTTGCTCCCCGTCGCCGTCTGCCGGCACGTCTGTCGTTTTTTTGTCCGGCTGCTTGTTTCTCGCTCTTCGATCGATGCCAGATATGACAAGCCGTTGAAGACACGGAAAAATTCCGTGGCAGATCCGGCCAGCAAGAATGGCTCAACCATCGCTGGCCGGATCTTCACGGGAGGGGCGAGGTCGGGGGAGGTTCCAACTACACCGCTCGCAGCTCCCATGGCCGGCTACGGATTGATGCCGTTCGCGCGGGCGCAATCCCTGTAAACTTCGGTCCGCTGAGTCATGACCGTCACTGTGCCGAGCCCGCTGTCCGGATACCGCGCCTGGGCGCGGGCGATGCAGTCCTGACGGATCGCTTCGGTGCTCGCTGACGCCTGACTATCGCGCACCGCGCCGGAAGACAGACCCGAACTCACATAAAGGAGGTTTCCCGGATTCGTCATGCAGCTCTGGCCGGTGTTCTGCGCTGTGGCCATGCACTGCCGGAAGGTGACATAGTCGCATTCGAGATCATTGTCGCCTGCTGTGCAGTAAGGCAGATTCGCTCCGGCCAGAGACGCATTCGAGCCACCGATCGCGCCTGCAAGAATCGAAGCAGCAAAGATTGCGCCGGCAGCCAGATGCGACCGCGCGGTGACGTCGAGGAATGCTTTACGCATGATATTCTCCTTTGCCCGGTTTGACCGGTTCAGGGTGCCAAGGAGATTGCGCGACAGCTATCAGGCTTATCCCGACTTCCAAGGGATGCGATTCCGCGACGATCCAAGGGTAATCCCGGAGCCAACGTGACCTACTTCCGAATACGCGGAGGCGGAGAACTCTCGGGACGTGGGGCCGCGGGAGACATCGCGAATGTGAGCCACACATTCCAACCCTGCGGTCGGTTCTGGTGCTCAAACTCGTAATACCCCTTCAAGTTCAGGTATCCCTGCGTCTCTCCCATCGGAATGATGTAGCCGATCTGCGGGCCAGCCCCCGCGATGCGGGACTTGAAGTCGCCGAGAATTGCCGCTGATCCAGTGTCGGCTGTTATCTGCTGATAGTAGTAGCCGACAGCGCCGACGAGGAGTTGCTTGGTCAGGAATTTCGACGCGCCCCAATCGACGTGCCAGTTAACGCCGTTGCGATAGTCGCTGTCCGTATTGCGAAAGTTGTATGTAAAGCCGGTGGCAATGGAGAATTCGTAGCCGGACTTGGGATCCAAATACGTGTAGCCGCCGCCCGCGTCGATTGCACCATGACCGATGCCGATATTGGCTATGCTGTTGACATCATAGGTGCCAACGGGAATGTCGCCGGTCACATATGTCATGAAATTGTTCACGCCGTGATTCCATTTGATCTGGAACATCGGATAGAGGTCGGCGACGCCGAATGTGGATTCGCTACGGCTTCCGGTGACATTATTGCCGAGTGGCCCTGTGGCCGTGCCACTGATGGAGGCGCCCATATTGCCGAAAGCGCCAGTAAGTCCCAATGATGCCTGTCCGCCGAAAAGTGGCTGAGCGAAAACATAGGTGGAGTTCAAGAAAACAAGATCGGGCTTGGCGTTCAAACCAAGTTCGACGCGGCCGCCTCTCGGAATGGATGTGCCACTGCCGGCTGACAGGGAGGAATGATAGTAGATCACGGCAGCCTGCCAGCCTGGCGTTGACGGCACAGCGGCCATGCTCCCGAGTTGTCCGCTCAGCCAGAACGGAACGCCACCCTCATCCGCGACAGCGGGGAGAGCGGTGATACCGAGAAGCGCCGCGATCACGGCCGCATGTGGCGTCAATGTCTTGAAACTGCTGGTCACTTGGATTCTCCCCAGGACACATCGATTTTTGCAATCGAAAAGCATCTGGCTTCCCGGGGATTTTGCTATCAGGGAAAACCCTGAATCCTAGCCGTAAGGCTCAGAACGTCATGCGCTGTTGCATCCGAGTGACATGGTCTTTTCAGCTAGGCAAAGCCGCATCTGCGATGCCCAGTTTCAGATGCATGTCAGATCTCGTTCCATGCCGCGGGTTCTTTTTCGCATGCTGTGAGGTTGCGCATTGAGGCGTCATGGATCGAGAGCGATCTAGGGTTTCTTCGATCTGCGTCGCGGGTTTTCACCTAGAGATAAACGAACTTGCCTTGCGTACCGTAACGTCACGATGGCGAAGGACAGGAAATGGAGCGGGGCAGACTTCTGCGCAGTATCCGTTGTCGGTTTCCGCGGTTGCAGTGAAACGGAAGCATTCGTCGAGCAAGCGTTGAAGACCTACGAATTCAACAGACCGGAAACAACGCAGATCTCAACTCTCGGAGTGAATGATGGATCGCCGACAATTCGTAACGACATCAGCAGGTTTGCTTGTCGCTGGCGCCGCGGCCCAGCAATTCAATCTTGACGCGACTGATAAAGCCCATGCTCAAGACATGACTGAACCGCTCGGTGGGCAGCCGCCCGCTGGTGCTATCTGTTCGATCAAGAATTTCGATTACCAGATCAAGTATCAGCGCGCCTTCGAGGCTGTGCTCTGGAATATGCCAGCGATTGCTATCTATTCTTTTCGACGTGCCGCTTTCAACGATCTCGGCATGAAAGACAATGACATCATTGCCTATTCGACGATGGCGACGCCAAAGCTCGAGGCCATCACGGCGAATAGCACGACTCCATACATCAGCGCTTTTACCGATCTGCGCAAGGGACCAGTCGTGCTCGAGCTTCCGGTCGCCGGACCCGACGGCAGCCTCACGGGCAGGTGGTCGATGCCTGGCAATTCACCGTCGCTGATGTCGGACCAACGGGGTTGGACAAGGGCCTGGGAGGCAAGATGCTGTTCACGCCACCCGATTTTCGAGGGACGGTGCCTGACGGCTATATTCACGTGTCGTCACCAAATTATCGAATTGCATTTGCGTTTCGGTCCGTTCCGGGAGCGGGCAAGTCGACCGCAGACGCCTACCAATATTCCAAGCAACTGCGCATGTACTATCTTTCCGACGCTGCAAATCCGCCCCAACAGAAGTTCGTCGATCCGGCGAGCATGCGCTATCCAACGTTGCCATTCTATGATGAACGCCATTTTGAGGACATGCATGCGATCATGAGCGTCGAGCCGGTGAGGGAGCACGACAAAGTCATAATGGGGATGATCAAGTCCCTCGGTATCGAGAAAGGCAAGCCGTTCAACCCGGACGCGACCGCCAAACGGGCAATGCGTCAGGCCGCGATCGATGCCTGGTTCTATCTTCAGCACTGGTTCGACAATATACCTGCTTCGATGCGCTATTGGCCGGATCGGCACTATGTGTCTTTGCTGCAAGCCGACGCGAACAGGACGTTCTCGTTCATCTATGACGACTACGTTGACCTTATCCCGCGGGCTGCCGAATACTTCTGGTGCACCTATATGCCACGGGTTCTCAGCGACGTGCCCGCCACGCAATACATGATGGCGCTGGCAGACAGGGACGGGAATTTGCTGCAGGCAGGCAAGCTCTACAAAATAGATGTGCCGGCCCATATGCCGGTGAAGCAGTTCTGGGCGCTGACCGTGTACGACCGCGCCACCAATGCGTTCATTTACAGCGACCTGAATCGCACGACGCTATCTTCCTACGATCTCGATAAGATGAAGAAGAACGCCGATGGCGGCGTCACCCTTTATGTCGGTCCGAAAGCGCCACGTGGCCGGGAGGCCAACTGGATTCCGACGTCCGGAAAGCGGCCGCTGCCGGCGATGCGTTTTTACGGTCCAACAGAGGCCTTCAACGACAAGACATTCAAGCTGTCGGACTTCGAGTTAGTCAGCTGATTTCCGTCGGTCAGCACTTATCTCGGATCTTTTACGTTACCGTAAGGAGATGCCATGACAGTCGATCATCGTCGTGAAAAGTCCGTCGATCGCCGCAGCGTTTTATCCTGTCCGAAGCCAACTAAGCGCCTTCCGAGTCGGTATCAAATCTGTGCTTGCCGGGGATACGCCGGAGTTCGGCCTGAACTTCAAAACAGCAATTAATCGCTCCTACCGCAACTATCGCCTACGCGCGTCTCGGATGGACTCGCGGAGCTGGCGACGTACGCTCGTCTCGCGGGACGATGTAACTGAGCTTGAAACTGCGCTCCACGAAATGGACAATCTTGCGGTCCGCTTGGTCAATCTGCAGGAACAGGAGCGTCAGCGCTACGCTGCCGAACTGCATGATTCCACGGTACAGCATCTGACGGCAGCGAGCCTTAACTTGATGTCGCTGCGCGACAGAATGAGCTCGAGAGAGCTGGATTCCATCGTATCGGCGGTCGAGCAATCGGTGTCGGAGGCGCAGCGCGAAATCAGGTCGGTTAGCTATCTGCTTTACCCTCGGGCTCTCGACGAAGATGGTCTAAGGCCGACATTGTCACGTTTCGTTTCGGGCTATTCTGAACGCACCGGAATCGAGACGACATTGCGCATGTCCGGAACCCTCGATGGCCTATCTATCAGTCTGAAGCGCACGATCTTGCGGATCGTGCAGGAAGCCATGGCGAATGTTCATCGGCATGCTCATGCCAACACGGTTCATATTGGCATCAAAGTCGATGCAAAGCGCATCCTGTTGGGCGTTGCTGATGACGGCGCGGGGATTGCGCGCGACGGTGATGGGACGTTGATGAAAACCGGTGTGGGCATTTCCGGAATGCGCGCCCGCACGCACCAATTCGGAGGGGGATTCAGTATCCGGTCATCTAGCAGGGGCACGATGGTATTTGTTCGCATCCCACTTCCGCTAGCAAACGCCATAATGCCAGCAGCGTAGGACCACGATTGCGATTTCGGGGTACCGGGGCTTTGTTCTAGGGTTTCCACGAATAGGGGGAACGTTTTGAACACGCTATTTTCCAATCTTTCGCGGCCTAAGACGGAGGTCAGTGTGGTCAATGGCCCGACAGCGGTTCGTATCCTGATCGCTGATGACCACGACGTTGTCCGTTCTGGTCTCCGCTCGATCGTGGAGCTTCGTGCCGGATGGCAAGTGGTCGGTGAAGCGGGGGATGGCAAGGCTGCGCTCACCATGGCGCTGGCGCTGAAGCCTGACATTTTGATTACGGATTATTCTATTCCACTCATGAACGGCGTCGAGGTCACCCGTCAGGTTCGACAACGCCTCGATCGGACGGAAGTGCTGATGTTTACGATGCACGATACTGATGAGATCATCACCCAGGCGTTGGCGGCGGGTGCGAAAGCCTTTCTTCTCAAAAGCGACGCGAAGCAGTATTTGGTATCCGCGATCGAAGCGTTGGCGAACCGCAAGCCGTTCTTTACAGGAAAACTCTCAGAACGCATGCTTCACTCCTATCTGGCAAAGGAGACGGAGAGGGTGATACCGCTGTTGACGCCGCGAGAACGCATGGTCGTTCAATTGATTGCGGAAGGAAACAGCAACAAGCAGATTAGTGCGCTGTTGAATGTCAGCATAAAAACCGTTGAATCTCAGCGCTCGGCTGCGATGAAGAAGATCGATGCGACCTCGACTGCGGGTCTAGTGCGCTACGCCATTCGGAATAAGCTCATCGAACCTTAGGTCTGGTACTCGAACGTGACGACCGTTCCATCGATAGGGTTTTCCCTGATAGACGGCTGCGATTGGCTTCTGCAGTCCGCCGGAGCAGCAGGCCCACAAAAGCGTCTTCCGCCTGCGATCCGGGCCATCGTTGTCCGCGGAGCGCCATATGACGATCGGTGCCATCGACGAGAAAAGTGCGCCAAACGTTCCCTTTCGGCACGATTTGGTTTGGATACCCGGCGGGGCATTCCGGATGGGATCTAACCATCATTATCCCGAGGAGGCGCCGTTCATCGCGTACGCGTTGACGATTTCTGAATCGAGCGGACGCCTGTGACAAATTGTGAATTTGCCAAATTCGTAGCGGCAACGGGGCACGTCACCGTTGCCGAGATCGTCCCGGACGCTTCCGACTATCCTGGCGCATGGCCGGAAATGCTTTATGCGGGCTCGCTGGTCTTCCGGAAGGCGACATCGATATCCGACCTTGGTGAGTGGAGCCAATGGTGGTCCTTTATGCGGGGCGCTGATTGGAAACATCCCTACGGGCAGGGAAGCAGCATTGATGGTCTAGAAAATCGTCCGGTCGTCCATATGGCCTTTGCCGACGCGCAGGCCTATGCCGCTTGACGGGGGCGCGATTTGCCAACCGAGGCCGAATGGGAATTCGCGGCGCGTGGCGGTCTGGATGGAGTCGAATTTGCGTGGGCGAGCGAGTTCACGCCTGCCGGTCGCCACATGGCGAATACCTGGCAAGGAGATTTTCCGAGCGTAAACTTGACGTCCGACGGATTCGATCGAACCTCCCCGGTGAACGCATTTCCGCCAAATGGCTACGGCGTCCACGACATGAACGGCAATGTCTGGGAGTGGACCTTGGATTGGTACAGCGCGCGTCACATCGATGAGGTTGCCAAGGCATGCTGCGTTCCTTCTAATCCGAGAGGAGGGACGCAGTCCGGAAGCTTCGACATGCGGCAGCCTGCGATCCGCATCCCGCGGAAGGTCCTCAAGGGAGGATCCCATCTTTGCGCTCCGAATTACTGTCGGCGCTATCGTCCTGCTGCTCGTCATGCGGAGCCGATCGACACGTCTACCTGTCACGTCGGGTTCAGGTGCGTCGAGCGCTCGCCGAGCCACTCAGCCAGCCAGTAGTTTTGATGAGATATCGTTCGTCGGAAGTATCGATTGAATGAGAGCGGTGCATGCAACCGCGGACTCGAGCTGATGCTTGGTATTTGCGGTCTAGACTGGCCGGAGCCATCCACCAACGGAAGGTCAAGGGTGCCGACGTCGGCGGCGCGCTTCGGGAATTTGTGTCGTGGATGTACGTCCCGAACGGAGAGGGGAGCGCGTCTCAGCTCAGACGCAAAACGTATCGAAGTGTGCTGCGGCGGACATTTGCAGTCGCGAGTTCATACAGGTTTGAGCTGCTATGGCCTGATACCATTGCTCTTTGCACAGTCCATGTACACTCCTGTACGTTGCGTCATGACGCTCGTCGTGCCGAGGCCATTGTCAGGATAGGCCGCCTGTGCCTTGGCGATGCATTTTTCGCGGATGGAATAGGTGTTGTGGGCGCTTGCCTTCTTCCCACCCTGTTGCGCATGGCCTGGTGCCGCCAGCGCGAATGTGATCAAGGCCGTGATACTGGCCGCAGCTAGTTGGTGTCGGGCAGGAACACTGATGCGCATGTTTTACTCCAGATTTCTCGTGAATAGCGTTGGGATCGTCGCTGACCATCCTCGAGTAATCCATCGGGAGAAACCCTGTATCTGTTCGTTGTTCTCCTGAATTGCTAGTTACGGACTAATCCACGCCCACACGCCATCGACAGCGCACGACCAATGACGGCTCATGATACAAAGTAGACATTCCCAAGAGACTGCGTTACGACGACAGTTATGACAGCAACTGCCGTGCGATGATCAGCCGATGGATCTGATTTGTCCCCTCAAAAATCTGATTAATCTTGGCGTCTCGCATGAAACGCTCGACCGGAAGATCGCGCATATACCCGGCACCCCCAAAGATCTGCACGGCGTCGGTCGTCACTTTCATGGCCATGTCGCTGGCGAAACATTTTGCCATCGACGCTTTCGCTGAGAAGTCACGGAAATCGGCTTCTGTCGGAAAGCCGAGATCGGCGATCCTCGCGCATTCATAAACCAGACAGCGCGCGGCCTCGACTTGCATGGCCATGTCCGCGAGCATGAACTGCATGCCTTGGAATTCTGCGATCGATTTGCCGAACTGCCTACGCTCCTTGGCATAGGTAATCGCGAGATCGAGCGCGCCTTGCGCGAGGCCGACCGCAACGGCGCCGATGGTCGGCCGGTTGAGGTCGAGGATGCGCATGCAGATCTTGAAGCCTTCACCTTCCGCGCCAATCCTGTTTTCGGAGGGGACGCGCACATTGTCGAAATGGAGTGGTGCGTTTGGAATACCGTTGAGGCCAAGCTTGCGTTCGCTTTTGCCGACACTGAATCCTGGGGTCTTGGTATCGACGATGAAGGCGCTGATATTGTGGGTGCCGTCGCCGTCATCGCCGGTCTTGGCGAACACCGTGATGTAGTCGGCAACGGGGGCGAAGGTGATGTAGCATTTCTCGCCATTCAGCACATAGTTGCCGTCGCTGTCGCGTGTGGCCCGCGTGCGCATGCTGCCGACATCGGAGCCCGATTGCGGCTCGGTGATGGCCACCGCGGTGAGCATGCGGCCCTTGGCGACTTCCGGAAAAAATCGCTGGCGTTGTTCCTCATTGCCGAAATGCATCAGCGGCACGATCATGCCGATGCCGTTCTGTCCGGAGATCAGCGCCACCGATTCCGAGACTTTCGCCAATTCTTCGGCGGCGAGGCAGACGGTGGTGAGGTTAGCGCCGGGGCCGCCATATTCTTCGGGCAGCCTGAGCTGAAGCAGGCCGAGATCGCCGAATTTCGGCACCAGTTCGCTCGGAAAACGGTCGTCGCGGTCGATCGCATTCGCGATCGGTGCGACGTCCCTGGCAATGAAACGCCGTAACGTATCGCGAAAACTCTGCTGGTCGTCGCTCAACAACATGATGTCGCACTCCGGTTGGCGAAAATGGGTGCAATGACGTGCGTCTTGCACGTCATTGCACCGGGGTGGCGGGCTATTTGTTCGAGGCCTGGCCGGATGTTTCAGGTTTGTCGGCGAGCACCCAGGACGTGCCGTCGAATCGTGCGACACGGAGGGAGCGATAGGCGGCATAGTCCTGTGATGAATTATTGAGTTCGACGCCTGGCAACATCATCTTGAAACGCTGGCCATGAAAGCTGCTCGCTTGCTTCACGAGATTTTCGCGCGTCAGTTCGTTACCGGAGCGCTGCAAGCCATAGGCGATAGCCTGTGCGGTGATGTAACCGGACAAAGCGACGAAATCGCTGGGATTGTCGTTCGGAGCCCATTTCTTGATGAAGGCGACATATTCGATCACTTCAGGATCATTCGCCCATGCGGGGTCAGCGGCCTGCTTGGTGAACTGGCTGGTATAGACGTCCTTGGCGTTGTCCAGCCCTGCCGGACGCAGAACGGTCTCCACGGAGTTCGACGTGCTGACCAGGAACTGCATTGGTCGCCAGCCGAGTTCGGCCGTCTTGCGCACGGCCTGGGCGACGAATTTCGGCGTGGTGAACTCCATCAGGACGTCAGCGCCGGAATCTTTCAGCTTGATGATCTGTGAATCGATGGTTGGGTCGGTAAGTTCGTGGGTGGCTTCAGCGACGATCTTGGTTGCATCATTGCCGAGCGCGGCTTTCAGGCCGGTCAGGAAGTCCTTGCCGAAATCGTCGTTCTGATAGAGCACGGCAATCTTGGCGCCGGGCTTGGTGCGCATGATGAAATTGCCGAATGTTCTGCCTTCCATTCCGAAGGCCGGATAGAGCGGCACGCTCCAGGGAAAGTTCTTCGGATCGTTGAAGCGCTTGCCGCCGGCTGAAATGAAGACATGCGGAACCTTGTTCTGGTTGAGATATTTCTGGATCGCCACATTCGGAGTGGTGCCGACGGTGCCGACATCGGCGAAGATTCCGATGTCTTCCACCAGCTTGCGGGTCTGCTCCAGCGCCTTGGGCGGGCTGAAGGCATTGTCGAGCGAACTGAGGACGATCTTGCGGCCGTTGATGCCGCCGCTTTCATTCAGCATCTGGAAGTAGCCGGTCATCACCCGGCCATAGCTTGAAAAGGCGGAGGCTGGGCCGCTATAGGCCACGGTCTGCCCCAGCTTGATCTCGGTGTCGGAGACGCCCGGACCGTAATTCTTGTCAGCTGCATGGCTCATCGCAGCGGTGCCAAGCGATAGTGCGATCGTCAGTCCGTGCAAGAATGTCGTCTGTCTCATCGTCGTTTCCCCTCAAATGTTTTTGTATGAATCTGCCTGCTTGCTTAGAGCGCCGACGGCAATGGGTCCGTCGGCGGTGGTTGCGGAATGTGAAATTGCTGATCGCGCATGAGCGTCTCCCGGAGCTCGGCCTTGCGCACTTTGCCGCTGGCTGTCACCGGCAGCGCATCGATGAAGACGACCTGATCGGGCATCCACCATTTGGGAATTCGTGTCCGCAGGTGATCGAGCAGATCGTCGGAGGTGACGGTGGCACCCGGCTTGCCGACCGCGACCAGCAATGGCCGCTCTTGCCAGCGATCGTGATGCATTGCGATCACCGCAGCCTGGAAGATCGCGGGATGTTCGAGGACGGCCACCTCGATGGCCTGGCTGCTGATCCATTCACCGCCGGATTTGATGACATCCTTGGAGCGGTCGACGATCTCGATGCTGCCATCCGCATGAATGCGTGCGACATCTCCCGTCGTCAGCCATCCATTCGAAACGGGATGGTCGAGCTTGTAATAGCCCGAGGAAACGCATGGGCCGCGCGCCTCGAGATGCCCGAGCGCGATACCGTCATGCGGTAGCGGTTCGGCGGTGTCGCTCATGATCCTGAGCTCGGTCCCGAAGCCGATCCGGCCCTGGCGCATCTTGCGCGCGAACTGCTCGTCGGCAGCAAGATCGGCGACGCCCGGCGCAGGCGTGGCGCGCACGCCGCCGGCGGCCTCGGTCATGCCCCAGACCTGACCGACCGAGATGCCGCGCCGCTCCAGATTCTCGACCAGCGATCTGGGCGCCTTGGTTCCCGCCACCATGGCTGCGCGAAGCGAGGGCAGGGCTGTGTTTGCCGTATCGAGATGCGCGGCGATGGCGAGCCAGACTGTCGGCACCGCCGCGACCACCGTGACCTCTTCGGACTGGATCAGGTCGCAAAGCCTGTCGGCCTCAAAATTGCGGCCAGGCAGCACCAGTTTCTGCCCGTTCATGGGCGCGGTGAACGGCATCATCCAGCCATTGGCATGGAAGAGCGGCGCAACGGGCATCACCGTTTCACGGTGTCCGCCCCGATAGCCGCCGACCATGTCGGCCATGCTCATGAACAGCGAGGCGAGCACGATGGAGCGATGCGAATAGACGATCCCCTTGGGCGCGCCCGTGGTGCCGGACGTGTAGCACATGATGCTGGCGGCGTTCTCGTCCAGGATCGGCCACTGGTGGCCGGGCGGTTGGGAGGAGATCAGTGCTTCGTAGCTGATGACGTTGCCGAGTGATGTCTGCGGGATGGTTTCGGTCGCGTCCATATAGATCCAGCCACGGATCTGGGGGAGGCGTGGCGCCAGCAATTCCGCCAGTGGCAGCGTCGCCGCATCGATGAAGATCCACGTGTCCTCGGCATGGGTGATGATCTGGACCAGCGTGTCTTCGTGCAGACGCGGATTGAGCGTATGCAGCACATAGCCCTGACCTGGAATGCCGTAGAACAGCTCGAAGTGGTGATGCGTGTTCCAGGCCAGCGATCCAATGCGGTCGCCGGGCGCGAGATCGAAGGCGGCCAGCGCCGCAGACAGCCGGCGACACCGATCGAGTGCCTGTCGATAGGAATAGCGATGTATCCCGCCGTCGATCATGCGGGACACGACTTCCGTCGCACCATGCGCAATCGCCGCATGGCGAAGCATATCCGTCAGCAGCAACGGCGTATCCATCATCAGGCCACGCATGGTGGCATCCTCCCGCGATTATGACGTTCTTGATCGCGCGCCCATTGACTGGGTCTGTGTTGATAGAAAGCTTGCAGTCGTGATTATTGAATCGCGGCTCTATTCGGCCGCGTTTGCATATCTTTCATTATCCAGTTGCAGGATAAGGCGCTGGCGCTCCTCGGCGGCTTTCACGATATTGGCGTGCTTGACATGGCCGTAGCCCCGGATCGTCTCCGGGATTGTTGCGAGTTTCACCAGTAACGGCAGTTGCGCGCCTTGCATCGTGCCCAGGCGAGATCGCAGCAGCGTTTCGTAATCGTCGATCAGTTGCCGTTCCTGCCGCCGCTCGGAGGTGCGGCCGAACGGATCGAATGGTGTATTGCGCAGGCCCTTCAGGGCGGCGAGCAGACGGAATACCGGCATCATCCATGCGCCATATTCCGATTTGCGCAGATGCCCGGTCGCCTTGTCGCGGCGGGACAGCAGGGGCGGCGCGAGGTTGAAGCTGATCCGGTAATCGCCCTCGAACTGCTCGCCGAGCTTGGCCGCGAATTCACCATCGGTGTAGAGGCGTGCGACCTCATACTCGTCCTTGTAGGCCATCAGCTTGAAGAAGTTCTTCGCCACCGCTTCGGTCAATGCGGTCGAGGACGGAGCAACAGCCGTCTCGGCGCGGCGAGTGGCATCGACGAGGCTGCGATAGCGCTTCGCATAGGCGGCGTTTTGGTACGAGGTCAGGAACGTGACACGCCGGGCGATCGTCTCGTCCAATGTCCGGCTCGGTTCGGCGGCGCGGCTGCGAAACTGAAGCACGCTGCGAATACGCGATGGATCATGCGCCGCGAGCCGGCCCCAGGTGAAGGCCTGCTTATTCATTGCAATGGCCGCACCGTTGATCTCGATCGCCGACATGATCGCGTCGAGCGGCAGCGGAACGGCACCACGCTGGAAGGCGAAGCCCAGCATAAAGGCGTTGGTGGCGATGCTGTCGCCCATCAATGCGCTCGCCATGGCGGTGGCATCGATGACGTCGAGATTGCGATCGCCCACGGCGTCGCCAAGGATGCGCTTCATGGTGCCCATCTCGAAATCGAGATCGGGATTGATGACGAAGCTCGCGGTGGGCTGCAGGTCCGCATTCACGATGGCGCGGGTAGCGCCGCGATCGATCCGGCTGAGAGCCGGATGACTGGTCGAGACCACCACGTCGCAGCCGAGAATGAGGTCGGCGCCGCCCGGTGCAATTCGCACTGTCGTGAGTTCGTCCGGCGTGTTGGCGATGCGCACATGGCTCATCACCGCGCCGTTCTTTTGCGCGAGACCGGTGAAGTCCAGCGCCGAGCAGCCTTTGCCTGCCAGATGCGCGGCCATGCCGAGCAGGGCGCCGATGGTGATCACCCCGGTGCCGCCGATCCCGGTGACCAGGATGCTGTAGGGCGAATCGAGCGGCGCCAGGGCAGGCAGCGGCAGGTCAGCAAACAGATCGCCGGCGGCGTCAGCGGCCTTCTTCGCGCGCCTCGGCGCGCCGCCATGAACGGTCACGAAGCTCGGGCAGAAGCCTTCGACGCAGGAATAGTCCTTGTTGCAATTCGACTGATCGATCTTGCGCTTGCGGCCGAATTCGGTTTCCAGCGGTTGCACCGACACGCAATTCGATGCGACCGAGCAATCACCGCAGCCCTCGCAGACGAGATCGTTGATGAAAACGCGCTTTTGCGGGTCGGGATAAAGGCCGCGCTTGCGGCGGCGGCGTTTCTCGGCCGCGCAGGTCTGGTCATAGATCAGCACCGTCAGGCCCTTGATGTCGCGCAAGTCACGCTGCACGGCATCGAGGTCGCGGCGATGATGCACCGTCGCGCCAGCTGGAAAATAACCGGCCGGATACTTATCGGGCTCGTCGGAAACAATGGCGACGCGCCTGGCGCCTTCGGCTGCGACCTGATGGGCGATCTGCGAAACGGTCAGGCTGCCTTCGGCCGGCTGGCCGCCGGTCATGGCCACGGCGTCGTTATAGAGGATCTTGTAGGTGATACTGACGCCGGCAGCTGCGGCGGCGCGCAGCGCCAGCAATCCGGAATGCGTATAGGTGCCGTCGCCCATGTTCTGGAAGATGTGCGGCTCGCTGGTGAAGGGCGCCTGGCCTATCCAGGTCACGCCTTCAGCGCCCATATGGGCCACAGTGGCTGTCCGCCGGCTCGGCACATAGAGCGCCATGCCGTGGCAGCCGATGCCGGCCATCGCGCGGCTGCCTTCGGGCACCTTGGTGGACGAATTATGCGGACAGCCGGAGCAGAAATACGGGGTGCGCTGGGTCGGCGCCGCAGCAGCGACAGGCCGATCGAAGGCTTCGAGCCGGGCCAGCCTTTGTTCGAGTTCCGGGCTGTGATGGCCGAGCCGCCGCAACCGTGCAACCAGAGCTCCAGCGACCAGCGTGGGAGACAATTCGCCCTCGCTGGGCAGCAGCACGGCCCCGGATTCATCGCACTTACCGACGATGCTGGGCCGCCGTGCAGCATACAGGTTGTAGAGGATGCGGACGAGCTGGTCTTCGATAAAGCTGCGTTTCTCCTCGACCACCAGAATATCCTGCAGCCCATCGGCAAACCGCCGGGCGCCGCTTTCCTCGAGCGGCCAGGTCATCGCGATCTTGTAGACGCGGAGCCCGATGTCGCGGGCAATGGACTCGGTGATACCAAGATCCGCCATCGCCTGGCGCAGATCGAGATAAGCCTTGCCGGCAGCAGCGATGCCAAGCCGGGCGGGCTTGCCGTCGATCACCACGCGGTCGAGCCCATTGGCGCGGGCGAAGGCGGCCACAGCGGCCATCTTCGGCCCGTGCAGGCGCCGCTCCTGCTCCAGCGGCGCGTCGGGCCACCGAATACCGAGCCCGCCCGGCGGCATCTCGAAATCCGATGGCGTCACGATCTCAAGTCGGGTGGGATCATTGATGATCGATGCAGAACTCTCCACGGTCTCCGAGATCGCCTTGAAGCCGACCCAGCAGCCTGAATAGCGCGACAATGCAAAGCCGTAGAGGCCGAGGTCGAGATAGTCCTGAATGGTCGCAGGATTGATGATCGGCATCAGGGCGGCGGCAAAGACCTGTTCGCTCTGATGCGCCAGCGTCGAGGATTGGCAACCATGATCATCGCCAGCCAGCGCGAGCACGCCGCCGTGGCGCGATGTGCCCGCCGAATTGGCGTGTTTGAGCGCGTCCACCGAGCGGTCGACGCCAGGCCCCTTGCCGTACCAGATGCCGAATACGCCATCGACCTTGGCGCCGGGAAACAGGCCGACCTGCTGCGTGCCCCACACCGCGGTGGCGGCGAGATCCTCGTTCAGCCCCGGCGCGAATTCGATATCGTGCTGTTTGAGGAAGGCCTTCGCGCGCCACAGCGCATTGTCGTACATGCCGAGCGGCGACCCGCGATAGCCCGAAATGAAGCCGCCCGTGTTCAGGCCTGCAATCCGGTCGCGCTCGCGTTGGAGCATCGGCAGACGGACAAGCGCCTGCGTTCCGGACAGGTAGATCCGCTTCGCTTCGAGCTGGTATTTATCGTCGAGATCGACCTGCATCAGGCTCATCGAGGCTGTCCAATCGCTTCACAAAAAGGGGCACGTCATCGGCAGGGAGCTGACCGTCCCTCGACCTTGTCGAGGGCGATGCCGTCGATCCCAGCGAAAGCGACGCCGGGCACTGAAATATCCGTCGAGAAGTTCATTGGATCGGCGTGCCCGCAAATGACATCCGAGAAGCGCCATTCCACCGTGGTCACCACTTCGTTGCCAGCCAGCACAGCGATGCGGATCGGATGGTCGCTACCGATGCCTCGAGCGGTCTGATATCCGTCGGCGACGCAGTAAAGCTCGACCCTGAGAGTATCTGCATTGATCAGTTGCACCGATAGTTCGATGTCGAAGAACCCAAATGCCGGATCGTCGCGAGAGCCCGCTGCATAGAAGTAGAATGCACCGATCTTGCCGTGCCGGCAGGAACCGAACTTTGCATCGCGCGGGACCTGCGGATCAGGGCGCCCTGGCGTGCGAGGCGGTAGCGGTCCAAGCGAGCAGGATTGCCGGTATGAATAACAAACGCCCAAGTGTCTCTCCCGTCAGTCACCCCAACTGTTGGCGTTGGTGGCTTGGTGGTTCAGCTTTGAAGCTGTCGCTGCAACAACTGTTCCGTGGCGGCGATGAATGCGGCAGGGCTCGACGCCAGCGCAGCTTCCGCGAATGCGGAGGGGCGATCCTGCTTGATCGTAAAGGGATAATCCGAGCCGACCACGATTCGGTCGATGCCGACCTGGTCTGCGAGGAAGCGCAACGCGCGCGGATCGTAGAGTACGGTGTCGTAGAAGAAGCTGCGCGCCATGGCATGCGGATCGCGCGCAAACAGGCTCTGCAAAGGAGGTCCGAGCGATACCGCATGCTGCATGCGCGGCAATAACCACGGAAGTGCACCGCCGCCATGGCTGAGCAAGATGCGCAGTTTGGGGAAGCGCTCGGTTACTCCGTGCGTGAGCAGTGATGTCGCAGCGAGTGCGGTCTCGAGCGGGAAGGCGGCGACCGCTGCAAGTTCAGGGCGGCCTGCCATCCGATCCATCCCGGCCGGATGCAACGGATGGATCATCACGCACAGATCGGCTGCCTCAGCAGCCGCGTAGAACTCGTCCAGCGCTGCCGCACCAAGCGCCGTGCCGTTGATATGCGTGCCGATCTCGACGCCACAAAGCCCGAGCGCCTTCACGTCATCAAGACGCCGCGCTGCGCGTGCGACGTCCTGCATGGGCACCATGCCGATCCCGGCGAACTGATCCGGTCGTGCAGCGCACAATGCAGCAATTTCGCGATTGATATGCATCGCGAGAATATCGGCGTCGCCCGCAGGGAACCAATGCGACAGCAGTTCCGGCATCGGTGACACCACCTGGATGTCGATGCCGTCGTCCGCCATGTCATGCAAGCGGCGTTCGCCACTCCAACTACGATCATCGATGATCCGGAAGACCTTCCCATCAACGATCACCGCACTGCTATCGCTTTTATGAAGGATCGACGGCCACAGAGGATTGCGGCCTTCCGCCTGCGGGATCGCCTTCGGCACAAAGTGCGTATGAACGTCCACCCTCGTGGTCACGCGCTGCTCCCCGATCTCTTGTTTAGTGCTGCACTGCAAGAGTTACGGCAGCGGCACTTTATCGCTTTACAAGCAGGTTGGACTGTTTCTAAGATTGATGCAATCGAAGATTTGCAAAAACTCATTGCGACGTTCAGGTGCCGATCGTCGCAGGCAGCGACAACTAACAAAACAAAAAAACGAAAAGCAAAAAGCAAGAATGCCGCGACGAGTGTCGCAAGGGAGGATATGTGCCGGCAGCAGAGATCGGTCGCATTGTGATTGCAGGCGCGGGCCAGGCAGGTGGCCGTGCAGCCGAAGCGTTGCGTGCCAACGGCTATCAAGGCGCGATCACGATGATCGGTGAAGAGGCGCATCCCCCTTACGAGCGACCGCAGCTTTCAAAGCAGATGCTGACCAAGTCTGGATATCAGGTTGTTTATCTCAAGCCGATCGATCAGTGGAGCGGAGCGCTCGATATCGATATCGTCACCGGGACAGCCGTTGTCGCCTGCAACTCCGAGCGGCAGACAGTCTCGACGTCGCGCGGCGATAAGGTCTCGTATGACCGCTTGCTAATCGCCACCGGCACGCAACCGCGCCGGATCGACGGAATTGAACGGACGTCGGCGCGAATCCAATATCTCCGTAGCATCGAGGATGCGCTGCAGTTGCGGAAATCGTTGGAGGCGGGCGCGCGCGTCGTGGTGCTGGGTGGTGGCGTCATCGGTCTGGAGGCTGCGGCTGCTGCCGCGACGCTGAATTGCAGTGTCGTTGTGGTTGAAGCCGGACCGCGGCTGCTGGGGCGCGCATTCCCGAAGGTGATCAGCGATTTTGTAGAGGCCCGACACCGTGCCCATGGCGTCGACTTTGTCTTCGATACGACTGTTGTCGAGGGGACAACGCAAGGTGTCCGCTTCAGCAACGGGCGAGAGGTCGCAGCCGACGTCTTGCTGGTCGGAATCGGTGTCGATCCGATCGCATCTGTCGCGCAGAGTGTCGGTCTCGACGCCAGGGCTGGCATCGAAGTCGATCCATTCGGCAAGACAGCGATCGATAATATTTTCAGCGCGGGCGATGTCGCGCTGCAATGGAGCGCGTGTCATGGCCGAAGTCTTCGGGTCGAGACCTGGGCCAATGCACAGAACCAAGCGGCCTGCGTGGCTGCTAACATGATTGGCATCCAACGGCCATATGCCGACCCCGCCTGGTTTTGGTCCGATCAGTATGACCTGAACATTCAGGTGGTCGGTGATCCCGTGGCCGATGACGTGATCGTGCGCGGTGACATGGCCAGCGGCAGGTTTTCGGTGATCGCATTGCGCGACGGCATGGTGGCAGGCGCGGTCGCGATCAATTCTGCCAAAGACATGGCGATGCTGCGGCGGCTTGCAGGAAAGGCGACGTCTGCGGCCCGGGCCGACTTCGAGTCGCCTGCCTTCGATTTGCGAAAAGCGCTTAAAAACTAAAAACGGCGAGGAAACGAGATGAACGCATTCACAAAGATGAATACGGCGCTCCAGATCGATGAGGCGCAAAAGATCTTCAAGGTGTCGCGTCAGGCGTTCACGGATCCGACGATCCTGGAAGCTGAGCGCAGCAACATTTTCGACAAATGCTGGCTCTATCTGGGCCATAGCTCGGAGCTTGATAAGCCCGGCGATTTCGTCACCCGCTCGGTCGGCGGTCGTAACATCCTGTTCGCCCGTGACGGACAGGGCGAGTTGAAGGCGATGCTCAATACCTGCCCGCATCGCGGAGCGCAGGTATGCCGCGAGAAGCACGGTCGCGCAAAATCGTTCCAGTGTTTCTATCATGGCTGGGTGTTCGGTCTCGACGGCACGCTGCGCAGCCAGCCGGGCGAGGAATCTTATGCAGAAGACTTCAAGTCGCGCAGCACGTCCAACATGCAGCAGGTTCCGCGTTTCGAAAGCTATCGCGGCCTCAATTTCATCTGCTTCGACGCCAAGGTCGAGAGCCTGACCGACTATCTTGGGCCGGTGCTGGAGTATCTCGACGTGATCTGCGATCAGGCCGAAGAGGGCATGACGATCGTCGGCGGCACGCAGGAATATTCCATGCGCGCGAACTGGAAGCTGCTGACCGAGAACAGCATCGACGGCTATCACGCGCTGACGACGCATGCGACCTATCTCGACTATCTCAAAGCCACCAATGGCAGTCTGGCGCCCGTCGCCTTCGCCGGTACGGCTTACGATCTCGGCAGGGGTCATGCCGTGCTTGAATACAAGGCGCCCTGGGGCCGTCCGGTGGCCCAGTGGATCCCGTCATGGGGCGAGGACGGCAAACGTGAGCTCGACCGGCTCTATGCACGCCTGCTCGAACGCTTCGGCAAGGAGCGCGCCGATCGCATCGCCACCTATAACCGCAACCTGTTCATCTTCCCCAATCTGGTCATCAACGACATCATGGCGGTGACGGTGCGTACCTATTACCCGACTGCACCAGACCATATGACCATCAGTGCCTGGGCGCTTGCACCGAAGGAAGAAACCGACTGGGCGCGCAAATATCGCCTGTTCAACTTTCTCGAATTCCTCGGTCCCGGCGGCTTTGCCACACCCGATGACGTCGAGGCGCTGGAGCAATGTCAGCGCGGCTTCCGCAATGCTGGTGAGGCGCAATGGAACGACATTTCAAAGGGCATGGGAAAGGAGAGCCCGTCTTACGATGACGAGGCGCAGATGCGGGCATTCTGGTCGAACTGGAACGAACGCGTGTTTCAGGTGCCGGCATGAGTGACGGGGAGGTGGTCATGATGCAGACATTCGTGCGCGCCGATATCGAAGACTTCCTGTTCGCTGAGGCCGAACTGCTCGACGAATGGCGGTTGCCGGAATGGCTGGAGCTGTTCACCGACGATGCCATCTATTACGTGCCGGCGACGGACCTCGCCGTCGATGCATCGCCCGACAATAACCTGTTCTACGTGG
Organism: Tardiphaga sp.; assembly: GCF_044336785.1. Taxonomy (GTDB): domain Bacteria; phylum Pseudomonadota; class Alphaproteobacteria; order Rhizobiales; family Xanthobacteraceae; genus Tardiphaga. Next base: position 75,954 of record NZ_JBIIOT010000001.1, on the reverse strand, counting down.
CTGACGATCGTTTCCGGCTCAGCGAGCGCGTCAAGCGGTTGATGAAGCGCACGGCGCATGCGGAATTTCCGCATTCGCGGACCCGGCATCTGGTCAGCAACGTCCGGATCAGGCGCCAGATCGGAAGCGACGTCGAAGTCGCGTCTGCCTTCATCACGTACCGGACCAAGGACGCGGTCACCGACACCTATTTTGGCAGCAACCGCTATCTGCTCACCCCGCATCAGGGCTCGTTCCGTATCAAGGAAAAGCGCTGCCTGCTGGATAGCGAGGGTCTGCGCGCCCAGGGCCGCGTCAGCATCATTCTGTGAGAGCAAGTCAATGACCGGGAAATTGAAAGGTAATGTTGCAATCGTGACCGGTGCCGCCCGTGGTATCGGCTATGCGATTGCCGAGCGGCTCGCCGTGGACGGAGCGACACTCGTGATTGCGGATCTCGACGAAGCCGAGCTTGGTCGCGCTGCGGCGCGGCTTGGCCGGGAGTTCGATGTCGAGGTTGCCAGCCAGGCAGGCGATCTGTCGGACCAGGAGGTGGCGAAAGCGACGATCGATCTCGCGACCTCCCGTTTCGGGCGGCTCGACGTGCTCGTTAACAATGCCGGCGGTGGGATTATCAAGGCATTCAGCGAGCATACGCCCGAGACTTTGAAAGCCACCATCGATCGCAATCTGTGGACGGTTCTGTGGTGTTCCTGGTATGCGATCCGGCCGATGCGGGCGCAGTCCTATGGACGCATCATCAATCTTGGCGCGGACTCCGTACGCAATGGGCTGTGGGATCATGCGGCCTATAACGCGGCCAAAGGCGGCGTCCATGGCCTGACAACGGGCATGGCACGTGAATTCGCGCGCGAGGGAATCACGGTCAATACGGTGGCGCCCTGCGCGGTGAACACGCCGCAGATGGTCGCCATCACCGAGCAGCAACCGGCGCTGGCGGCTAAGTTCGTGAGCGTCATTCCCATGGGGCGTCCCGCCGAAATGGCGGAGGTCGCTTCCATGGTCAGTTATCTTGCATCCGCCGAAGCGTCGTTCGTGACCGGTCAGGTCATCAGCGTCAATGGCGGCAGCACGATGCTCTAGGACGGCGGAATGGCAGAAACGATAAAGCTATGTCCCGTGGATGATGTGGTCGATGGCGAGATCAGGAAGGCGGCCTTGCCCGACGGCTCCTTCGTCGCGCTCTACCGGGTCGATGGAACGATCTACGCGACCGCGGATAAATGCACGCACGGCGAAGTGTCGCTGTCGGACGAAGGCATCATCACAGGCACGACGGTAGAATGTACCTTCCATTTCGGCACGTTCGACGTCACGACGGGCGAACCTACCGGTATGCCTTGCGAAGTTGCTTTGAAGACATATCCCGTCACGCTCGTGGACGGGCAGGTTTGCATCGAGGTCTAGGATGAACGAACAGGCCAAACGGACGTCATCAGTAAAATCGGCGAGGCGCGCGCCGGTGGTGCGCAGGCGCACCCAGGCCGAACGCAGCGAGGAGACGCGGACACGCATCCTGAAAGCAGCGTCGGCATTGATCCGCCAGCGTGGCTATGCGCGGTTTCGCACGGCCGAAGTTGCCGAGCAGGCAGGTCTTTCACGAGGCGCGCAACTGCACCATTTCCCGACCAAGGACACGCTGGTCGTCGCCACACTCGAATTCGTGTTCGACCAGGCCCAGGCGGTCAGTCGCAAGCGTGCATCGTCCGTCGATCGCCCGCGCGACCTGATCGAAGCCGTAATCGAGGATGCGCGCGAATTCTTCTTCAGCGAACATTTCATGGTGGCCATCGACATCGTGCTGTCGACTTCGACCAACAAATCGGTGCGCAAGCAGATTCTCGAAATCTCGCGCAAGGCGCGGCGTCCGGTGGAGACGGCCTGGACCGAGGCTCTGGCGGCCAGCGGTGTGTCCGGGCCGCTCGCGTCGGACATTGTGGCGCTGACCCTCAGCCTGGTGCGCGGCATGGCGTTGCGGACACTGTGGGACAATGATCCGAAATGGTTCGATGAGCTGTTCTCGCTCTGGCGCAAGATGATCAAGGTGTTCCTCGCCGACCGCCAGCCATCGTCGCGATCACGATAGTACGGAGCAGGGTGCGATGTCGCAGATGTCGAAGATGCTCATCACATCGATCTGCTATGTGCGGCTGGCGGTGCCGGAACTGCCGGCAGCTGCGCGGTTCGCCGGAGAAATGTTTGGCCTGCAGAGCGTCGGTAACGGGGAGGGCGAGATTGCCTTTCGATCCGACAATCGGTTCCGCACCGTCAGCTTTTCAAGCGATGCGCGCGAGGGCGCCAGCATTGGCGTCGAGGTCTGGAGCGAGGAGGCCCTGAACGAGATCGAGCAGGCACTGCGCAAGCGGGATTTCGTCGTCTCGCGTGCGACACCTGAGGCTTGCCGTACGCGATACGTACGGATGGCGCTGCTGGCTCAGGATGGATCCGGCAATGCGATCGATCTGGTGCTTCGCCCAGCCCAGAGCGGGCGTCGCTATTTTCCGAGCCGCGATGCCGGCATCACAACGCTTCACAATATCGGCCTGCGATCGACAGAGCCCGCGCGGGATTGCGAGTTCTGGGCAACGGTCGGCGCGCAGGTCCGCGACTGGGTCGGCGACATCGCCTATCTGCAGATCGACGACTATCACCACCGCGTGGCGCTCTATCCCTCCGATCGCAATGGCCTGCTCTATGCGGCGTTCGAGGTCGAGGCCCTCGATAACGTGATGCAGAACAGCTATTTCATGCAGGAAAGCCAGGTGCGGATCGTGCAGGGACCGGGTCGCGAGCCGGCGTCGGAGCAGATGTTCCTTCACGTCGAAGGCCCTGCTGGAATCATCTTTTCCTATGTGAGCGGAATGGCCCAGCCCGGCGCGATGCGCCGACCGGCCCGCCAGTTTCCGCTCGCTCTCGAGTCGCTCTGCAGTTGGGGAAGCGAAAGCAAGGACGTGGCCGAATTGCGCGCCCCGTGACGATGCGTTGAACTCGGAGAAAGCGAATGATCAATCTGAAAGATGTCAGCTATGTCAGGCTCGGTTCGCCGGACATGGAGTCGGCCGAGACCTTCGCCACCAGCTGCCTGGGGCTGCAGGTCGCCGAGCGCGGCAAGAAGGCGCTCTATCTGCGGTCCGACGAGCGCTCGCATACGCTGTGCTACACGGAAGGCGATCCCGCCAGTCAGACCGTCGGCTTCGAGGTCGAGGACGAGGCAAGCCTGCAGGAGGCCGCGGCGACGCTCGAACGGCTGGGCCATCATGTGCATGCGGGCTCCGTCGAGGAGGCCGAGCAGCGCAAGGTGCGCAGTTTCATCGGCTTTCGCGATCCGACCGGCAATCACATCGAGCTGGTGGTGCGGCCGGAGCGCAGTGGCCGCCGCTATTTCGCCACCCGTGATGCGGGGATCACCGGCTTTAGCCATATCGGACTGAACTCGACCGATCCTGCACGGGACGAACATTTCTGGACTCAGGTCTGCAACGCGCGGGTCAGTGACCGGATCGGCGATATCCCGCTGATGCGCGTCAACGCCGTCCACCACACCATTGCGCTCGTCCGTGCGCCAAAGGCCGGCATCCAGCACGTCAATCATCAGGTGCAGAGCAGCGACGACGTGCTGCGCTCGTATTATTTCCTCAGCGAGCGCCGGGTGCCGATCGTTTTCGGCCCCGGACGTCATCCGACCTCGGGTGCGCGCTTCCTTTATTTCAAAGGCCCAGACGGCATGGTGTTCGAATATTCCGTCGGCGTGGAAGAGATCGAGGACGAGGCCACGCATCAGCCGCGCCAGTTCGGCTTTGAGCCGTCGAGTTTCTGCATGTGGGGTGCCAAGCCGGCCGGTATGCCGCTGCCCAGCAAATGACCTCGACCTGACACGATCACTGGAAACCGCGCGGCATCATGCACGCGCGGAGCAATGAGTGCGAGGAAACATGGATTTTAGATTGCGCGGTCGCAAGGCGATCGTTTGTGCGGCGAGCCAGGGGCTCGGAAAAAGCTGCGCCATGGCACTGGCCCATGAAGGCGTCGATCTCGTCATCGTCGCCCGTCGCGAGGCCGTGCTGCAGCAGGCAGCGGATGATATCGCGGCTACGACCGGGACGAAACCGCGCATCGTTGCTGCGGATGTCACGACGGCCGAAGGGCGCCGGGCTATCCTGCAGGCGTGTCCGGATCCGGATATCCTGATCAACAATGCTGGCGGCCCGCCCGCTGGCGACTTCCGCAATTGGGAGCGCGAGGACTGGATCAAAGCGCTGGACTCCAACATGCTGGCGCCGATCGAACTGATGAAGGCCACCATCGATGGAATGATCGCGCGCCGTTTCGGCCGCATCGTGAACATCACCTCGCATGCGGTGAAGGCGCCGGTCGGCATGCTCGGACTCTCCAACGGTGCCCGTTCCGGTCTGACAGGTTTCGTGGCCGGCCTGGCGCGCAGCACGGCCTCGCACAATGTCACCATCAACAATCTTCTGCCGGGCACTTTTGATACAGACCGGCTAAAGACCAACCTGCAGGCGCTGGCCAACAGCACGAAGCGTCCCGTGGATCACGTGACCAGCGAGATCATCGCAGAAAATCCCACAAAGCGTTTCGGTCACCCCGACGAATTCGGCTCGACCTGCGCCTTTCTATGCTCGGCGCAGGCCGCATATATGACAGGTCAGAATATCCTGATTGATGGCGGTGCCTATCCGGGAACGTTCTGACATGGCACCCGAACCCGTATGGCGCAGCAGGCCTCGAATGAGCAATCGACATTGGCGCGCGGTCGCCTGCGTCGTGGCTGGCTTGCTACCGGCCGCAGCAGGGGCAGAGACAGTGCGTATCGGCCTGATGAACGATCAATCCAGCCTTTATGCCGATGCAGCCGGGCCGGGCTCGGTCGAGGCCGCGAAGCTCGCCATCATCGACTTCCAAAGCAAACATCCTGGATGGACCGTCGATCTGAAGATCGCTGACCACCAGAACCGGCCCGATATCGGTACGAGTATTGTTCGGAAATGGCTTGAGATCGATAAAGTCGATGCTGTGCTCGATGTTCCCAATTCCGGCGTGGCGTTGGCGGTCTCCGAACTGATGCGCGGAAGTAGAGCGGCGTTTTTGGCGTCGAGCCCGGCGACCTCGGATCTCACCGGAACGGCTTGTTCGCCTAACACCATGCAATGGACCTACGATTCCTGGTCCCTGTCGAATGCGATCGGTACCGAGATAGTGAAACGCGGTGGCAAGCGATGGTTTCTCGTTGCCGCTGACTATGCGTTTGGCCTCGCTTTCGAAAAAGATCTAGGTGTCGCCATCAAGCAGGCCAGCGGTGACGTGATCGGAACTGTTCGCCATCCGATAAATACGTCGGACTTCGCGTCATATTTATTGCAGGCCGCATCCGCGGACCCGGACGTCATTGCAGTGGCCAATGCTGGCGGAGATACAACAACGTCGATCAAGCAGTCGGTCGAGTTCGGCTTGCCGAAGCCGAGGCAGACGATGGTTGCGATGTTACTGACAATCAACGATGTGCATGGTCTCGGCCTGGCGTCCGCCAAGAATTTTGTGCTGAGCGAGGCGTTTTATTGGGACACTAATGATGCGACGCGCTCCTGGAGCAGGCGCTTCGCCGCGAAGAACAAAGGTAGAATGCCCACTATGAATCACGCTGGTGTTTATTCACAGTTGCTTGCCTATCTCGAGGCTGTAGAACGGATCAGATCGACAGAAGTCTCTCGCGTCTACGCTGAGATGCGGCGTGGTCCCATCGAAAACACGCTGTTTGGAACAGTGACCATTCGGACGGATGGTCGTGCTACGCACGACATGTATGTCTTTCAGGTCAAAAGTCCCGAAGAATCTGTTGGACCTTATGATTACTACAAACAAATCGCACGTGTTCCGGCAGCGCGCGCCTTTCGTCCGCAGGGTGAGGGAGGCTGTCCGATCCAGTAACGACAATAATCGTGCTCTAATCGATGCTGCGGACTAAGCGCAGCATTGTGATGCTGCAGCAAATTCACAGGCAAGAAGCCAGCTCGCAAAATAACTGAGGCCGCCGCCGTAGCGGATCAGCGCAACATGCTGCGCGTAAGCGTTGACGGTGTAGCCATGAAGCTAGAATATGTTGCATGCGAAGATTGTTTCAGCTGGTTTGAGCCGTAAGAAGCGAATTCGGGATGACCGCCCTTGGCGCAATGGGGGCGTCGCTGAATCTGGATGGTATTAGTGTTGAGAGTTGCACGCGAAGGCGAGTTGGTTGTTGCGATCCGAATCCTATGACACCATCCAAAGCAAAGTTCTCTATCGTCACGGATTTTTATGCCGCTTCGGAAGCATCCTTGGGAAGAATTGTCGGATGAGGAGTTGCTCAAGCAACGCTTCAGCAGTTTGAGGGTGACGATCGCAGGCACCTGGCTCGAGGATTGTATCAGCGCTCTGTATGAGGAGCTCGGGGATCGCGGCATTCTGCTTCGGCCGCATATGTGGATTTCGAGCGAATGGTTCAGTCCGGCGCATGTGCCAGGCGTTGCTATCCCGTTCTATCTCGCTCATCCGCGCCTGATGAAGCTTGAGAAGAAGATGATGTTCGAGGCCGAGGGCAGCACCCGATCGGAGTGCATGGCTATTCTTCGTCACGAGACGGGCCACGCCGTGCAGCATGCATACCAGTTGCAACGTCGCCGTCGTTGGCAACAACTGTTCGGCCTGTCGTCCAAGCGCTATCCACTTTACTATCGGCCAAATCCCGCCAGCCGGCGTTACGTTCAGCACCTACGGCGCTGGTATGCACAGAGTCATCCGGACGAGGATTTCGCGGAGACCTTTGCGGTGTGGCTGCGACCACGGTCGAACTGGCGAGCCCGCTATGCCGGCTGGCCGGCGCTGAAGAAGCTTGAATATGTCGATGAGCTGATGAGCGAGATCGCCGGCGCAAAGCAGCTGGTCACCACACGCGAGCGTGTCGATTCTCTGTCCAAGCTGCGCCAAACGCTCAGCGAACACTATCAGACTAAACAGGCATTCTATGCTTTCACGCCGCAGACAACCTACGATCGCGACCTCAATCGTCTTTTCTCAGCCGATCCTCGGCATCAACGCGCGCAGCCGGCGGCATCCTTCATCAGGCGGCATCGAGCGCAGGTCAGGCAGATGGTTGCGCGATGGACGGGCGAGAACCAGCTCACACTCGATGCCGTTTTAGACGACATGATCTCACGGTGTCGCGAGCTGGATCTACGTGCATCCGGACCCGAACAGCAACTGCTGGTCAATTTCACCATTCTTCTGACGGCCAAGACCATGCACGCGTTGTTTGGTCCGTCCAGGCGCAAATGGATTGCGCTATGAGGCGGCTGCGCGTGCTCGTTCTCATGCACCCCGATTGCGTACCGCCGGACTCAACCGATGGCTACAGCGCACAGGAGATCAATCTCTGGAAGACGGAATTTGACGTCGTCAGCACATTGCGCGCGGCCGGCCATGACGTTCGTCCGCTCGCCGTTCAGGAGGAGATCCGGCCGATCCGCGACGAGGTCGAAAATTTCAAACCCCATGTGGTCTATACGTTGCTGGAAGAATTTCACTACACGACCACGTTCGATCAGCACATCGCGAGCCTGCTCGAGCTGATGCGGATTCCATACACGGGGTGCAACCCGCGCGGCCTGATCCTGGCGCGTGGCAAAGACCTGTCCAAGACGCTGGTGCAGAATCGCCGAATCGCGGTGCCGGCCTTCGGTGTGTTTCCGATGCATCGCAAGGTCAAACGCCCCGCGCGGCTCGCTTTGCCCTTGATCGTCAAGAGTCTCAGCGAAGATGGGTCCAATGGGATTTCGCAGGCCTCAATCGTTGATAGCGACGAGAAACTTGCGGAGCGCGTCGCCTTTGTCCACGAGCGGCTCCAGACAGCCGCGATCGCTGAGCAGTATATTGAGGGACGTGAGCTCTATGTGGCCGTGCTCGGCAATAATCGGCTACGTGCTTTGCCTGTCTGGGAACTGAAGTTTGGTAATCTGGGTGGCCAGGGCGCACGGCAGATCGCGACCGAAAAGGCAAAACACGATACCGACTATCAGGAGCGCGTCGGCATCTTCGATGGGCCTGCTGATGATCTTGCGCCAGAAGTCACCGCTCGCATCCAGCGGACTGCAAAGCGCATCTACCGAACGTTGGGGCTAGATGGGTATGCGCGCATCGACTTTCGTTTGTCTGCAGATGGCACGCCCTACTTCATCGAAGCCAACCCTAATCCAGAGATCGCGAAGAGTCAGGAATTTGCCAAGGCGGCCCTGTATGACGGGATTGATTACACGAGCTTGCTGCAGCGCATTTTGACCTTGGCAATCAGCCGGGCGAAAGCAGGGGCGTCGATCGGCTAGGCGGATCCGAAAATGGCGCCTATCAAGCGGCTTTGTCGATCTCGATGGAAAATATATCCGCCCCTTTCACCGGGAACAGCCGTCGAGCGAACGGATGAGATGATCAGGCTTCATCTCAGACAGAATGGATGTCCGCTTATGGCGCAAAGCGGCCGCAGGAGCTCAGGTGGAAGGCGCGCCCCGCGCGGTCGTCCGTGCCGCACGACTGCCAATCTCAGGTTCGGTCAAAGAAGCGAGCCATCGCTTTTTCTGCAGGGGTACTGCGGCGTAGTTCTCTTTTCGAGTTTGTCGATGAGTTCATCCGCTGCGGCTTTGAATGTGCTCGCGTGTGATCGTTCAATTGCGCTCCGGTCAAGCTTGCGTTGGTGCGATGAGCCAACGCGACGCGCCGGCAATTGCTTTGCTTCGTCCTTGGCTGTTCGCGCTGCGCTCAATCCGATTGCGGGGTAGGTCCCCAATGCGAGGGACTTCTGTTTGCCAAGGAAGCTGTAGGCCAGGCGTTAAGCCTTGGTGCCACTAGAGCGGACAAGTAGATGGAGACCATCGGAGAGTTTGTAGGTCGGCTCTCTAGCCTCTGCGTTTTTACATTTAGCGTCAGTGAGCATTCAAGCAATCCAAAGCGCGGACCAACACATTGGGCGCCCGGACCAACAAAGCTCGTGGATGTCGCTGGACAACCAGGACGACCGCGGACGTCGCGCCTCAGTTAAACTTGCACAATATCAATGGTTTGTTGATGGATTTTGGCTGGTTTGCTGTTCTTGGAAAGCGACCTCGGACCAACTGCTGGTGCCCCCTGCCGGACTCGAACCGGCACGCCCAGAGGACTCAAGATTTTAAGTCTTGTATGTCTACCAATTCCATCAAGGGGGCAGGCCGCGTCTGCATAGCCGCAAATGCGTCCCACGCCAAATCGGATCTATCGCAGCTGTTCCGGCCTCAATCCGGCCACCCGGCGCTGCTTTACGCAACCTCAACATGGACCGCCTAGAAAGCTCCGATGACCGCTCGTGTGCCTCGCCCTTATCTGCCGTCTCGCATTGCTGCGGCGGCTGCGCTGCTGTTAACCGTCCAGCTTGGCGGCTGCGCCAGCATGGGTGATGGCATGCTGTCTGGTGCGTTCGTCGATCCGTCGATCTATGATCTTTCCGACTGCCCACAGCTCGAGGCCGAACGCAAGCGGCTGCAGACGCGGACAGCTGAATTGCAAGGTCTGATCGACAAGGCGCAGACCGGCACGGCGGGCAGCGTGGTTGGCGAAGTCGCCTATCGCAACGATTATATTTCGACCCGCGCGCAGGCCAAGCTCGCCGATGAGCAGTGGCAGAAAAGCAAATGCGTGGCGTCGGTCCCGCCACCAGCCCCGGCGCCTGCGGCTCCCGCCAAACGGTCGCGCGGGCACTGATCTCTCGTTTTTAGAGCCGCCAATTATAAATCCAGTCCTGCCGTGCCTGCAGCCGCTTTGGGCCGAGCAGACGCATGACCGTATCGCGTGCAAAAGCCATAGGCTCCTGCAGGTGATAAATCTGGCCTTGCTGGCGCGCCGTGCGCTGAACGCGGGTGACGCGCGGCTCTCTCTGCGCGGCGTAGCGTGCCAGTGCGGCAGGGATATCGCCATCGTTCCGCGTTTCGCCGAGACATTTTGCCAGCACAGCCGCATCCTCGATGGCCATGCCGGCGCCTTGCGCTGCAAAGGGGACCATGGCGTGGGCGGCGTCGCCGAGCAGCGCAACACGGCCGCTGTGCCAGACGCCGCCATCCGGCATCGTATACAGCGGCCAGCGCCCCCAATGATCGATGGTAGCGATCATGGCGCGCGCATTGGCGGGCCAGCGCGCCTTGCTGAAATGCGCATTGAGGTCATCGCTGCCGTCGGGCGTGCTCCAGCCGGGCGCAAGCAATGCGCCGGGGACAATGGCCACCAGATTGATGCGCTGGCCGGCCGACATCGGATAGATCACCAGATGCGCGCGCGGCCCCATCCAGAGCTGTACGCCGGAGGGCCGGAGGTCGCTCGGCAAGGCCGCGGCGTTGCAAGTGCCTCGCCACGCAATGAGGCCGGAGAATTGCGGTTGGACGCCCGGGAAGAATTTACCGCGTACTGCCGACCAGGCGCCGTCAGCGCCGATCAGAGCAGCGGCTTCTAGATCGTCGATGCGAATGGCGTCGGCGGCAGCCTCGATGGCCTGCACCGGCGAGGCTAGGCGCAGATCGATATTGGGATGGCTCTGCACGGCTGCCAGAAGGGCACCCTGCAGATCCGCGCGGTGCACCAGCCAGTAGGGGGCATCGGCATGGGCGCTCGCAGCCAGCGGCAGGCGCATCACTTCGCCGCCACTGCGCGCCGTCCTGATGCTGACTGTTTCGGGGCAAACGACTGCGCCTGCGAGCTGCGGTTGAAGGCCGAGATCGAGTAGGATGCGGCTGGCATTTGGCGACAGTTGCAGGCCGGCGCCGACTTCTTCCAGCCGCTCGGCCTTTTCGCGCAAAATAACGCGAAAACCTTTAGCCGCCAAAGCAAGCGCCGCAGTCAACCCGCCGATGCCCGCACCAGCGATGACGATGGTGCGCGGCGACGGCATGTCAGGCGATCAGGCCGCCTTGTCCGTCACCACGCATTCCGGCGGCCGGGCCTGGCCGGCAGGCAGATCGGCAGCGTAGCGGTACAGCGTCGAGCAATACGGGCAGATGATCTCGTTATCGTCGCCCAGGTCGAGAAACACGTGCGGATGGTCGAACGGCGGGTTGGCGCCCACGCACATGAACTCCTTCGAGCCGATCTCGATGATCGGAACGCCGGCGTCATTGTGAAAGTGCGGAACCACGTGGTCGGACATCGTATCTACCTTTGCTTGCAACAGTCGCGCGCTGACGTCGCGCGGCCGTTCAGTGCGGTGCACCATACTGGCCTCGGACGCTGATTCCTAGACTGCGGAACTGGCATTCAGTCCTGCAAATTCGACACAGTTTAGGCGTTTCCGGATAGCCCTTCTTTCGTCGGGGCGGTTGTGTCCGAACCGTGACGCACCACTTGATAAGAGGTGCAAGGATAAGGTTTCGGAATGCGCTTTCGGCTCGATACGGCTCTGACGGGGATTGCGGTCTGCGCGACCGTGAGCCTGCTCGTGTGGCCGCATGCGCGCGACGCAGGGGCGGTATTGCTGGCGCAGGACGATCCCGTGGCGCTGGCTGATGCGCAAGTGAGCGCCGCGCTGCGCCGCGACCCGGACATGCTGGCAAAGCAGGCCGAGGAGGCTTTAGCGGCTAAGGACGCCGATCTCGCCAAGAGTTTTGTCGACCTCGCCGCAGCGCGCAACGTGAAGCTGCCCGAGGATCTCACTCAGCGTGTCGGGGATGCCGTGGCGGTGGATACATCCGCAGCCAATTTTGCGAAACGCTTTGCGACAGGCTTCGTGACCGGCAATGCCGATGACATCGGCAGCCTGTCGGGAACCGTCGCCGGCGATCTTTTCGTGTTCGGTGATATCCGCGACGCGATCCGCGAAGGCAAGCATCTGGCTTTCGGCGAGGAGACCGATCACCTGATTCTGGGCCTTGCGGCGGCAGGCCTCGCCGTCACTGCAGCAACTTATGCCAGTGCGGGCGGTGTCGCGCCGGTGCGGGCTGGGCTGACACTTGTGAAAGACGCGCGAAAGGTCGGGCGGATCGGCGAGGGGCTCACCACATGGGCAGCGCGTTCGGCGCGCGGCATGGTGGATGGGCCGGTGCTCAAGGATGCGATGGCGAACGCCTCGGTGTTTCGGCCAGGCCAAACAGTGGCTGCGATCAAGACCGCGTTCCGTGCCGAGAAAGCGGGCGACATTGTGCGCTTTGCCAAGGATGTTGGCCGTGTTGGCGAGAAGGCGGGTACACGCGGCGCGCTGGATACGCTGCGCATCGCGCAAGGGCCGAAGGATGTGGCGCGAGCATCGAAGCTTGCTGTCGCCAAAGGCGGTCAGACGCGGGCGATCATCAAATTATTTGGCCGCGGCGCGGTCGTCCTCGCAGCAGGCGCTTTCCAGCTTGGTCTATGGCTGTTCTGGGCGCTGTGGATGCTGATCGGGCTCGTCATCTCGATCAAGGCAACCACCGAGCGCATCACCTGGTCATATCTGCAGCGATCCAAGCTCCGCCGGATCAGGCGCGAGCTCGCCGCACGTCAGGACGTATTACTTCAGAACATGGCCACACGCGCTAACGTGTCACCTCCTGCACTGGCGCCGGTCCTCGCACACGGCTAAATTCACCGCTTCCCACCCACATTGCATGTCTCAATCATACGGAATCCTGGATGCCGAGCTTCCAAAACGGCGCAGTCGAAATTGCTTATCTCGATGAAGGCGAGGGCGAGCCCATCGTGCTCGTGCATGGCTTCGCCTCGAGCAAGAACGTCAACTGGGTATATCCGACCTGGGTGTCCGAGTTGAAAAAGCACGGCCGCCGCGTCATTGCGCTCGACAATCGCGGCCACGGCGATTCCACCAAACTTTACGATTCCGAACAATACGGCATTGGCACCATGGCTGCCGATGTGCGTGCGCTGCTCAAGCATCTGAATATCGAGCGCACCGACATGATGGGCTATTCGATGGGCGGGCGCATCACCGCCTATATCGCCTATAGCCATCCGGAGGTGCTGCGTTGTGCGATCCTCGGCGGCATCGGCATCGGTCTGATCAAGGGCGGTGGTCCCGGCGAAAATGTCGCCACTGCCCTTGAGGCAGCGTCGCTCGATGACGTCTCCGATCCCATGGGCCGTACCTTCCGTGCTTTCGCGGACCAGACACGATCGGACCGCCGCGCCCTCGCTGCGTGCCTGCGGGGCTCACGCCGGCTGATGACCTATGAAGAGGCTGGCGCGATCAAGGTGCCGGTCTTGATCGCGGTCGGTACCACCGACGATGTCTCCGGTTCCGCGCATGATCTCGAAAAGGTCATTCCGGGCTCAGAAGTGCTGGATATCCCCAACCGCGACCACATGCGGGCGGTTGGGGACCGCGTCTACAAGGAAGGCGTGCTCGACTTCCTGTCGCGGCAGAACTGATCACGTCATCGCTGGCGGCGATGCGGGGCCTTGATTCCACCGCGGGACCGCCCACTTCTTTCGCACGCCCGGTAATTGGGCGTGCTGGATCGTTCCTGGTAAGTCACGCGAATCCAAAGGGTTAACGCGCAATTACCGAGTAAGCCGGCATTCACGATGGCATGAGGCCCGTTACGACAGCGTCGGGCACTGTGCTATAGTCCCTGCCCAATTGATGAATTTGCGAGTCCGCCATGGCCGTGCAGAGCACCGTTCCGATCACTGCGAAACTCGCAACTCTGGACCCGATCTGGGATCGAATCCGCAGTGAGGCCGAGGATATCGTGCATCGCGAGCCTGAGCTTGCATCCTTCATCTATTCGACGGTGCTGCATCACAATCGCCTTGAAGATTCCGTGGTGCATCGCGTCGCCGAGCGCCTCGATCATGCGGCGCTGTCCGGCGACCTGATCCGCCAAACCTATAATGAAGCGCTGCGCGACGACCCTGATATCGGCAATGCCTTCCGTTCGGATCTGGTCGCCGTGTTCGATCGCGATCCCGCGACCTCGCGCTTCATCGACCCATTGCTTTATTTCAAAGGCTTTCACGCGATCCAGTCGCATCGTCTTGCGCATTGGCTTTATAACAAAGGTCGCAAGGACTTTGCGTGGTATCTGCAGAGCCGCGCGTCCAGCGCGTTCCAGACTGATATCAATCCAGCAGCCCAGATCGGTCGAGGCATTTTCCTCGATCATGCCACCGGCTTCGTGGTCGGTGAAACGGCTGTGATCGAAGACGATGTCTCGATCCTGCATGGTGTGACGCTCGGCGGCACTGGCAAGGAAAACGAGGATCGCCATCCAAAAATTCGTCGCGGTGTTCTCATCGGCGCGGGCGCAAAAATTCTCGGCAATATCGAAGTCGGCCATTGCGCGCGTATCGCTGCGGGCTCGGTGGTCGTGAAGCCGGTACCGCACAATGTCACGGTGGCTGGTGTGCCGGCGAAAATCGTGGGCGAGGCGGGGTGTTCGGAGCCGTCGCGCACCATGAATCAGATGCTCAACGCACTCGGTTTGTAAGCGTTGCGACGATCTGCGCCGGAATACGAATTCCGACGCATGTGCAAGCAAAATGCGCGTCTCATTCGCGCAGTGGATGACGTGAATTTTCGACAAACGGCCTAGCCGTACGCGTCATCTCGGATTAAACGTTTCTCCATCAGCCCATCCCACATCACCTGCATTGGAGACGCCTGTGGACGTTCAGGAAGTCAGAAAACTCGACGCCTATCTCAAGCGCGTATTCGGCAACCAGAAGATTCGCGTCGTGCCGCGCCCGAAGAAGGACGACTCCGCCGAAGTCTATATCGGTGAAGAATTCGTCGGCGTGTTGTTTGTCGATGACGAAGACGATGATCGCTCCTTCCAGTTCCAGATGGCGATCTTGGAAGAAGATCTCGCCGACAGCGAGTAAAGCGAACGACTGTCCGCAAGGTGCGGGCAGCTACGCGTTTGTGGCCGGCTTGATGCCGGCCATGCAGTTGCAGAACACAAGCCGTTTCGCGTGCGAGTATGCTTGCGATCGCCCCGAAGTTGAGTGATCCTCAGCGAGGGGATGGGGATGGCACGCGTTACCGATTTCATTGCCTTGGATGTCGAGACGGCCAACGCCGATGTGGGCAGCATTTGCTCGATCGGGCTGGTGCACTTTCGTGCCGGAAAGATCTTCAAGTCGCTGACGATCCTTGTGGACCCGCAAGGACCCTTTGATCCCGGAAATATTGCCATTCACGGCATTCGCCCGAGCGATGTCGTCGGCAAGCCGACAATGGCCCAGGTCTTTCCCGTTCTTGCGCAGTCGCTGAACGGGACGATTGTTACTCATCACAGCTCGTTCGATCGTCGCGCCTTCGCAAGCGCAGCCACCCGTTATGGCGTTACCGAGCTGGAGTGTTTCTGGCTCGACACGCTGGCTGTTGCGCGGCGCACATGGCGCGAATTTGCGGATGCTGGCGGTTTCGGCCTCGCCAATCTCAGCCAATCCTTCGAGATCAAATTCCGTCATCACGAGGCAGAAGAGGACGCGCGGGCGTGCGGGTTGATCATGCTCAAGGCGCTTGAGGATTCCGGGCTCGATCTGGAGGATTGGCTCGGTGTGGTCGGACAGGCTGCCAGGCGCACTGTCCGCGAAGCATCGCGTGTGGTCGTGCCGCGAAGAAACGAGGCCTTTGCGCGTTATGCGCAGCCGGGTGAACGTAATGGAATGCTCATCGGCGAGACGGTCCTGTTCACCGGTTTTCTACAGATGCATCGAAGCGAGGCGGCCAGCCTCGCCGCAAAGGCAGGCTGCAATGTCGTGGATACGGTCAGCAGGAAGGTCACAGTGCTGGTCGTTGGCGATCAGGATCTCAGGCTGACACGCGGGAACGTGAAGAGCAGGAAACATCGCAAGGTCGAAGAGATGATCGCGGAGGGCTTATCTGTCCGCATCGTCGGGGAAAGCGAATTTCTGCAGATGGTTGGATAAAGCATCAACGGAAAGCAGGCGTCCCAGTCGATGACTGGGACGTGCAGTCAGGATGCAGCTCGCTCACTGCCCGCCCAACTGCGCCGACAGACGGTCCATGGCCTCACCGACTGTGCGCCAGTCGTCGAGCCAGGCGCGTGGGAAGCGGAAGATGAGATCGGCGCCGCCGACGCGGCGTTCGCTCATGCACATACCTAGGGTGGCCCCATCTCGCGTGCAACGCGCGGCTAACTTCGGCGCGCTGCCCAGAAACAGGTCTTCCTTCGCATAGGGCGTGTTGTCATAGAAGGGCTGAATGGTCAGCCCGTCGGCACTGCGTGACGCCTGATCTGCATAGAGTGGATAGATCGTACGCAGTCGCGCATCCGGCGATGTTGCATTGTGATGCGCCGAGATCGACAGGAAGATGCGGTCGATTGGCTGCACATGCTCGTCGAAATTCTCCACGGTCACATGACGCGGTGCTTCGCTCGCTTCCAGCGAAGGATAGACATAGCTGAGATCGACACGCTCCTGCGGGCCCGAATGCTTTTGCACCTTGCGGCGGAATGCATGGGTCTGGACGTTGAACAGCGTGGAGCCGACGCTCACCGGAATGCGGTCGGGATCTCCAGCCTTCTGGCTCTGCCAGGTCGGCCATAGCAGATAGGCCACCACCGCCACAGCAGGGGCGGCGAGAGCCACACCAAACAGAATTGGCACGAGATGGCTATGACGACGCTGGCGACGTGGCCGGGTCGTCGGGTGGGTCGGGAACAGCAAGGACATGCGCGCGTAAGCAGCTACCACTCAACAAACCCACGGCTTCTCCATGGGCGAATCAACTGGTCGAACATGCACTTGAATGGTTAACGCCTCGCTGTTCGCTGAGTGGAACCGACATACTCTTTTCCTCCACGTAAAATTGAAGAGATCGCGTTAACGATTTTTTAACGTAACTGTGGCGTTCGGTCGCAATATGGTGCATTGCAAGAGAGAACAACAAATTGACCCAGAAGATTTTCTTATGTCTCCCATTGCACTCAACTGTTTCCTTCAGCTCGCTATCGGTTTTGCAATCGCCGGTGCGATCGCCAGCGCTTACCAGGCTTTTGTCAGCCGGCCGCCGAGCTTCGCATTGCTGCAGCAGGGTCCGACCCCGGAAGGTTTTGCAGCCGTGCCGCTGCTGGTCTTCACGGCGCCCTTCATCATCATGCGCAACACGCTGCGTTCCGGTGCGCCGGATCAGCATCGCATCCAGTTCGTGATGATTGCGACAGTGCTTGCCGGATTTTGGAGCTTGATGTCGGGCACCTTCATCGTCCTGACGCTGCAGGCCCTCGGCATTATCGCCTGAGCATAACCTTCGCGTTTACGCGCACTGGTCTCCGCATGCTGCTTCATGGCAGTGTGATCCGCATAGGGAGACCAAGCACTCATGGCAATTTACGAACTCGACGGGCAGGGCCCGGACCTTCCGGCCGACGGAAATTACTTCATCGCCGATACTGCCGATGTAATTGGCAAGATCCGTTTGAAATCGCAGGCGAGCGTCTGGTTCGGCGCGGTGTTGCGTGGCGACAATGAATGGATCGAGATCGGCGAAGGCTCGAATGTGCAGGACAACTGCACCTGCCACACCGACAAGGGCTTTCCGCTCACCATCGGCAAGAACTGCACCGTTGGGCACAACGTGATCCTGCACGGCTGCACCATCGAGGATGGTGCGTTAGTGGGCATGGGGTCGATCGTGATGAATGGCGCGCGCATCGGCAAGAACAGCATCGTCGGCGCCGGTTCGGTGATCACCGAAGGCAAGGAATTTCCGGAGAACTCGTTGATCATCGGTTCGCCCGCACGCGTCATCCGCACGCTGTCCCCCGAGCAGGTGACCGCCATGGGCAGCGCCGCGCGCTTCTATGCGGCCAACGGTCCACGCTTCACGCAGGGCATGAAAAAAATCGGCTGAATCGCATCGGTAGGGTGGGCAAAGCAAAGCGTGCCCACCATTCGCCCGAACATGAGACGGTGGGCACGGTGCTGCGTACCTTTGCCCACCCTACATGTTACGTGCCTTCCGACTCCCGCGCTTCTATCGCGCTGGCCACGCGCTCATGGCCGGCGCTCCATAGTGCGAAGTCCTCAGTCCCTTCCTGATACGGATTGGCTTCGGCGGGGATGTTCTTTTCCGCGGCGCCTTCACCCTCAACGAACGGATCTTTTTGCGGCTCGTTTGGCATGTGGTCGCTTCCTTGTTGTGGGTGACTTGCTTGCACGCACTTTCGTTCGGCGCGGTGATGGCGGCTGACTGGCATTTTTCACGCTCTTGCGCAGCGCATCCGGCAGGTCGATCGGCACGCCGTGCTTTTTGAGAAGATCGGCGAAAGCCTCATCGGCAAGCTCCTGGATCGTTGCCATGCGATCGCGGCCGAGCTGGGTGAGCTTGGCCAGCGTGTCGTCGTCGAAGCCGATCAGCTTTCGCATGGCATGAATCCGTGTTGTGCGGATCAAGCCTCGCATGGCGGATTCGTTCCGGATGCGGGAACTGGTGCGTCCAACTGTCGTTGCCCTCGAAAGGGAGATCTCCAATGGCTTACACATCGAAATTTATCGCAATCGCCGCCGCTGTTACGCTGATGTCATCGACACTGGCCTTTGCGCAGAGCAGCGCCGGCGGAGCAGGCGGTGGTGGTGCAACTGGCGGCGCTGCAGGCACAAATAGTGCTGGCACCGCGAATTCAAGCGGAGGCCGCGCGCCAGCCGGTATCACAACCGGTGCCAGCGGCACCGGGCAGTCCCTTGATGGCAAGCCGAGCACCGGCAACGATCTCGTCGACAAGCAGGATCGCGACGTCGACCGCAAGGTCAAGAATATCTGCAAGGGCTGTTGATCCGCAGGGGGCGGAGTCGCGTTTTTAATATTGAAGAACCATCACAACCGGTCGCGAACAAGTGACGGTGTTTGAATTCCGCAAGCCCTCCGTAATGGGTTAGATAGCTACCAACGGTCGCGCGATAGGCGCTGGTGGAGAGTGGCTATGTTACGCAAGGTGATATTGGGAGTAGTCGCGGTTGCAACGCTTGCACTTGCGGTGCCGTCGGTGGCCTCTGCACGCGGCGGCTTCCATGGTGGTGGTGGTTTTCATGGAGGCGGTTTCCGCGGCGGTGGTTTCCATGGCGGTGGCTTCTATCGTGGCGGTTTCTACCGCGGCGCTGGTTTCGGCTTTGGTCTGGGTTACCCCGGCTATTACGGCTACGGCCCGTATTACGGGTATGGCTATGGCTACCCCTCGATCTATCGCTACGAGGATATCGGCGGCTGTCGCTTGGCCAATCAGCGGGTTCGCACCGCCAAAGGCTGGCGCGTTCGCCGCGTTGAAGTCTGCGAATAGGTAAATTGATCCGTGCAGTGCGAGTGCCCTTATGCGTCCGGCGTAGGGGAGCGCTTCGCCCACGGCGCTTAAAGGTGGGCGGCGATTATGCTACTAAAGTCGCAATCGAGCGCTGTTGCGGTATCTCTGTGCTGCGCGTCGCTTGAGGTTTGCGCAGCCCGATAAGCGCGAGGGGACGTCAGGTCGGCTGGTTCGTCAATTGCAAGTTTCGGCTTGCAGGCCCGGGCAGATGATCATGACCTTTGACATTTCTCACCTCACGCTTTTCTTCGTGGCGATTGTGTGCGCGCTCGCCACGGCCTTTGTCTGGATGTTCTGCGAATTGGAGCGCCGCTTCGGCCAACGCATCGCGGCGACAGCGCTCGCGCGCTTCGGTTACCGGGCTGATGGTACGCGCGATCCCAACAGAATTCGCCGCAGCTAGCTCTCTGCATGACGCGATCTGTATGACGCGTTGGCGCGCTGCGCTCGTGCTTTCTTCTGATCCTAAAAAAGTTGCGGCCGAACCTTGGGGGAGGTTCGGCCGCGCGCGATCCGGTCTGGGACGGGGAGGGGTGGGGATGTGACCGGGTCGCGTGTCTCCAATTCCTGTTGTGATCAGCGAGCGCTGGCGGTCGCTGTGGCCGGGCGGTTGTCACCGAGCGAAACCCACTGGTTCGGATCGCTCTGCGACTGACGCTTGACGAAGCGGTAGCCGGTCTCGGTCCAGGCGAGCACGTTCTCGTTCTGATTATCGAGCACGTATTCGCCTTTGTCGGTCTTCACGGTGAGCACGGCATGACCGTCGCCCTTCTTGTCGCGCACTACAGTGATGAGCAGCGCTTCACGCGGCCAGCCGGCCTCGATCAGCATCTTGCGCTTCAGCAAGACGTAGTCTTCGCAATCGCCGTAGCCGTCGTCGGGCAGCGACCACTTCTCGATCACACCCCAATGATCCATGTCGGTGATCGGCTTGATCGTCTCGTTGACCCAACGATTGACCCGCACCAGATCCTTCCACGCCGTCTGCGTAATTACGATGTCGCGTGGCTGCGTGGCACCACCGCGGCACTCGCCCGGATTCTCCGAGCAGAATTCGACCCAACCAATCGGCGCACGTGTCGTGTCGCCGAGACTTGCATAAAGTTTTTCGCCAGCAGCATGCGCTGTCGCAGAAAGTCCGCACAGGATTGCCGCAACGACAAATCCAGTGATACGCCCCGTGTTACCAGCCATTGTTGGCCCCCGTTCTTGTTGGGACCATCATTGGCAGGAAGGATTTTCGTCGCCGCTAAGTCGGCGAAGTGCAATTGAGACGACTACAATTCAAACACGCGGCAAGATTGATTCAAATTTTATGCATTCGGGTTTGCGTAAAATCGCGCGTGTTAATCGTCGAAATGTTGGAAAACAAGGAACCGAGCGCGACGCGTCTTGGCGCGCGTTAACTGCGGCGATTAACTCGGCCGCACGTGTGCGGTATCTGCTGGTGCAGACAGCGCACTCAGAACGCTACAAAATCGGGATTTGGTGCGCTGTCGCGTTTACCGCGCGTTGACGCTGTCTTCCAGTGTCTCTGGAGACTGCTCATGCGCGAACTCCAGCGCGAAGCCGTCTTCGAGGTGACGGACGACGCGCGCGGAGATGCGGCCGAGCATGACCTGGGCATTCAGCGGCGGATGCTTCTCCGCCGCGATGGCGGCGCCGGACAGCGACAGGTCGATGATGCGGACATTCATCTGGATGCCGTCCTCGAGGGTGAGGACAACGATCGGGTTGCGCGGCACGATACGGTCGTGGCGGCGATCTTCCGGCAGATTGAGGATGTCGCGATTGGCGAGCCAGGTCAGCTGCGCCGCCAGTTTGTCGCGCTTGCGCGGGGTGGCACCCACGGTCATGGCAAAGCCATTGTCGATAATGCGCGTGATTTTGCCTTCGACGCGGCCGATATGGTCGAGATAGGCGATGACGCGGTCGCCGACCTGACCGATGCCGGGGCCGAGCAGCGCGAGTCCGCCGGGAGACATGTTGATGACCTGGCACGGGAATTCGCGGCGATCCGGCAGCATATAGCGGCCGAGAAGATGGACTTTCACGCGCTGGAAGCGTCGCCGTTCTTCAGGAGAAGGAAGAATCGATTTTGTCTGGGCGAGCGCCATCGGTGTCAGGCCGGTCCTGCGAAGAAATTCGCACTGACCGTACGGCGCGCAAGGTTAACGCGGCGTTACATATACCACTTTTCCGCAACCCTTTGGGGTGAGTCTAAGAGTTGGTCGCGCAGAGGTCGTTCAGCTCACGCCTTCATATACCATCAGGCCACGCGCGGCCTGCAGCTTGCGCATCACGCGCGGCGCAAAGCGCTGCGGTTGATGGGCGAGATAGCGATAGGATGTGACCTGCATCGGGCCGAGGCGCCCGTTGAACGGCGTCATCGGCGCCAGGAGGCCGGTGAGGCTGATCGGCGTATGCGCGCGGGCGGCGAAGGGGAGCAGCAGCAGCTCCAGATGCGCCTTGTCGCCGAATTCGGTGTGGGCCGTGACGCCGGCGACGGCGACCAGCAATTCCTCAGAAACGACGGTGACCATCTCCTCGATCTCGCTACGACCGGCGAGGCTGAAGAGTTCGGGGAACGGCTTGTTCTTCAGGTCGCGGCCGAGCAGGGCACAAACTCTGGTGCCGGCGACACGGAACGGGAAATTGGCGGCCTTGTCATAGCCGAGCACGAAGATGTCGCCGAGCAGCTCGCGCATCGGGCCGGGCTCGATCTCGCTGCGATCGGGCGCACGCGCAAAACCGCGCTTTTCGTCCCAATAGGCGAAAAACTTCCGGTTCGAAGGATGTTTCATGCGCGCTGATCCTGACCCGGCCAGCAGGCGAACAGGGACAAGTCTGTCCCGAATCCATCCAATACCGACCGCTACATGTTGTGCAGAGAGGTCATTGCAGCGTCCATGCCGAAACCGCGTTTTCCACTGAGTCGCTTTGGCTTTTCCGCGTTAACGTTATCTTCACCATATTCTTGCGGTTCGGGGGACAACTAGTATTCTGCCTGCACTCCAGAGCGGGGCGAGCTGTCTCCAGCGGTTCGTTTCGCGCGCTTCGATACACAGGGTTGTCGTCAAACAAGACGGTCACCGCGCGGGGAGGGGTGGGGATGTCGGCCTTGCGGTCGATACATGTCGCCCGGCGCGAGAAGATCGATCAGACCAGGGAGAGCCTTTCTCAGAGGCTCTCCCTTTTTCTTTGCCTGATCGTTGTCAGGCCGGCCGCGGCACAATCACCGCGACGCTAAGCCCGCCGAGCGCCGAGCGCTCCAGTTCGATCCGCCCCCGATAGGCTTCGGCGAGATCGCGGGTGATGGCGAGACCGAAGCCGGTGCCGGGCAATGTCTCGTCCCAGCGTTGTCCGCGCCCGATCGTCTGCATCTGCTCTGTCTGCAAGCCGGGCCCATCATCCTCGACGCGCAGCAAGGTATGATCACCGGTCTGCATCACGGTGAGCCTCACGCGTGTCGCCGCCCATTTGCGGGCATTGTCGAGGAGGTTGGCGAGGATCTCGGTGAGGTCGCCTTCATCGCCGGGGAAACTGACGTCTCCAGCGACATCGCAGTCCCATTGCAGGCCCCGATCATCGGGCAGGCGACGCAGCGCGCGAACGATCTTGTCGGCCACGGGCGCGACCGGAATAGCGCCGCGGCTCAGGGCGGCCGAGACACCGGCGCGCGCGCGTGCGAGCACGCGGTCTACCTGTTTGCCCATCAGCAAGATTTGTTCGTCGATAGGGTCGGCCAGTTCGTGGCTGTCATCATGGCGTGCCTGTCGCGCTACTGCGCCAAGAACTGCCAGCGGTGTTTTCAGACCATGCGCGAGATCCGCAGCATGCGTTTTCGCGCGCTCCAGCGCTGCATCCTGGAACGCAATCAGCCGGTTGAGATCGTTCACCACCGGCTGAACCTCGTTCGGAAAGCGGCCGTCGAGTGAGCGGCTGCTGCCCGCATGGATGCGCCGCAGCCCGCGCCCCAATTCGTCGAAAGGACGCAGAGCGAGGCGGATGAAGATCGACATCGCGACAATGAGGATGAGGCCGAGGGCGCTCAGCGACAGCAACAGCAATCTGAACAGGTACTGTTGAGATTTGGCGAGGTCGGTCCTGTCCAGCGCCGCGACGAGTTGCAGACGCACATCGGAGCCCGACGGCGATGCCACCGCGATGGTCTGCACGACAGCGAGCAGCTTCGCATGATCGGGGCCGGCGAGATCGGTGGTCCAGCGGGTGTCGCCATGCTGCGCGGCGGGGACAGTGAGCGAATAGTCCCAGAGCGAGCGCGAGCGCGCGCGGTTGTCGCCATTGCTGATCTGCCAGTAGAGGCCGCCATAAGGTTTCTCGAAGCGCGGATCGGACATCGGCGCTTCCAGCGAAGGCGTCCCGTTCGCGTCGATCTTCACCTGACCCGCAAGCGCCACGACGATCTGACCGAGTTCGGATGCGGCGCGGCGTTCAATCTCCTGGTTGAAGATGCTTCGAAGCCCGAATGCGGCAAGGCTCAACGCGATTGCGATCGCCAGTGCAGCCGCGCAACTCAGTCGGAATAACAGCGAGCGCGTATTCACGATGGCTCCGCCGGAATGCAATAGCCGCGACCGCGATGGGTCTCGATCAGCGGAAAGCCAAGCTTTTTGCGCAGCCGTGCGACAATGGCTTCGATCGCGTTGATATCGCGGTCGGTATCGCCAGCATGAATGTGCTCAAGCAATTCGCCCTGCGACATGGTGCGCCCGCGATGCAGCAGCAGATAGGCCAGCAGGCGATATTCCATGGCGGTGAGTGCGAGCGCGCGGCCATCAATGGTCGCAGTCTGCGACCGCGTGTCGAGCTCGAGCGGGCCGGCCTTGATCAGCGCGGACGCCTGACCCGCAGCGCGGCGGGTGATCGCCCGCAAACGTGCCAGCAGCTCCTCCATCTGGAATGGTTTCGCCAGATAGTCGTCGGCACCGGCATCGATGCCTTCCACCTTGTCGCGCCAGCCGTCGCGCGCGGTGAGCACCAGCACCGGCGTTGCAATGCCGGCCTCGCGCAGTCGGCGCAGCACCGAGAGCCCGTCGAGCTTGGGCAATCCGAGATCAAGCACGATAGCATCGTAGTCTTCGGTCTCGCCCTTGAACCAAGCCTCTTTGCCATCGGCGACGGTTTCAACTGCATAATTTGCAGCTTCCAGTCCGCGGCGGATATCTGCGGCGATGCGCGGTTCGTCCTCTACGACCAAAATGCGCATGGGTCAGTCGATCTTGATGACAGCAAGGGTCTGCGCATTGATCTCGATCTCGCGGCGCTTGCCGGATTCGGTGAGCACCTTGATCTCATAGACCCACACACCATCGTCGCGATCGAGCTCGACCTTGATGACCTCGCCGGGCAGCTTCTCGCGAGCGACTGCCAGCACGTCGGTTAGCGGGCGAATCTCGCCGCTTTTCAGCGCCTGCAAGGCGCAGTCCTGCTCCTTCTTGCAGTTGGATTTGTCGTCTTTTGCAACAGCCACATGCGTATTGCCGCTGCTGGCGATCAGCGCGGCGAGCACGCTGCCAATCAGCAACGCGTTGCGGGTGATGATGCTGGCGCGCATGGTCATCGCGTGCTCCGGGGCATGGCGTCTCGTCGCTTATCCAACCAGCGCGGATTCGCGCATGCGCGTTGCCGGCTTCGTGAGTGGTTTGTCATCAGTCTCGCTGGCAGGGTCGATGGGGGCGTCCATCGGCCGGCGCCGCTTGGCCTCAACGTGGCCTCCACCTGCCGGTGCCGTCAAGCCGGCGACGGCACAGACCAAAATCATCACGATCACGAAAGTGTCGAATGGCAATTCCACCGCAGCCATCAGGGGCAGGGTGACGACAAGCAGGAACATGGCGGGCAACATGGGACATCTCCGTGGATTGAACATGTCCCGAATCTACCGATGTCTCGCTGACGGCTTCCTGACAGACGGTGTCAGGAAGCTGGTGGGCACCCTGTGACACCAAGGCCGCCCCACCACATGCAAAGGATGACCTCATGAAATACGCACCCGTCGCCTTGATCGTCGCATCGCTTGGTCTCGCCACATCGATCGCGCATGCCGATGACGTCGCTTGCAAATCCGCAGCCAACGGGCAGGGCCTGTCGATCGACAAGGCGATCGAAAAGGCTCAGGCGCTTGGTTACACCGTCAAGAAGGCCAAACGCGACAAAGGTTGCTGGGAGGTCGAAGGCTTCGACCGTAACGGTGCCGAAATCGAGATCCGGCTCGATCCGGTCACCGGCGAGATCGTGCGGCGCTAGGTGTGACAGTATCGCATGCGTCGCGCGGCATCATCGTATCAATGAAGCGGTGAATTCGCGCGGCGTAGCGCCGAGGCGGGCGATCAGTTTGCGCAGCACGGCTTCGATACGGTCGGCTGCGTCGGCGATGAGGCGGCCGGGGGCGCTGTGAGCGATGTTCGCAGCCGAGGCTTCGGCGGCCGGCAGGGCCGCGTCGCTATTGCCGAAGGCGCTGACATGGTCGCGCAGCCGGATCAGGCGATCTTGCAGCAGATCGCGTTCCGCGGGATCGAGCTGCGGATGTGCCGCAGCGCTGACGGCGAGAACGCGGACCCAGTGCACGCAGGCGACGAGATCCGGCAACGCATCCGTGCGCGGGATCAACGACACCTGCCGTGCTGCCAGCATCGGCAACAAGGCGACGCGCAATTCCTGCATCGCGAGGTCGGCACGGCGCATCGCCAGGAGCGGCGTCGCCGTCTTGCCGCACAGCGCGTCGCGGCTGGTGTCGATGACGTCCAGCAGCCGCGCCATCAATGTCAAAGCGCGGGCACGGACGTGATGCGAGGTCGGCAGCGGCACGATCCACAACGCAGTGATGAAGGTCGCCGCAGCGCCGATCGCGGTTTCCACGAGGCGCAGGCCAACGATTGACGGCAAGTCGTCACCGAGCACGCCATAGACGAGACCGATCAGCAGCGTCAGGAAGAAGATGCCGACGGCGTAATTATACAGCACATAATAGCTCCAGCCGATCAGGCAGATCGTCATGCCGACCAGCACCAGCGCTGGATGCGCGGGCACGAAAGCCGCGACGCATAGCCCCGCAAGTGCGCCGCAGGCGGTGCCGATGATCCGCAGCGTGCCTTTCTGCAAGGTATCACCGACCGAAGTCGTGCCGAGCGAGATCACGAACACGCTGATGATTGCCCAATACCAGTGCTCCGGCGATAGCGGATAGCCCACCACGGCCGCCATCACCGCGGCGCAACCAGCGCGCAAGGCCGGTCGCCAGGCCAGCGGTGCCGGTGCCGCAGGGTGGACTTCGACCGCGGTCACGGTGCTCTGCTGGCGCTGCAGCGTTGCTGCCGCATGGGCCAGCGCAGCCAGCGCGGAGCGCCAGCGAGCATCGTCCTCAGTCTGCAGCACGGCATGCGTGACGGCGATCTCAAGTGCGGTCAGCGCCGCAATCGCACTGTCATGACCTTCCAGATTGCCAAGAGCCAGCTGGCTCTGTGCTGCCATGACGGCGCGGTTGAGTTGCAGCAGATGCCGTTCGATCCGGTGCGGATTCGGTTTTGCCTGCCGCGCCTCACGTATGACGCGATCGGCCTGTGCGGCGATGCTGGCGAGCATCAGCTGCGCCACGTCGGATGGATTGTCGGGAAACAGGCGCAGCACTGCGAGGCAGATGGCGAGGGCAGGGATCGTGAGCGCGACGATCACGCCCTGGTTCGGCAGCGGCGGGTGCAGAAACACGCCGAGATAGTAGCCGATCAACGCCGCGAGTCCGATCGCAACCACGCGCGGTCCACGCGTCTGCAGCAGCGTCGCCACCGCCAGCAGCACCAGCAAGCCGGCGACGTCGAGCAGCCGCCAGTGGGCCAGCGCACTGGCGATCACGAACAGCGCGATGCCGGCGATAAAAGCCATCACCACGGTGCCCTGGCGTTTCGCCAGCGTGGCATCGCGCGTGAACAGCATGCACAGCATCACGAACAGGATCGCCGGCGAAGCCTCGATCAGGGGCAGTCCGAAATGCAGCAGCAATGGCACGATCAGCAGCGCGCTGGCCACGGTAGCGAGACTGGTGCGCAGGGCTGCCGTGAACTGCAACAGCCCGGCATCGAGCGGCATCAGGGCAGCCAGAACGGATCGGCGGAAAGAAGGAATGTCGTCCTCCACACGCAGGGAGTGATTGGTAAGTGATGCTGACCTAATTTGTTGCGATGCAACATAGCCAAGTTTGCGGAGCCCGCGTGCGTCGGAAGCATTGCTCGCGGGCAGTGGCTGTGGGACCGCTGCTATCTTGCATCGCGGCACCAATACCGCCTATCTGGAGCATCGCTCGCCAGAGCCGTTACAGACCGTGCCGCCTTGGATCCTTCTGAAAATCCCCCACGCGAACCGCTCCTGACCCTGCCGGGCGCGCTGACCGCCTATGTCGGGCTGCTGGCGGTCATTCATGTGATCCGCGTGCTGCTGCCCGTGGATCTGGAATACTGGACCATCGAGCTGTTCGGGTTCATCCCCAAACGTTACGACCAGACACTGCTGTCGATGCCATTCCCAGGCGGGATTGGCGCGGATATCTGGACCTTCGTCACCTATTCGCTGCTGCACGCCAATCTCAGCCACATCGGCTTCAACATATTGTGGCTGTTGCCTTTCGGCAGTGCGCTGGCACGGCGCTTCGGTGCGGTCCGCTTCTTCCTTTTCATGGCAGTCACGGCGATCGGTGGCGCAGCCGCGCATCTCGCCACTCATGAGCATGAACTCGCACCGATGATTGGTGCATCGGCTTCGGTGTCCGGTGCCATGGCGGCGGCGATCCGTTTTGCCTTCGTGCGCGGCAGTTTCTTGTCTTTCAACCGTGGCGATGCCGATCAGTCCGCGCGAGTTCCCGCTCTGCCGCTGTTCCGCGCGTTGCGTGACCCACGGGTCATCGGCTTCCTCGCTGTTTGGTTTGGCGTGAACATCATTTTCGGCGTCGGTTCGATTGCTGTTGGCAGCGAAGGCGCAACGGTGGCATGGCAGGCGCATATCGGCGGCTTTGTTGCGGGTTTGCTGCTGTTCTCGCTCTTTGATCCGATTCCGCGCGGGACGCGACGGGATACCGAGCCATCTCCTGCGGACATGCCGGACTTGCATTGACCGCGCGCTCGCACCTTGCGGGTGCACTGCACTTCCCCCATCATTACAAATAAGACAGGTGACTCACGCCGGCAGGTTCGGCTCTCGAGGCCGAATCCGTTCTGCGTGAGCGGTGGTTTGGCTCGATCACCCCTACCTCAAGACCATCGAGCTACGCCTCCGGATCCGCTTGTTCACAACAAGAACGAAAGACCGCGCTTCTTTCAGGGGCTTGGTCAGTGAGGAGGCGACAAATGCTGGTTAGTGCAATTCTCGATGGTAAGGGCCATCACATCGTCAGTGTCGCGCCGAGTGACAAAGTGTCTTCGGTGGTCAAGCTGTTAGCCGAGCGGAAAATCGGTGTGGTGCTGGTCATGACCAAGCAGCAGATCGACGGCATCATCTCGGAGCGCGATATCGTGCGCGTGATCGCTGAGCGCGGTGCCGGCGCGCTGGATGAAGATGTCGGCGCTGTGATGACGCGCAAGGTCGTGACCTGTTCGCCGACCGATACCGTGGGCTGGATCATGGAGCGCATGACGAATGGCAAGTTCCGCCACGTGCCCGTGCTTGACGATGGCCGCGTGGTCGGCCTGATCTCGATCGGTGACGTCGTGAAGTCGCGCGTCAGCGAATATGAGCACGAACAGGAAGCGCTGCGCGAATATATCGGCACCGCTTGAATTTCAACATGCAACGAAAAAGGCCGGGCATGATGCCCGGCCTTTCCGTCGTTGTGCCGCTATTGCTTAGTCGCCCAGCGTGTAAGCGACCACGTGGTCACCACGGTCGAGCGACTGGCGCGCGCCACCGGCGGTGATGAGCACATACTGCTTGCCCGTCGCCGGTGACTTGTAGGTGATCGGCGTCGCCTGGCTGCCGACGGGCAGGCGGCCCTTCCAGAGCTCCTTGCCGGTCGCGCTGTCGATGGCGCGCAGATAGTAGTCGAGGGTGGCGGCGAAGAAGACCAGACCGCCCTGAGTGGCCATCGAACCGCCGATCGTCGGCATGCCGATCGGAATCGGCAGGCCCATCTTCAGGCGCACGGGGCCGGTGTCCTGCACGGTGCCCATCGGCTTCTGCCAGACGATCTTCTGCGTCTTCAGGTCGACCGCCGTCATGGTGCCGAAAGGCGGCTTCTGGCAGGGCACGCGAAGCGCCGAGAGGAAGCGATCCTTGAAGATCCAGTACGGCGCGCCCGTCATCGGCACGGCGCCCGGCAGGATCTTCTCGCCTTCCTTGCGTTCGAACGCCTTCTGCCAGAGGCCGAGGCGCATGTCGTTCAGGAACAGCAGGTTGCTGACCGGATCGACCGAGATGCTGCCCCAGTTCAGGCCGCCGAGCGAACCCGGATACTGCAGCTGCCACTGATCCGCCGTCGGCGGGTCGAACAGGCCGATATGCCGATAGCCCTTGAACTCGATGCGGCAGAGCAGCTGGTCGAACGGCGTGACGCCCCACATGTCGGCTTCGGTCAGCGTGCTACGGCCGATCTCCGGCATGCCGGTGGACAGCGGCTGCGTGGGTGAATAGCGCTCACCCTTCAGGTTGCCCGCCGGGATCGGCACTTCCTCGACCTTGGTCAGCGGCTTGCCCGTTGCGCGGTCCAGAACGAAGATCTGGCCGTGCTTCGTGCCGACGACGATCGCCGGCGTCTTGCTGCCATCGGCATTCGGGAAGTCCGTTGCCGTCGGCTGCATCGGGACGTCGAAGTCCCAGAGGTCGTGATGCACGGTCTGGAACGTCCAGCGCACGTCGCCGGTCGAACCGTCGAGCGCGACGACGGAAGAAGCATACTTCTCGGCTTCCGGCGTGCGGTTGCCGCCCCACAAGTCAGGCGACGCATTGCCCATCGGGATGAAGACCAGATTGAGCTTCGGGTCGTAGGACATCGGGGCCCACGAATTCGGCGAGCCGCGGGTGTAGGCCAGCTCTGTCGTGGATGGGCCCTTGATCGCGGGATTGCCGGCGTCCCAGGCCCAGCGCTGCTTGCCGGTGACGACGTCGTAGGCGCGGATGACACCCGAGGGCACATCGACCGCAAGGTTGTCGGCGACGAAGCCGCCGAGGACGATCACATCGCCCGCGAGGGTCGGAGCCGAGGTGACCTTGTAGACGCCCGGAGGAGTCTTGCCGAGGCCGGCCAGCAGATCGACGCGGCCATTATCGCCGAAGCCCTCGCAGAACTTGCCCGTATCGGCATCGAGAGCGATCAGCTGCCCGGTGACCGAGTTGGTGTAGAGGCGACGGGTGCAGGCGGTGCCGGATGCATCGGTCGCCTGTGTCAGGTTTGCGGACTGGCCGCGATTGGCCTGCTGGCCGCTGAGGTCGATATAAGCGAGGCCGCGGCAGCGCATCCAGCGCGTGTGCCGGGCATTGATGACCTGGCGCCATTTCTCCTTGCCGGTGTCGGCATCGAGCGCGATGACGTTGTTATGCGGCGTGCAGAGATAGACCGTGCTGCCGACCTGCATCGGGGTCTGCTGGTCTTCCGAGCCGAGGCCGGACTCGTCATTGTCGGCGATGTCGCCGGTCTGGAATGTCCACGCGACCTTCAGCTTGTTGACGTTGCTGCGGTTGATCTGGTCCAGCGCAGCGAAACGCTCGCCGCCGGGATTGTTGCCCCAGTTGTCCCAGTTCTTCTGCTCGGTCTCCGGCGTGACCTTGACCTTGCCCGTATCGACGGCGGCGAAAGTCTCGGTGCGATCGACGAACATGCCGCCGAGGGCTGCGACCATCGCCACCAGGAATACGGCGGCAACCGCCATGCTCTTGCCGGTGGCGCGCGGCAGGCCTGCACGTGCGCGCAACAACGGATTCACAAGCGCGAGGACGAAAGCTGCGGCAAGGAAGATGAAGAGGCGCGCGAATAGCGGCCAGAATTCGAAGCCGGATTCCCAAACGGCCCAGACGGCAGTCGCCACGAACAACACGGCGTAAAGCGGCAGCGTGAACGTTTTGCCCAAGGCGACGCCGATGCCAACGCCTGCGAGTGCGAGGCCGGCGATCAGGTAATAGTAGCTACCGCCACGCGAGATGAGGACGCCACCGCCCCAGATGAATGCAATGCCAGAGGCGACGAACAACAGCCCAAGCAAGGCGAGCAATGCTTTGCTCCCCCAGCCAACATTTACGTCTTTCACGAATTCAGCTCCAAAACTGTAACGTTTCCAAGAAACACGCGATCGACTGTTTGTTATCGACTGCATGCAACGCGCACAGTTTCCCCCCCGCGCCCTGTGGATCACATTGCTGCCCAATTTGATAGGTCGCGAGCTACAGCGTTTCGGAAGAGCCGTCATATCTAAATGTCGATAAGCATTGAGCTGCATCAACAATTCAGGCGTGCAGTGATCTGCGGCACGAATGCATTTTTCACGCGACTGCTGCGGAGATTCTGCTGAAATCGCAGTGAGGACGATGCGCTCAACAAAGTATCGAGACTTGCGCGGGACCAGATTGGTCGCCTCACTTTGATGCGGGCTAGTGAGATTCTAAACGTGCCGGGAAAGCGCGATTGCAGCGAATCCATCCGAGGCGTTGCTCACGACAACGACGCAGGAGCGCGTCGCGAGGAGCATGATGCACAGTCTGCTAATCCGACGAAGCAGCCGGCTTCTTCTGAGTCACGGCGGGAGCAGGTGATCGCGCAGCCTCGGGCACCAGCATTTCGATGGCTTCCTGGATGCCTTCGATGGCACGTTCGGTGGCGCGCGAGCCATGCTTGATCATGTCGTCGGCGCGATGAAAATCGAACAAGCCGAACTGACCGACGCGCGGCGCGATATGCATGTCGGGCGGATCGCCGGCAAGGCGGGCGCGGGTGATGCGGTCCTGCATGATGTTGAAGGCATCGATCATGACGGTGGAGATGCCAGGCCGCTCGCTGCTGCCGAAGAACTCGCGCTTCACCGTGCGCTCGGCCGAGAAGAAACTGGTGAAGCCGCGCTTCGGCTTGGCCGGCTCTTCCGGTTCGACAGCGGGCTCGGCCGGCTCCGGGCCGCTGCCATGGTCGAAAATGGTGATCGAATGCCCGAACACGTCAT
The DNA here is from genome assembly GCF_044336785.1 of Tardiphaga sp. GTDB lineage: Bacteria > Pseudomonadota > Alphaproteobacteria > Rhizobiales > Xanthobacteraceae > Tardiphaga. The sequence continues at coordinate 43,490 of NZ_JBIIOT010000001.1, read as the reverse complement.
TGCTGAGATTGACCGCGATGACGATCTCGGCGCCCAGCGCACGCGCGGCCGAAACGGGAACCGGATTGACCAGCGCGCCATCCACCAGCCAGCGGTCGCCGACCAGGATGGGGGAGAAGATACCGGGCAGGGCATAGGACGCCCGCATGGCTTCCACGACGCGGCCATGGGTCAGCCAGATTTCGTGACCAGTGCGAACTTCGGTCGCGACGGTGGCGAACTTGACCGGCAGGTCCTCGATCAACTGATTGCCAATCGAGGCCTCGAGCTGGGCGGCGAGCTTGTTGCCGCCGATCAGGCCGGATCCGTTGAGGCGAATATCGAGGTAACCGAAGATGTTGCGTGGCTGTAGCCCGCGCGCCCATTCCTCGAACGTGTCGAGATGGCCGGTGGCATAGCAGCCGCCGACCACGGCACCGATGGAGGTGCCGACCACGACATTGGGGACGATGCCATTGGCCAGAAGCGTGCGGATGACGCCGATATGGGCGAATCCACGGGCCGCACCGCCGCCAAGCGCGAGGCCGACCACGGGACGGCGGACACTACCAAGGCCAGGTTTGTCGCGGCCATTCGCGCCGTTCTGGCTGCGCCCCATCAATAACTCCAGCAAACGAAAGCTCCTAACGCTTCCAGACATAATACGCGCGGGACAGCCATCATGCCAGACGATCGATTATTCATCATTTACGCGATGTATCCGACACTTAGGCGTCGAATATGACTGCATATCGACGTCTCGACGACTATTCACGCCAAGGCTGTCACGAGGCTGTGGGCGGCCCCCTGCGGAACGTCGCGGTATCGTGGTCAAGGCTTGAATTTGCCGTGTTTTCGTTGAAAAGCATTGCGATGAAGACGTGGGGTCCTGATTTGCAAACATCCGGCCGGGGCGGGCGGCTGGCTTTGGTGCTGGCGCTCGTGCTGACGCACGCGGCGCTGGTGCCCCAACCCGCCTTCGCCCAGTTTTTCAGCGACCGCCCGGCGCCGGTTCCCCCCGCCAATATCCCCGACATCCCGTCTGGTCCCGCCATCAGTCTGGCGCCGCCGTCGGGGCCGGCCGCCGCGCCGGCATTACCTGCGCCGCTGCTGCAGCCGCCCGTGGCCAATGTGCCGCTGCAGGCACCTCCCCAGGTCCAGGCCAGCCCCGCCGCGCCAGCACAGGGCGCGCTGGCCCTGAGCGCGCGTTATGGCAAGGATTTGCCGGCCATCAATGGCGGGCTGGTGTGGCGGGTCTATTCCGACCGTCCGGACGAAACCGGCGCTTTCAAGCTGCTGCGCGAGGACCGGACGGCCACGCCGAATATCCCGCTGCCGCCTGGAAGCTATGTGGTCCATGTGGCGCTCGGTCTCGTCAGCGCCGTCAGGCCCGTGACCATCAAGTCCGACGTCGATCGCGAGGCGTTCCTGCTTCCGGCCGGCGGTTTGCGCATCGAGGGCCGCGTCGGCTCCAGCAAGATCCCGCCGAACCAGATTTCGTTCGGCATCTATAAAGGCAGCCAGTTCGACGGCGGCGAGCGCACGCCGCTGCTGCCGAGTGTCGCCGCCGGCGATGTGGTGATGCTGCAGGAAGGCACCTACTACATCATCTCGAATTATGGCGACGCCAATTCGGTGGTGCGTTCAGATATCCGCGTGCAGGCGAGCAAGCTCACCGACGTCACCGTCACCCATCGCGCCGCTGTCATCACCATGAAACTGGTCGGTGACAAGGGCGGCGAGGCGCTGGCCAATACGGCATGGTCCGTGATCACGCCGGCCGGCGATGTCATCAAGGAATCCATCGGTGCTTTCCCGAAAGTGACGCTAGCCGAAGGCGAGTATCGCGCCATCGCCAAGAACGAAGGCAAGGTGTTCGAGAAGCCATTCAACGTCGTCAATGGCGTCGATGGCGAGATCGAGGTCGTGGCGCGCTGAGCGCGTGCATTCGCTTAAAATGCAGGCGAATTGTCACCCCCATGTCATTGTTGTGAATCGCGAACTAACCATCGCGCGACTTTGCGCCGTGGGGTGACGACATAGCGGCCTGCGACCTGAAAACATTTACACGGCATTAATCGGCGAAGCCTGAATAGCGAAGACAGGTACAAGTTTTCGCAAGGATGCGTCGTGATCGCGGCCAAGAAGCTCTCCGCCACTGCGGACATCAAAGTGTTCGACGACATCCCGGCGCTTCAACGCAAATGGCAGGCGGCCGTGCGGCCGGGGCAGGTGCTGCCCGGCTATGAAGAGGTGATGCTCGGCAGCCTCGGCCGTATGGCTGATCACATCGTGCTGCTGAAATCCCAGGGCGACAGCTATGAGGTGTCGCGCAGCGGGCGCTACGTCCAGCAATGGCTCGGCGACGAACGTTGGGACATTCCGCTCGAGGTGGTTCCGCCGGATTGCGCGCGGGCGCTGGCCGAGGCCGCCAACTGCGCGCTGCAGACGGGACGGCCGCATCTCGCCGTTGCGCATTGCGTGCGCGACGGTCTGGTGCAGACCTATGACATTCTGGCGCTGCCAACCGCATCGCGCTGGGGCGTCAAGCTTGTGGGCGCCTATATCAACGAGCAGGGGCCGCGCTACAATCTGGTGGATGCGATCTTCTCCTCCACGGACGAGGGCATTGTCTCGCTGGCGGCCATCCGCAATTCGGAAAACCAGGCCTTTGATTTCCAGATCGTGCATCACAATCAGGGCGCAGCGCGTCTCCTCCGGGTCGCGCTCCCCGATCTGCAGTGGCGCAGGCTGAGCGAAGGCGGACACGCACTGTGTCTGCCGGAGGTGACACGCTGGCTGCTGTCAATGATTGCGAAGAAGGCCAGCGGCTTGGAAGCCAGCGGCCAGCTCGAGATCGACAGTGACGATCGCAATCTGCGTCTGACGGCAACCGCGTTCGGCGATCTGGTGTCGCTGACCGTGTCTGATGTCACAGAAATCAAGCGCCGCGATGCTTCGTTCCGCTTGCTGTTCGACGGCAATCCGATGCCCATGTGGGTGTTCGAGGCCGAGACTATGCGCTTCATCAGCGTCAACGATGCTGCGGTGGCGCATTACGGTTATGAGCGCGATGCGTTTCTGCGCATGGAGCTGAAGGAAATCTGGCCGCGTGACGAGTGGGACGCGCATACGCGCGCCATCACGCAGCTCGACGACAGCTATCAGTCCGAGCGCAATTGGCGGCATATCAAGGCTGACGGCAGCGAGATCCAGGTGCTGACTTATGGGCGCCGCGTGGCATTCGACGGCCGTGAGGGATTCCTGGTCGCCGTCGTCGACATCACCGAGCGTCGCAAGGCCGAAGCCCGTGTCGCGCATATGGCGCATCATGATGCGCTCACCGATTTGCCGAACCGCGTCTTCTATCAGGAGCGTCTCGCTCAGGCGCTGGATCACAACGATCCCGAGCGCCACGTCGCGGTGCTGTGTATCGATCTCGACCTGTTCAAGAATGTGAATGACAGCTTCGGTCATCCTACGGGTGACCGCCTGCTCAAGCAGGTGGCCGAGCGCATGCGCGGTGAGGTTCGTGGGAATAACCTTGTTGCCCGGCTCGGCGGCGACGAATTCGCCGTCGTGCTGACATCAGACGTGACGCTGAACGAGGTCAATGAATTTGCTGCGCGTCTGATTGAGGTTATCAGCGCACCTTATGAGATGGGCGACGATCTCGAAGTGGTGATCGGCGCCAGCATCGGCATTGCAATCTCACCCGGCGATGGCACGACGAGTGAAGAACTCATGCGTAATGCCGATATGGCGCTCTATCGCGCCAAGGCCGAAGGCGGTGGCGTGCATCATTTCTTCGAACGCGAAATGGACCGTCAGGCGCAGAAGCGCCGCGACATGGAGCTCGATTTGCGGAGCGCCTATGTCGACGGCGAGTTCGAGCTACACTATCAGCCGCTGGTTGACATCGCCGCCGATCGCATCGTCGGCTTCGAGGCGCTGCTGCGCTGGAAGCATCCCGACAAGGGCATGATCTCGCCGGCCGATTTTATCCCCGTCGCCGAGGATATCGGCCTGATCGTGGCGCTTGGCGAGTGGGTGCTGCGCAGCGCCTGCGCGGAGGCTGCGAAGTGGCCGGACGATGTAAAGGTCGCCGTCAATCTTTCACCGGTGCAATTCCGCAGCCGCAATCTCGTGCAGGTCGTTGTCGCCGCGCTGGCCTATTCCGGCCTGTCGCCGCGTCGGCTCGAGCTGGAGATCACCGAAAGCGTGTTCCTCGCCGAGACCGAAGCGAATATCGCCACGCTGCACCAGTTGCGCGCACTCGGCGTCCGTATCTCGATGGATGATTTCGGCACCGGTTATTCATCGCTGAGCTATCTCAGAAGCTTCCCGTTCGACAAGATCAAGATCGATCGCTCCTTCGTGAAGGATCTGGTCGAGCGCCCGGATTGCATGGCGATCGTGCGCGCGATTTCGGGGCTCGGTCGCAGCCTGAACATCACCACGACGGCAGAAGGCGTCGAGACGATGGCGCAGCTCGAACAACTGCGCGCCGAGGGGTGCAACGAAGTGCAGGGCTATCTGTTCAGTGCCGCGAAGCCGGCCGGCGAACTGGATCAGTTGCTGCAGAAATTCGGCTGCTGCGCCACGCAGGCAGCGTGAGACAATTTAGCCATAGGGCGGATTAGCGAAGCGGAATCCGCCCTACAGCACAGCATTTCAGAACCGCGTCACGAGATCCTTCAGCTCCGGTCGTGGGCGATCCTCGATCACCCGGTCCGGCTTGCCGCCGATATGGATGAAGCCGGCGAGCTTCTCGTCGGCCGTCAGACCCAGGTCCGTCAGCACGTCGCGATCGAAGGCGTACCATCCGGTGAGCCAATTGGCGCCGTAGCCGAGTGCAGTCGCGGCAGCGACAATGTTCATGCAGCTCGCGCCCGCCGACAATTCCTGCTCCCAGGCCGGCACCTTCGGGTGCTGCTTGAGCGAGGACACCACAGCGATCACCAGTGGCGCTTCGGTGAGGCGCTGCTTCTCCGCCTCGACGGTTTCATGCGGCGCATCCGGGTTCTTGCGGGCAAAGACGGTGGCGATCACATTGCCGGCGCGCTTGCGGGCGTCGCCTTCGAACACGATGAAGCGCCACGGGGCCAGCTTGCCGTGATCCGGCACCCGTGCGCCGATGGTGAGAATGGTGTCGAGCTCGGCGGAAGAGGGGCCCTTGCCCGACATCTCGCGCGGCTTGACGGAGCGGCGGGTCTTCAGAAATTCGATGGTGTCGGTCACGGGCAATGTCTCGCAAATGAGGACGTGCAGGATTGGATTGACCGCTTACCATGCGAAAAGGCCCGCGTTGAGGCGGGCCTTCCCCATTTAGACGGATTGTGATCGTCAGCCAGATCGCTAACCGGCCGTCTTGTGCTCCGGCATCTTGGAGGCGCGGTCCAGAAGATCCCGACCGAGATCCTCCAATACGGCCCGCGATGCCAGATAAAGGCTATGGCCTTGCTCGGTCTCGAGGGCGAGCGCCACCACATCCGGCCGGTTGGGGTCCGGGATCAACTGATAGGATCGAAGCGGATAGGCTTCGATCTCGATCTCGTCATTGTCGCTCATGGCTCAGCTCGCTTTCGCACGCTTCACGTCCGGCGGCGTCGCTTCGTCCACCAGTGCGGCGATGGCCTCGTCGGTGGACATCACCTTCTGGCCCTCACTGCCGAGACGACGGACCGAAACCGAGTGGCTCTCGGCTTCCTTCTTGCCGACCACGAGAAGCGCAGGGATCTTGGCCAGCGAATGCTCGCGGACCTTGTAGTTGATCTTCTCGTTGCGCAGGTCGATCTCGACGCGGAGACCAGCCTTGCGGGCCGCAGCGGCAACCACCTTGGCATATTCATCACCTTCCGACGTGATGGTCGTGACCACCACCTGCGTCGGCGACAGCCAGAGCGGGAAGTTGCCGGCATAGTGCTCGATCAGGATACCGATGAAGCGCTCCATCGAACCGCAGATCGCGCGATGCACCATCACCGGCGCCTTCTTCGATCCGTCGGCATCGATGTAGAACGCACCGAAACGCTCCGGCAGGTTGAAGTCGACCTGCGTGGTGCCGCACTGCCAGTCGCGGCCGATGGCATCGCGCAGCACATATTCGAACTTCGGCCCGTAGAACGCGCCTTCGCCCGGCGAGATCTCGGTCTTGATGCGGCCGCCCGACTGCGCCTCGATGGCCGACAGCACGGTGGCCATGACGCGCTCGGCGTGATCCCACATCTCGTCGGTGCCAACGCGCTTCTCCGGTCGGGTGGAGAGTTTTACGACGATGTCGCCGAAGTCGAAGTCCGTATAGGTCGACAGGATCAGGTCGTTGATCTTGAGGCACTCATCGGCCAGCTGTTGCTCGGTGCAGAACACATGGGCGTCGTCCTGGGTGAAGCCGCGCACGCGCATCAATCCGTGCATCGCGCCCGAGGCTTCGTAGCGATGCACAACGCCGAATTCGGCGAGACGCAGCGGCAGGTCGCGATAGCTCTTCAAGCCATGCTTGAAAATCTGCACATGGCCAGGGCAGTTCATCGGCTTCAGCGCGAACCAGCGCTTGTCCTCGGCCTCGTCGCCAGCGGACTGCGCCGCGAACATGTTTTCGCGGTACCAGCCCCAGTGGCCCGAGGTTTCCCACAGGCCCTTGTCGAGGATCTGCGGGGCGTTGACCTCCTGATAGTCGCCGTCGAGACGACGGCGCATATAGGCGATCAGCGCCTGGAAGATCGTCCAGCCTTTCGGATGCCAGAACACGACGCCCGGGCCTTCTTCCTGGAAGTGGAACAGGTCGAGTTCGCGGCCGAGCTTGCGATGGTCGCGCTTCTCCGCTTCCTCGATCTGCTTGAGATAGGCGTCGAGGTCTTCCTGCTTGGCGAAGGCCGTGCCGTAGATGCGCGTCAGCATCTGGTTGTTGCTGTCGCCGCGCCAGTAGGCGCCGGCCACCTTCATCAGCTTGAAGGCATTGCCGATCTTGCCTGTGGACGTCATATGCGGGCCGCGGCAGAGATCGAACCAGTCACCCTGGTAATAGATCTTGATCGGCTCGTTGCCCGGAATTGCATCGACCAGCTCGACCTTGAAGGCCTCGCCCTTGTCGCGGAATACCTGCTTGGTCTTCTCGCGGTCCCACACCTGCTTGGTGAAGGGCGTGTCGCGCTGGATCAGCTCGCGCATCTTCTTTTCGATGGCGGCAAAATCTTCCGGCGTGAATGGCTCCTCGCGATAGAAGTCGTAATAGAAGCCGTTCTCGATCACCGGGCCGATGGTCACCTGCGTCGATGGCCACAGCGTCTGCACGGCTTCGGCGAGCACATGCGCGGCATCATGCCGGATCAGCTCCAGCGCGCGCGGATCGTCGCGATTGATCAGTTCGAGCTTGGCATCCTGCTCGATGGGATCGTTAAGGTCGGTGACCACGCCATCCAGCGCCATGGCGACGGTGCGCTTGGCGAGCGAGGGCGAGATGCCCTTGGCGATGTCGAAACCACTCGTCCCGCGCGGATACTGGCGCACGGCGCCATCCGGGAAGGTGAGGTTCAGATGAGCGCTGCTCTGGTCGGCGGGGGTGAGGTTGGCGAGGCCGAACTTGAATCCGGAGCCTTCATTCTCAGTCATATCTTCTCTCCTGTGGCTCACTCCTGCACACGGGCGCAGGTAAGCGGGGAACAGCGGTATAGCAGCCGATTCGCAGGTTGCAACACCACTCTGGCAAGGTTTTGACCCGGCCGAAGCGCCATCCTTACAATACCATATCTTGCCCCAGGCTCGCCGCGCCGCGCACAGGGCGCGAGCGTTCCAGCTGGGTCAGCACGTCGCCGGCGATCTGCTGCTCCGAGAAGCCGGTCAGGTCCCGATGGCGGGTCTCGCTGCCGGTCCGGGCGGCCAGCATCCAGGTCCGGCTGCGATGCGCGGCCGGCGTCTCCCACGCCGTATACGCCGCCAGCGGACGCGAGCGCGGCAGCAGGCGATAGGTGAACAGGCGGTCGATGCCGAAACTGACCGTCAACGACGCGCCCTCGCTGTCGATCTTTACCGCGCTGTCGGCCCATCCTTCGTCGAGCATGGTCTGGCAGACCGACTGCAGTGCCGGCACGCCATGGCTGGCAATCTGCCGCTCGATCTCGGCGCGGCTTGCCGGCACGAACAACCGCTTGAGCCGTTCGCTGATGGCGGGACTTTCCGAGGAAATCGTTTCGCCATCAAGATCGGCATTGGTCTGCCGCACGAGGCCATAAGCGAGCATCAGCATGATGAAGCAGAAGGGCAAGGCTGCGAGCAATGTCGCAGCCTGCAGCGCGCCGAGGCCACCGGCGAGCAGCAGCAGCGTCGCGGTGACGCCGAGCACGATGCACCAGTAGATCCGTTGCCAGCGCGGCGTATCTTCCTCGCCGCCGGACGCCAGCGTGTCGATCACCAGCGCGCCGGAATCGGCTGATGTCACGAAGAACACGCCCACCAGCAGGATCGCCAATCCGGAGGTGAAGCTCGTAGCCGGCAGATATTCCAGAAACTTGAACAGCGCGGTGGATAGGTCAGCCTGCACGGCCGCGGCGATCCCGCCATGGGCGATACCGAGATCGAGCGAGATCGCGGTATTGCCGAACACGGTCATCCAGATAAACGTGAAGGCGGTCGGCACAAACAATACGCCGACCACGAATTCACGAATGGTGCGCCCGCGCGAGATGCGGGCGATGAACATGCCGACAAAGGGCGACCATGCGATCCACCACGCCCAGTAAAATAATGTCCAATCGGCCATCCAGGCACGCGGCTCATAGGCATAGAGCTTGAAGGTACGCTCGACGAAATGATCGAGATAAAGGCCGAAATTCTGCACCAGCGCGCGTAGCAGGAAGAGCGTCGGCCCGCTGCACAGCACGAACACCATCAGCAACACGGCCAGCACGAGATTGAGTTCGGACAGGCGACGGATGCCGCGATCGGCGCCGCTCAGCACGGAAAGCGTCGCAACGCCCATGACGACGACGATCACGGCGATTTTCGTGACCGGCGAGTCGGCGATCCCGTAGTTGTAGGCGAGGCCTGCCGTCATCTGCGACACGCCAAAGCCGAGCGACGTCGCTACGCCGAACACGGTGCCACAGACGGCAAAGATATCGATGGCATCGCCGAGCGGGCCGTTGATGCGCTTGCCGAGAATGGGTGACAGGCCGGAGCGGAAGGTCAGCGGCAGCCCCTTGCGATAGGTGAAGTAGCCGAGGCTGAGGCCGACGATCGCGTAGATCGCCCATGCATGCACGCCGTAGTGATGGAAGGTGATCGCCATCGCCTCGCGTGCGGCGCGGATGGTGCCGCTCTCCACTTCCGGCGGCGAGATGTAATGCTGGACTGGCTCGGCAACCGCAAAATACATCAGGCCGATGCCCATGCCGGCCGCGAACAGCATCGCGAGCCAGGAAACATAGGGGAATTCCGGTTCGGCATCGTCCGGTCCCAGGCGCAGCTTGCCGGTCGGGCCAAAGCCCAGCACCAGCACGGTGACGAGAAAGATCGCCACCGCCGTGACATAGAACCAGCCGAACGTGTCGATGACCCAGCTCTGAGCGATCTTGAAAATGCTGTCGGCGGCGCCTGGCATGATGATCGTGACCGACAGCAAAGTGGCGATCACGGCGGACGCGCCAAAGAAGACGCGTGGCTTGATTTTGCTTTGAATCATCGGGCCGCCTTAGCCGCCACGTGATCGAGAGTCCAATCGCGCTATGGCAGAGGCAGGATCGTACCAGACTTCGGCGGGCAATCACTGTATCTCTTTGAGATCGCCGGCCTCACAGGCAATCCGGTAGATGTAGGTGCCAGGGCTTAACCTCAGGTCGCAGTGTTTACTGGATCCCCGCATTCGCGGGGATGACAAGTGGTGCAGGTTTCGGGGAGGTCCAATTAGGCCGCGGCCATTTCCGTCAGCACACCGCTCACATGCGCCGGCGACATGCCCAGATGCTTGCCGATATCCGCGGCCAGCATCCATTCGCGCTCACCGAGCGGGCGGCTTGGCGCAATGGCAATCACCGCTCGCAGTGTCGTTTCCTTGCCACGATCGTTCAAGTGATTGGCCTGCTGAGCACTATTGGAAAGGATCGCGTTGCGGTCGGAGCCGGTCATGACCGCAGCAGCAACCGATTGGGGCGTGGCATCCACGCCGAGCAAACTTTCCGTTGCCTCGATGATCTTGTCAGTGAGCGTCGGCGTGAGTCCACCTTCGCCTGACATCAGCAACATCAACTGTGCCAACATGGTCGCGAGATCGTCGTCGCGCTGGCGCTGATCACGGACCGGGTCGTGCAGGAGCACGCCTTCATTCCAGGCCTTGTCACATGCGGTGCATTCCACATAGCGGTCGAGCTCCTGTATCGGGATTAGCGGGATCCAATACAGGTGCCCCCATTTCTTCGGGCGACGCAGGTTGTAGCCGCGATGTTCCGCGCAACCGGGGCAGAAGAATTCGCCCTTCTGAATGATTTTCTTGGTGACGTAGGTACCCCAGATGATCATGCATTCCTCGCAACAGCGTTGCCGAATCCGTGTCACGGGATTCAGGTCAATCCAACCAACAAGCGTGAGGCGCGGTGTTGTGGGCGCCTGTGCCTCGTAGTCGCCAGATCCGCTGAACGGGTTTGAACGCCAGGGCCCACATTTTTGCATAAGGCCAATGTGCGCGTGTTGGCATCAAGCTGTCATGTCGTGCTGGTGCTTGCGCATGCGTTGCGTGCTATCACACGGCGTGTCCCGCCCGTTTGCACCCACCGCACTCATGATCGGCAATTTCGTCACCGGCGTCGGCCTGCTTGGGCCGACGGCGATGCTCGGCGAATTGTCCACGGGGCTTGGCGTCACCATCCGCGAGGCAGGGCTGCTCATCACATTCGGTGCGGCGATGCTTTGCATCTGCTCGCCGCTAATGTCATGGCTCACCAGCCGCATCGAGAGGCGGACCATGCTGATCTCGGTGATCGCCGTCGTGGCCGTTTGCAATCTCGCCTCGGCTTTCGCACCCAACTACACGGTTCTGCTCACCATCCGCCTCGTGATGTGCATCGCAGCAGCGCCCTATACGCCTCAAGCTGCGGGTGTCGTTGGCATGCTGGTGCCGCCGGAGAAACGCGGCAGCAGCGTCGCTTACGTCTTTCTCGGCTGGACTCTCGCGGCAGCAGTCGGACTTCCGATGGTCACTTTTATCGCGAGCCGTTTCGGCTGGCGCGAGGTGTACGGGATTGTCGGCGTGATGAGCTGCATCAGCCTCGCGCTGCTGGTTTGGCGCATTCCGCGCGGCCTGTTCGGCGCGCCGGTTGATCTTTCGACCTGGTCGTCGCTGGCGCGCAATCGGCTTGTTCTGTTGCTGTTGTCGATCACCACGCTGCAGATTGCCGGACAGTTTTCGATATTTACTTTCATGGCGCCACTGCTCGAACGTCTTGCGGGAGCAGGGCACGATGCCGCGGCCTCCGTCTTTGCGATCTACGGCGTTTGCGGTTTTCTCGGCATCATGACGGCCACGCGCATCGTCGATAATTGGGGGCCGCTCAGAACCTCCATCCTCTCGACCTCGCTGGTGCTGGCGGGAATGAGCGTCTGGACCTTTGCAGCCGGCCATCTGGCCATCATGGCGTTTGGCGTTGCGATCTGGGGGCTCGGCTTCGGGGCCATCACCTCGATGCAGCAGGTGCGCCTCATCACGGCAGCGCCCGCGGCGGGCACGTCGGCCGTGTCGCTCAACACGTCGATGCTCTATGTCGGTCAGGCGATCGGATCGGGCATCGGCGGCTTGCTGTTTGCCGGCGGTTACTTCCACGTGTCCGGCTTCGTTGCGATGGCGTTTCTCGCGACCGCGCTGACGGCCATTCTTTACAGCCGCCGGCTGTCGAAATCGGCTTCGCTTTAATCGCTGACGCGCGTCAGCTGGGCCTTGAAGTTCAAACCGGGCTTCTGCAGGGCGTTTCCTTCGAAATCAACGGTGTCGCCGTTGCGTTGGCCGGTCAGCGACAGCGTCACGCCTTCGAAACCGAACAGCGATTTGATGTCCGGATCGGGATTGTAACGTTTCGTGCTGACAAGCACCGAGATGGCGTCCGGTTTGTTCTGGTAGCTTCCAGTGAATGTGAAAGCGGAGTTGCCGCCGCGCAGTTTTCCGCCGCTGGCATAGATGACACCGGTGCCAGTCCCATGCACCGTGTGAAAATAGATTTCGTACAGGCCGTCTTCCAACTGCGCCCCCGCTGCAATGCTGGTCGATGATCGCCGATGATCAGGGATAAGAGCGCACACCCATATGGTGCCCGCCGCGTTCTCACAATGACCTATCGTGGCGTGTCGGCGATTTGTTGCTCAGGCGGCCGTCATTGCTGCAGCAATGCGTGAGATCACGGCGCATTCACGCCACGCCAGCGCGCATAGCGCCAGGGCAGATACCAGCGCGCGTGCGGAGGCAGCGTCGCCGGCACGTTGTCGATGCCCGATGTGCCCCAGGGCTGGCAGCGCAGCAGGCGCGCCAGCGTCATCCAGCCGCCGGCCCAAAGCCCGTAATGCGCGATCGCTTCGTCGCCATAGATTGAACACGACGGGATGTGACGGCAGTTGAAGCCGACCAGCGGCGAGAAGCTGTGGCGATAGAGCCAGATCGCACCGCGGCCGAGATTCCGTGGCGTGCGTCGGATGATACCGATGCAATGCGGGCACGCGGGTGAGCGGTTCATAATCGGCTTGCCATCGGATCAATCAGGATTTGCTGGGTTCCGTTGCAGGGAACCCGCTTGCTTATGCAGTGCGGTCACACCTGCCATTTTATCGCATGCAGTGCAGCAAAAGTAACTGGACGTCGGGTCTCTGCACGCTAGGTTTTGATAACGCCCGTGTGACAGAATCATGAGCGTTCGTTGTGGCCAGACCTCAGTTGCCCGCTCATCCGTGAGCGCGGGAAAGGAACCGGGTTGAGCTTGATGCGGTCGTATCGTTGGAGTGGGTCGGCGCTGCTGCGCGCTTTCGCTGTTTGCATCGCCTGGACGAGCCTCGCGGCTGTATCCTCCGTGACCACTGCCTCAGCTGGCGTTCTCGAAGAACGCAAGCTCCCGATGCGTTTCACCTGGGTCGCCTGCGAGCCGGATTGCCGTGGCTGGTTCACTGCCGTCGGTATCGTCACCGGCGACACTCCCAAGGATTTCGACGACTTCGCCAAGACCCGCGATCTCGGCGGCGCCACCGTCGTGCTGGATTCCTCCGGCGGCTCGGTCAATGACGCCATCTCCATCGGCCGCCGCTGGCGCAAGCTTGGCCTGCGCACCACGGTGGGGGCCTCGGTCGAGTTGCAATCCTCGTCGGGCGTGATGAAGCCCGCGGTGCTGCCGCAGGCCTATTGCGAATCCATGTGCGTGTTCCTGTTGCTGTCCGGCAAGACACGCTACGTGCCGGAAGAGGCGCATGTCCGCGTCCACCAGATCTGGATGGGCGATCGCGCCGACGATCCCAAGGCCGCGAGCTATACCGCGCAGGATCTGATGATCGTGCAGCGTGATGTCGGGCGTCTCGCCAAATATTCGGTGGAGATGGGTGGCTCCGGCGATCTGCTGTCGCTGTCGCTCAGCGTGCCGCCATGGGAAGACCTGCATCGGTTGACGGCGGATGAGCTGAAGCTCTCCAACCTCGTCACAACCTATCAGATCGACGACGTGCTGCCGCAGGAGCGCAAGCCGGACACGACACCAGTCGCCTCACTGGCACCGAAGACGATCCAGGATCGCTTTGTTAGTGGCGCCGAGGACGAGAAGCCAGTCGCATCGACGGTCTCAACGACGAAGACTGCGGAAGTTCAGGCACCGACCGGCGGTGCCGCGCCGGCGAAGTGACGGGCCGTAGGATGGGTCGAGTGTAGGCGCCTAGCGCCGGAGCGAAACCCATCAGTCCGTCGATGCGGCAAGCACCGCCGATGGGTTTCGCTTCGCTCTACCCATCCTACGCGTCTGCATTTTCCGTCTTGCCCGATTTTGCTTCGATCTGCCCGATCGCATCGACCACCGCGTCAAAAGTCAGCAGCGTCGAGGCGTGTCGCGCCTTGTAGTCGCGCACCGGCTCGAGCGCCGCGATATCGGCCCATTTGGCATCGCTCGGTGGCGCGCCGTTTTCCTTCAGCATTTTTCGCACGGTCTCGCGCAGGGCGCGAAGTTCCTCGGCTGTTGAGCCGACCACATGCGCCGCCATGATCGAGGACGACGCCTGGCCAAGCGCGCAGGCCTTCACGTCATGGGCGAAATCGGTGACCACATCGCCATTCATGGCGAGGTCGACCTTCACGGTGGAGCCACACAATTTCGAGTGCGCGGTGGCGCTGGCATCGGGCGAGGGCAGGCGGCCGAGGCGCGGAATATTACCGGCGAGCTCGATGATGCGCTTATTATAGATGTCGTTCAGCATCTCATGGACCTTAACTCTGCCACCGATTCCAGATTTCACCGCCGGGCCGGGGCCTTGGCGGGGGTGACGAGGAACCATATATAGGGATGCGGCCCGGCGAAAGAACGCCGGACGTTCTCCAGATCGCCGGAATTTGAGAATTCCAATCGGCGCTGGCGATGTTATCCCTTTGACGGACTCAGGCGTCTGGCGGTTTTCCCGCCCCGTCTGCCCGGTGACACCTCCGGCCTCGTATTATAGGCCGGTCGAACGGAGAGAAGATGGACGCTGTAATCAAACCCATTCGCAACGCTGCTGACGGCGCCAAACCCGGCGACGGCAAGAAGGATTTTCGTCCCGCGCAGCTCGACCCCGCCGAATTCCTCGGTGCTGCGATCGATGCCGAACAAAATCGCCCCTCGCGCGCCGAGGCCGAAAAGGCCGTGCAGACGCTGCTTGCCTATATCGGCGAGAACACCGAGCGCGAAGGCCTCGTCGATACGCCGCGCCGCGTGGTCGAAGCCTATGACGAGCTGTTTCAGGGCTATCACCAGTCGCCCGCCGAAGTGCTGAACAAGACCTTCGGCGAGACCGCCGGCTATGACGACTTCGTGCTGATCCGCGACATGGGCTTCGTCTCCCATTGCGAGCACCACATGATGCCGTTCTACGGCAAGGCCCATATCGCCTATACGCCGGTCGAGCGCGTGGTCGGCCTGTCGAAGCTGGCGCGGCTGGTCGATATCTTCGGCCATCGCCTGCAGACCCAGGAGCATCTCACCGCGCAGCTCGCTGCTGCCGTCGATGAAGTGCTGAAGCCGCGCGGCGTCGCCGTGATGGTGGAAGCCGAGCACACCTGCATGTCCGCCCGCGGCATCCGCAAGGAAGGTTCGCGCACCTTCACCACGCGCTTCACCGGCAATTTCCGCGACAATCCCGCGGAGCAGGCGCGGTTCATGTCGATGATCCAGGCCCAGTCGCGCTGAGGGCTGCCTGATTTCGATTTGGTGTTAGACTATCGGCCGCATCACGCGCCCGATTTTCATTGAGAGACGACCGTGGCCCACGATCACGCCCTTGAAGAAGACCTCACGCTGACCCCGAAATTCGATGCCAATGGCCTCGTCACGGCCGTGGTGACGGATGTCGCCAATGGCGATGTGCTGATGGTCGCGCATATGAATGACGAGGCGCTGCGCAAGACCATCGAGACCGGCGATGCCTGGTACTACAGCCGCTCGCGCAAGGCGTTGTGGCGCAAGGGCGAAAGCTCCGGCAAGACCCAGCGCGTCGCCGAGATGCGGATGGATTGCGACCAGGATGCGATCTGGATCCGTGTCGAGCAGATCGGCGGCGCCGCATGCCACACGGGGCGTCGCTCGTGTTTCTATCGTGCGATCACCAAAGGTGAAGACGGCG
Source organism: Tardiphaga sp. (assembly GCF_044336785.1). Classification (GTDB taxonomy): domain Bacteria; phylum Pseudomonadota; class Alphaproteobacteria; order Rhizobiales; family Xanthobacteraceae; genus Tardiphaga. Next base: position 27,692 of record NZ_JBIIOT010000001.1, on the reverse strand, counting down.
CTGCGAAGGTGTCATTCGTCGATGCCGACAAGGTGTTCGATCCGGCCGCGGTCTATAAATAATCTCTTAAGGCTCGTTAATCGGCAATTAACCATGATTGCTGCACTGTGTCCGTGGCTTCGGCGTGGCTGACGGCGTCCGAATCTCGGGCGGCCCTTGTGCGGAAGCGGGGCAGGGCATGGCGGTCGAATCGACCAATCTTTTCGCAGTGAATTCGACGCGCAGCCAGGTGGCGGGCGCGATCAAGAATGCTGCGGGCGTCACCGGCACCAGTTTTGAATATCTGCTTGCCACCGCCGAGATGGAATCGAATTTCGATCCCAAGGCGACGGCCTCCACATCCTCGGCCAAGGGCCTGTTCCAGTTCATCGAGCAGACCTGGCTCGGCACGGTGAAGGAAGCCGGCAGCCAGCTCGGCTATGGCCAATATGCCGACGCCATCACCAAGTCGCCGTCCGGCAGCTATTCGGTCAGCGATCCGCAGGCCAAGGCCGCGATCCTGCAGCTGCGCGATGATCCCGTCGCCAGTTCGGCGATGGCCGGCGTGCTGACGCAATCCAACAGTTTCAAGCTCACCGGCGAGATCGGCCGCCGTCCCAACGATGCCGAACTCTATATGGCGCATTTCATGGGCGTCGCCGGCGCGTCGAAGCTGATCAACAATGCCGCGCAGAATCCGAATGCGTCGGGTGCGGCACTCTTCCCCAATGCCGCTGCTGCCAATCGCTCGATCTTCTACGATCAGAGCGGCAGCGCGCGCAGCGTCTCGCAAGTGTATGGCGTGCTGTCGTCGCGCTATGCATCTGCTGCAAATTCCAGCGTGACGGCCAGCGCCATGGCGTCTGCCGGCGGTCCGCTCGCTGCGTCCGGCGTCACAACGGCGCAGGCGGTGTTGCCTGTTGCCGCGACGTCGTCGTCCAACGCCACCTTCCTGTCGCGCTTCCCCGATCTCAACAATGTGCAGGTCGCGAGCTTTGCCAACGGCACTTCGTCGACAATGCCGGAGCCGCCGATGTTTCGCTCGCTGTTCCAGGGCGGCGAGCGCAGTCAGCCGATTTCTCCGGCTGTGCAAGAGCTGTGGGGCAACACGAATTCGCTGACGTCGAACGCGATCGCGAAGACGCCCGAGGTCGGCACGCCGCGGCCGCTCGATCTGTTCAGCGATCGGTTCGGAACGTTTAGTAGTTGAGCGTGCTCGTGCACTCAGTCCCTCATGGTGAGGAGCGGCCGTAGGCCGCGTCTCGAACCATGAGCTGGCTTGGCTCGGAGCGTGCGGCCATCCTTCGAGACGCCGCTGCGCGGCTCCTCAGGATGAGGGCGGAGTGGGTAGGCCGTGGGGTGAAGTCGCCGGTTCTTTGCTCCCTTAACAAAACCTCAACAAACGCAGCCAGTTATGGTGAACCCTTTGTTAAGTGCCATGGTTTATTTTCCCTGACCGTGGGCATCGCGTTCCGGTGTCGTTAGTTGCGTAGGCCGGCAGGACATGATCGTTCGGCAGTTCATCAGTTGGGTTCGTACCGCTCCTCCGAGCGAACGTGCAGAGGCAACGCGCTCCCTGGCGCGGGCCTTCATCTTCTCAGATTTGTCCGACGACGATCGGGCGGCCGCCGAAGGCGCGCTGCTGATGTTGCTGGACGACGCTTCGCCGCTGGTGCGGCGGGCCATGGCCGACGTCTTCGCCCGCGCGCCCTCCGCGCCGCCAGCCATCGTGCAGGCGCTGGCGGTAGACCAGGCCTCCGTGGCAATGCCGGTGCTCGAACATTCTCCGCTACTGGTGGATGCCGATCTGGTCGACATCGTCGCCACCGGTGAAAGCGACCTGCAATGCGCCGTCGCGCGCCGCATCACGCTGCCATCCTCGGTCTGCGCCGCCATCGCCGAAGTCGGCTCGGCCGCAGCAGCACTCGAGCTGATCGAAAATCCCTACGCCGAACTCGCGCCGTTCTCATGGGATCGGATCGTCGAGCGCCACGGCCATCTCGCCGCCATCCGCGAGGCGATGTTCGCCCTCGACGGCCTGCCGGCCAAGACGCGCCATGCGCTGGTCGCCAAACTCTCCGATACGCTGACGCGCTTCGTCGTCGCCCGTAACTGGCTCTCGCAGGACCGCGCCGAGCGTGTCGCCGATGAAGCCATGGCGCGCTCGACCGTGAATATCGCCTCGCGTTCGCGCGGCGAGGAGATGCGCGATCTCGTGCATCACCTGCGTGAAGCGGGGCAGCTTACGGCGGGCCTGATCCTGCGCGCGCTTTTGTCGGGCAATCTTGCGCTGTTCGACCAGTCGCTGGTGGTGCTGTCCGGTCTGCCGGAGAGCCGCGTGGCGGCGCTGGTCGAGGATGGTGCCGATCACAGCGTCAATGCGCTGCTCACGCGTGCGGGGCTGCCAAGCTCCACATTCCCCGCCTTCCGTGCCGCGCTCGCTGCCCGTAACGAGATCGGCTTTGTCGGTTCGGTGGGCGGCGCCGTTCGCCTGCGCCGTCGCATGGTCGAGCGCGTGCTGACCTCTTGCGAGACAGATGAAGCAGCCTCCGAACCGCTGCTGATCCTGCTGCGCCGTTTCGCCACGGAATCCGCGCGTGAAGAAGCGCGCCTGTTCTGCGACGAACTCGCGGAGCAGGGCATGTATGCGGATGAAGACGAGTATGAGGCGATTGCAGCGTAGCGTCAGTCTCTGCCCCTCATGGTGAGGAGGCGCGTAGCGCCGTCTCGAACCATGAACTGGCCAGGCTCACGGGTGCTCGGCCATCCTTCGAGACGCGGCCTGAGGCCGCTCCTCAGGGTGAGGGGATTGAGTGGGTCGCGATACGGCAGCTAGTTCGTTGGCGCGATGCTCGGCACCGCCAGCGCATCGAGATGCTCCGGCCGATCCTTGTTCACGATGTTCAGATAATCATCCGCCACCGCGCGCAGACGGCTGGACAGTTCGTTGGCCACGCCAGCCTTCTCGATCGTGTTGTGCTCGCGGACGATCGCCTGCACGGCGTCGATATGATGCTGGATCAGGTCCGGCGGAACGGCAGCGAGATTGGGGGCGTGTTCGATGATACGGCACAGGCTCTCTGCGGCGACACCTGCAGCGGGAAAACCGAAAGTCGGTGCATCGCCCTTGATGTCATGGGCTGCACGAAACAATTCGCCGCGTGTCAGATCCGTAAAACCCTTGGCGAGCACGGCGGCATATGCCGCCGACAGCCGATCGCATTCGGCGCGCATCCAGGTCTTGAACTCGCCGGAGAGATTGGCCAATGCCGCTTCGGCGCGCGCCACGGGATCGTCGAGCTCGCGTTTCCCGGTGGCGCGGATCGCATGTTTCAGTGAGTGGTGCGGCGTGATCACCGCATGATCGGCGAAGGTCTGGATCATCGCCGCGTGTCGCTTGTCCCTGGCCATCGAAAGTCTCCAAAAACTAGCTGCTGACGCGGGCTTTATCGAGCAGCGAGGGCTGCTGCAGGATTTCCGCTTCGCCGCCATTGCGACGCTCGGGGCCGATATAGGCCACGGTGGTGTTGCGGCGGCGATCGGGCCCGAAAAAATTGCGCGTCTTGATGAAAGGGCGGGGATGCGCAACCACGCTCATGATGCGCTGATAAAGTCCCTTGGCTGAAATCGGCTTGGCAAGAAATTCAGTGACGCCGGCATCGCGCGCCATGGTGACCCGGCGTTTTTCGGAATGCGCGGTCAGCATGATGATGGGCGCGTAGGGATTGCCCTTGGAATCCGGCTGCCGGATCATCTGCGTCAGTTCGAGCCCGTCGAAGATCGGCATCGCCCAGTCGGCGATCACGATGTCGGGGACGTAGTGGCTGTACATTTCCAGCGCGGTGGCGCCGTCCTCGGCCTCGTAGACTTCGCGCGCGCCAAACGAATGCAGCAGCGTGCGCAGGATGCGCCGCATATGCGGATTGTCGTCGCAGATCAGAAAGCGAAGCTTGTTGAAGTCGATGCGGTACATGGGCCCGGCCGGCAGTTACCCTGCGTTAACCATAGGGGCGAGGGGGTTAACGAAGGGTTGAAGACCGCCAGTAGCTCAGTAACTGAACTGCTCGCTGATGATGCGTTCTTCCAGGCTGTGGCCGGGGTCGAACAGCATCCGCATCGAGATGGTGCGGTCGGAGATCACCTCCACGCGGCGCACATCGCGGGCCTCGTCGTGATCGGCGACGGCAGCCACCGGCCGCTTGTCGCCTTCCAGCACCTCGATCACGACAAAAGCCTTGTTCGGCAGCAGCGCGCCGCGCCAGCGGCGGGGGCGGAAAGCGCTGATCGGCGTCAGCGCGAGCAGGGCGGCATTGATCGGCAGGATCGGGCCTTGCGCCGACAGATTATAGGCGGTGGAGCCGGCCGGCGTCGCGATCAGGATGCCGTCGGCGACCAGCTCGGCCATGCGCTCCTGCTCGTCGATCAGGATGCGCAGGCGTGCCGCCTGATGGGTCTGGCGGAATAGCGAGACCTCGTTGATGGCGTGATGGATGTGCACACTGCCATGCACGTCGGTGGCGCGCATCAGCAGCGGATTGATCAGGGTCTCGCGCGCGGCGGCCAGGCGCTCGTGCAGATTGATCGTCGAATATTCATTCATCAGGAAGCCGACCGTGCCGCGATGCATGCCGTAGATCGGCTTGCCCGTGCGCATGTGGTCGTGCAGCGTTTTCAGCATCAATCCGTCGCCGCCGAGCGCGACGATGACGTCGGCTTTGTGCGGGTCGTCGTTGCCATAGGTCTGCGTCAGCTGTTCGAAGGCAGCCTGTGCCTCCTCGCTATTGCTCGCAACGAAGGCGATCCGGTCAAGGCGCTTGGGCGTGGTCATCGGGGATCGCAGGCCTTGGCTCGATGTGTGTGCGGTCTGTATCGACCGGGCTGAAGATTGTCGAGCCGCACTTAACGGCAGTTTGAGGCGCCGTGTCGAGGGGGCACGGGGCGGATGGTTAGCGCCGCTCAACCCATCCTGCATCCATCAGCAAAAAGCCGGCGCAGCCCGCTGGGCCCCGCCGGCTTTGGACTGATCCGCGAACGGGATCAGTAGGTGAGGCCAGTGCCCGGTGCCTGTGCGAGTGCATCGGCGAGCGATTTGTATTCGGTCGAGTTCTTGCCGGTGAGCGAGGCCAGCTTGGTCAGGTGATACTGCGCCTGATCGCGATTGCCCTGTTCGACCTGCCACAATCCGTAATACTGCCAGGTGCGGGCGTGGTTCGGATCAGCCTTCAGCGCGCGCTCGTAATAGGCCTGCGAGACCTTGTAGTCGCCGAGCTTGCGATAGGAATAGCCGATCAGATTGGCGACGTCGGCGCGGTCGTCCTGCTTCAACGCCTTCAGCTGCGCGATGGCGGCGGTGTAGTCGTGCTTGTCATAGACCGTGGCGTAAGCTGCGCGATAGCCGTCGAGGAAAGCGCGATCGTCGGGCTTCGTCGGATTGAGTTTCTGGTCCTTGGTGCCCTTCTTCGAATCGGATGAGGGCGGCGGCGTGGACGGCGTGTCACTGCCAGCAGCGTAGGCGGTGGTGAGGACGGACGGCGAGGCGGCGATCACAGTCGAAAGCAATGCAAGTGTCGTCAGCCGGATCAGAGATTTGGTCATTGCGGCGCTCCTGTTTGCAGCGGGATCAGTCTGGCACGGAAGCCAGCGGTTGTGAACACGGAATGAACACCGCAGAAGGTTGTCCATTCCCGCATTGATGGTCGCGGTTTTGGCGGTACTTGCGCGCATGACGAAGATGTCACCGAGATGAACGAAGGCTGCATGCGCGCGTCAGCATGGGTTCAGCGCGGCCGAACTAACCTCGCTGCATGATCGACAAGCCCGGCCATCCCGACCGGTCACTTTCTTGATCTTGATCGACAGGAGAAGACCATGTTGAAGACCATGTCCGCCGCGCTGATCGCCGTTTCCATGCTGGCCGCGCCGGCCTTTGCAGGCAGCTTTGGCCATGCCAGCCGCACGCAGCATTCCAATGCGCTCGATGCGAAGGCGCAGATGCATCGCGGCCACGTCACGCATCATCGCCATCATGTGCGCCCGCACGCGCATCCGCACTTCAACTTCCACAAGAAGTTTGGCCACCACAAGCATTTCAAGCATTCCGCCATCACAGCCAAAACCGTGCACAAACACGGTTGAGGAGCTCCGTGGCCGCGGCGTTTTCATTGCCCAGCTGCGGCCACGGAGTTTGACGGTCGCCCCGCTATTTCCGCGTCCCCGGAAATGGCGGGGTGGACCGATTGCCGGTTTCCTCGTCACCGAGTTGCGAATTCCCTTCCGTGCCCGAACCGTCTAGGAATCGCTGGAATTCGGACGGGCAGGCGAGAATGAGCGTGAATTTGCAGAACACGATACGTGCGGTGGTATTGCTGCTTCCATTGAGCCTTGCAGCGTGCGGTGGTGGTCCGAGCGGCAATGTCAGCTTTGTCGAGAGCGCGAGCGGCGTGCAGCCGTTTCCCACTGCCTACCGCACCGATCTGCTCGCTTTCATGCGCACTTATTTGAACGACCCCGTCGGCGTGCGCGGCGCCATGCTCACCGAGCCGGTACAGCGGAGCGTTGGCGGCAATATGCGCTATGTTGCCTGCGTGCGTTATTCGGCGAAGGATTTCAATAATCGCTACACGCCGGTGCAGGAGCGTGGTGTCGCTTTCGTCGATGGGCGTCTCGAGCGTGTTGTCGATAACAGCGCCGAACTATGCGCAGGCGCGAACTATCAGCCGTTCCCCGAGATGGAAAAGATGACCCGCTGACGCGTTGGGTCTTTTCCAACTCCGCAATTATCGTGATGGCTTCATGACTGTCCGCTCCATCGTCCGACTGCTGATTTGCCTCGTCGTCTGCCTGGGCATCGGCATTGTCGGTTCGGTCTTCACCAGGCCGGAAATTGCCGGTTGGTATGCCGGTCTCGCCAAGCCGTCCTGGACGCCGCCGCCATTCGTGTTTCCGATCGCATGGACGACGCTCTATGTGATGATGGCCGTTGCAGTTTGGCGGTTATGGGACCGCGTGCCGCCATCGGTCGCGCGCCGATATGCGATCGCATTGTTCGCGCTGCAGCTGGCTTTGAATGCGATCTGGTCGCCGGTGTTTTTCGGCTGGCACGGACTCCGCTCCGGGCTCGTCATCATCGTCGCGATGGCCGTCATGATCGCTGCGACAATTTGGGCGGCGGTAAGAATTGACCGTCTTGCTGCGGCGTTGCTGGTTCCATATCTGTGCTGGGTGCTCTATGCGAGCACGCTCAATGCCGGCATCGTTGCCCTGAATTGAACGCAAGTCTGCCGCTGGTTTGCCGCAAGAAATGATGCGGTTCTTCCCGATTTGCGCGCGAAACAAGCGCCATTTCCTGCGGCAAACTTCAGGCAGACACACTCTCCCATGAACCAGATCCGCCCCTCGGGTGTCCAACACAGATGGAACCGAGTGTTGCTACTATGTCGCACTCAAGAATGTTCGTTGTGGCAGGGAACGCCGCGAAGCAACCAAAGTCCGGCCACGTTGTTTTCTGACCATCACAACGCAACACAGGGGATTTCAAATGAAAAAGTTTCTGCTGAGCGCATCGGCCATCGTTGCCATTGCTGCCGCATCCACCTCGGCTTTCGCGGCCGATCTTCCGGCCCGCACCTACACCAAGGCGCCGGCCTATACCGCGCCTGCGGTCGTCTATAACTGGACCGGCTTCTATATCGGTGGCCACGTCGGCGGCGCTTTCGGCGACAGCAACAGCCTCACCAGTGACAGCGGTCGTTTTCTCGGCGGTGTGCAGGGCGGCTTCGACTATCAGTTCGCCACCAACTGGGTGCTCGGCATCGAGGCCAATTACAGCTGGATGGGCAGCAACAATACCGGCTTCGCCTATACCAACGGCACCACGCTCACCGGCAACAATAGCGAACTCGGCTCGGTCACCGGTCGCCTCGGTTACACCTGGGGTCCGGCGCTGCTCTACGCCAAGGGCGGTTATGCCTGGCGCGGCAATAACGATCTCGTCGTGACCACGCCGGTGCTGGGCGCGACGCCGGTTGGCGTCGATGGCAACAGCAAGAGCGGCTACACGGTCGGCGGCGGTCTCGAATACATGTTCACGCCGAGCTGGTCGGGCAAGATCGAGTACCAGTATTACAATTTCGGCAACACCACGCTCACCTCGACGGCTTTCCCGGCCGGCGTGACGAGCTTCAACAATGACGAACACACCATCAAGGCCGGCCTGAATTATCGCTTCGGCTGGGGCGGCCCCCAGATCGCGCGCTACTGAGCGAGCCTGTTCGGTTCAGCGGAAAGGCCGGCGTTTCGCCGGCCTTTTTGTTTGGCAGGATCCCCGGGGCAGGGCGGAATCGAAAGTAAACGAGTCCTGAATCCTCCGAAAAATAAGCCGCGAGACTCCTTGCCTAGAATCGCCTGATGGTCATCAGGCAATGAGAATGATCGATCATATCTGGTGTAACGGGGGTCAAACGGCACTCGCCGTCGCCCTCTTGGCCGCCTGTGCGGTCAATGTGCTGCTTCTTTGCGGGCGGCTGTAAGCGTGCATGGCGGCCGCAAGTCCGCTGTGGGAAATCGAGAACATGTCACCGGCCAGTAGCCCTGCGCCGGCAACTCTGATAATGGACGGCGCAACACAGGATCGGCCTGCCGGCGCTGCCCCGAAATGGGCCGCGCATTGGCTCTAAGTCATTGATCCTGCAGCCGGCATAGCTCAGCGGTAGAGCAGCGGTTTTGTAAACCGAAGGTCGGGAGTTCAATCCTCTCTGCCGGCACCATCCAATGCGGCCGCTGGTTCCCAGGCGTGGTGGCCTCTTACTTCATCAATCGGAACGCGATGAGGACGGAGCCCATCGTCCCGCCTGCGATCAGGGTCACCGCCGCGACCAGGATGAGCAAACGCGCCCAGCTGAAATTTCCAGTTCTATCGTTCATCGATCTCTTTCACGTGTGCAAAAGCCCGGCGCAGTATTGGCGCCGGGCTTTTTGCGTGCGGGTTCTAATCTGCAGTGCGTGCTGTCGGTCTCAGAAACACGGATGCGCGCGGCCGTCCTGGCCGCGATAGGCGGCGGCGGACTGCTTGCAGCGGCGCGACAGCGGGCCATCGTAATAGGCGAAGGTGCCAGGCGTGAGGCCAGGGCCGTAATTGTGCAGGTAGCTGATCCTGTAGGGCTGGCCGGGCGCGGCGAAGACGAAGGTCTCGGCTGTGTGATGGCGGTGATGCTTCCAGTGCTTGGCGAAAGCGGGGGTGGCGACCAGCGTCGAAAGGATGATGGCGGCGCTGAGGATCTTCATAAGAACTCTCCGGAAGCGAATGGTGAGATGACGGGACGGCCCCGTCGGTCGGCGCGGATCAGACCACGCGCGGGCAGTGATCCGCAAGATACGACCGTGGTGGGCTGAGCCTGATCTGCGCGCGATGATAAGCGGGTTGCCGTCCATGCGTTAATGGAATCTCGTCGCGATTCCATGCATTTGAACTGGATCGCATGCTTACGCGTTAGGCTTACCGGCAGTTCGCCTCCGGCCTTTAACCCATCCTGCCAGGCCTTCGATTATCCTACCGCCACCAATGCAGGACACCATCATGCGGGTCTTTTCGGCACTGTTGATTACTCTGGCCTCGACGCTGCCCGCCATGGCCGGCGATGGGTTCAATATCGTCATTCCCGGCCGGCCGGGCGTGCCGATCATCATCAATGGCGTCGACGCGTCCTATCGCGTGATCGAGGGCGACCGCGGCCTGGAGAATCGCATCCATGTGCAGCCGACCATCTATGGCGGACGGCCGATCGATCCGGTGCCGAATGTCGGCCACTATTATCCCAGCCTCGGGCACAAGCCTGGCTATGGCCGGCTCGAGATCGAGCCGCCGGCCAATCGCAAGTTGCCGGAGCCGGCGGAAAGCTTCCACGAGCACTGGTCGGCGAAGTCAGCGCCGATGGGCACCAATGACGTTCCGATGAACCCACCACCGGTCATCGTCGCGCCGCCGATGGAGCGGCGCTGACCCGAGTTTCCATCACCAAACCAACAAGAAAACACCATCAGGAGTGCGTTATGCGTATCACGATTGCTAAATGGGCTGCGGCCTTTGCCGTTGCTGCCGTCAGCGCGGCAGCGTCGCCCGCCATGGCCGGCGGCGGCTATTATGCCGGCGGCTGCTCGCCCTGCGGCGGTGGCTATGCCGGCTACGGCACCGGCTATGCTTATACCGGCTATGAGGTGCTGCCGGATCCGACCCCGGTGACGCGTCAGTATTTTTACGTCAATCACGGCCCGACCTATAGCGGCCCCGGCCAGTTCGGGCCGGCCCCGACCTATCAGGAAACCGCCATCGGCTGGCGCGGCTATCCGCGCTATGACGGCGGCCCCTATGCCAATCCGTACAATCACTACAGCTACAGCGCGAATTACGGCTATCGCCAGGAAACCGCCGGTCCGGTCGTGTTCACGCCGCGCCTGCGTCCGAGCTATCGCTATGGCTACAGCATGCAGCCGCGCGTGCGCTATGCACAGCGTAGCCACTATGGACACCGCTACGCCCAGCCACGCGTGATCTACGGATCGCGTCACTACGGCCCGCGCCACGGCTATCACCATCAGTATCAGCAGCGCCCGCTGCGCCGCGCTTACTGATCCGATCATCTCGAAGATCAATGCCCGTCTGCAGCGATGCAGGCGGGCATTTTCATTTCGACACCAAGGCCTTTGCCAATTGCACCTGCTCGCGGAGGGCAGGGAGCCCGACGGCGCCGGGTATCACGCGCTCCCCGATCACATAACTCGGTGTGCCGGTGATGCCGAGTGCACGGGCGAGGCGCATGGATTCGTCCAGCGTCGCCTTGATCTCGTCGCTGGCGACATCGCGGGCAAGACGGGTCATGTCGGCGCCGGCATTTCTGGCAGCCTCCATGGCCGCTGCGCGGTTGGCCTGGCCGCCGCCGAACATCGCTTTGTTGAAGGCGCGGTAGATGCGACCATTAGCGCTATCCTGCATGCGCACGGCCACGGCGACCTGCGCGGCTTCGAGCGATTGCGGGCCAAGGATCGGCAGTTCTTTCAGGACGACCCGGATTTCCGGATCATCGGCCATCAGCGCGAACTTGTCCTCGGCAGCGCGGCGGCAGAATCCGCAATTATAGTCGAAGAATTCCACCACCGTGACAGGGCCGGATGCGTTGCCCAAAGTGGTCTGATGCGTCGACCGGAATAGCGCTTCGGCATTGGTCTTGATTGCTTCGGTGCGATCCGGTGGAGGCTGCGGTGCTGCTGCGGGGCGCGCTGCAGCGGGCGCCGGGTTTTGTCCGATCCGCGATTTCAGCGCGTCGGCGAAGGCACCGCGCACGATCTGTGGATTTTTCGCGATCGCCTCCCGGATGAGCTGCTCCAGCAGATCGGGGCGTGTGGCGAGATAATCGCGCAACACGGTTTCGATCTCGTCTTTCTGGGCCTCCGCGACCACGGGAGTGGCGGTTACGATGATCGCTGTCGCGGTGATCACGGCTGCGCGAAGAAAGTGGCGCATTATTTCGTTCCTTCCGGCACACAGCGGCAGATGTCTTTCACAAGCTTGAATTCGCAGGGCATGCGCTTGCGGTCGTAATCGCGTTTTTGAAATGGCTCGATCCAGCTCGGCGAACCGCAATAGAGCCGGCCGCACAGATCCACTTTGATGATGCCCTGGCCACGTCGCTTCGGCGTCTCGCACAGGCTGCCGATGGGCGGTTTGTCAGGATTGCTCAATGGCGCCGGCAGGGTCTGCGCCTGCGCGGGCGCGACGTAGAAACCGAGCGCAAACAGAGCTGTGATGGTGCGAGACATCATAATTCTCATCGCGTCTGTCTCCGACCGCTTGCGCCTGGTCGCGAGCCCAACGACGAGCCGTCAAAATCCAGATCGGGTGCGAGAGACGGCGCCGGCGGTGCGGGCCGCACCGGACGTTCCGGCTTCTTCGGCGCGACGACATCGGCGCTCTCGCCCTTCAAGGCCGGCTTGGCCGGGCGAGGTGTTTCCTTCTTCGGTGCCGGCTTCGCGGGTGGCGGCAGTGACGCCACCACAAGGCAGGCCGTGCGTTGCGCATTCGGGCTGCGTCCGGCGCCGCAAGGCACGCAGCCGCCGTCGGCCCGGCCGTCGATCACCTGATCGCGTCCGCGCGGTCCACAGCGCTTCAAGCCCGCGTCCTTCTGCGGCAGCACTTCCTGCACGCAGAACGGGCCGGACGCGTAGGTGCCGGGCGGGCAGGGCTTGTTGGCGGGCGCGTCGGCCAGCAGCGTGAGTGCCTTTGGCGGAGTTGCCGGCACCGACATCGGCGCATCCTTGGCGATGCAGAAGCCGTTCACGGCGACCGCCTTGTCGCCGCAACTGACGCAGCGCAGGGAATAGGGATCGCGCACTTGCATCTTGTCATTGCAAGGCTGGAGCAGCTGTGAAGGTGCGGTCGGGATCGATGCGGAACCTGCGAGAGATTGTCCCGGTGGCTTTGGCTTCTCGTTCGGAACGCAGACGCCGGCCATGGCGCGGGCGTCATCGCCGCAGGAGACGCACTGTCCGCTAAGCGCTTCATGCACCTCGTTGGCGCCCGGACAGGGAGCCAATGTGAGCGGCCCCGGCTGCTTCGGCACGGAGGCGTCGGTGCTGGTCGGTGGCTTGGCTGCGGTCTGCGAGATACAGACATTGCCCATCACACGCTCGTTCTTGCCGCAGGGCGTGCACGTCTTTGCCGTCGCGTCATAGACGCCGTTGAGACTGCGGCATTCGACGGCCTGCCGGTCGGGTCCGCAATTGCCACCAGGGCAGGCGCTGCACACCATGTTGCCAAATTCGTCGCGGCCCGGCAGCGAACCGCTCGGGCATTGCTGACAGATGCCATCGATGGCGACGGTATTGACCGGACAGGTGCAGGCACTGTTGCCGCCAAAAGCACCACCGCCTGCCGACCAGCTCGCGCCCTGTGCGCAGGGGGCGCAGCTATTGGTCCGCGGATCAAGCTGCGTGTTCTCCGGACAGGCATTGCACTGCCACTTCGGCAGCCCCGCATCGCCACCGCCTTTGGTCTCGACATATTGCAGGCCGGGGCCGCATTTCGGTTCGCAGGTCGGCGTGCCCTTCCACGAGGTGGGCGTGTATTTCGTCCAGGGATCCTGGCAGATGATCTCGCAGGTCGTGGCGCCTGCATTGGATTTGAAATTGTCGCCGCAGGGCATGCAATAGCCGCGCGCATCGCCGCCGGTCCCTGTGCGGATCGTGAAGAAGTCTGCCGGGCAGACTTCGCAAGCGCCCTTGGTGGTGTCAAAGACGGCTGCGGGATCGTCGCAGCTGGTGAAGCAAATCGGTTTCTTGTGGTTGTCGTAGCCCTGGAAGGCGCCGTATTTGCAGATCGGCTCGCATTGATGCTTCGTGAAAGAGTATTTGGTGCCGTATCCGCAGGCGTCGACGCATTGCATGGCGTCGTTGAACACCTGGTCCTCACCGCAGCCGCAGCCGACGTAACCGACGCCATCCTTGACCTTATTGACGGGCAGGGTGCCCGCAGGGCAGGTGCACATGCCGTATGACTTGAAGCTGCTCACCTCATTGTCAGGCAGCACGAGCTGGCCCGATTGCGCTTCCGCCGCGGCCTTGGTGTAGACGGCGTCGCCGCTGCTCCAGTAGGCGCCCAATGGGCATGTCTTGTTCGGGTCGATGTAATAATGATCGCCAAGATCGGGGTGGGCGTATGGTGAGGGAATGGCACCGAATGTATGTCCCCAAACCCAATCACCCTGCGCCTCCAGCCATCCGATGGCATCGCCGATCGGGCCGAGACATTCCTTCGAGTCCTGCTTGGCCTCGATCATGGCATAATTGATCTCAGCGAGGCCCCCCACCAGAGTGCAGCCGCAGGTGATGTAGCTGAACACGACGGACAGGCCGGGGATGTTGGATATTTCTTCGACGATGGCTTCGGCGGCGACATCGATAAGCTTCTTGACCGCCCGCTCGCCGAAAAGCTCCACAAGCGCGTCTTCGAGGCCGGGGATTTCGGCAATCATCTTGCCGAGTGCCATGGCGACCACGCCGGTGATCAGCCCATTGCATTGATCGACGGTGTCGAACACGCCGGCGAGATACATGCCGGCGATCACGCCGGTGATGGCCGTTCCCACCACATTGGAGGATCCGAGCGTGCCCGCGCATTCGGCGATGCCCGGCGCATTTTGCGCGGCGACGAGATAGGCGCTGCCGACGCTCTGCGCGGCAGCGATGCATTGATCCACCTTGTCGCCGACCTCGTCGAAGAAATTCGCCTGCGCCGGCTGCAGCATGGCGAGCCACAGCAATGCCAGTGCGCCGAACCAACACCGCCATGTCGAGATCGCGCGCATGGCCGATGTCCTTTATGGCGTGCGCGGTGAGGCCAGCCGCGAGGTGGAGAAGCGGCCGACGATCTGGTTCTCGATGTAGTCGCGCGTGACAGGATTGGTGCGGTCGAGCTCCAGCGGGATCGGTGGCTGGGTCTGCGATAATTTTGGCTGAGCGAGAATGAGTGCCGTGGCCTGCGCATCAGCGATCAGCAGGGGATCGACGCATTGGCCGGAACTTGCGCGTGCGCCGCCGGGGCAAACGTTCTGCGCCAGCGCGGGTGTGGCAGCGATAAAGGCGAGGCAACCGACGAATAGAGCAGGGCGCATCATCTCAGCCTCTCTCAAAAACGGATCACGCCGCCAACCGACGCCAGCCAGCCGCGGGTCTGCACCGAGGGATTGCCGGAATTCGGAATGACGGTGTTGAACTGGACCTTGTTCGGGCTGCTGTCATCGGCGGCCCAGAAATGCTCGACACGCATGGTGAGGCGCGTCATCGGCGTGGGCGTGACGCTGGCGCCGATGCCGGCGGTCCAGGCCGTCTTGGCGCTGACGAATTCGAAGGCGGTGGGGTCGTAGCCGTTGCGGTCGCGATAGAGATAGGAGACGACCGGACCGACGGACCAGCCGTCTTTGGCGTAAGTCAGATCGGCGACGACGCGCGTCAGATTGCTGTTGGAGTTGAAATACTCTTCCAGGAGGCTGGAGATGCCGATGAAGCGAACCTTGTTGCGATCGAAGTGAGAGAAGGTGACCTGGCCCTTGGTGGACCAGTTTGCATCGAAGGCGTAGCCCGCAGCCCCCGTCAGGATGACGCGGTCGCCGCTCTGATAGAATGACTGGCCGTTGAGCGTGGTCTCGGTCTCCCAGGAATAAGCGACGGAGCCTTTCAGCGAGAGGCGCTCGCCGCGATAGCTGAGCGTGCCGGTGGCGGTGGTGACATCGCCGGGATTGAGCTGATCATTGGTGGGCACGCCGAGAATGGTCGGGCCTTCGCGCTCGAACTTGCCGCGATTGGTGTAGCCGAGAGCAATGGAGCCGACGAGCGAACTGTTGAAGAGGATGTTGGTGCCGATGGTCGGGCCGACATTGAGGCCTTCGCCAAAGACGGGGATCAGCGCCGTATCCGTATCGCCGCGCGCCGCTGCATCGGCGCCGCGCAGCACGGTCTGTCCGGTGGGCAGGTTGACGGCGAGCGATCCGAAAGGCTGCCACCAGCCGAAGCCGGAATAGGTGGCGGTGCCGGTGATCGACGTATCCGTCGCACCATCATAGGCGCCTTGGGCGCCGTTATTGGTGACGCGGCTGGACATGAAGCCGCCGCGGGTGAGGAAGTCGAGCTTCCAGTCCTCGTTGGGGCGACCGGTGAGTTGCAGGCTGAGCGGCACCAGGATCTGCGTGCCGCTTTCGCGCGTCTCCGGCAGCGTGCCCGGAATTTTTCGCGTTGCGTCCCAGGAGAAGATACGGACGTCGGTGCCGTAGCTCGCGGTCCAATGTGATGGCGCCGGATCGGCCAATCCCGCACCGGCAGTCCCGACCAGCACGGCGGCCACGCCGATGCCGCGCATTGCGGCGCGTCGTATCAAACCGATTCCCATCTGCACCCCACTTCTCAGCGAGGCGAAGGTGACGGACGACCTGGGCGCTTGCATCCATCAGATGATGGATGGGCCGAAATATTTCAGCCGAGTGGCCCGGCGAACCCGGTCACCAGCTTGATGAGGTCGGTCTGCCGGCTGGTGCCGGTCTTCTCGAACAGGCGGTGCAGGTGGCTGCGCATGGTGGATTCCGCAAGGCCGAGTTGGGCCGCTGCTTCTTTGACACTATCGCCGGCCAGCAATCCGCTGAGCGCGCGCACTTCGCCGCCAGTGAGGTTGAAGCGCTCGCTGATCAGCGCCAGCGGGCTCTTGAAATCGATCGATGCCTTCTGGATGAACACCGCCGCCGTGGCTGCATAGGCCTTGCCGATGCGTGTTCGTTCACGCGAGGTGAGGGGTAGCACATAGGCCACCAATTCTTCCTCGCCAAAGCGGCCGAGCGGCGCGGCGATGCCGCCCGTACCGATCGCCCCATCGCCTTCGGACGCGCGCGCGGCCAACTCTTCGAGCAACGTTTCGCGTCCGGCTTCGCCGAATGCGATCCGTCCTGACGTAATCCGTGCCACGCGTTTGTCGTCGAGCATGGCGACGCCAGCGCGGTTTGCATGGGCGAGGCGGCAATCGGCGCTGACCAGAAACAGCGCCGCCGAGAGGCCGTCGACGACATCCGCCATGGTCTCCGCCTCGGCCCTGGCAAGCTGGATTGTGCGGCCGATGATCATGGCGCGATGTACATGCGGCACCAGTTGCGCCACGCGTGCTTTCGCCTCGGCATCGGCCGGGCCCTGATCGCGATGACGCACCACGGTGAGCGCAACCATGCCGGTGGCGGTGCGCTCCAGATTGGCGGCGATGAAATCCACATAGCCTTGCGGCGCCAGCCATTCCTGGGCGAACCGGCTTTCACGGAGGACGTCGAGCGGCATGATATCGGCGGCGCTGTAGACCTCGCCGAGCGGAAAGAACATGCCGGTGGGAAACAGCGGATTGAGCGGGGCGTAAGTGCTCATATAGGCTTGGGTGTGGTGAGGATCGTCACCCCAGGTGAACATCCGGTTCACGGAGAGCGCCAACGAGTCCTGCGAGAAGATGTTGCCCATCGTGCCTGGCACATAGTCGCAGATGCCGGCCAAAGCCTGTGGCCAGAGATCGGGATCCAGCGCGGCGTCGTAAATCGAGCCGACCAGATCCAGCACACGTGCATCCATTCTTCGCCCCCGCGACTAACTCAGCGCCGGGAAGATAGTACCAGATCGGCGGGATTTGCTAGTGGCTGCTGACGCGCACAGTACAGTGCTGCCGTCATGCAGCGAACGGCCCCGCAGCGATCAGCCGAAGTTCAGTTCATCAGGCCGAGCTTGCTGGCGCCGATATAGAGCGCGAGTACGGCGGCATTGGAGACGTTGAGGCTCTTGATCTCGCCGGGCATGTCGAGCCGCGCCACCACGCTGCAGGTCTCGCGTGTCAGCCGCCGCAAGCCTTGCCCCTCGGCGCCGAGCACGAGGGCAAGGGGGGCGCTCAGCGGCACCGCGCTGATATTCTCGGCGCCTTCGCTGTCGAGACCGACGGTCATGAAGCCGCTCTCGTTGAGCTCGTTCAGTGCGCGGGCGAGGTTGGGCACGGCGATGATCGGCACCAGTTCCAGCGCGCCGGAGGCGGATTTCGCCAGCACGCCGGTGGCTTCCGGGCTGTGCCGGTTGGTGGTGATCACGGCATTGACCTTGAAGGCAGCGGCCGAGCGCAGGATGGCGCCGACATTGTGCGGATCGGTGATCTGGTCGAGCACCAGCACCATGCCGTCCTGCGGCAGCTCGGAGAGATCGAGGCCTTCCAGCGGTTCGACCTCGGCCAGCATGCCTTGATGCACGGCGTCCGGGCCGAGCCGGCGATCGATCACGTCCGGGCGCACCAGTTCCGGCGTGACACGCGTGTCGATGTTTTCGTCGGCGAGGCGGCGTGCGGCGTTCTCGGTCAGCCACAATTTGCGAATCGTGCGGTTCGGATTGGCCAGCGCGAGGGTGACGGGGTGCCAGCCATAGAGGATGGCGGGGCCATCACCGCCCTGACCGCCGCTGTCACGGCCGCGGCGCGGCGGCCGGCGGCCCTGGTCGCGGGGAGGGCGGGCTGGGCCTCTATCCTGGCCTGGACCCTGATCCCGGCCGGAATCGCGGCCCTTTTGCGGGCCACGCTGGAATCGCTGCTTGCGGTCTTTGTCGCTCATGCCGGCTTGTCTCATGGAGGCCGGGGATTGGCAATTTGCCTTTGGGAACAATGAGGCAGGGAGGAGCGGATAAATCCGTCATGATCGGTTGACTTTGCGGCCGCGCTTCCCGATAAAGCGGCCGCCGGGAGCCCGCTGAGCGGGTGCGCGTTTCCACGTCATCCAAGGCCGTCCGAACACCCCATGGGGTGGACGATGGTGCGATGGCGTCGAGCGGGGGAGTGTCCCGAGTGGCAAAGGGAGCTGACTGTAAATCAGCCGCCTTATGGCTTCGCAGGTTCGAGTCCTGCCTCCCCCACCATTTTGATTTCCTTGCATAAATCGCTGCGACTTCCGATTTGAAGAAGGTGCGGTTCACTGCATTCGCCCGGCTGGGGTGTGGGCAGGGGTGTGGTCCGCGCACTTGCACGTCCCTATCGAGTTGCAAAGCGGCGCGGGTGCGATTTGTCGCCGGACGCTTCCGTTAACTTCTTCAAAATTTCAGTTTTAAGCGTGGCATCTCGGCCCGCAAATCGAATGGCCGGTTTAGCTATGCCTACGTACTGCACTCCCGCGTAGACATAGACGATAATCTCAGCGCGAGCTGCGGAGTCGCCGCAGACTAGACACCGACCCCCATCGATCTTCGCCGACTCTGCGCGCTTCGAAGGTCTAACGTCAGCGGCCTTGTTCTCAAGTTAAGGTTGCGGTTCATTAGTTGTGGTTGGGGTGATCCGATAAATTTGCCGGTCGGGCGCGACATTGGTCGGGCGCTGCGCTGGCTGACGGACGCCTAGCCGATTACTTCAACGATCGGGCAACGGCGATAATAATGGCGCAGGAAGCGATTGAGACGACTACGGTTTCCGGGGTACCAAATTTCCGCAACGACGAGGCAGCGAGCGTAGACTTTTTCGGGTCTCACGAGAGGGTCGCGTCCGCCATCTCGCAGGTCATAACCTCGTCCGCAAAATCCAACATCATTGGATTGATAGGATCGTGGGGCAGCGGCAAGTCGACCATCGTTCGACTGCTTGAGCAGCAACTGACAAAGTCTGACGCAACGAAGTCATTTTGCTTTTTCAATTATGACGCATGGCTCCATCAAAGCGATGGTCCAAGGCGATCTTTCTTGGAAAGTTTCATCGCATATCTTGTTTCAATCAACTTAACGACGACAGAACAATGGCGCGAAGATTTGGACCGTCTGAGCAAACGTCGCGATGATAGTGAGGTTACGACAACCCCGACCCTGAGTCTGCCCGGAAAGCTCATTGCGCTTTCCCTCTTGCCTGCCGCGTTGGGATGGAAGCTCGCCGACAAAACAAATGCCTACGTGTGGGGGACGTGCTGGCCCCTGCAGTATGTTGGCTTTGGTCTCATATCTCTGCCGGCATTCGCCGCACTTGGCGCGTACCTATACGAGCGGCCCGAACGGAGCGTGCTCAAAGGTGCGTTCTATAAAAAATCAAACTTCACGACGAATAGAAGCCCGGATAGTTCGACAGTCTTCTCGATCTTCGTGAACAAGGCAGTGCAGCAGGTGAAAACGCGCACAATGCGTACGCCTGAGCCAACAGCTCTCGAATTTCAGAAAGTTTTTAAAAAGATCATATCGTCTGTTTCGGCATCGAATCGATCTTTCGTATTTATCATTGATAACCTGGACCGCATCCCTGAAACGGAAGCAATCGCTATATGGGCGACAATTCGAAGTTTCTTCATGGGGGATAGCGGAGCGATTGATAATCCTGGCGCCGATAGCGCATTAACAGTTGTGCTGCCGCTCGATCTGAGCGCAATCCGCAGAATTTATGGCAAAGAGGAAACGCAAAGCCACTCTCTAGCGGAAGCCTTTATCGAAAAAACGTTTGATCTCGTCTTCCATGTTAATCCGCCGACACAATCCGGTTGGCACGACTACATGGAGTCGCGGCTTAAGAGCACGATCCCAGAAATAGAGCCCGAAGAAGTTTTTTCGGTCATCAATGTTTATCGGCTTCACGTCGAAGCAAAAAACGAAGGTGTCACGCCAAGGAACATCAACTCGTTTACGAACGGTTTGGCCGTGCTGTACATGCAATGGAAAGGCGAGATAGCTGTGGCGACACTCGCTCACTATGCCTTGTATAGGGCTAACATTGCAGCAGACCCTTCGGGCTATCTAGCAACTGATCAGCGATCACTAAAGCGCACCGATCCTGCTTACGCGGAGAGCATTGCCGCAATACATTATGGCGTACGCCGCGAGGACGCGCTGCAAGTTCTTATTGCGCCACGGATCAGCGCCGCGATCACCAGCGAAGATGCAAGCGCGTTCGCTCAGCTCGCCAAAGTCAGAGGTTTTGAAACAGTCTTGTTGCGCCATATCGAGTCAACCTCCTCGTCGAACGGTGCCTCCCGATTGCGCTTCGCATCAACGATCGCGTCGCTACTTGAGCGAACAACGAAAGAAAAGGTTCCTGTCAAGGAAGAAATTCACGCCAGCTTGCGCCACATTTTTACCGATCGAACGAGCGCGTGGGGTGAAGTCAGTGAACTTTCCTCATCGGGCATTGAAGCATTGGTGGCAAACTGCCCCGGCAAAGACAGGCCACCCTTGCTGTCGTCGATAATCGAGAGCTTAGCTGAGGATGACCTCGGGAATGCCACGGAAGTGCCGGTAAAACGTTGGAAGGCTTGCTTCGACACAATCGTCAGTTCGACGAAGAAATTTGGTCATAAGCAGAGCCGTATCGCATCACCCGATGATCCTGCCTTTCTGATGGAGTTGTTAGACAACTACAGCACGTCTGATCCATCGCTGAAGTGGCTAACGTCCGCAAGCGAGTCCTCAGACATTGGACTTACAGTGGCGGCTAACGCCGAAGCATCAAAATTCGAAGCGAGATTCTCAGCCCGTTTAGAGAAGCTCATCGTGTCATCTGTGTCATTTGATTGGTCTAAGCCGCTGCAGACAGCCAAGTCGTTCGTGGAATCTCACAATGTTTCTGATGACGGTTTCGCCAATGCCGTTGATTGGGTTGGTCTTGCGAACTCACGAGCAGCTTTGGCGAACTCAAAGCAGCACATCGAGCCACTCACAACATCACATTTGCTCGACAGGATTTACCAAGCACAAGACGCGAAGCAGAATGAGGCGCTCGCTTCAATGCTCGCTCTCACGATACTCATCAACCCGAAGTTCTCCATTGTGACCCAGGTTGGCAATGGTGAGGCGGGACGGCAGCGACTGCATCAAATCGACGGCGAGCTTCCACAAGGCTCCGAGCTCCTGACCCTTCTGGACTCTAAATTGCGGCGTTACGGGCGTTTCCGCGATCTGTTTGCTGCTGCGCAAGCGAATGGCGAGATCGGCAAAATCTTCCGTAAAATCTTTGAGAAGCGGCTTATAGCGCGCGATCTCGGTCCTCTCCATCTCGAAGAGGTCATACCAAAGTTCTCGGGACACGCTTCATTCCTGCCGGATGAGTTGAAACAGCCGTTTGCGCGGGAGCTGCAGGGCTACGAAGGCTTCTGGTCGAAATTTGAAGACTATAAGAACAGTCGACAGGCAGAGATCATTCTCAGCCACCTTGTTGAATTAGAGGGTGACGCCGGCACGAAAGCACGTGCCATGGTCTATGAATTATCCGAGGCGCGGAGCGCAGAAGATTGGAAAGAGACCATAGAAGAATACGATTACGCGTACCTAGCGCTTGAGAGCAGCGTGAGAGTTGATCCGAAACGGTTTGTGTTCGGCGACGCGTTACAGAAATCCATCCAAGAAATCATAGAGACAAAAATTCAAGAGTCCGAACCAGATGATTCCCTTGCAAGAGCGTTTTTTGCAGCTCAAATGCTGGACGATGTTCGACGCGAATTTCTATTTAGAGGCATTCGCGACCTGCTACTCAACGGCGTCCATCAGCCGGGCGCGTGGCATGTGCTAAAGCATGGGGGCGGTCAGCTTTTGTCTCTCGGTCAATTTAAAGAGAGATCTGACGAAAGCGTTAGGCATCTCGTTATCCCAATGCTGGAAAAGTCAGCGGAATTTGCCATCTTTGCTGAAGAGCACACCGTTGAGCTCAGGAAGTGGAAGGAAGGCGCGGCACCGGCGACGAAGACTTATCTCCGAACATCGATTGTCGATGCGCTCAAAGACACAGATCGCAGCGACGAATTAAAGCGGATTGCGCAAGCGCTTAGAATGCGAATTAAAGAAAGTGACGAACCCGGCAGTCCGGAATGAGCTGTGCCGGCCGCATCGCCCGATCCTTTCTGCGCTCCGGGCGGTTGGCATGCCCGCCTACAGCTTGGGGTATGTAACGGCTTGAAATTGCGACGTTGCCGGTGCGTCTCTGTCGCGATTAGATTCTAATTATCGCCGTGAGTTGATCTACGGGAGCCACGTTTGGAAGTCGTCATGCTTGATCGATTGAGAGACATCGTCCTGTTTGTCGCGGGCATCATCGCCGTAGGCGCTTTGATCCTGGCTGCATACGAGGGTTTCAACCAGCGCGTTACTTCCGCTGCTTTTCTCGGAGCACTAGGTATCGCCTGCACCTTCATGCTCTTCATGCCGAAGCTAGAGGTCTTCAAGGTTTGGGGCTTTGAGGCGAGGTTGGTCAAAACCCTCGATGAGGCCAAGGAGATTCTCGAAAAACTGCGTCGGTTAGCCGTCATCAACGCAAAGTCCACTTACGAGGCGGTCGGCATCGGTCAGCGTTGGGATGCAAGCAGTGCTGTTGAAAATCAAGCCCGCTTGGATGAAATCAATATCCAGCTTGTTGATTTTGGAGTGCCGGAGGCAGAGCGACGTTCACTCGCGAAGAAGTACGTCCGTCTGATGGGCTTCGACATGTACATGCACTATGTACAGACGTTGGACCGTTATTTTGGCTTCAAAGCTAACGCTCTTCGGATGCAAGGTAACCGTGAGAACAATGACGACATGAAAGCGGAGGCTACTCGCTACGAAGAGATGAAGCAGAGTTGGAAGCCAAACTACAACCTGTTTTCCAAGCTCGATACCTATTCCCTTGAAGAGGAGTTAGGTCTTGCAACGCCCACAAAGCAGCTGAACGAAGCTGACAAGAAGGGCATCGAGATATTCAAGGGACAGCTATTGAGGCTCTATAAGGACTCTGAGGTCAGAGCAGGCCTGACGAAAGAGGCAGCGGTCTATCTCGATACCTATCGCGGGATAGGTGGGCCGGACAAGCGGATCATCGAACTGTTTGGCTTCAATCCTAGCGAAGTAAGGTGAAACGCGCACGTCGAGAACGGGTTAGATTGCCACGCGTACCTATGCGTTGCTGTCGCGACGAGAAATCGGCAAAACCGCCGCGTCCATCATCCCCGTTACGGCCGCTTGACACCCGGCGTATGCTGCCTTGGCAATGGCGATGACTTGGAAAGGTTTCAGGTCAGTTGAGAGGCCGTCCGATAACAATTCATGTCTTTCCAAACCGCCAGGATGGCAGGGGGCCGCGATTAACTAGGTGGTAACCCTACCGGCAGGCTGACCGGAACGCTCCAATTTAGCTCTTGTTGTTTGCGTGAAAATCAGGAGCAGAGAAATGAGCGAAGCGACGTTAATCTTTCCAAACATGCGTGGCGGCTGCGCGACGGTAGACGGCAAGGTGCATGCGCTCTTCCGTGTGAATGGTCGAAAGCCGGGATTAAGGTCGTTGATTGCGGAACGCGACCGGACCGATCGCGTCCAAGGTGACGAAACCATCTCCACGAACGACGGACGTCGAAGCGAAACGTAAAGGACCCGACGCCGAAGCGCCGGGCCGGACTGGCGGAGGAATGGAGGGGGTCAACGCCAGCCTTCCTTCTTGGGTATCGAGCAGAGAGTGCGCTGGCAATTGGCGTCGGTCTAAATATGCTGCAATAGCGATGTCGCTGTGGATATCCCGGCAGGTTGTGGACAAATCATCCGCGACGCAGATATCCGTCACAGATCTGTCAGGATCAGATATCCGGCAGCGTGAGAGCGTAAGCGTGTCGTTGCAAGTTCAGATTATGTTGGTGTTGTCGGGCCACCCGAACGGCCGAGCGACGCTTGCGGCGATGAATGCCGATCTGAAGATGCTTGCCGGCGCCGGGCCCGCATGGACGCAGCGCATTAAAAGGCTGGCTTCCAACGCGCCAGGCCTCGACATCTTCACCGAAGGTTACGTCGTGCGTGACGCAACCGGCTGGCAGATTACTGACGCCGGCCGCAAAGCTCTGCGGCTTATGGACGGCGCGTCATCGAAGCCGGTCACTGAGCAAGCCGCCCCGTGCCTAGATGCTAAGCCTGCTATCGCCATCGTGGCCACCGAAACACACCCCGCTGCAAAAACCTCCGCAAAGGTGATCAATATCGCCGATCAACGATACCTGCCGCGTCGCGCTGGTTAGGCTCTCTTGCAGCCTCGTTTTCGAAGGCTTGTCGTGCGACCGGAGCGTTTGCTAAACCGGCCGCATGACGATGAAACTCACCCTGCGGCCGCGCCGGAAATGGACTGAGGCCGAATTTGCGAAGATGGTTGCGCTCCTGAAAGACGGGGTCTCGGTCGTGAAAGTTGCTCGGCAGCTAAAGCGGAGCGAGGCGGCCATCCGCGTGAAGGCTACCAAAGTTCGCGTCTCCGCCTCCGGCAATCTTGCTCAGCGTGCAAAGCGGAATCTAGAACTTGGTCGCTGATCTTTAGCTCGGGTGAGTAATCAGCTCGTTCGGCCGCGGCGCTACATGAGCGAAATGCCGCAGGAAGCTCTGGCCTCAAAGGGCCGATTGCGCGAAAAACAGCTTGAAACTTAAGAGTGCTACAATTCGTAATATAGGTGTGGCGTAGAACAGGTCTAAAAGGCCGCGCGGCCTGATGGATCTCTCTCGGCACGGTAGTGAAAGGCCCGCAATTTTTGCGGCGACAACCAATTTTCGTGCCGATGCCTATTTATGGTGAAAGATATTTGGAGTATGTGCGTGGCCTCCTGAGAGGGATAATGGACGCGCACCACAAACCGACGGCACAGTCGTGGCGCTACCGAAAACGCGCAGCCGAACTAGCGCGAAGCGCCGACGAGGAAACGGACATCCAAGAGCAGACAGAGCTTATTGAGAAAGCTCTGCAGTGGATTTCGCTCGCCGAAAACGACGAGTTCATCGCAATTCACCGTCCACTGGCAAACGATAACGAGCCCGGGGCGCAGTGAAGGATGGGGACGGCGCGCCGGGCGGCGGGCGCGAGCTAAGCGACGAGTCGGCGCTTTATTTGATCACTCGGTATCGCCCGAAGCCGTTGCGGATGCGCTCGGCCGCCGTGGGCACATCATCCCGGTCGAGACGTTCGAGAATTGCCATGATTGTCCCGTTGGCATCTCGCGAGCCGGGTTCAAGATAGGCCGACAGTATGGCCTCGATATCGAGGACAGCAAAGGCTAGCGTCTCCGGGTCGCGCATCACAGATCCTCCCGGAAGCCTTTAAAGATAGGGTGTCGCAGCTTCCCTTCGGCAGACTTCGCCCGGTACTCGATCTCGGCCGCGAGTGATGGCTTCACCCACACTGCGTTCGGCTTCTTGATCTTGCGGCTGAAGGCCTGAGCTTGCTGCACCAGTGGTGCAAGGCGCTTCCTGACATCGGTCACTACGCCGGGTGTGAAGCCGTGATCTACCTTGCCGGCGTAGACTAGCTCGTCGCCGTCCTGACGTCCGACTATGAGGCCATCAAAGCGGCTCTCTTTCATCGCATAGCCGACGACGGATAGGGTCTCCCGCTGGCGACACGTCATCTTGAGCCACGAATCCGTGCGATCGGACGCGTAGCGACTATCCGCCCGTTTTGACACGATCCCCTCAAGTCCCATGCCACAGGCAGTCTCGAACATGTGAGCGCCATCGATATCGAAGCTTTGGCTCAGCAGGATGTCGCTACCCTTCAGCAGCTTTGCCAATTCGGCTTTGCGCGTGGTCAGCGGCGCTTTCCGCATGTCGTAGCCGTTCAGATAGAGTAGGTCGAAGGCGTACATGACAAGTTGGTCGGAAGGCTTGGTCGATTTCATCGCCTTCTGCAGCACCGAGAAATCGGTGGTGCCATCGGCCGCCGGCACGACCACCTCGCCGTCTATGATCGCCGACTTGGTCTTCAAATGCCAAGCGTCGGTCGCTATCTTTTTGAAGCGATCGGTCCAGTCGTGGCCATTCCGCGTGAAGACCTTGATGCCTTCGTTGATGATATGGACCTGCACACGGTAACCGTCGAACTTTATCTCATGCACCCAGCGGTCGCCCGCAGGGACGCGACCGATAGAGGATGCTAATGCCGGCTTCACGAAGCCGGGATATTTTGCGCGGATGCCGTCGTCGGGCGCTTTGATCTTCGCGTAAGGCATCGGTGCTCACACTTCGACGGGGTGGTATCGCTGGCTTCCGCCGGACAAAGTATATAGGTCGAGCGCGAGCCGGTGCGCCGACTGCAGGTGACACACAACTGTGGGGTCGGTGATCTTGTCCGACTGGATCAGTGCCGCACCAAGGTGCCCAACAAGATCGAGCAGCGCATCGGGGCCAAGGTTCGCGGCGTCAATATCTGGTGCAATCGAAGGGCTTGAATCGCTCATGGCTTCAGTCTCAACGGCAACTGACGCTCCGGCTTTACGTGGCGATGGACGAGATCCTCCAGCCAAGGCGGCACGTCCTCATAGGCGAGATCACAACGTTCTTGAATCTCACGCGCGATGTCGGCGGTCACATCCCGCGACCAGTTATCCGTGGCGTTGAAGGCGACGACGCACTGCGGGTCGGAATATTCCCCGCGCATCAGGTCGGAGATGACGGTCTCTAGATTGGTGCCGCTGATGTCGGCTTCCCGCCACACACAGCCGTTGTCACCGTGGCAATCGACAACGAGATAGACGGTATCGTGGACGCCGGCCGGCACCACGGATGGGCTCCATCCTGAACGCATAACGCAACTCCGCAACTGACGGCGGATTCAAGGGGCGTGCGGCTGATTCGTTCCGGCACGCCTGGGAACCACTTGATCAGATTCTAGTTTTTGCCTTGCCGTAGGTATTGCGGTGCTTAGGGAGAAGAACATGGCAACGAATAAACCGACAGGCGACAATGCTCGCAAAGGTGCAGTGAAGAAGCGTAGCCAGACTAAAACCACGATGGGTGGAGCGTCCACGTGGACGAAGCGCGACAAGGCGTCGGGTGAGTTTATGGCCGTCAAGAAGGCGAGAAAGACGACGACTAAAAAGGCACCGGTGAAGGCTGCGGCGGCAAAGAGAAAGACTGCGAAGAAGACGGCCGTCGCGAAGAAATTCAAAGGCGTCCGCCGCGAGAAAAAGTGATGGCCCGACCGTTCGGCGAGCGATCAAGCATTAAGAAGCGGTCAGTGGTGATCGACGGCCGTAAAACGAGCGTCAGTCTTGAGAATGACTTTTGGGAAGAGGTGAAAAACGTGGCCCAGAGCCGCGGCCAGACGGTCGTTGATTTCGTCGCCGATGTGAGAAAGGGCTACGAAGGGCACAACGTGTCCTCAGCACTGCGTTTATCAGTCCTTGAACACTATCGAGGGCAGGACAAACAGCCGCCCGCTTAGTGAAAAC
>NZ_JBIIOT010000183.1:0-3656 GCF_044336785.1 Tardiphaga sp. | reverse complement strand
GGCTCGGGAGCACACCCCCTCACCCGGATCGCAAGAGCGATCCGACCTCTCCCCGGTGGGGAGAGGTAACCGTGCGTCGCTGTGAGAGACAGCGATTGTGGATCACGCGATTAGAACGTCTTGCGATAACCAACAGTGACCGTGCGGCCCCATGAATAGACCGGAAGGTTGCGCACCGAGGTCGCGGTCGGGTTCTGCACGGTGGCATCGAACAGGTTGTTGACCGCCGCATAGGCCTCGCCGCCATAGACGGGGCCGCTGAGCGCAGCATTCATCGTGAAGCCGCCCTCGATCGGATAGGTGGTGTTGGCGAGATTGATGCCGCGGTTGCGGCCGGACCAGCCCTCGCCCTCGACGCGCAGCTTGATGCCGTTGTCGAAGCGATAGTCGCCGAAGATCAGGCCGCGCACCGGCGTGGCGATGCGGTTGTTCGGCAGCCATGAATCCAGCACGCCATCCTTGTTGCTGTCATAGCGGCCTTCCTTGTAACCGATCGTGGTGCCGAAGGTGAAGTTTGAGGTGATCGCCATTTCGCCGATATATTCGACGCCGTAGATCATTTCCTTCTGCTGCGAGATCAGGTTGGTGACGGGATCGAAGGTCACGCCCTTTTCCGAGGTGGAAACGAAGCCGGTGATGCTGCCCTTGTAGGGGCCGTTGCCGCCGCGAATGCCGAGTTCGTAATTGTTGACGATCTGCGGCTCCGGCGCGATCGAGGTGAAGCTGATGGTCTGGCGCGCCGGCGTCAGGCAGTTCGGCACGGCCAGCGTACAGGCATAGGCGGTGGAGGACAGGCCGGCGCGGCGGGTATAGGCGCCGACATCGGGCAGCGCATAGCCCTGCGAGAAGCCGCCGAACATCTCGATCTGCGGCGCCAGCTTGAAGGTGGCCCCGAGATTGTAGGTCGGCGAGGCATATTCATACTCGCCGCCGATGACATTGAGCTGCGGCAGCACCAGCGCCACCACGCTGGCGCCGATCGGCGTCTGCGCATAGGCCGTCGGCCGCTGGAAATTGTTCACGCTGAGATCGAAATGCTCATAGCGCACACCGCCACGCACGGTGAGACGATCGGTGACCGGCACCTGCGCCAGCGCGAAGCCGGCG
The DNA here is from genome assembly GCF_044336785.1 of Tardiphaga sp. Taxonomy (GTDB): domain Bacteria; phylum Pseudomonadota; class Alphaproteobacteria; order Rhizobiales; family Xanthobacteraceae; genus Tardiphaga. The sequence goes on along the minus strand of NZ_JBIIOT010000183.1, from coordinate 2,549 downwards.
GTCGTCACCTGGGTGAGCGGGGTGAACACGTCGCGGCCGTCGGTGAGGGTCTGCCACGTCTTGTCGTGAACGACGTCGGTGCCCCAAGTGATGCGGGCGCCGTTCCAGATCCTGTCGAGCGGCGTATCGATCGACAGGTTCATGCCGCCGCGCTCGGAATACAGCGTGGTCTGGTTGGCCGGGCTGGTCGGGCTCAGGGGATTGCCGGAATAATAGACCAGCGAATTATAGGGGTAGGAGAATTCCGAATAGTTGAAGCGCTTCTTGATGTCGTTATAGAAGCCGACCACGCTCAGATTGCCGAGGATGAAGTTGCTGTCGCTATAGCGCAACTGGATGGTGCGGGTGTCTTCCAGCACGCTCTGGCCGGTATAGGGCTTTATGAAATCCGGCTGCGCATAGGCGCCGGCATAATTGGTGAGGTAGCGCGGCGTCTGGTCAAGATAGAACTGCGCGATCGAGGCCTCGATGCGCTTGCCGCCGTCGAAATCGTAGCCGACCTTGCCCAGGAAGTTTCCGCTGACAAAGCGATCGCCGCCGCCCTGCCCGAGCATGCCGTCCGATGGAAGCTCACGACCTGCACCGTCATAGGTCTTCTGCGCGCCACGGCCACTGCCGACAAACAGGTAATCGATGCCATTGGCGCCCTTGCCGCTGACCGTCGCGGACACTTCCGGCGCCAAGGAGCCGCCGACATCGGCGGTGAAGCTGCGCAGCGCCGTGTTGACGCTGACGCGAGGGCCACCTTCCTGCGCCTTCTTGGTGATAAAATTGACGGTGCCGCCCGTGGCGCCCGCGCCATAGAGGCTGGATGCACCGGCGACGAGTTCGATCCGCTCGATGGAATTCAGATCGATCAGCGACAGGATGCGCGACACATCACGCAGCGGCGTGGTCAGCGGCACGCCGTCCATCAGCACCAGCAGGTCGCGACCGCGATAGCTTTCCGAGGCGCCGGAAATCGTCTGGTTGGACACCGAGAAGCCCGGCAACAGCTTGGCCAACACAGCCGAGGCGCTGCCCGTCTGCTTGAGCTGTTCCTCGATCTCCTGTCGCTGCACCACCTGCACCGTTTGCGGGATATCCGAGATCGCGCGCTCGGCGCGCGCTGCGGTTACGGTGATCTCCTCGAGCGCCACCGGCGCACGCTGCTGCGCGCTTGCCTGGGTCGCGATGAGTCCGATGGCCGGGATGAGAAGGTATTTGCTGGTGCGCATGATGCTCGGGCTCTTCCGTTCGATCGTGGAGACGTCTCACGGCAGCAAGCGAGCGGGTCAATCGACCATGGTCAGCCTCACTTTGGAATCAATGTAAATTCCATCAGTGGCTTTACGCTTCTTACGTCTGCGCAATCCGTCTATCTTCATCCGCAGCGATACTTCACGGCTCACGCGCAAGACTTGGACTCGGTGACTTGATAGTCGGACTGGAGCGAACGAACCGATTTGGATCTGGTGCTGTGGCAAAGCGGCATCAGTTGCAGTCGCCGTCTTGCGCCGAGGCTGCACCCGACTGCCCATTGGTGCCGCTCTGGCTCGTCGCCGACGATATCGACGATCATCTGCGCCAGCCGCTCGAAGCGCGGCTGCCGTGGAAGACGGTGCAGCGCGATTCCCTCGGCTCGTTTCGCGCGGCGCCGTTCCAGTCCAAGGCGATCCTGCAGATGCAGCCGCATCTCGGCCTGATGTCGTGCTTCGATCCCGCCCCGCGCTGGGACATTCGCGACATCGCCAGTGACGACGACACCAACGATCTTCTGATCGTCCGCCCATCCGATGGCATCGTGACCGTCGAGCAAGGCGGCCAGCGCCAGACCTGCATGCAGCGCGAAGCCATCGTGCTCGATGCCAGTCGCGCCGCCACCTTCCTGATGAATGATGTCAGCCGCGTCGACTGCCTGCTGATCGCATGCGAGGCCCGCAGCGACATGCGGCACATCCCCCACGACAATGGCGGCCTGATCGCGCTCGGCCATTACGCAGCCGCCGTGATGCGCGGATTGCTGCCGATGAACTCCGCAGCGCTGGCTGGCCTCGCCGTCGATTATATGAGCGGCCTCGTCGCCACCATGATTGCGGAAGCCGAGGCACCCGCGAAATTGACGGCGCGGCGGCAGGATCGCCCGGCCATCTCGCTGCTGTCGTTGAAGGCGGACATCGAGGCGAGCCTCGGCCAGAATCTGTCGCTCGAACAGCTCGCCACCACCCATGGCGTGACGACACGCTATTTCCAGAAGCTGTTCGAAGCGGAGGGGCGCACCTTTTCGGATTATCTGCTGGAACGGCGACTGGAGCGTGCCTTCCAGATGCTGCGCGACGGCCATCGCACCGAGCGCAGCGTCAGCGCCATCGCCTTCGAAGTCGGCTTCGGCGATCTGTCTTATTTCAACCGTACCTTCAAGAAGCGCTTTGGCGCGACACCACGCGAGATCCGCACGCGGTTCGATGTGATCAGGGTGACGGCGCTCGCGGCGCGCGAGGCGAGTTAGCAAACTCCGCCCGTCGTCCCCGCGAAGGCGGGGACCCATAACCACCGTCATCTCGTCTCAA
>NZ_JBIIOT010000102.1:0-17400 GCF_044336785.1 Tardiphaga sp. | reverse complement strand
GCGTGTATGGGTCCCCGCCTTCGCGGGGACGACGGGTGGAGTTCGTCATTTCGCCTTCGCCACCGTCGCATCCTTGCGCGGCAGGATCTCCACCGTCGCAGTCCGGCCGGCAACGAGTGTGCCGCCTTCGGGAATGGCATCCAGCGACACGCGCACCGGCACGCGCTGTGCCAGGCGCACCCAGCTGAAGGTCGGCGTGACATTGGCAAGCAGATTGCTGCCCTGGCCACGATCGCGATCCTCGATGCCGGCAGCGATGCTTTCGACACGGCCGGTGAGCTCATGGCTGTCGCCCATCAGGTGGACGCGCACGGGATCGCCGACATGAATGCGCGACAGTTTCGTTTCCTCGAAATAGCCATCCACATGCAGGCTGGACGTATCGATCAACGCCATCACGCCTTTACCTGCCGTAACATAGGTGCCTGGCCGCAGATCCATATTGCTGATCCGGCCTGACACCGGTGCGCGGATTTCGGCGCGATCGAGATTGAGCTGCGCCACGCCGCGATCGGCCACGGCCTGATCATAGGATGCCTCCGCCAGCTGCTGCGTGGCGACCACCTGTTCCTTCTTCTGCTGCGAGACCGCGGCCGTGGTGAGATCATTGTAGCGCTTGAGATCGAGATCGGCCTGCTCCAGCGTCGCCTTGCGGCCAGCGACAACGGCATCCGCCGTCTGCAGCGCCAGCGCGAAACGCGCGCGGTCGATCCGCATCAGCACATCGCCGCGCTGAACGGCCTGATTGTCCTTGACCAGAATCTCTGTCGCAAAGCCGGAGACATCCGGCGCCACGGTGACCACATCGGCGCGCACGCGGCCATCACGCGTCCACGGCGCGTCCATGTAATAGACCCAGAGATAACGCCCGACGGCGAGGGCGGCGACGACCATCAGCGCAGTGACGGCAAAACGGCGAATGAATGCAGCAATAGTCTTCATGACAGTAATCCGGACGTGAGATAGACGACGCCGCCAAGCAGGCAGACGTAAAGGGCGAGATCAAACAGCGCGCGATGCCAGACGAAGCGATAGACGCCGGCGCGTTCGAGCAGCGGGCGCAACAGCGCACCAATGGCGTAGGTGATCACCAGCCACAGCATCAGCGAGGGCAACAGCACGCCGAACAGATCGATCTGATACTTCATGCGGCAACACTCCCGACATGGTCGATGGCTTCGGGTTGATAATCGGGCGCATCCGGAAACAAGCCGCGGCGAATGCCGACCAGGCCGATCAGCGCATCGGTACGTCCCGCGCCGTGTTCGTCGATGGCTGCGGCCATGGCGTGATCGACACGCGCTAGCAGGGCATCCGGCATCGCCGTGCCATCATGCCTGCGAAAACATTGTGCGAGTTCATCGAGCATGGCATCGATGGCGCCCAGCGTTCGCCACGACAGATGATGCCGGGCACGCCTGAGATCGACGACATTGAGGCCGACACGCAGCTCACGCAGATTATCGATCTGGCGCAGATCCGAGCCTTGCAGCGCGAGCAGACGTGGCGCCAGCACACCGATGCGGTTGAGCATCACGCCGGCAAAGGCTGCGCGGTCGCGATTGCCGCGGCCTTCGGCAGCTTTCGCGATGGCGATCCAGCCGCGACGCATCAGGCGGCGCACGCTCCATTCCGAACCGACCGAGCGGATCAGCCGGATCGAGATGGCTGAAAGCTCGATGCCGACAAAGAGCGCGATGCTGGAATTGGCGAAGGACGCGAAATCGGCGCTGTAGGTTTCCTGCAGCGCCATCATGGTCGCCGTATTGGCAGCCAGCAGCATGCCGATGACGAAGGTGGCCGGACGCGCGATCAGATAGCCGAACACCAGGAAGGCCGGTGCCAGCACAAAGATCAGGACTTCCACATTGCTGATGGCCGGCAGGATGGCGAACAGATAGGCCGCGATGATCACGATGGCGACCAGCGTCCATTTGACGAAGCCGCGCAGGCCCACCGAGGGATCATCCATGCTGGCGAAGAACGAGCAGCCGATCGCCGCCATCATCGGCGCCGTGGCACCGTCGGTCCACCCGGTCAAAATCCAGAACGCGCAGCACACCAGAATGGTGACGAACGCGCCCGCGGAAGACCACAGCGCCATGCCGGGATCGCGGTAGCGCGCCGGTGCGACGCCGCCATCCGGCTGGAACACGAGCTTCGCACCAGCAGGCCGCTCGCCGCTGGCAATCGCCTGATTGAGGATGCGGCAATCCGCGGAGATATCGACGAGTTCGCGCAGCCGCATCAACAGACTGGCAACGATGATCTCGGTCCATGGCGACGTGGCATTGAGCGTAGGTCGCTGCGCGGCAATGCGCTCACGCAGGCGCTCGGCCGGCTCACGATCGAGATCGTCATTGCCGATCCACTGCGCGACATCATCAAGCAGCGAGATGAGCAGCGGATGCCTGCTGCGCGCGTCCGGACCCAGCGCATCGATGCGATCGCCGAGCGAGGACAATGCCGGCAGGAAGGTGAGCATGCGAACGCGCAGCGCGCGCATCCAATGGACGGTCTCGCGGCCGACGCTGCGATCGAATGCGAGATGATCGGCAAGACCATCCAGATCGACCGCATCGGCAGCGAGCTTCAGGCGCAGATCGCGAACGGCCTGATCCGCACTGCGGCCGGCCAGAACATCCTTGCTCAGCTTGCGCGCACCTTTGAGCCAGCCATCGACACGCGCGGCGACAGCCGGGCCGACGCTGCGCGGCAGCAGCACCGTGGATGCCACGGTCGCACACAGGATACCGATAATGATTTCCTGGCTGCGCGCCACGGCGGTGTCGAAGATGGCAGCGGGTTCGGAGACCGAGGGGAAAGCGATCAGCGCGCAGGTATAGCCGGCGAGCATGAACATGTAGCTGCGCGGCGTGCGATCGAGCAGCGAGACATAGAGGCAGATGCCGACCCAGGCCGCGATGGCGAGACTGAGGAGTTCCGGCGAATTGACGAGATTGGGCACAAGCGCGATGCTCGCCGCGGCGCCGATCAGCGTGCCGATGACGCGATACAGCGCCTTCGAGCGCGTAGCTCCGGCGAGCGGCTGCGAGGTGATGTAGACGGTCGCCAGCGCCCAGTAAGGCCGCGGCAGATCTGCGGCAAAGCCGATCAGCAGCGCCGCCATGGCGGCGATGAAGGTCTTTACGGAAAAAATGATATCGGCGTGGCGCTCGAGGAAGGGCAGCCGGTCAGCGGCGGTGCTCATGACGCGCTATCCGTTTCCAGCGCAGCCTCATAGAGGCGATGCGCGGATTGTTCGATGCGGCTCAGAACATCGAAGGTGATCGCGAGCTCGTCCGCAGAAATGCCTGTCATCAGCTCGGCGCGCGTCCGACGCATCACGCGCCTGATCTCCTCGGCCTTGGCTTCGCCGAGTTCCGTGAGATGCAGCACCTTAGCGCGACGATCGGTCGGATCCTCGCGGCGCTCGACCAGGCCTTCGGCGGCGAGCAGATCGATGAGGCGCACCACCGACGGGCCTTCGAGACCCATTTCCTCGGCCAGCACGCCCTGGCGCACATTCTCGCGCCCGCCGCGCGACAGGATCAGCAACGGATGGGCCGTTGCTTCGGACAGACCATGCGCCGCCAGGGTCTGATCCGCCTTGCGGCGCCAGACCCTGGCCAAACGCGCGACAAGCAGGCCGAGCTCGGCCTGCACATGTGGAGTGGTGGGGGGCATGGATATTAGATAGGATGCTATCGATTAGGCTGCAATCGATATTGTGCATCGCAACGATCACGCTGTGGTGAGGGCAGCGCGCATGGTGAACAGCGCCCTAATGCAAACGGCCCCGGATCTTACGATCCGAGGCCGTTCGAAAATGCCACTTCCTGTCGTCGCCCGGCTTGACCGGGCGATCCTGTAGACACTGACGCGTGTGATGAAGCCGAGAGTTCGCAGTTTACTGGATCCCCGCTTTCGCGGGGATGACAGCCGAAGCTCAATCCGTGGACTTGCGCAGTTCCATCGCCTCGGTCTTGGCCGGCTCGCTCTTGGCGGGCTCGGACTTCACGGCACCGGTCGTGGTCACCGGATCGAGCTTGCTGCTCTCGACGCGCGGGGTGGAGACGCGGGTGACGGTCTCGCCGCCAGCCGACGCATCGGCCGAACGGGTGCGCATAGTGCGCGGCTGCGACAGCGAGCGGGCCATCAGCATCTGGCCGCGGCCCTGATGGCGGAAATCGCAATAGCCGGTGAAGCCGAGCACAGTGACCGAGCCGCGAAAGCTGCGCTCGTCCTTCTTTTCCAGATCGAAACACGGCTCGAAGGGCATGCCCTTGAGCGACGCGCAGATGTTTTGGCCGCGAACCTGCAGCGTATTGCCGGGCACGCGCATATTGCGTGCAGCAGCGGTGCCCGAGAACTGCACCGCGCCGGCTGCACCGCCGTCGTCGAAAATGCGGCCTGCGCCGCGGGTGCCGTCATTACAGGCGAATGCGAAGACCCTGCCGGACACGAATTTGCGTGCCTCCTCGGCATTCATCTTCTGGCCGGCAAATGCCGGTGCCGTCACCACCGTCGTGGCGAGCACCGCCCCCAACACATAACGCGCAACCATGGGATACTCCGAAACAACCGAGCGCGGATCATCACGAGACGTGCCCGAGGTCACCACGTGTGACCGCCAGATGTCTTTACCCGCTGCTTACCATACCAACTGCGGCAACAATGGAGCAGGATGGTTGGTAAAGTCTGAACGTGGTTTAGCCGATCTTTACCACGATTCGGCCGCGGACCTGACCTGCCAGCACCCTGGCGCCAGCCTCGATCACCTGATCAAGAGCGATTTCCTGAGTGATTTCAGCAAGTTTTCCTGAATCAAGATCAGTGGACAGCCGCGCCCAGGCCGCTTTGCGCAACTCGATCGGGGCCATCACGGAATCGATGCCGAGAAGACACACGCCGCGCAAAATGAAAGGCGCAACCGAAGATGGCAGGTCCATGCCGCCGGCCAGGCCGCAGGCAGCGATGGCGCCGCGATATTTGGTCGAGGCCAGAAGGTTCGCCAGCGTGGTCGAGCCGACGCTGTCGATACCGCCCGCCCAGCGCTCTTTCGCCAGCGGCTTGCCGGGCGCGGAGAGCTCGTTGCGATCGATGATCTCGGCAGCACCGAGGCCCTTGAGGTAGCCCTCTTCCGAGGTGCGGCCCGTGGAGGCGATGACGTGGTAGCCGAGCTTCGACAGCACGGCGATGGCCACCGAGCCGACACCGCCGGCGGCGCCGGTGACGACCACCGGACCGTCCGCAGGCTTCAGCCCATGATTCTCCAGCGCCAGCACCGACAGCATGGCGGTGTAGCCGGCCGTGCCGATCGCCATGGCATCGCGCGCGCTGATGCCGTCGGGCAGACGCACCAGCCAATCGCCTTTGACACGGACCTTCTCGGCGTAAGCGCCGAGATGGGTTTCGCCCATGCCCCAGCCATTGCCGATCACCTTGTCGCCGGCTTTCCAGTTCGGATTGGTGGAGGATTCGACCGTGCCTGCGAAATCGATGCCGGCGATCATCGGGAAACGCCGCACCACCGGCGATTTGCCGGTGAGCGCGAGACCATCCTTGTAGTTCAGCGTGGACCACTCGACGCGGACGGTGACATCACCTTCCATCAGCTCGGCTTCGTCGAACTGCACGAGCGCAGCCGTGGTGCCTTTGTCCGCCTTATCGATCCGGATCGCTTTGAACGAGGACAATGCGCGTCTCCTTTGTTTTCTTATGATTTGCACCGACGGATATGTCCCCTCTCCCCAACGGGGAGAGGGTCAGGGAGAGGGGGAGCCATACACTCCGACGGAGCTTGTGGCTCCCCCTCTCCCGCCCGGCTTCGCCGGTCGTCCTCTCCCCGGTGGGGAGAGGTGAAGCAAGGACCCCTAACCCCATCACGCCGGCTGCGCAACCGCGCGGACCACGGGCTTTTCCACGATCGGCAGATTGATCAGCGCCGACAGCACGCCGAACAGCACCGAGAGCCACCAGATCGGCGTGTAGGAGCCGAATTTGTCGAACACGATGCCGCCGAGCCAGGCGCCCAGGAAGCCACCGACCTGATGGCTGAAGAACGCAAACCCATACAGCGTCGCCAGCCAGCGGGTGCCGAACATCAGCGACACCAGGCTCGATGTCGGCGGCACCGTGGAGAGCCAGGCGAGACCGCTGATGGCGCCAAACACCAGCGCCGACGTCGTCGTCAGCGGCAGCATGATGAAGGCCACCGTGGCCAGCGCGCGGGTAAAATAGATGAAGGAAAGAATGTAGCGCTTCGGCAGCTTGCCCTGCACATAGCCGACCGTGAGCGAGCCGATGATGTTGAACAGGCCGATGATGGCAATGACCCAGCCGCCCACCGCCGCCGGCAGGCCGCGATCGATCAGGTAAGCGGGCAGATGCATGGTGATGAATGCGAGCTGGAAGCCGCAGGTGAAGAAGCCGATCACCAGCAGCACATAGGAGCGATGGCCGAAGGCTTCGATCAGCGCGTGCTTGAAGGACTGCTCCGGCACCGGCGCCGCAGCGCTCGCAGCATCTGCCTTCGGTGTCGCCAGCACCATGGCCAAGGGCACCACCAGCAGCATCAGGAAACCGAACGTCGTCAGCGTCGCCTGCCAGCCGGTATTGTCGATCATCGCCACCGTGAAAGGGGCGAAAATGAACTGGCCGAACGAACCGGCCGCCGTGCCGGCGCCGAGCGCGATGCCGCGCCATTCCGGCGGCATCAGCTTGCCGAAGGCGGACAGGACGAGATTGAACGAACAGCCGGAGAGACCAAAGCCGATCAGGAGGCCGGCGCTCAGATTCAATTCGAGGGGCGTCGTGGAATAACGCATCATCAGCAGGCCGGCCGCATACATGAGCGCACCGATGCAGATCACGCGCACGCTGCCGAACTTGTCGGCCACGGCGCCGGCAAAAGGCTGGCCGATGCCCCAGAGCAGGTTCTGCACGGCGAAGGCCAGCGCGAATACATCGCGGCCCCAGCCATATTCCTGGCTGAACGGCTGTACGAAGAAGCCGACGCTGGAGCGCGGGCCGAAGGTCAGCATGCCGATCAGCGATCCGCAGATCACGATCACCAGGGGCGTGCGCCAGCCGAGATTTGGTCGCGATAGACTGTCGATGGCTGCCATGTTGTGTCCCCCGTCCTCAATTTGAGGTTCCGCAGAGATAAATGCATCCGCATGATAATCCAACCACCGATCGGTTGATATTCGTGCGGATCAGATGTGCGATTCACGACAGCGCCTGGCCAAGCTGTTGTCGCAACGCAAGGCCAGTGTGTACTGGATCCGCGCTTTCGCGGGGATGACAGGTGAGATGCCGAAACGCCAAAAGCGGCGCCGGGCATGGCGCCGCTTTTTGCAGGCTTGGAGGTAAAGTCGGATCCTACGGCTTGGTCTCGGCCAGTTTCCTGGAGATTTCAGCGGTCTGCGCCGCTGTTCCCCAGCTCGGCGCATCGCTGCCATCGCCCCATTTGCGCGGACGGTAGAAGGAATGGACGCCGGTTTTGTACATTTTCTTCATTTCGCGCACCCAGGACGGATGCACCCAATAGGCATGGTAATGCGTGGACTTGCCGACTTCCGGCAACCACAGCCGGCCATCCAGCGTCGCCGCCGCGATCTTGCGGGCGCGCTCCCACATATCGGGCTCGCGCACGACGTCCGGAATGCCGTCGCAGGCAAAGGTAAACTGGCAAGCCAGGCGGCGATGCTTGTTCTGATAGACGACGCCGCACGGCGTGGTCGGATAGAAGCCGGAGAACGTACGGTTCATCACCACCTGCGCCACCGCGATCTGGCCGCGCACGGCTTCGCCGCGGGCTTCGAAATAGACGGCTTCGGCCAGGCACTTCTCCTGCTTGTCACGGGCGGCGCCCGAGAGGTTCAGGCGCTGGGCCGGGGTCTTGCCGTGATAGTCGTTATTGACCTCGCCCTTCTTGGCGATGCTTTCGCCAGCGACGGGCTTGTCGGCCGGCTGCGGCAAGGCAGCCGTCTTCTTCATGTCGGGATCAACGGGTTGAGCGACACCCGGCGTGACGATCATCGGCTCTTCGCCGGGCTGCCACTGTTCCATCGTGCCGGCGGCTTCACCGAGCGATGACGCACCGAAAAACAGGCTCGCGGTCTTCACCGAGAAACCGTCTTTGGAGGGCGCCGGTTCGACCGGAATCACAGCCGCCTCGGGCGAAGCATCTTCCGTCGGCTGCACCGGCGCGCCATTGGAATATTGTGCCAATGGTGGCGCATGCAGGGCTTCGTCGAGTTCGGGATCGAGCGGCGCGTGCTGCGCGGATGGCATGCGATCGGCGGTCTTGGCCCCCTTCACCGAGGAGTTGTCACGGAAGGAATCACCTGCCGGATCGTCGGACATATCGTCCGCGGGCTTGAAGGTGGCGAGACGATCGCCCTTCAGCGTGCGATCCACTTTCGGAAAATCGGCGGCCTCATAGCGGCGCGGCGACTGCATCAGGGGATTGCGCGTCACCGTGCCGGTGATGTCATTGGTGTCGAAGCTGGCGAGTTGCAGCAATGGGCGCGACGAGGTGCCGACCGGACGGCCGAACGAGAAGGTCGCGACATGAATCGAGGAGACGGCGGAGGCATAATTGCGCTGCTGCCAGCGCTCGGTGACGCCCGGCTGACGCGCGAGCAGCGACGCAATATCCTGATAGCCTGACTCGGTCGGGGCCATCGCAAAGATGCAGAGGCCGAGACCGAAGAGCGCACGCTGCGCGCCCTTCGGCCCGATACGCAATACTGACATCCGATACGCTCACGCAACACTTACACCAGCATCGATTTGTGCGTCTGCAACAGCATTTCCGTACATTTCGATCTGTTTCGTTAGTAAGCAATCAAAGTTGCCGCGCGGTTAATCACCGATGCAGCGACACCACATGCAAGTGGTGCTTTGATGCGCGCGCAGCATTCGAAAAACGCAGTAAACCGCGGCGTAACGAGAGTGGTGAAGATTGTGTTGACGAATGAGGTGAAGAAAAATTGCTGTCTTTTTCTCCCTCCCCCAAGCGTGGCCTAGCCACGCGCCGTGGGGAGGGTGGATCGAACGTGCAGCGTTCGAGACGGGTGGGTGCTTCCCCAACCTCCGAGGTCGCGGGGCTCCCCACCCGGCTTCGCTCGTCGAGCTTCGCCGCGGCGCGGCCCCGGCCCTCCCCGCTGCGCCGCTTTGCGGCTTGGGGGAGGGAGCACTACTGTTCGAACGCGATCACGTCGCCAGATAATCGAACGCCACTTCGCCAAGCCCCAGCGTCAGATCGCATTTGAAATGCAACGCCGAGACGATCTCGCGCACCGGCAGCCGCGCCACGTCCGCAAGCGCATGCGGAAACAGACCGAGCGCCGCCGGCCCCGACCAGGCCTCTTTCAACACGATGTCTTCGAGGTGGTAGCGCACCAGTTCGCAGATGCGTGGGCTGCCATCCACATGCGGGATGATCTTCAGAATGAAATTCGGCACCGTCAGCGCATGCATGACGGCGTCATGATCTGCCTGGCTGTGCTTGTATCCCATCGTGCCGGATGCACACAGCACTGAACCGTAATGCAGCGTGCCGACCAGCACATCGCTCTCCACGACAATCTTCGGCGTCGCGCGCTTCTTTGGAAATCCCCACAATTCGCGACCACCGGCAATCGGCGCATCGTCATCGAGATACATCGAGTGAATGTAGACGCCATCGACCCCATCGAGGCGCACAGGAATCGCCTGCCCGGTCTCGGTGTAGTCACCAAAGCCGGTCGAATCCGGCATCCGGATGAACTCGTATTTGACGATCGCGTCGGTGACCTGGAGCGGCTCGGGCACCACGGCAGCCAGCGCTTCCGGATCGGTGCGATAGGTGATGATGAAATATTCGCGGTTGAAGAACCGATACGGCCCGCGCGGAAATGACGGATTGGTCAGCGGCATCGAATAGGCGTTGCGCCGGATATCGTCGATCTTCATGGCAGCCCCCAAGGTCAAGCAGTGACGTTGAGGGTACTATGACGATGCTGCATGAAGCTTGCGAGACGAAAAGTGGGCCCGCGGCCCCCCAAGCTCCGCCCTCATCCTGAGGAGTGCGCGAAGCGCGCGTCTCGAAGGATGGCTGCAAAGCGCAATCAACTCATGGTTCGAGACGCGCGCAAGAGCGCGCTCCTCACCATGAGGGACTGAGATAACCTACTTGGCCGGAATCGGCGGCGCGGTCTTCTCGGCAGGTGCCGGAGGCAATGCAGGCTTTGCACCGGCATCCTTGGCATCGGCATCGGGCCGCGCAGGCTGTGGCGGTGTCTCCTGGGGCCGCTGTCCGGTGGTCGAAGGCTCTGCGGGCGCGGCCGGCTTGCTTTCGGCGCCAGGCGTTGACTGCAACGGCGGCGTCGCCTGGGCCATGCGGGACTTTGGTGGATCCAGAGTGAGACGTGCCAGCGCCGATGTCGACATCCCTGCGCCTGTCATCGCCACGAGGGTAGCGATTGCAAGGCGAGTCCGGAACAGTTGCGCATTCATCGAGATCATGGCGTCCACCGCAGGTTCATTTGCGGTGACAACGGTGGCGCCGGAGCAAAAGTTCCCGCGCGAAAACGCCGCTATTCCTTGGTGCTGGAATCCCAGGTGGCATTGCGCACGCCGGCATGGCTCTCGAGCTTGACCAGCACCGCGTCGAGCTCCTTCGGATCGACCGCGGTGGAGACCAGCGTGGCGACGATCTCGCGCTGGGTGTCGCTGAGCTCGTCCACCTCCACATCGCCGACCGGATAGCTGGCTGCCTCGAGCGCTTCCTGCAGCCGCTCGCGCATCTCGGACACCGCATCGGGAACTACCGTGAGGCGGACGTAATAAGTCACTTCCGACGACCGGGCATCGAGCGGCGTACGATTGATCGCATTGACCAGCGGCCGCAGCAACGTGTTGCCGGCCAGCACGAACACCGTCAGCGCGATCGCCTGCGCGATCATATCCGCGCCGGCACAGGAGCCGACGGCGGCCGAGCTCCACAAAGTCGCCGCCGTATTCAGGCCGCGGACATTGGTGCCCTCCTTCATGATCACGCCGGCGCCGAGAAAGCCGATACCGGACACGACATAGGCGATGACGCGCACCGCGCCGCCGGAGCCATCGAGCTTCATGGCGAGATCAACGAAAGCCGCAGCGCTGACGGCCACCAGCACATTGGTGCGCAGGCCCGCGGTGCGCTGGCGATACTGCCGCTCGGCGCCAATCAGCGTGCCCAGCACAAAGGCCGCGGCCAGGCTCAGCAGCGTATCGAGGAAGTCCAGGGTCTGGAAAGTGGTGAGAAAGCGCATGGTTTTTCATGCGTACAGGAGATGACGGGGAGATGACAACTCCGCCCCTCATGGTGAGGAGGCGCGAAGCGCCGTCTCGAACCATGAGATAGCCTGGCTCCGAGCTTGCCGCCATCCTTCGAGACGCACGCCTTTGGCGTGCTCCTCAGGATGAGGGACGGCGTTACACCGCCAAGAGCCCCGCATCGCCCTGCTGATCCGCAAAGGCCAGCAGCGAGCCGCGCGCATTCCAGGCCAGCGCCGTCACTGGCTCGCCCTTGTTGGCGCGCACCAGAATCTCCGCGCCATCGACGAGGCGGACCATCAGCACCGTGCCGTTGCTGTAGCCGCAAGCGAGGATGTCCTGCTTGGGATGACATGCGACGGCGGTCACCTTCGCCTGCAGCGGTGCCAGCATCGCCGGCTCCTTGCCCATCGGGCCGTCCTTGGTGGTGAACGGCCAGACGATCACCGTATCGGCGCCGGACGTCGCAAGACCCTTGCCGCCGGCCGTCCAGGCGATCGAGCGCACGCGGGCGGGATAGCCGGTCATGCGCATATGCTTGCCATCGGCGAGGCGCCAGCCATGCAATGCTGGCTCATGCATCGCCGTGACGATGAACTTGTTGTCCGGGCTGAAGGTGACGCCAAGATGCGAGCCCTGCCATTCCAGCACTTCGGCGCTGCCGGCCATGTTGGGAAACCATAGCGTCACGCCGTTATAATGCGCGATGCCGAGCCGCATGCCTTTTGGCGCGAAAGCGAGGCCGCCCACGGTGGTCGGCACATCGAAGCTTTTTACTTCACCCTTGGGTGCCTGCACGAACGCGGTCTTGCCGGCCGACCAGGCCACGGCGCCATCGGGATGCAGCGCGACATTGTCGATCCAGCGGCGCTTGGCATCGGTGGCGAAGGTCGAGACCGCGCCGCTTTGATCCAGCACCAGCACCTTGCCGTCGTCGGAGCCCATGACGACGCGCTTGCCGTCCGAGGTCGAGCACAGGATGCCGCCAAAGGCGACATCGACGGGCGATGCACTGCCGGCCTGATCGACCAGCGTGACCTTTTCCTCGGCGCCGACGAAGGCGGCCTTGTCGCCGAGGAAATGCACGGCCGAGACGGCCGCACCGATCGTCACCCCGACCACGCGATCGGTGACCGAGACGATCGATTCTTGCTCCTTGAGCGGATTGAAATCGGACATCAGGCGGGAATGCAGCGTTCGAAGCCGTCGCGGATCATCTGCTCGGGCAATTCACGACCGATGAAGACAAGGCGGCTTTCGCGCTTCTCGTCATCCTTCCACGGCCGCTGGTGATCGCCTTCCAGCATCATGTGGACACCCTGGAACACATAGCGCTCGTCATCGCCGGTGAAGGAGATGATGCCCTTGGAGCGCAGGATCTTGCCGCCCTCCTTGGCCATCAGATCCTGCAGCCAGGGCATGAAGGTCGCGGGATCGAGCGCCTTGTCGGTGCGCAGCGACAGCGACTGCATGTCCTCGTCGTGATAGTGCTTCAGGCCGTGGTCATGGCCATGATGATGGTGATGATCATGGCCATGGTCGTGATGGTGGTGATCGTGATCGTCAGCCTCGAGGAAGGCCGGTTCGATCTCCAGGATGCGGTCGAGATCGAACGCACCGCGATCGAGCACGTCTTCCAGCTTCACCTGTGCGCGCGTGGTGCGATGCAGTTTTGCGTAGGGATTGATCGCGCGGATGCGGGCTTCGACTTCCGCGAGCTCAGGCGGCGTGACGAGATCGGTCTTGTTGAGCACGATGACATCGGCAAAGGCGATCTGGTTCTTGGCTTCCGGCGCGTCCTTGAGGCGGTCGCTCAGCCACTTGGCATCGGCCACGGTGACGACGGCGTCGAGCCGCGCATTGGCCTGCACGTCTTCATCGACAAAGAAGGTCTGCGCGACGGGGGCGGGATCGGCGAGGCCCGTGGTCTCGACGATGATGGCGTCGAACTTGCCCTTGCGCTTCATCAGGCCTTCGAGAATGCGCACGAGATCGCCGCGCACGGTGCAGCAGACGCAGCCATTGTTCATCTCGAACACTTCCTCATCGGCGCCGATGATGAGGTCGTTGTCGATGCCGATCTCGCCGAATTCATTGACGATGACGGCGTATTTCTTGCCGTGATTCTCGGTGAGAATGCGGTTCAGCAACGTGGTCTTGCCGGCACCGAGATAGCCGGTCAGCACGGTCACGGGAATTTTTGAGGAAGCGGCAGTCGTCATTCGTATGGCTCCAGGCACAGCCCTCGCCCTGAGGAGCGCGCCGTTGCGCGCGTCTCGAAGGGTGAAGAGAATTGGAAAGAGCCGCCATCCTTCGGGACGCCCGCAAGAGCGGGCTCCTCAGGATGAGGGCTGGGGGCGCCTCTATGGGGTCAGCGCGCCCGCCAGCGTCCTTATATTGTGCCTGACCATGGCAATGTAAGTGGGTGCATCGCCGTTTTCGGCGGTCAGGCTGTCCGAATACAGCGTTCCGCCGATCTTTGCACCGGTCTCGGCGGCAATCCGGCGGATCAGCCGGGGATCGCTCACATTTTCCAGAAACACGGCCGGGATTTTCGCTTTGCGAATCTGGGTGATGATGCGGGCCACATCGCGCGCCGACGCCTCGGATTCGGTGGAGACACCCTGCGGCGCGATGAACTGGATGCCATAGGCAGCGGCGAAATAGCCGAAAGCGTCATGGGTCGAGATCACCTTGCGCTGGGCCTCGGGAATGGCGGCTACGGCCGCCTTCACATCGGCTTCCAGTTTGGTCAGTTCACCCAGATATGTCTCGGCATTGGCCTTGTAGGCATCTGCCCCAGCGGGATCGGCCTTGGCCAGGGCATCACGGATATTCGCGACATAGATCTTGGCATTGGCGACCGACTGCCAGGCATGCGGATCATCATGCCCGTGGTCATGCGCGCCGCCGTGATCATGGCCGCCCTCTTCCGCCTCGCGCGGCTTGATGCCTTGCGTCGCGGTGACAATCGTCGCCTTGCCGCCGGCGGATTTCACCAGCCGCGGCAGCCAGCCTTCGAAGCCGAGGCCGTTCACGAAGACGAGCCTGGCCGAGGTGATGGTTTTCGCATCCGCCGGCGTCGGCGTGTAGACATGCGCATCGCCATTGGGGCCGACCAAGGTGGTCACAGCGACCCGCTCGCCGCCGACGCTGCGCACGAAGTCACCCAGGATGGAGAAACTGGCGACGACGTTGATCTTGTCCTGCGACCAGGACGGCGTCATCGACGAGACGAGCAGCAGCATGGCGCCGAATGCAGCGCCGCAGGAATTACGCAAGGACATCACAATCAAGCCTCAAGATGTCGGCCCGGAAACAGCTGTCTGAGCAGTCCGGACACGCTGCCGAAAAACACTGAAAACACGTACAGAACCGCGGCCACGAGGATGATTGCGGGGCCGGACGGCACCTTGGTCTGGAACGAGAGCACGAGGCCGCCATAGCCGGAAATCATCGCGCTCGCGACGGAGATCAGCATCATGCCGGTGATGTCACGCGACCAGAATCGCGCGATCCCCGCTGGCAGGATCATCAATCCCACTGCGAGCAACGTGCCGAGGGCGTGAAAACCGTTGACGAGATTGACGACAACGAGCGCGAGGAAAGCGAGATGCGCCGGTGCACCGGCGCGAGAAACAGTCCGCAGGAAAATCGGATCGACGCATTCGATCACCAATGGACGATAGATCACGGCCATCACCACCAGCGTGATCGTCGCATTGAAGGCGATCACCAGCAATGTCTGATCATCGAGCGCGAGAATGTTGCCGAACAACACATGCAATAGATCGATATTGGTGCCGCGCATGGAGACGATGGTGACGCCGACCGCGAGCGAGATCAGATAGAACGCCGCAAGCGAGGCATCCTCCTTGATCACCGTGACACGTGACAACAGGCCCGCGAGCAACGCGACAGAGAATCCTGCGATCAAACCGCCGAAGGTCATGGCGAACAGGCTGAGGCCCGAGAACAGGAAGCCGATGGCGGCACCGGGCAGGATGGCATGCGCCATGGCATCGCCGACCAAGCTCATGCGCCGAAGCATCAAAAACACGCCGATGGGCGCACCGCCAAGGGCCAGCGCGATCACGCCGGCCAGCGCGCGGCGCATGAATTCGAAATCGATGAAAGGCGCGATCAGCGCGTCGTAGAGCATAATTACGCCGCCTGCGATCGCTCGTGATCGGCAACGCAAGTGCCGGCGGTATCGTCGAAAGCCTCGCACATACGGCGCGCTTCGCTGAGATTGTCGGATGTCAGCACGTCAGCCGTCTTGCCCCAGGCCACCGCGCCACGCGCGAGCAGCAGTGTTTGCGGAAAATAGGCGCGCACCATCTCCATGTCGTGCAAGGCCGCCAGCACCGTGCGCTGCTCGCCATGCCAACGCTGCACCAGTGCGATCAAATCCATCGTGGTCTTGGCATCGATGGCATTGAATGGCTCATCGAGCACGATGACATCCGCATCCTGCAACAGCACGCGCGCAAACAGCATGCGCTGCATTTGCCCGCCGGACAGCGTGCCGATATTGCGGTTCTCGAATCCGTTAAGGCCGACGGCCGCCAGCGCCTGCGCGATCTGATCGCGCGCTTTCCTGCCGAGGCCGCCAAAAATGCCGGTGGTGCGCCACAGACCGGTGCCGACAAAATCGAACACCGAGATCGGGAATGTGCGGTCGATATCGACGCTTTGCGGAAGATAGGCGATGTCGCGCTGCTTGATGTCGCCGAGCGTGATCTTGCCCGCCAGCGGCTTCAGAATGCCAACAATGCCGCGAAACAGCGTGGACTTGCCGGCGCCGTTGGGTCCGACAACCGCCAGCAGCGCCCCCTGGGTGACATCGCCATTGAGGTGATGCACGGCCGGATGGCGGTCATAGCCGAGGGTGACGTCGCGAAAGCTGAGTTGCGCCGTCATGAGGGCCTCATTGCCAGCAAAACCACCGCCCACAGCGCTGCGGAAACGACCAGTGCGGCGGCGAGCCGGCCGGGCAGCGACATGCGCAGGATCGACCAGGGCGACGGCTGGGCCGGATGCGGGGCCGATGGATCATGGTTGTGATGGGCATGGCCATGCACGTGACCATGGCTGTGGTCGTGACCATGGTGATGGCCGTGATCGTGGGAATGCGCATGCGCCATGGAGGCCGGACCGGAAACGCCAATGAAAACAAGGCGCTCAAAAGCGCCATGCCTCAATCTATGTTACATTATAACGTAGCGCAAGCCGAGGTCAGGCGAAGTGGCGCACCAGAGCCAAACCGGCAAACAGGCCGGCAATCGAGAGCACGACGGAGCCGAGCACATAGGCCAGCGCGAGGCCAAGCTCGCCGCGCTCATAAAGGAGCGCGGCATCGAGCGAAAAGGCAGAAAAGGTCGTGTAACCGCCCAGGATGCCGGTCATCAGAAACAGCCGCCAGGGCTGCGAGGCTTCGCCCTTGAAAGCGAGATAGCCGGCGATCAGGCCCATCACGGTAGAGCCGGTGACGTTGATGATGAAGGTGCCCCACGGAAAGCCGGGCGCCATGCAACGGGCGCAAGTGAGGTTGATGAGGTGACGGAGCGTGGCACCGAGGCCGCCGCCGATGAACACCAGTGCGTATTGCATTTTGATGGGCTGCCTTGATTGATCGTAGCGCTTCGTCATTGCGAGCCTAGCGAAGCAATCCAGAAGGCCGCAAGCGAAGACTGGATCGCTTTGTCGCGATGCTCCTCGCAATGACGGCCAAAAGAGCGAGAAAGCCACGAAAAAGGGCGGCAGCTTTCGCTACCGCCCTTCCCTGCTTCACAGACGCGAAAGCGATCAGACGCCGGCCTTGCCGTAAAGCTCGTCCACATAGTCCCAGTTGACGAGCGAATCGACGAACGCCTTGAGATAATCGGGGCGACGGTTGCGGTAGTCGATGTAGTAGGAGTGCTCCCAGACATCGACGCCGAGGATCGGGGTCGCGCCGTGCACCAGCGGATTTTCGCCGTTCGGGGTCTTTGAGATTTCGAGCTTGCCGTTCTTGACGGCGAGCCAAGCCCAGCCCGAACCGAACTGGCCGGCACCGGCGGCTGCGAAATCGGCCTTGAACTTGTCGAG
>NZ_JBIIOT010000128.1:0-11864 GCF_044336785.1 Tardiphaga sp. | reverse complement strand
CGTGTCCCCCGATGGTTTTGTTGCCGCTCGGCTCTTGGTGGCCGGCGGCAGTTTGATTTGATTGGGGGAGTCTAGCCGATTGACGATCGGCAATCCAGACCGTGGTATACCAGATACGGACTATGCCGCGGAGATCGTGGGTGCGGTCAGGCAGAAAGGTTGTTCGATGGTGATGTCCTGGCAGCCGAACTGCTCCGCCATCCGCCGCGTGGCGGCGATGACGGCCCGGTCGATCTGCGAGCCCGGAATTTGCGCCACGATGAGCTGGGCAATGCAGAGCTGCCGCAGGCCCTTGATGTCGAGATCCACGCGGTAGGCGAACAGGGCGTGGACGATTTTGGCGCGGTCGCGCATGACGATCAGGCCGCTATTTTCGCCCTGGCCGATACGCCGCCGGACGAAATCGAGCCATGCGTCCAGCGTGACGCTGGCATCGTGAAGATAGACCAGCGGATAGGCCACGGGAGCCTCGGCCCAGGTCATGGGTAGTGCCTGATATTCCTCGTTTTTCATGACCGTTTCCCGCATAGCGCGACAAACTGACCGGGGCGGGAGAGGCAGGCATTGATCTGCATCAAGGCGGGCCTGATTGATCAATGTCAAAAGGTATAAGCTAATTTCAGGACCTGGCTGATATGACCCTTGCGAGCTTCGAAATGACCACGGACCACGCCATGACCTTCGCGGAACTCCCGGCCGACACCTGCGGCACGGCCGATTGCAAGCATGGCCGCGGGGCCTGCGACGACTGCAAAGTGCGCATGTTCAGCGTTTGCGCGGCTCTGGAACCCAACGAGCTGGACGAGCTCGACCGCCTCAGCCAGGTCAAGAATTATCCGGCCAAGACCATGCTGTTCGATCAGGGCGCACAGGCCGGGGCTGTGTTCAATGTCACCGAAGGCGTTGTCCGCCTCTACAAGTCGCTGCCGGATGGGCGCCGTCAGATCGTCGGTTTTGCGCTTCCAGGGGATTTCCTCGGTCTGGCGATGATGGACCGCTATGGCGTCGCCGCCGAGGCCGTGAGCCCGGCGCGGGTTTGCCGTTTTTCCCGCGCGGCCTTCCTGAGCTATGTCGATGGAAAGCCGCATCTGCTGCGTCGGATGCACGAATTCGCCGGCCACGAATTAAGCCTCGCCCAGGACCAGATGCTGCTGCTCGGCCGCCGTAATGCCGATGAGAAAGTCGCGGCCTTCCTGCTCAACCTGCAGGCCCGCTATGCCCGCATCGGCCAGAAGTCGGTCACCGTGCCGCTGCCGATGAGCCGGCAGGATATCGCCGATTATCTCGGCCTGACGATCGAGACCGTCAGCCGTACGCTGACCAAGCTCGCCAAGGACAAGGCGCTGGTGGTGGTGCCGGACGGCGTCCGCTTGCTGTCGATGGACAAGCTGGACGCATTGGCGGCGGCCTGACCGTTCGGCCGAATTGATCCATCTCAAGGCGGTCTGCACGCCAGGGGTGCACGATCTTCTCCATCAACCGAGGAGAAGAGAAATGCCCGTCGAGAGCATGCTGGTTTCCGCTGCCGTGATCGCAATGTTCACCTGTTTTGCCCTGCCGCTCGCTTGGGCATCCCGACGGACGTCGGATAAGGCTTGAACTTGCCGGCCTTCACGCCTTGCTGCGATGACGGCTGATTTGTCTCCGAAAACATGCCATGAATCCTGGCCCCGGCCGTCCATCTGCGGTTGCCGGGGTTTTTGGCTTGCGAAGGAGAATTCATGGCTGCCCACGTTGATCCCAAAGCCGGACAACCGATCGATCCCTCCCGGCTGGTGAACGTGCCGCGGCTGGTCTCGGCCTATTTTGCCGGTAAGCCGGATCCTGCGGTCTCCACCCAGCGCGTCACCTTCGGCACCTCCGGCCATCGCGGCTCGGCACTGCATAATTCCTTCAACGAAAATCATATCCTGGCCGTCAGTCAGGCGATCTGCGACTACCGCAAGAGCGCCGGCATCGACGGACCGCTGTTTCTTGGCATCGACACCCATGCACTGGCCGAGCCGGCGCTGGTCTCGGCGCTGGAAGTGTTCGCCGCCAATGGCGTGACTGTGATGGTCGACAAGGACGGCGGCTATACGCCGACCCCGGTGATCTCCCACGCTATCCTGACCTACAATAAGGGCCGCACTTCTGGCCTGGCGGATGGCGTCGTCGTTACGCCCTCGCACAATCCGCCGGAAGACGGCGGCTTCAAATATAATCCGCCCAATGGCGGCCCGGCCGATACCGACATCACCGGCCTGATGGAAAAAGCCGCCAACGGCTTCCTCGAAGCCAATATGGTGGGTGTCAAGCGCATCCCGCTTGCGCGCGCGCGTGCGTCCGCATTCGTCAAGCCGTATGACTACATCACGCCCTATGTGAGCGATCTCGCCAATGTCGTGGACATGGATGCGATCCGCAACGCGGGCGTGAAGATCGGCATCGATCCGCTCGGCGGCGCAGGCGTGCATTACTGGGAGCCGGTGATCGAGCGCTACAAGCTCGACGCCACCATCGTGAACACCGCTATCGATCCGACCTTCCGCTTCATGACGCTGGATTGGGATGGCAAGATTCGCATGGACTGCTCGTCGCCTTACGCGATGGCGCCGCTGATCCATATGCGCGACAAGTTCGACGTCGCTTTCGCCAATGATACCGACGCGGATCGCCACGGCATCGTTACGCGCACCGGCGGGCTGATGAATCCGAACCACTATCTGGCAACATCGATCGATTATCTGTTCGCGCATCGCCCGCACTGGCGCAAGGATGCTGCGGTGGGCAAGACGATCGTGTCCAGCGCCATCATCGACCGCGTGGTCAAGAGGCTCGGCCGAAAGCTGGTGGAGACGCCGGTGGGCTTCAAATGGTTCGTCAACGGCCTCGTCGATGGCTCCTTCGGCTTCGGCGGTGAGGAGAGTGCGGGCGCCTCGTTCCTGCGCAAGGATGGCACGGTGTGGACCACCGACAAAGATGGTCTCATTCTCGGTCTGCTCGCCGCTGAGATCACCGCAGTGACTAAAGAGAATCCGAGCCAGCGTTTCGAGAAACTGACGCAGGAGTTCGGCACGCCGTATTACGAGCGTATCGATGCCGTGGCGACGCCGGAGCAGAAGAACGTGCTGAAGAAAGTGACGCCTGAGCAGATTGGCATGACGGAGCTTGCCGGTGATCTCGTGACGGTCACCGAGAGCAAGGCATCAGGCAACGATCAGAGCTTTGGCGGCATCAAGGTGAGCACGGCAAATGGCTGGTTTGCCGCGCGTCCCTCTGGCACCGAGGATGTCTACAAGATCTATGCCGAGAGCTTCCGCAGCGAAGGACATCTGAAGCAGATCCAGGGTGACGCGCAGGCGGCGATTTCGAAGGTGTTTGCGAAGTAACTCCGTTGTCGTCCCCGCGAAAGCGGGGACCCATACACACCGGAGATAGTCTGAACATCAGCATTGCGATTCTGCCGCTTCACTCGCGCTGACAATGTCTATGGGTCCCCGCTTTCGCGGGGACGACGATTGAACGATCAACAAACATCCGGATCAACCGGCTATCCAAGGGAAGAAACCATGTCTCGCAAAACCCCCGACCAGCTCCGCAGCGCCCGCTGGTTCGCGCCGGACGATCTGCGCTCATTCGGCCATCGCTCTCGCGCGATGCAGCAAGGCTATGCGCCGGAGGAGTGGAAGGGGCGGCCTGTCATCGCCCTCCTCAATACGTGGTCCGAGGCGCAGCCGTGCCATATGCATTTCAAGACACGTGTGGATGATGTGAAGCGCGGCATCCTGATGGCGGGTGGTTTCCCGATGGAGTTGCCGGCGCTGTCGCTGTCCGAGAGCTTTCTCAAGCCGACCACGATGCTCTATCGCAACATGCTGGCGATGGACGCGGAGGAGCTGTTGCGCGGGCATCCCGTGGATGGCGTTGTGCTGATGGGCGGCTGCGACAAGACCACGCCGGGCCTGCTGCTCGGGGCAACGTCAGCAGGCTATCCCGCGATCTATCTGCCGGCCGGCCCGATGCTGCGCGGCAACTGGAAGGGCAAGACGCTCGGCTCCGGCTCGGACGGCTGGAAATACTGGGATGAGCGTCGCGCGGGCAATATTTCCGAGAAGGAATGGCTCGAAGTCGAAGGAGGCATCGCGCGCAGCTATGGCACCTGCATGACCATGGGCACGGCCTCGACTATGACAGCGATTGCGGAATCGATCGGCATGTCGCTGCCCGGCGCGTCGTCGATCCCCGCCGCGGACGCCGGCCATATCCGCATGGCATCGGCTTGCGGACGGCGCATTGTCGAAATGGTGTGGGAGGATCTCACGCCGGCCAAAATCCAGACGCGCAAGGCGTTCGAGAATGCCATCACCGTGGCGATGGCCATGGGCTGTTCGACCAATGCCATCATCCATCTGATCGCGCAGGCGCGTCGCGCCGGCCAGGATATCGGCCTCGATGATTTCGAGATTGCCAGCCGCAAGGTGCCGGTCATCGCCAATGTGCGGCCATCCGGCGACACCTATCTGATGGAGGATTTCTTCTATGCGGGCGGTCTTCCGGGCTTGATGAACCGCATCAAGGAGCATCTGCATCTCGACGTCATGACCGTCACCGGCCAAACGCTGGGTGAGAACATTGCCGGCGCTGAAGTTCACAACGACGACGTCATCCGCACGGTGAGCGATCCCATCTATGCCGAGGGCGCGCTGGCGGTGCTGAAGGGCAATCTCGCGCCTGACGGCTGCGTTATCAAGCCGTCGGCCTGCGATCCGCGCTTCCTCAAGCATACCGGCCCGGCTCTCGTGTTCGATGACTATCCGAGCATGAAGAAGGCCGTCGATGACGAGAGGCTCGACGTCACGGCGGACCATGTCCTGATCCTGCGCAATGCCGGGCCGCAGGGGGGGCCGGGCATGCCGGAATGGGGCATGCTGCCGATCCCGAAAAAGCTCGTGAAGCAGGGCGTGCGCGACATGGTGCGTATCTCCGACGCCCGCATGAGCGGCACCAGTTACGGCGCCTGCATCCTGCATGTGGCGCCGGAGTCCTTTATCGGTGGTCCGCTGGCGCTGGTGCAGAATGGAGACCTGATTACGCTGGATGTGGACGCGCGCTCGATCAATCTCGATATTTCCGAGGCGGAGATGGCGAAGCGCCGTGCTGCCTGGCAGGCGCCCGAGAAGAATTACGAGCGCGGCTATGGCTGGATGTTCTCGAAGCACATCCAGCAGGCCAATGAGGGATGCGATTTCGACTTTTTGCGTAGCGATTTCGGCGGCCCAGTGAAGGAGCCATCAATTTATTAGCGTATTCCGTCACGGAACCCGCGAGCCTCACCCGCCGTTAATACCGCCGAGAACCAACGGCCGGGTGAGGACCATGCGCATAACATCGATTGCCATTGCTTTTGCGCTGCTCGCCGCTGCGCCCGCTTTCGCGAAGGACAAGAAGACCTTCACGGCCGAGGCCATCAACGCGGCAACCTTCACCGGAAAACTCCCGTCCGACGCCAAGGAGCATCCGCTGGCCGTCAAGGTGCAGGTTCTGCTCGAC
Organism: Tardiphaga sp.; assembly: GCF_044336785.1. GTDB lineage: Bacteria > Pseudomonadota > Alphaproteobacteria > Rhizobiales > Xanthobacteraceae > Tardiphaga. The sequence goes on along the minus strand of NZ_JBIIOT010000128.1, from coordinate 6,332 downwards.
AGGATTCACTTCTCGCCTGGTGAAATCGACGGCCTGTTCGGCGACAATGTTGAAAAGGCGCTTGTTGCCTTTGCCGAGGCCAACAGCCTGCCAGCTACGAAAGTTCTGACGGCGGAGATCTGGGAGAAGCTGCAGGCGACGAGCAGCGAGCCCGTCCTCACCGACTACACGCTCACGGACAAGGATATCGCCGGGCCTTTCATCGATAAGCTGCCGGTGAAGATGGAAGACATGAAATCGCTGAAGATGCTCGGTTTCACGGACGTCGGGGAGGCGCTGGCCGAGCGTTTTCATATGAGCCGCGACCTGCTCGAAATCCTCAATCCGAAGGCGAAGTTTGAGAAGGCGGGTGAGACGGTCACCATCGTCAAATTATCGGACCGCAAGCCTGACAAGGCTGCGCGTCTGGAGATCGACAAGGTGCGCCAGACGGTGAAGGCCTTTGGCAAGGACGGCGCGCTGCTGGCCTTTTATCCCGCCAGCGTGGGCAGCGAGGAAAAGCCGACACCGTCAGGCGTGCTGAAGGTGACGTCGATCCACGCCAACCCGGTCTATCGCTACGACCCGAAATACAAGTTCAAGGGCGTCGAGAGTAAAAAGCCGTTCACGATTGCCGGTGGTCCAAACAATCCGGTGGGTGCCATGTGGATCGGGTTGTCCGAGAAGAGCTATGGCATTCACGGCACCTCCGATCCCTCGCGTGTCAGCAAGAGCGACAGTCACGGCTGCGTCCGGTTGACCAACTGGGATGCCGAACGGATTGCCGCTGCTGTGAAGAAGGGCGTCGAGGTCAGTTTCATCGATGGCAAACAGGCGTCGCGCTAGTGCGTGGCGTCCGTCCGGCGGTTGGCTAGTTCACTCTCGAAATCCGATCGAGCGGTCCCGGCGCGACGGGACTGTTGCTGCGCAGATATATACTCAATGCATCGACGTCGTAGACGCCGATGATTGCATCCTTGCCGTCCTTCAGCACCGTGAATCCGTCGCCGCCGACGGCGAGGAAATTGTTCACCGTGACGCGGTAAGGGGCTGCCGGATCGATCGGTGTCCCGCCAAGCTTCATGCTTTCTGCGATGATGCGGTGGCCGTCGCTGCCGGCATTGTCCCACGCATAGCTGAACCCTTTCGAGACTTGCAGAATGCGCGGGCGCCTCGGGTCGCGCCATTGCTGCTCCAGCATCGCCTTGATCTCAGCGCCGGTGAGCGTCAGCGTCACCAGTTGGTTGCGGAACGGCTGGGCGGCGAAGACATCGCCATAGGAAACGTCGGCGTCGGACTTCTTGACGATATCGCTGCGAATGCCGCCCGGATTCGTGAAGGCCATCACGGCGTGGCCGCGATCCGGTGCCGACGTGGCGGCGAGATGCGCGTCTGCAATCACATTGCCGAGCGGGCTTTCGCCGGTCTGCATGTTCGGCATGCGCGACAAGGTTTCGGTGATCACGCCTGCTGGCCGCGCAGCGATTGGAGCCGCCACCTTGTCATAAGCGGCAAGCAATGCCGTCTGCGAGGGATCGGCGGGAATCGAGGTATGCACGATGATGTTGTCGGCCTTTGCGCTGGTGATGTCGCGCGTGGCGCGGTCGAGCTTGAGTTCGATGGTGGTGACCAGCGTGCCGTATTTGTCGCCGGAGGTGACGAGGCGGCCATCGATCTCGCAAGTGTAAGCGCGATGGGTGTGGCCGCTGACGACTACGTCCACGGCCTTGTCGAATTTTTTGACGATATCGACGATCGGGCCGGAGATGCCTGGACACTCATTGAGGCCGCCGGTGGGAAGGCCGCCTTCGTGGATCAGCACGACGATGGCCTCGACCCCCTTAGTCTTCAGTTCCGGCACCAGCGCATTCACCGTCTCCGCCTCGTCGCGGAATTCGAGCCCGGCAATGCCGGGGGGCGCGACGAGATTTGGGGCACCTTTCAAGGTGAGCCCGATAAAGGCGACGGGAATGCCATCGAAACTTCGGATCTCGTAGGGCGGCAGCAGCGGCTTGCCTGACTTCGTATCGATCGTGCTGGCCGCGAGATAGCGGAACGTGGCGCCCGCAAAGGGATGCGGGCCCTTGCAGCCATCTATGGGATGGCAGCCGCCATGCTGCATGCGCAGCAACTCGTCACGACCTTCGTCGAATTCGTGATTGCCGACGGCTGCGATCTCGAGCCCCATCATCGACAACGCCTCGATCGTGGGCTCGTCATGGAAAAGCGCTGACAGAAATGGACTTGCGCCGATCAGATCACCGGCAGCGACGAAGGCCGTATGTTTCTTGCTAGCACGGAGTTGCTGGACCAGCGTCGCCATATGCTCGGCGCCACCGGCAGGCACCGTGATCTTCCTGGTCTTGTCTGCGGGATCATTGATGGTGATGCCGCCGGGAGCAGGACGCAGATTGCCGTGAAAGTCATTGATGGCGAGGAGGGTGACATCGACCGGTCCTGTCGATGTCTGTGCATGGGCAACAGGGCTGCAAAGAAGCGTGGCGGCGGCGATGATCGCGTGAAATCGGGTCATGCCGCCTCGTTTAACGCAAAAATGTTACGCCTTCTTGCGCGTGAAAAACGCCTGGAAAGCCGCGATGGCCTCCTGCGATTTCATGCGCTCGCCGAACAGGTGGCTTTCCTGATCGATGCGGCGAGTAAGATCTTCCGGCGGCAGTTTGAGCAGTTTTCGCGAGATGGCGACGGCTTCCGCCGGCAGCGCGCAGATCTCGCGGGCGACCTTGCGGGCTTCGACCTCGGTATGCCCCGGTGCGACCACTTCATTGACGAACCCGGCGGTGCGCGCGTCCTCGGCATGCATGGTGCGGCCCATCACCAGCGTCGCGAAAGCGCGCTGGTGGCCCATGGTGCGTGGGAATAGCAGGCTCGATGCGCCTTCCGGCACCAGGCCGAGATGGATGAAGGGCGTGGTGAAGGTCGCGGTGGTCGAGGCCAGCACATAGTCGCAATGGAACAGCATCGTGGTGCCGATACCGATGGCGATGCCGTCCACGGCTGCGATGATCGGCTTGGTGTTGTGGGCGAGCGAATGCAGGAACTTGATTGCGTTGGAGGCGCGGAAGTCTGCCGAACGCGTATCGGTACCGTCCTTCAGAAAATCCTGCAGGTCGTTGCCAGCGGTGAAAACCCCGGAGCCGCCGGTGATGATGAAGCAGCGGATATCCGGATTGTTCTGCGCGGTGTCGATGGCCTCCGACATGGCGCGATACATGTCCTGGGTGAGCGCGTTCTTCTTCTCGGGCCGCCGCAGCGTGATAACACGCGTCGCCTCTTCGTCGGTCACGATCAGATGTTCGGTCATGGCGTCCCCCAATTCATTGTCGTGCACGCAGCACTGCGCGTTTATAGGTCTTACCGGCCGGATGTTACATCAATCCGAACCGGCGGATAGTTGGATATCAATACCGCTCAGCCGAGCAGCGCAGCGTCAGCGGCCATCACGGCTTCGGCGGAATCCATCACCGTGCGTTCGAGCGAACCGGCCTGTACCGCGACATTCTCGGCAAAGAAGCGCGCGACCGAGACGTAGCGCGCTGAATCGCCTTCGCCCTCGCCCTCGCGCGCAGCCAATGCTTCATTCGCCAGCATGCAGCCGCCAAGCGCCGAGGCGAACAGGCGCATGTAAGGCGTGGCGCCGGCCAGTGCGTCATTCGGCGCCGAAGCCATTTTCTCCAGCAGCCATTTGCTGGATCGCTCGAGTGCGCCGAGCGCATCGCGCAGCTTTGCGCCGGTGGTACCGAAGGCAGGATCGTTCGAGCCTTCGACGCGGGCGACGATGCCATTCAATTCGTCGAGAAGCGCCCATACGGAGGCGCCGCCGCCAGCCGCGAGCTTACGGGTCACAAGATCGATGGACTGGATGCCGTTGGTGCCTTCATAGATCGCTGTGATGCGCGCATCGCGATAATGCTGGGCCGCGCCTGTTTCTTCGATAAAACCCATACCGCCGTGAATCTGCACGCCGAGCGAGGTAACCTCGTTGCCGATATCGGTGGAGAAGGCTTTTGCGATCGGCGTGAGCAGCGCGCCGCGGGCAGCGGCCTTGGTGCGCGTCTCCGCATCGGTGGAGCGTGAGGCAACGTCGAGCGCGACAGCGGTAGCGTAGCAGATGGTGCGTGCGGCGGCGGTGAGCGAGCGCATCTGCATCAGCATACGCTTGACGTCGGGGTGAACGATGATCGGGTCCATCCCCTGGGTCTTGCTGCCGACACCGCGGCCCTGCTTGCGCTCCTGCGCGAAAGCGAGCGCCTGCTGATAGGCGCGGTCGGCAATACCGACGCCTTCGAGACCAACGCCGAGGCGGGCCTGGTTCATCATCGTGAACATGCACAGCATGCCCCGATTTTCCTCGCCGATCAGGTAGCTGATCGCACCGCCGGCATCGCCCATGGTCATGGTGCAGGTGGGCGAGGCATGCATGCCAAGCTTATGCTCGACACCGGAGGCGTAGATGTCGTTGCGCTCGCCCAGCGAACCGTCCGCATTAACCAGGAATTTCGGGATCAGGAACAGCGAAATACCCTTGGTGCCGGCGGGGGCATCGGGCAATCGTGCAAGCACGAAATGCACGATGTTATCGGTCATGTCGTGATCGCCATAGGTGATGAAGATCTTTGTGCCGAACACGCGATAGCTGCCGTCGGCCTGGCGCTCGGCGCGCGAGCGCAGCGCACCGACATCGGAGCCGGCCTGCGGCTCGGTGAGCTGCATGGTGCCGGTCCATTCGCCGGTCACGAGCTTCTCCAGGTAGATTGACTTCAGTTCTTCGCTGCCATGGGCTTCCAGCGCCTCGATGGCCGAGAGCGTCAGCAGCGGGCAGAGGCCGAACGACATGTTCGAGGCGCTCCAGATTTCGGTGCAGGCGGCATTGACCGCCAGCGGCAGGCCCTGGCCGCCAAAAGCCTCGGGGCCGGACACGGCGTTCCAGCCGGCTTCGGTCCAGCGCTTATAAGCATCCGGCCAGCCCGGCGCGGTCGTCACCTTTTTGTCCGCGAGCTTGATGCCGTTCTGGTCGCCGATGCGGTTCAGGGGCGCCAGCACATCACTGGCAAAGCGGCCGGCCTCTTCCAGCACCTGGGCGGTCATATCGGCATCGAAATCGCCATAATGGCCCGCCTTGAGGGCGGCCTGGAGACCGGCGCCATGGTTCAGGGCGAGCAGGATGTCGTTGATGGGCGCACGGTAGGTCATGGCATTCGCTCCCAGGATTCTTTGGGTACATTTTTCAGCTTTCCGCCGTCTTCCCACGATTTGAGACGGCCCTCAACACGCCAAAGGGCGCATTTCAGACAGTTTTGGCCAGGCGACGGGATGCCAGAGGCGCCTGGGGGAATGGTGGAACATGGCCGCCAGGTGGTTGAAATCGTGGATGTCTCTCTATAGACCGGCGGAGCCGAAGCGCGCTGCGGGCCCATCCGCCATTTCCGCGCTTTGGCCGTTGGGGCGTAGCCAAGCGGTAAGGCAGGGGATTTTGATTCCCCCATGCGGAGGTTCGATCCCTCCCGCCCCAGCCAGGCAGTCCGGGCGTTTTGCCAGATTCCCGGATTTGACGAGAATGGCCGGTATTTGGCCGGCTCCTGCGTATTCGGGAACGTCTCTGGGCGGTGTAACTCGCCCCGTGTCCCATCGAATTCCCGAAAGTCTCCGGCCGACAATTTGAAAATTACCATTTTGGGGAGTTTGCGCATGGAGACCGGATTCGACCGCCACTGCGGCCCGACCTCGGCAGTCGCTTCTCGCCAAATCTCCGGCCTCGATGGCACAAATTGGGAGCTTTCGGTTTGCGACGTCGCCTGAGTGCGGCACTCCATTTTTAGTAGGCCGCAGATCAGGTAATGCTAGTCCGTGGCGCTTACACTGCAGCAATGTAACGTGCATTACCGCCAGTTCTTTCCCCGCCGTGAGGCCATTATGCCCCGCTTTATTCCGTTCGCTGATGCCTTAGCCGAGACTACTGCCTGCAAACGTCAGTTGTTGCTCGGCAATGGGTTCAGCATCGCGTTGTTTCCTGGCTGTTTCGACTACCGTTCGCTTCTCGCGTCCGCCGATTTCACAAATGCGCCCGAGGCGAGGGCGGCATTTGATGCTTTGAACACCACGGACTTTGAGGTGGTCATCCAGGCGCTTCGGCATGCCGTTGCATTGAGCCCGGTCTACCAAATCGGCCAAGCGCCCAGCGCGCTTATGGATGGCCACTCAGCTGCGTTGAAAGAACTTCTGGTTCAGTCGATCGCAGGAAAGCATCCAGCTCGCCCTTCGGATATTACCGAGGCCCAATACGCTTCTTGCCGAGAATTCCTGAGTCACTTCGTCGGAAACTCTCGGGTTGGGGA
>NZ_JBIIOT010000192.1:0-2956 GCF_044336785.1 Tardiphaga sp. | reverse complement strand
GCGAAATCGGCCTTGAACTTGTCGAGACCGCCGAGATCCTCGTCGATCTTCTTGGCCAGACGGCCCGGCAGTTTGTCACCACCACCATTCGGCTTCATCCAGTTCCAGAAATGGAGATGGTTGTAGTGCTGGCCGGCATTGTTGAAGAGCGCGGCGTTCTTGCCGAACGAGCCCTTCACGATCTCTTCGAGCGACTTGCCCTCGAATTCGGTGCCCTTCAGCAGGTTGTTGCCATTGGTCACGTAAGCCTGATGGTGCTTATCGTGATGGAATTCCAAGGTTTCCTTCGACATATACGGCGCGAGCGCGTCATGAGCGTAGGGCAGATCGGGAAGCGTGAAGGTCATGGGGTCAAGGTCCACGTTAATGGGAGAGTTGGCTTAACGGGAACCTTTATAGAAGGTTCCCGTTCTCTCGCCCACCCTCTCATTTCATTCAGGCGGCGCTCGGCACCACCGACGGGACGGCATCACGCCGCACCGGCGGCTTCACATTCATCAGCATCTGGAAGCAGCCTGCGATCAGGCCGATAATGACGGCCGCTTGCCATGCACGATCGTAAGTGCCGAGATGCGAAAAGATCATCCCGCCGCCCCAGGCGCCCATGAACGAGCCGGCCTGATGGCTGAGGAAGGCGATGCCGGTCAGCGTTGCCATGTAACGCAGGCCGAACAGCTGCGCGACTAGGCCATTCACCAGCGGCACGACACCGAGCCAGAGCGAGCCAAGGACTGCCGCAAAAACGAGTGTCGTGGTTGGTGTCGCCGGGAAATAGAAGTATGCGGCGAGCGCGAATGACCGCGCGATGTAAATTCCGCCGAGCAAAATCTGCTTCGGATAACGGCCACCGAGCCAGCCGAAGGCATAGGAGCCGAACACATTGAAAAGGCCCACCATTGCCAGCGCGGTTGCGCCGAGCGACGGATCAAGGCCGCAGGTGGCGAGATAATTCGGCAGATGCGTGGTGATGAACACCAGTTGCAGGCCACACACGAAGAACGACAGCGCCAGCACGATATAGCCGGAATGGCCGAGTGCGGATTGCACGACCTCACCGAGCGACTGCGGCAGTTCATCGCTCGGGGCACGTTCGATCTTGTCGGACTGACCGGCGAACAAAGCTGCCGGAATCATCACCGCCGCGAGGCCGAGGAAGCCGATCAGCGCCACCTGCCAGCCGGCGGTGGAAATCAGCGTTTGTGCGAGTGGCGATGCGACGACGAGGCCGAGCGAACCAGCCGCCGAGACCGCGCCCATGGTGACGCTACGCTTGGCCGCCGACACCGAACGCGAAGCGACGGTCATCGTCATGCTCGAGGCCGTGCAGGACAGCGCGAGACCGACACACAAGCCCGCACCGAGCGTAAAATACAGGGGCGTGGTGGCGAACAGCATGAAAACGAGGCCGGCCGCATAGATGAAAACGCCTGAAATCATCACCCAACGCGCGCCAAACCGATCGGCGATGGCGCCGACGAAGGGCTGCGAGATGCCCCACATCACGTTCTGAAGCGCTGTCGCCAGCGAGAAATCGGCGGTCGTGATGGCAGTGTCGCGCAGGATCGATGGCTGGAAGAGGCCAAAGCTCTGGCGCATGCCCATGGCCAGGCTGAGCAACGTCGCCGCGCCGGCCAAAATTGCCCAGCGCTGATACTTGGTAAGCTCCGCCTCGGTCATTCCGTAGCCCTTGAGTTTGTAGAAGATTATTCTCACATAAGCACCGGATTCGATAAGTTTCCACCCATACACCGTTCTATAAGCCTGCACCGGACGCAGGGGTCATCGGCGAAAATGAGCATCGAAATTGAGATCGTGACGGGAGATCCGGCCTGGCCACGCGTCAAGCCGCTGTTTGACCTCGTTTGGCCGCCGGAGACAGTTGCCCAGTTCTCCTGGGGAAATGTCGAATTCGCACATGCCGACCTGCGCGTGATCGTCGAGGCTGACGAGCAGCCGGTCTGCCATGTCGGGCTGTATCGTCGCGAAGGCATCTGGCGGGAGCGCAAGATCCGGATCGGCGGCATCGGCGGCTTGGTCACGCATCCGGATTTCCAGCGCCAGGGCCTTGCCAGCGTAGCCATCGACGCCGCGCTGCATACGCTACGCGACGAGCGTTCGAACGATTTCGCACTGCTGTTCTGCGCTCCAGAAATGGCCGGCTTCTATACAAGCCGCAACTGGAAGCCCTTCATGGGCGAGGTGTTCGCGGAACAGAAAGGCGAACGCATCCGCTTCGACGCGCTGCAGCCGCTGGTCTATTATCTGAAGCGCGCACCCCATGAGGGGGACCTGGATCTGTGCGGCCTGCCGTGGTGACCTCACCCATATCCCGATCAAATCTCGGTAATTGCGACAATTTCGCTTTACCCTGGCGTCTCACGGCAATTGCGCGAATCCGTTTTCTTGTTATGCAAGCCGCCTGATCCGAGGAGAACTGCATGTCCATCCGCACCGCCGTCATGACCGCATTGCTGGGTGTCGCACTCGCCACCTCAGCGCAGGCACAGTCTGGCGATGTCAGCGGCGTGTGGCAGACCCAGGCCGGCGACGCCAATGTGCGCGTCCACAAATGCGGCTCCCAACTCTGCGGCACCATCGTCTCATTGCGTGACAAGATCGATCCGCGCACCGGCAAGGCACCGATCGACGACAAGAATCCCGATCCGAAGCTCGCAACGCGCTCGATGATCGGCGTGCACCTGTTCTTCGGCATGAAGCCGACCGCGCAGAATGCGTGGTCGGGCCAGATCTACAACGCCGATGACGGCCGCTACTATGCCAGCAATGTGTCGCTGGCCGGCCCCGATACGCTGAAGGTAGAAGGCTGCGTCGGCGCCCTCTGCGGCGGCGAGAACTGGACCCGCGTCGGTCGCTGATCAGGCGGGCATCGCCTTCAATGCCGTGGCCGCGGAGGCATAGCCGCCCCGCGCACCATCGATGAAATGAACATGATCGC
>NZ_JBIIOT010000198.1:0-2580 GCF_044336785.1 Tardiphaga sp. | reverse complement strand
CGCTGCGCAAAGCTGACGGCGTAAAGCACGTCATCATTGCTGCATCCTGTCGATGCAGGCCATAGCGTATCGATCCCTTGGATGCGGCTTCTGCCAGACGCTGCGCGAGTTCACGCTCGAGCTCCGGCGTGCAATCCAGAACCATCCGCAGCCCGTCGTCATACTTGCGAAAATCTGAATTCTCGACCAACTGCCGCACATAGAGCTGCGGCACGAAGCCGGCGCAGCTGATGCCGAAGCGGATCAGCACATAGCCAAACAATGTCCGCGTCATCACCCAGAGCCGAAACCATGCCCGCGAGCGCGCGCCGCGCCCGGCGCGCACTTCCAGCTCCATGCCCTGCGGCGGCCATGCGATGCCCGGCCCGCGCGCAGGCACCGGTCGCGCCGCATCCGGGCTGCGTTCGACCAGCGCGATGATGTCCTCGATCACGCGGCGAAATGCGGACGGATCGTCGGATGGCCGGGGCACGATCAGCACGGAGAGGATCAGCCCGTGCGCAGATGGCATTTCCTCGAAACGGCACGACAGACCGGTGAGATCGGGATAACTGCCACCGGGCGCCGGCGTCACCGCATAGTCCCCGCGCTTCATCGCTGTTTCTGCCCAGCCTAGACCGCCACCGGCGAACATCGCATAGGCGACATTCTTGGACGGTGCGAAGCGCGCGACGCGGACATCGAGACCCTGCGCACGAATATCAGCCACAGGCACCAGGGCCACGCGCATACTGAGATCGAGATCTGTCTTCACCCATGTCGCCGTCGCTGCGAGCGCGTCACGGGCGCGATCGAGATCGTCCGGCGAGATCGCAAAACTGGCGCCGTCACCGCCGAAAACGAAGGGGAATTCACGACCTTCCAGCGCGTTGGTGATCGCGGCGATCACAGCAGCACCGGCCATGTTCACGGTCTTGTAGCGCTGCTCGGCGATGGCTCTGGTGGAATCGACGATATCCGCGACGCCAATGATCCAGTCGTCGGGCAGCGGCGCATAATGCGCCGGGTCCATCAACTGCCCGAAGTCGTAGAAGACGGGAATATTCGGATAGAAATCGTGGCCTTGGATGGGCATTTTGCGACGAAATCCTGCGGCAAACTTGCGGCACCCCAGCGGCAGCCTTGAGGCAGGGACAATAGCATAGCTTTAGCGCAAAGCCGCAGCCATCATCCCCGCCATTGCGCGTTTGGTCAGGCCCACTCGCCCTTCCGGAATACCGGGACGCGACGGCCATCGGCGTGGACACCGTCGATATCGATCTCGCCGGAGCCGATCATCCAGTCGATATGGATGAAGCTCTTGTTGCCGCCCTGGGCCGCGATCTGTTCCGGCGTCAGCTTGTCACCTCCGACGAAGCATTTTGAATAGCACTGGCCGAGAGCGATGTGGCAGGCGGCGTTCTCGTCGAACAGCGTGTTGTAGAACAACAGCCCGCTCGCCGAGATCGGCGACGAATGCGGCACCAAGGCGACTTCGCCGAGACGGCGCGAGCCTTCGTCGGTGTCAAGCACCTTGTTCAGCACCGCCTCACCGCGCGAGGCCTTTGCCTCGACGATCTTGCCCTCCTCGAAGCGCACTGCGATGTCCTCGATCAGCGTGCCTTGATACGAGAGCGGCTTGGTGGAGCGGACATGGCCGGAGACACGCGCGGCATGTGGCGTGGTGAAGACTTCTTCGGTCGGGATATTGGCGTTGCAGATGATGCCGTTCTTCGCCGTGGAGGCGCCGCCTTCCCATTCGTGGCCATCGGCGAGACCGACCACGAGATCGGTGCCGGGCCCCTTGAAATGCAGCGCGTGAAAGCGCTGGCCGTTCAGCCAGTCGGTGCGGGTGCGCAGCGCCGCGTTGTGCCTGGTCCATGCGCCGATGGGATCGGCATTGTCCACGCGCGAGGCGGCGAAGATCGCATCGGCCAGTTTCATGACGGCGACGTCGTCTTCATCGTTCGGGAAGACCTGCTTGGCCCAGGACAGCGTGGGATAGGCAACGATGTTCCAGTTGATGTCGAAGCCCGCGATCTTCTGCAGTGCCGGCTGATAAGCGATGGAATTGGCCTTGCTGGCGCGCGAGACTTTGGCCGGATCCTCGTTCGACAGCAGCATCGGATTATCACCGACAATGGCGAGGCGCGCGGTGTTGTTGCCGAGCGCTTTCGCCATGCCCTCATAGAGCCAGCCGGCGGCACGGTCGAAAGTGTCGTCATGGCCATACCGATAACGGGCCAGCGTCATTTCCTCGTCGGAGAAGAACGGCGTGACGAGACCGGCGCCGGCCTTGTAGGCGTGCTCGGCGATCTTGCGCACCAGCGGCAATGCTGCGGCAGGCGCCGTCAGCAGCAAATCCTGTCCCGGCGCCAGTTGCAGCCCGACTTTGACGGCGACTTCGGCGAGTCGGTCGAGCTTCACGGGATCGATGGAGATGGGACGCTGGTGAATGGTCATGCGGGAGTCCTGACACGGTGGATTGCTTGGGAGAATGTAGGAAATACGACGATGATTTGCCAGCCGATGCGGTGTCGTAGGATGGGTTGAGCGCAGCGATACCCATCACCTCGCGCGCTGGTGGTGATGGGTATCGCT
>NZ_JBIIOT010000018.1:0-71933 GCF_044336785.1 Tardiphaga sp. | reverse complement strand
TCGCTTCGCGACGCCACCTTCTCCCCGCAGGCGGGGAGAAGGCAGGAGCAACCGCATGACCACAAAATTCATTTCCATCGAAGGCATCGCCAAACGTTATCCGGCGGCGCATGGCGGGCGGACCACGATCTTCGAGGATCTCTGGCTGTCGCTGGCGCCCGGCGAGTTCGGCTGCATTATCGGCCATTCCGGTTGCGGCAAGACCACGGTGCTGAACATCCTCGCCGGGCTCGACGAGCCCTCGGAGGGCACCGTCATCGTCGATGGCCAGGCGATCTCCGGCACCAGCCTCGATCGCGCGGTGATCTTCCAGAGCCACGCGTTGCTGCCCTGGATGACGGTCATGGGCAACATCGCCTATGCCGTCTCGTCCAAATGGCGGAAATGGGACAAGGCGAAAATCCGGGCGCATGCGCAGACCTTCATCGACAAGGTCGGCCTCACCGGCTCCGAGCACAAGCGGCCGTCCGAACTCTCCGGCGGCATGAAGCAGCGCGTCGGCATCGCACGCGCTTTGTCGATCACGCCAAAAATCATGCTGATGGACGAGCCATTCTCGGCGCTCGATGCGCTCACACGGGGGACGCTGCAGGACGAGGTGCGCCGTGTCACGCTGGAGACCGGCCAGACCACCTTCATGATCACCCATGACGTGGACGAGGCGATGTATCTCGCCGACAAGATCTTTCTGATGACCAACGGCCCCGGCGCCGTGCTGGCGGAAATCGTCGAGAACCCGCTGCCGAAGGATCGCGCCCGCATCGATCTGCACAAGCACCCGCATTACTACGCGCTGCGCAACCACATCATCGATTTCCTGGTGACGCGCAGCAAGACCTTCACCGCCACCACGCCGGACCACGATGCGCGCAATGTGCCGGTGGTGCGGCCAGTTTTCACCGAGGCGCCAACGATGCCGTCTCTCACCAGCGCGATGCGCTGATCATCTGCAAAGGAGACCACCATGCTGCGATCCGACCTCACCGAAAAGCTGCTCGACATCAAGCGCGAGAAGGAATGGACCTGGAAACATATCTGCAAGGCGATCGGCGGCTATTCCGACGTGCTGATCGTCGGCGCCATTCTCGGCAACATGAAACTGACCAAGCCGCAGGCGGCCAATGCCGGCGAGCTGTTCGGCCTCTCCAAGGCGGAGACCGCGATGCTGAACGAGATCCCGATGCGCGCCGAAACCATGCAGATGCCGCCGCAGGATCCGCTGATCTATCGCTTCTACGAAATGGTGATGGTGAACGGCCCGGCCTGGAAGATGCTGATCGAGGAAGAATTCGGCGACGGCATCATGTCGGCGATCGATTTCGACTTCGATTTCGAGCGCGTGGCCAACCCGAAGGGCGATCGCGTCAAGATCACGATGTCGGGCAAATTCCTGCCGTACAAGTATTACGGCGCGAGCGGGAACGTGCCGGAATATGGCTTCAAGGAAGACTAAGGATATCCGACCGGCGATCTGCCATCATACGTCGCGGCCGGGCTTGTCCCGGCCGTTTGCTGTCGTGTGGATATCAGCCTCGGATTGGTACGAGCGGCAGATGATGCGCTGCGCGTGACATTGCTTCGCGCGGAACCTTGCTCACAACTGCTGCTTGTCGCAGGTCATTTGTAAACCAGCACATGTCTGGCCTCTGCATCTGTGCAGGGGCCATTTTTGTATCGCACGGAGGAAATCATCATGGCCAAGAAAACAACCAAAAAGCCAAAGCTGCTCGCCGACCTGTTTCACGACACGCTCAAGGATGTGTATTTCGCCGAGAAGAAGATTTTCGCCACGCTGCCGAAGATGGCCAAGGCGGCGGAGTCGAAGCAGCTGAAGGCGGCCTTTCTCAAGCACCAGAAGGAAACGGCCGGTCAGATCAAGCGCCTCGAAGGCGTGTTCAAGATCCTCGGCAAGAAGCCCGCTGCCAAGAAATGCGACGCCATCATGGGTATCACCAAGGAAGGCGCGGAGATCATGTCCGAATATAAAGGCATGCCGGCGCTGGATGCCGGTCTCGCGGCTGCGGCGCAGGCGGTGGAGCATTACGAGATCTCCCGCTATGGCACGCTGGCGACCTGGGCCAAGGAGCTCGGCATGCCCGAAGCCGTCGCGCTGCTGGACGCGACGCTAAAGGAGGAGAAGGCGACGGATGCGGCGCTGTCCACGCTGGCGAAGTCGGTGGTCAATGTCGCGGCTGAAGCCGATCTGTGATTCCCTTGCCGGCCCGGCGGCGACGCCGGGTCGGCGGAACAAGACGTGCTGGCTCACGTTCGTATGGTGCAGCCCGTCGCTGCCGCCGCGCTTTGGAGGACGCCATGGACGATCTCAGGAACAAGGGCCAGCCCGATCGCAGCAAGATCAACATGCATGAGCCCCATGAGGTAAAATACTGGAGCCATCAGCTCAAGATCGATCGCGCGAAACTGCAGGCGCTGGTGGACAAGGTTGGTAACTCGGCTGCAGCCGTTCGCAAGGAGTTGGCAGCCTGACCCTCTCCATGGACGCGCTGCACGAACAGTCGGTGAAGATTGCGCTCGATTATCTCGAACGAACGGGGGTGTGCGCGGCTGACGCAGCTTTCGATTATGTCGGGCGCCATGTCGCCTATCAGATCGAGCAGGGCGAAGGCAGCCGGCTCAAACTCTCCAATCGCGCGATATCGGCCTTTATGCGCCATCGCGACAACGCGCCGCTTCGTGTGATCGGGCAATCCTCATGATGCCGCTGGTCAAACCCTGGTCCGAAGCCGACATCGAGCGCCTGCGCGTGATGGCAGCAGCCGGCGCCTCTCCCATCAAATGTGCGGCGGCGCTTCGGCGCAATGTGCAGGCGATCCGCCGTCAGGCCAGCCGCCTCGGTATCCATCTGCCGACGCTGCGCGAACAGCGCAAGAGATTGCGTGAGGCCGAAGCGGAAGCGGCGCAATAGAGGCGCGAGCGCGGCGCTTCCTGCAGAGTCACAACCACCTTGCCGAAATGATTGCCTTCGAGGGCGATAGGCTTCGACGATATCGTCAATCGCGAACGTCCTTGCGATCACCGCCGCCGTCGCCGCCGGCGTCCGTTCAGCATCGGGTGATCGGGCTCGTCTTCCGGACGCGGATGGGCGGCTTCCAGCAGCGCCATGGCTTCATCGGGGATATGGCGCGTATCGAGGCCGGTGGCGCGGCGCATCTCCTTGAGGGCTGTGACGATCGCCTCGTCGCGCGACGCAAACCAGGCGCCGGTGCGCGGCACGCCATCGGGATCGCGGCGGCGGCGCCGGCGGCCCATGGCTTCGGCCCTGGCCATCTTCACCACCTGCAAGGCCTGCAGCAGCGCTTCCGGCGTGACGTCGGGCCGTGCTTCAAGGTCGCGCAGCATGCGGTCGGCAAGGAGATAGAGCCGTTCGCCGAGCTTGCGCAGCCGCAGTTTTCGCGAGGCGCGGGCGCTCGGCACGGTGTCGGTGGCCACCGGCGCATAGAAGGGGCGCTGCCACTGGCCGTCCTGCGTCCAGCGGCAAATCGAGGCGCGGCCGACGCCGGTTGCCTTCGCGATCTCGCCATAGGTCATGCGCGTCGTCTCGATCAGGCGACGCACCTGCGCATGTTTGCCATCGCCATGCGGTCGCCGCGATCCGCGCGTCCGCGGGCCGCTCAGGATCGTCTCCTCCTGCGGCTCGCTCCCTGTGGAGTCGATGACGCGGATACCAGGAAGGAAGAGAGGGGCGATGGGATAAGTCATGCGCTGGAATATATGCCTATTTCTGCCAAAGGGCAAGACCCGAACGCTGAGGAGGGACCGGCATCGCACCTATTGAAGCGTCACCACCACTTTTCCAAACTGGGCGCTGGATTCGAGAAAGCGATAGGATGCGACGATGTCGTCGAACGCAAACGTCCTGGCGATCACCGGCGTGAAGGTGCCAGCGGCGACGCCGTCGAGGATGTAACGTTTTGCGGCAGCGAGCTTCACCGCGTCCTCCACGATCTCATGCACGAGATAGCCGCGCAGGGTCAGGCATTTGCCGAGCGCGGTGAAGAGCGGGAAGGGCGTCGGCTCCGGTGCGAGGCCGCCATAGGCGATCAGGATGCCGCCGCGCGCCATGGCTGATGTGAGCGGCGTGACCAATGCGCCACTGACGGCGTCGAGTACGATGCGGATGCCATCGGGGGCGATGGTCTTGAGACTGGCTTCGACATCGTCATGCGCCGTCACCACCACATCATCGGCGCCGAAGGCGCGCAATGCGGCTTCCTTCTCCGGTGTGCGCGTGATGGCCACGGTGCGTGCGCCGACGCTGCGCGCGATCTGGATCGCAGCAAGACCGACGCTGCTCGACGCCGCCGTGATGGCCACGGTGTCATCCGCGCGCAGTTTTGCCAGATCGATCAGCGCGCCATAGGCGGTGAGAAACGGCATCCACAGCGCGGCGGCTTCGGTGAAGCCGAGCGCCGGCGGATGTTTCACCACATGCGCGGCGGGAAGGTTCGCGATCTCGCCATGGGTGGGATGGCGGATCATCGACACCGGCGGGATCACGCTGACCGCATCGCCCAGCGCGAAGCCGGTGACGCCGGCGCCGAGCGCGGCGACAAGGCCGGCGGCCTCAAGCCCGAGCCGCGCCGGCAGGGGCGGCGTCTCGATATAGGCGCCGGCGCGCATCAGGGCTTCTGCGCGGTTGAGGCCGAGCGCCTTGACGCGGATCTGCACCTCTCCGGGGCCGGGATCACGCACCGGGATGTCATCGATCCCGAGTTCCTCCGGACCGCCGAAGCGATGGAAACGGACAATGCGGGGCATGGGAAAACTCCTTCATCGCGGGAATGAATGAGCTGTATCGGTGGTGCCGGATGCGATAAATGAGCGTTTCGGAAGATCATTCGAAACCAATGGTTCGGAATATGGATCGCCTTGCCAGCATGGAAGCCTTTGTCCGGGCCGTCGATCTCGGCTCCTTCGCCGCGGCGGCCGACGCGCTCGGCATGTCCGGGCCGATGGCCGGCAAGCATGTCCGCGAACTGGAGACGCGGCTCGGCATGCAACTGCTCCATCGCACCACGCGCAAGCAGAGCCTGACAGATTTCGGCCGTGCCTATTACGAGCGCTGCAAGGCGATCCTAGCCGAGATGGCGGCGGCCGATGCGCTGGCGGCGGATCAGCGTGCGGAGCTGCGGGGCGTGCTGCGTCTCACGCTGCCGGTGCATTTCGGCCGCCGCTGCGTGGCGCCGGTGCTGCGCGAACTGGTGATGCGGCATCCGCTGCTGGAGCTGGAGATGTCGTTCACCGACCGGCTCAGCGACCTCGCCGACGACGGCCATGATCTGGCGATCCGCACCGGCGAGCCCGGCGACAGCGCCATGCTGGTGGGGCGCCGACTCGCGCGGCAGCAGATGATCGTGTGCGCGGCGCCGGATTACCTCGCTGCGCATGGCACGCCGCAGGGGATCGACGATCTCGCCGCGCATGCAGCCGTCATCTATCGCCGCTCCGGGCCGGTGCCGCCCTGGCTGTTTCCGGAAGCGAATGGCGCGATACGCGAAGTCGTGCCGAAGGGACGTCTGCGCCTCGACGATCTCGACGCCATCGCAGAAGCGGCCGGGGCCGGTGCTGGCATTGCATGGCTGCCGTCATGGCTGGTGCGGGCGCAGTTGTCGCGCGGCGAGCTCGTACAGCTGCTCGCGGATGTGCCGAGCTATCCTTACGACGTCCATGCCTTCTGGCTGCGCACGCCGCATCTGCCGATGAAGGTGCGGCTGGCCGTGGATGCGCTGGCAGCAGCGCTGCCAAAGCTGATGTAGCGCATATCGTCTTGCCGGCATGCTGCCGGCAAAGCGCCCGTCGCGGCTAGCGCTTCTTCTTTGCCGTCCTGGATTTGGCCTTCGATTTGGTTCTGGATTTGGCTTTGGCCCTGGTGGTTTTCTTCACCGTGGCCTTGGTCGCCTTCTTTCCTCTTGTTGCCTTCTTTGTCGCTTTCCTGGCCTTGGCTGCCGTTTTGACCTTGCGGACCTTTGTTTTCTTCGCAGTGGCCTTCTTTGCCTTGGCCTTTTTCACCGGTGCTTTTTTCGTCGTTCCCTTTTTTGTCTTGCCCTTCTTCACGGCCGCTTTCTTCGTTGCAGCGGCTTTCTTCGCTGGCTTGTCCTTGGCGGGGCGGATGGGCTCTTCCGCGTTGTGGGTCTTCGCGTTGTCGACCCAGTTCGGGCTCACCGGCAGGAAGAACATCTGGCGGCGACGCGACTTGAATCCGTTTTCGATGAAGTAGTTTCTGGTCCAGCGATCGTCGGGATCGAGAAACACCTTTTCCGGCTTCTCGCCGGGCTTGCGCTTGGCAGCCACTTCATTGGCGACATCGCGGAAATAGAAGTGGCGGAACAGGCGATCGAATTCGGTCATGTAGATGTCGGCGATGCGGGTGTCGCCGCGGATCAGCAGCATGTTCTCGTCATTCTTGGTGAGCGAGCCGTCGGAGAAATTCGCCGAGCCGGTGCAGACCAGCGGGTCGTCGCTGAGCGGATCGATCAGCAGATATTTGGTGTGCACGAAGAAGATATTGCCCTGGCTGCGCGTCAGCTCTTCCTTGAGATACCAGCGGTCGAGCGGAAACTGCTTCACCTTGCGCTTGGCGACGAGCTTGCCATCGACCACCTTGAATTCGGCGCCGAGCACGGCGCCATAGGAAATCTGCAGGTCCCGATCGCCTTGGAGGGCCTTGCTTTCGTTGGCGGTGGGCGGCTTCTCCTTCAGCACGAAGCGCAGGAAATCGCGGTCGCGCGCCAGCGGCTCGATAAAATCCGGAGCGACTGTAAATGCTGCGGTGAACATGATCGACGAGGTCGCGTCGCTCATGCGGTCGGCATACCAGTTCAGCATCGAGGCGGTCTGGCGGGGTGAGAAAATGCAGGTCGGAGGTTCGGACTCGACCACCGGGGGCGGATAGGGCGAGATCTCGGCGACGCCTTCCTTGGCCGGCTTGCCGGTGGGGTCATCGCTCAGGATGGTCCAGTATTTCAGATATTGTTCGGCGACATCCGCGTCGTGCACGAGGTGGCCGACATTGGACTGGCCGAGGAAGCCCGACGGCGTGAGGTTGGTCGATCCGGTCCACACTGCTTGCGGGCTGTCGCCGTCGAGCTTGATGATGAACTTGTTGTGCGGGATCGGCGGGCGCGTGCGCCAGATGATGACGGGCTCGCCGTTCACCGTCTTCTTGAGGTCGAGGCCGGCTTTCTTCATCGCCGCTTCGTTCTTGCCGTCCTTGTCCTTGTGCACGATCAGGCGGACATCGATGCCGGCTTCGATCTTGTTGCGAAAGGCTTCGAGCACGGGCGGATAGGTGAATTCATAGACGCAGGCGCGCAACGCCTCGTGCTCCTGCGTGCCGTCGATGTAAGCGAGGCAGGCTTCGAGCAATCCGCGCGACAGCCAGATCGTGTGTTCGTCGTCGCGATCATTCATCTCCGCATCGGTGGGCACATGGTTCTTGAAGCGGCGGGCATAGGCCTGGCTGGCGATGGCCCCGCGGTTGAACCAGATGCCGTGCTTGCCGTCGTCCTCCTTCTCGGTATGGACATTGAGTGTCAGCTTATGGGCTTCGTCGAGCCTGGGCGCGGTGGGCGTGCCATAGACCGGCACGATCTCGAAACGGTAGTCCGTATCGGGATCGGCGGTGTAGTCGCTCCACAGGAAGCTCTGCACCGGAAAGCGATCGGTCAGGTATTCGCCCTGTTCGGTGTCGGGATCAGGGACGACGTCCTCGAACACTTTCAGCGAGCGGAGATATTTCAGATCCGCAGTGCCCTTGGCGCGTCGGAAGGCAAAGCCGAGAAGGCCTTTGCTGGCTGGCTCCTCGCAATCGAGCGCAATCATCACGGCGCGTGTGCCGGCGATAGCCCTGGCCCTGAACGGTTTTGCCTCGTCGTCGGTTCGCATGATGTCCCCCACGGATGCCGCGATCTTGCGGGGCGATGCTTGCCCAAGTCGGATTGCGCGTCAACTATTTGTATATGTTGTGGGAATGGACAGCTTTAGGTCGTGCGCGGCTGTGCATAGGAGCGGATGGGAATGGCATCCTGCGGAAACGCATCGTTTCCATGCATGCGATGTTTCCAAGGCGGAAAGCGCCTAGATAGGTCTCAACAGATCCACCCCGAGACCCTCACATGAAGAAAATCGGTTTTCTCTCCTTCGGCCACTGGACGCCGTCACCCTCGTCGCAGACGCGCTCGGCGGGTGACGCGTTGCTGCAATCCATCGATCTCGCAGTTGCGGCCGAAGAGCTCGGTGCCGACGGCGCCTATTTCCGCGTGCACCATTTTGCGCGCCAGCTCGCAGCACCCTTTCCGCTGCTGGCGGCGGTGGGCGCGCGCACCAACAAGATCGAGATCGGCACCGGCGTGATCGACATGCGCTACGAGAACCCGCTCTATATGGCGGAGGATGCGGGCGCGGCCGATCTCATCAGCGGCGGCCGGCTGCAGCTCGGCATCTCGCGCGGCTCGCCGGAGCAGGTGATCGAGGGCTATCGCTACTTCGGTTATGGGCCGGCGGACGGCCAGACCGAAGCGGAGATGGCGCGGCGGCATACCGAGGTGTTTCTCGACGTCATCCAGGGCAAGGGGTTTGCGCAGCCGAATCCCAATCCGATGTTTCCGAATCCGCCGGGCCTGTTGCGGCTGGAGCCCCATAGCGAAGGCCTGCGCCAGCGCATCTGGTGGGGCGCTGCCACCAATGCGACGGCGGAATGGGCGGCCAGGCTCGGCATGAACCTGCAGTCATCGACGCTGAAGATCGACGAGAGCGGCAAGCCGTTCCATGTGCAGCAGGCCGAGCAGATCCGGCTCTATCGCGATGCGTGGACAGCGGCTGGGCATGCAGGAACGCCGCGTGTGTCAGTGTCGCGCAGCCTGTTCGCGCTGGTGAATGATCAGGACCGCATGTATTTCGGCCGCTCAGGCGATGAAGACAAAGTCGGCATGCTGAGCGCGACCGAGCGCGCGATCTTCGGGCGCAGCTATGCGGCGGAGCCGGATCGGCTGATCGAGCAGCTCAAGGGCGACGAGGCGATTGCCGAAGCCGACACGCTGCTGTTGACGGTGCCGAACCAGCTGGGCGTCGACTACAATGCCCATGTGATCGAGGCGATCATGAAGCATGTGGCGCCGGGCATGGGCTGGCGGTGAGTTAACGAGATATGAATGCGCGTGCAGGATTTCTGCGCGCGCATTTATATGGATGCAATCCAGGATAGGTATCATGCGCTTCTCACAGGGAGACACGCAAGATGCCATCGAAGTTCTATCTCTCGGCGACCGCCGCATTGCTGCTGCTGGTGTCCGCGGCCACCGCGGTGCATGCGCAGGTGGAGAGTCGTCGTGTGCTCGGCCCGAACGGCGTGCCGGAGGGCTATACCCGCGTCACGGCCAACATCAATATTTTCGTGCCCGGACCCACCGGCGATAGCGACGAGGCCGAGAAGCTGCGCGATCGCGCGCGTCGCATCGTCTACAGCACGGCCGCGCGCGAATGCGACATCCTGCGCGAGACGGTGGCGCAGGAATGCGTGCTGGAGCAGATCACCAACAATCTCAATGCCACGCCGCGCTATCAGTCGAGCCAGCCGGAAGGCTACACCGTCAATGGCTCGCTCACCTTCAGCATCAAGCTGAAGAAGGAGTGAGACGGGTATCCTTCCCTCAAGCGGCCAAGCCCCGTCGGGGGAGGGAGTCCACGGAGCGCCCGGGTGGCTACTTCGTAAATCCGGCTTTCCGGATCAGATCCACTGCGGCCTTCTGCGTCGTTGCGATCTGATCGATCGGGCGATCGTCGATGGGGAATGAGCCGATGTCCGTGACGATCGGCGCGCGTGCGCCGGTTTTTGTCACGGGATATTCCAGCTCCGCTTCGGCGAATAGTTTCTGCGCCTCGTCGGTGACGAGGAACTCGACGAATTTCAACGCTGCAGCCTTATGTGGCGCATGTTTCGCGATACCGACAGCCGTCACGTTCATATGCGTGCCGCGATTGCGGAACGTTGTCGGCACCGCCTTCACCTTGTCCGCATCGGTCTTCCAGTCCGCGCCCTCGCGGCCATCGCGCAACTGAGCGAGCGCCACGGTGTTGGCGATGCCGATCTCGCAGCGACCCTGGGCGATGCGGCGGATGACGTCGTTGTCCTTGCCTTCAGGGAGCCCGGCGAGATTGGTCTTGAGGCCTTTCAGCCATGCCTCCGTGGCCGGCACGCCGTTATGCAGCAGATAGGCGGCCACCAGCGCCACATTATTCTGGTGCAGCACCGTGCGCATGCAGAGCTTGCCGCGCCATTCCGGCTTGGCCAGATCTTCATAGGTGATCGACGCCAGCGCGCTATCGCTGCGCGCCACCACCACGCGCGGGCGCATGGCCATGCCGAACCATGCGCGGCCGCGGTCGCGCAGCTCGAATGGAATCGCTTTGTCCAGTGCAGTGGATTTGATCGGGCGTGTGAGGCCGAGCGTCGCGAATTGCGAGGTCTTGTCGAGACCGATGGTGAGCAGCACGTCGGCGGGCGAAGTCTTGCCTTCGCTGGCGACACGTTTCGACAGATTGTCTTCGATGAAGGTGGCGTTGACGGTGATGCCGGTCGCCTTGGTGAAGGCATCCGTGACCGGCTTCACCAGCGCGGCTTCGCGCGTTGTGTAGAGGTTGATCTCCTCGGCGGCCGAGACCGCCGAGGAGAGGAATGTTGCCGTGAGAGTGAGCAGGAGGGTGGGAAGTCTGGTCCAGTCTCGTGCTCGCATCACTCACTCCGTTAGAATTTCACCGTCGCGGCCAGCGAGAACCTGCGCGCATCGCCGACGGCCACGTTCAACCGGTTCACGGCCGACGGGAAGTAGACATTATCGAACATGTTCTTGACGTTGAACTGGTAAATCACCGGGAAGCCCATCTGCTTGACTTCATAGGTCGCGAACGCATCGGCCACCGTATAGGACGGCAAGTAGAACGTGTTTTCGGCATCGCCCGCACGATCGCCGACATAGCGGGCACCGGCGCCGATCCGCAGACGGCCCGGCAGCAGCGTGCCGAAGTCGTAGGTCAGGAACAGCGAGCCGGTGTTCAGCGCAACATTCTGCAGCGTGTTGCCATTGACCAGCGGATCCGCGGTGACGCGGGCGTCGGTATAGGCATAGGTGGCGATGGCGCTGAGGCTGTCGGTCAGCTTGCCCGTGATGTCGAACTCGACGCCGCGCGAGCGGGCAGCACCCGCGGTGCGCAGGATATTGGTGCCGGTGCCGGCATCGAATTGCGAGACCGCGATGTTCTTCTTGTTCAGGTCATAGAAGGCCAGCGAGCCCGACAGGCGCTTGTTGAAGTCGAACTTCACGCCGGTCTCATAGGACACGCCTTCTTCCGGGGCGAGATTGGACGTGACCTGGCTTACCAGCGGCGCGATGGTCCAGGTCGGCTTCAGCGACTCCGAATAGCTCGCATAGAGCGAGATCTCGTCATTGACCTTCACGATCACGCCGGCAATCGGCAGGGCCTTGTCACCCATCGTGTTGGTGTTGGCGACGAACGGACGGCCGCGACCGGCGATCTGTTCCCATTCCATCCAGCGCAGGCCGCCGACGACCGACAGCCAGTTGGTGAGATGCAGCGTATCCTGCGCGAAGATCGAGCGCTGGCCGAGCTTGTCGGTCTGGTCGCTGTCGCTGGCGGAGACAGTGGTGCCCGGTCCCTGTCGGTCATAGACGGGATTGAAGATGTTCTGCGTTCCGACGGCCTGGCGGATCAGGTCTTTGCGGTAGATCACGCGATATTCGGCATCGCCGCCGAACACGATGTCGTTCTTGAAGCCGCCGACCCACACCGTGCCCTGCATATAGGACGTGCCATAGCTGACCTGGGTCAGCGCACCGCCGGTGCCGTCATTGCTGCGGCTGAGGATGCCGGCCGGCGTAACCGCGGAGACGCGGAGCTGGTTGGCCGTGTAGGTCTCTTCATTGTAGCTGTAGCCCGCATACAGCTTCCAGTTTTCGTTGATGCGGTGATCGACCGAGGCCTGCATCAGGTCGGAATTGCCCCACATGGCGTTGTAGGGTTCGTCGAAGCGGCGCGTGATCGGCACGTTGTCGAACGGCTTCAGCGTGGTCGGGTTGAGCGCAATGCCGCGGTCGAACGGATAGGAGAAGCTGCGACGCTCGTAGTTCAGGTGAACCGTGGTGTCTTCGCCATACCATGACAGCGAGGGCGCCAGCAGCGATTCACGGCGGGTGCCGAAATTGCGCCAGTAATCCTCGCTCTGGCCATAGGCGATGAAGCGATAGGCGAGGCCATTGTCGCCGAGCGGGCCGGTGACGTCGATGGTGCCATCGATGCCGTCCTTGCCATTGCCGAAGGTCGACCCGAGCAAAGTGACTTCGCCATGCTGGTAGAGGTCCGGCCGCTTGCTGATGGTGTTGATGATGCCGCCGGGATCCATGATGCCGTAGAGCAGCGATGCCGGGCCCTTCAGCACCTCGACACTCTGCACCGCGGGATTGAGCGCACGGCCCTGATTGATCGGCATGCCGTTGCGCATGATCGAGCCATCGCGGTTGTCACCGAAGCCACGGCGCATGACGGCGTCCTGGGTGCCGGCCAGCGTATTGCCCTGGGTGATGCCGGAGACGTTGATCAGCGCGTCGTCCAGATTGCGCGGCTGCTGGTCGCTGATGACCTGCTGCGGCACGACATTGACGACCTGCGAGGTGCCGAGCGGCGAGGTGGCTCCGCGCAGGGTGGTCGCATCGGGCATCGCGCGATAGCCGAGGATCTGCTCGTAGCGCGCAGCGGCTGCAGCGATGGCGCGCTGGGTCTGCGTCGGCGGCGCCGGGGGCGGCGTGGCGTTGCGGCGGGCCGCGACAGCGCGCGAGCGGCTCGGCGTGGCCACGGCGCGCGCCGGGCGGCGCGTGGCTGACGATGATTCCACGGTCACGGCCGGCAGTGCGGTCTGTGCCTCGGCGCTGTCGATCGCGAAAGCGACGTCACCGATGAGGAAGGCCGCGCCGATCAACCAATGCACATGGCGCAGCTTGAAACTGGTGCACGGGTCTGACTTCGGGCTGCATTGGTTGTGGGTGGTCACGTCGATTGCTTTCACGTTTGAGAAGTGTCGTGATTGCGATCTAGCAGCAGTGGCGTACAAATTCTGCGAGGCGGGCATTGAACCGCTCTAAAGTGGTCTCATTGTCAACGCAGTGTGGCAACGATGTTGCACCTGCGGCCCGGCGCGCTCTCTGTTTCAGGCCCTGACCTCATTTCCGACAATCTCCGGAGGACCCAGCTGCGGAAAGCATCTGCGCGTTGCCGGGCTTCGATATTCGATCGAGATGGCCTGACGTCAGAACTTCACCGTCGCCGCCAGCGAGAAGCGCCGTGCTTCACCGGGTATCACGTTGAAGCGGTTCTGGGCCGACGGGAAATAAATGGTGTCGAACATGTTCTTGATGTTGAGTTGATAGGTCACCGGCAGCCCCATCTGATTGACCTCATAGGTCGCGAAAGCATCGGCAACAGTATAGGACGGCAGCACATATGTGTTGCTGGCGTCGCCGGCGCGGTCGTCCACATAGCGTGCACCGGCGCCGACACGGAGGCGGCCGGGCAGCAGCGTCCCGAAATCATAGACCATGAACAGCGAAGCGGTGTGGGGCGCCACATATTGCAGCGCCTTGCCGGCAAGGACCGGATCATCGGTGACGCGGGCGGCCGTATAGGCATAGGTCGCGATCGCGGTCCAGTTGTCGGTGAGGCGCCCGGTGATGTCGAACTCGACGCCGCGCGAGCGCACCTTGCCGGCGGTGTAATAGACATTGGTGCCGAGCAGTGGATCGAATTGCGACACCAGCACATTCTTCTTGTCGATGTCGTAGAAGGCCAGCGTCCCGGACAGCCGCTTGTTGACATCGAATTTGACGCCGGTCTCCCAGGAGATGCCTTCCTCAGGTGCGATATTTGCCGTGATGATCGTGCCGCCGTCCAGCGCGCTCGATGACGAGTTCGGCTTCAGCGATTGCGTATAGCTTGCATAGAGCGACACCTGATCATTGAGCTTCACGACCACGCCGCCCTGCGGCAGAATCTTGTCGGCCATGATGTTGGTATTAACGCTGAAGGGACGGCCGGTGCCGGCCAGTTGGTCGTATTCCATCCAGCGCATGCCGCCGACCAGCAGCAGCCAGTCGGTCAGATACAGCGTGTCCTTGACGAACAGCGCGCGGGTGCCAAGCTTGTCGGTCTCGTTGCTGTCGCGGTTGGAAATGGTGGAGGCGGGCTGTGCCACGCCATAGACCGGATTGTAGATATTGATCGGCGCCACGGTCTGGACGAACTGGTCGTCGCGATAGATGACGCGATATTGCGCGTCGCCGCCGAAGGTGACCTCGTTCTTGAAGCCGCCGATCCAGACATTGCCCTGCATATACGCGGTGCCATAGCTGAGGTGGCTGAACGGACCACGGGCGGTGTCGCCGCGGCGGGTGACGTTGCCGGTCACGGCATCAATCCCGGTGTTGCGGACCTGGTCGATTCCATAGCTTTCGTGATTGAAGCTGTAACCCGCATACAGCTTCCAGTTCTCGTTGATGCGGTGATCGACCGAGATCTGGATGAGGTCGGTCTGGCCCCATGTGGAGCTGAACGGCTCGTCGAAGCGGCGCGTGATGGGCACGCCGGCCAGGGGCGCTAGCGTGCGTGGATCGAAGGCAATGCCGCGGTCGAAAGGATACTTGTAGTCGCGATGTTCGTAATTGACATGCACCGTGGTGTCGTCGCCATACCATGACAGCGATGGTGCAATCAGCGTCTCATGGCGCGTGCCGAAATTGCGCCAGTAGTCCTCGTTGACGTTATAGGCGATGAAGCGATAGGCGAGGCCGTCCTGTCCGATCGGGCCGGTGAGATCGAGCGTGACGTCGCCGCCGCCGCGAGACCCGTAGGTGGCGCCGGACAGCGAAATCTCGCCGTGCTGATAAAGATCCGGACGCTTGCTGATGGTGTTGACGATGCCGCCGGGGTCCTGGATTCCGTAGAGCAGCGAAGCCGGGCCTTTCAGCACTTCCACGCTCTGCACGGCCGGCGTGAAGGCGCGCAGCTGCATCAGCGGCATGCCGTTACGCATGATCGAGCCGTCGCGATTGCTGCCGAAGCCGCGGCGGATCACGCCGTCATTGGTGGCGCCGAACGTATTGGCCTGGGTGATACCGCTGACATTGATCAGCGCGTCGTCGAGATTGCGCGGCTTCTGGTCGCTGATGACCTGCTGGGGCACGACATTGACGACCTGTGACGTGTTCAGTGGCGAGGTCGCACCGCGCAGCGTGGATGCATCGGGCATCGCACGGTAGCCGAGGATCTGCTGGTAGCGGGCCGCGGCAGCAGCAATGGCGCGTTCGCTCGCGGTTGGCGGGGCGGGCTGGACGCTGCGTTGGGGCGAGGTGGCCTGGGCACGCCGCGGTGCCGTGGTGGCGCGCGTCGGGCGTCGCGCTGGCGTGGCAGATTCCACAGTGACGGCGGGCAGCACCGTCTGTGCCTGTGCCAGCGATGTCAGCGTATTGCATTCGCAGAGCAGGATTGCTGCGCCGATGAGGCAAAATGTCCGGTGTTTGCCGAGGAGATGGCTCCGGCCCGTCGCACGGCCGGTCGAGAAATTACTGGTCAAGTCGCCCGCTCGCTTCCGAAGGTTAATTATTCCGTAATTCGGAATATCAACGGGCGATCTGTTTCGGAATGTTGCTAAGGTTGAGTTAGAACAAAGCTAACTGGCAAAGCATACTCGTGGAGCGATCTCAGGTCGTGGTCGGGCGTGAGGCGCCGTTGAACTTGGGCGCCACACCCCCCGCAGCCTCAGACGCCGGCCTTCACCTGGGCGACGGCTTCGGCGATCAGCGAATCCATCTTGCTGCGCAGTTCGGCCTCGGTCACTGCAGCATTTGCGGCGGTGAGGTCGGCCAGCACCTTGCGCAGCACGTCGTCATCGCCGGCTTCCTCGAAATCGGAGGCGACCACTTCCTTGGCATAGGCATCGGCGTCAGCGCCGGTCTTGCCGAGCTTTTCCGCGGCCCAGAGGCCAAGCAGCTTGTTCCGGCGGTTCGTCGCCTTGAACTTTTGCTCTTCGTCGAGCGCGTATTTGCGTTCAAAATCCTGTCCGCGCTTGTCGAGTGATGACATCTTGGGGTTCCCTGGGTTTGGGGTGGTCGGGCCGGCGTTGTAATGTCCGGTTGGAGGCTTAACTAAGTGCGCGTAGCCGTACGGACAATCGGCCGCATGGTCGCAGGTCATTGCGAGGACGTGACATTTGTGCAACCGGGTAAAACCCGCATCCGACCGGCCGGATCGATTGTATCGGCGGGGGGGATCGGGTAGGTTGCCCCAAGGTTCGGTTCTCGTTCTGTTTCCTGATCACAGTTCTGTATTCAGAATCTGTGACAGATTGGTGCACAGACCGGTTCAGATGAGTTCCAGGCCTTCACGGCAGCTCCGTCGTGGGTCTACCCCGTTATTCGGAGCAACCAAATTCCATGGATTTCAACAACACACGGTACATCCCCATGAGCCGTCGACGTCGCATTTATGAAGGCAAGGCCAAGGTTCTGTATGAAGGCCCGGAGCCCGGGACCCTGATCCAGCACTTCAAGGACGATGCGACCGCGTTCAACGCGAAGAAGCACCAGGTCATCGAGGGCAAGGGTGTCCTCAACAACCGGATCTCGGAATACCTGTTCCAGCATCTGAACGACATCGGCGTGCCCACGCATTTCATCCGCCGGCTCAATATGCGCGAGCAGTTGATCCGTGAGGTCGAGATCGTGCCGCTCGAGGTCGTCGTGCGCAATGTCGCCGCCGGCTCGCTGTCGCAGCGCCTCGGCATCGAGGAAGGCACCCAGCTGCCGCGCTCGATCATCGAGTTCTATTACAAGAACGACCAGCTCAACGATCCGATGGTCTCCGAGGAGCACATCACGGCGTTCGGCTGGGCGACCCCGCAGGAGATCGACGACATCATGGCGCTGGCCATTCGCGTCAACGACTTCCTGACCGGACTGTTTCTCGGCATCGGCATCCGCCTGGTCGATTTCAAGATGGAATGCGGCCGCCTGTTCGAGAACGACATGATGCGCATCATCGTCGCCGACGAGATCTCGCCGGATTCGTGCCGGCTGTGGGATATCAAGTCGAACGAGAAGCTGGACAAGGACCGTTTCCGCCGCGATCTCGGTGGCGTGCTGGAGGCCTATACCGAGGTTGCCAAGCGTCTCGGCATTCTGGCAGAGAACGAGCGCCCGATGGGCACCGGTCCGGTATTGGTGAAGAGCTAAGGGATAGAACGTGAAAGCCCGCGTCACAGTCACATTGAAGAACGGCATCCTTGATCCGCAGGGCAAGGCGATCGAGGGCGCATTGAAGTCGCTCGGCGTCGACGGCATCGCCCAGGTGCGCCAGGGCAAGGTGTTCGACATCGAACTCGCGCCCGGCGCCGATCAGGCGAAGGCCGAAGCCGCGTTGAAGGCGGCGGCTGACAAGCTGCTGGCGAATACGGTGATCGAGAATTACAAGGTTGAGGTGCAGGGGTAACGCTTCTGCGTGAAGCCTTACTCCGCACGAATACCGCAGCGCGCATCGTCTTGAACTGAATGAAGCACCGAGCCTGACATGAAATCCGCCGTTCTCGTCTTCCCCGGAATCAATCGCGAGCGCGACATGGCGCGGGCGCTGAAGCTTGCTTCGGGCACTGAAGCCAAGATGGTCTGGCATGCCGAGACGTCGCTGCCGGCCGGCACCGATATTGTCGTCGTGCCCGGCGGTTTCTCCTATGGCGATTATCTCCGCTGTGGCGCCATCGCGGCGCGCTCGCCGGTGATGGACGCGGTGCGTAAATTCGCGGCCGATGGCGGCCTCGTGCTTGGCGTCTGCAACGGTTTTCAGATCCTGTGCGAGAGTGGCCTGTTGCCGGGCATTCTGATGCGCAATGCGCGGCTGAAGTTCATCTGCCAGGACGTCCATCTGCGCGTCGAACGTTCCGACACCGCCTTCACCCGCGGCTACAATGCCGGGCAGGTGATCCGCGTGCCCGTCGCCCATGGCGAAGGCAACTATACCGCGGATGAAGAGACGCTGAAGCGCCTCGAAGGCGATGGCCGCGTGCTGTATCGCTATTGCTCGCCCACGGGCGAGGTCGGCGATCTCCACAATATCAATGGCGCGGCGGCATCGATTGCCGGCATCGTCAGCGAGAACGGCAATGTGCTCGGCATGATGCCGCATCCGGAAAACCACGTCGAAGACATCATGGGCAACACAGACGGTCGCGGCCTGTTCACAGGCCTCGCCGCCCATCTGGCGCGCGCTGCATAGCTGCACTGCGCGATCGAACCCAGCGTTATCTCACAGCGTCCATCACGCATCGGATGACACGTCGCCGGCCTCTTGCCGGCACGTAGCGTTCATTTGCTTGCTTGAGGGGATGCTCATGCCGCTGGCTCTGGTCATTGTTCTGCTCGATATCATGCTAGTCTATCACGCTGCCCGCACCGGCCGGATGCAGCCCTGGGCCTATATCATCCTGATGGTCCCGGTGGCCGGCGCGGTCGCCTATGTGGTGATCGAACTCCTGCCGGAGATTTTCGGCGGGCGCACCGCGCAGCAGGCGCGCCGCAATGTCGCCAAGCGCATCGATCCGGAAAAGACCTATCGCGCGCTCGTCGATCAGCTCGCATCCGCCGATACGATCGCCAATCGCGCGGCGCTGGCGGCGGAGTGTCTTGAGATCAGCCGCTTCGACGAGGCCGTGCAGCATTACGACCACATCCTCGCTTTGCCGCTCGGGCACGAAGCGAAATATGCGCTGGCCAAGGCGAAGGCGCAGTTCGGTGCCAAACGCCCGCTGGATGCAATCGCCACGCTCGACGAATTGCAGAAGCAGTGGCCCGACTTCGAATCCGCGGACGCGCATCTCCTCTATGCACGATCGCTGACCGACGCGGGGCTAACCGACGAGGCACTCGGCGAATACGAAGCGCTGCTGCGTTATGCATCGAGTGCCGAGGCCCATGTTCGCTATGGCCAGCTGCTGCAGGCGCTGGGGCGCACGTCGGAAGCGAAAGTCGTGTTCGCAGAGTTCGTGGTGCAGATGAAGCGTGCGCCGAAATTTGCCCGCAAGGCACAGGCGGAATGGTTGTCCATCGCCGAGAAATCGCTTGCGGCGTGAGAGCCGCAGTCGCAATCTCACGCTGTCACCGGGCTGTTGTGATTGATACGGAGTGCGCGACGTGAGTGATCAGATTTACCGTTGGATCGGACGTGCGGTGGCTAGCCTGACGGTGATGTCGTTTGCTGCAGTTGCTCACGCGCAAACCTATCCCACACGCGCCATCACGATGATTGTACCCTTTGCCGCCGGGGGTACATCCGATGTGATCGCGCGCGTCGTTGCCGAGCAAATGTCGGTGCCGCTCGGCCAGACCATCATCATCGAGAACATTGTGGGGGCGGGAGGTTCGACCGCCTTGACGCGTGCAGCGCGCGCGACGCCGGATGGCTATACGATCGCCATTGGCAATGCGGGCACCAGCGCGGCGACCTACACGATCTATCCAAAACTGACTTTCAAGCCGGAGTCCTTTGTCTCCATCGGCATGGTCGCCAAGACTTTTGGCGTTGTTGCGCTTCGCAAGGATTTTCCGGCAGCCGATCTGAAGGCGTTCATCGCTTATGCCAAGGCCAATCCCGGCAAGGTCAATCTCGGCCATGCCGGCGTCGGCTCGTCGAATTACCTGATCTGCAAGAGTTTCGTTCAGGCGGCCGGCATCGATGTCACCCTGGTTGGCTATCGCGGTGCCGCGCCGGCATTGACCGATGCGATCGGCGGCCAGATCGATGGCGTCTGCGATTCCGCCGCATCCGTCTCGCAGGCGATCGACGACAAGCTCGTGAAGGCGATCGTGGTGGGCTCCACGGTGCGGCTGGGCTCGCTGCCTGACTTGCCGACCTCGGCCGAAGCAGGGTTGCCGGACTTCGAGGCGCAGGGCTGGAACGGACTGTTCGCGCCGAAGGGCACGCCGCCGGAGATCATTGCAAAGCTCAATGCAGCTGCACGCGTGGCAGTGGAGAGCGAGGTCGTGAAGAAGCGGTTTCGCGATCTCTCCACGGTCGCGCCCGATGCCAATGAGCATGCACCGGATGTACTGCAGCAAATCGTGACGCGTGATGTCGCGAAATACAACAAGCTGCTGCAATAGAAATAGGCGGCTGCGTATTCTCACTGTCATTGCCCGGTTTAACCGGGCAATCCAGTAGACGCAAAAGTTCGTGCTCATCACATCGGCCGGTGTCTACTGGATCACCCGCTTCCGCGGGTGATGACAAAAGTGTGCTGGCCCGAAACTTGCTCACGTCTCCTTGCCTTTGCCCATAGCAGGAGACGTCATGTTGATCCGCAAGACATCCACTATCCTCGCGCTTGCAGCCACGCTGCTGGCACAACCGGCCTTGGCCGAAAGTACGCTGCGCATCGCCATGACGGCGGCGGATATCCCCACTGCCACAGGGCTGCCGAATAACGGCTTCGAGGGCATGCGCTTCATGGGCTATCCGATCTTCGAAGGTCTCGTGCTGTGGGACCTGACGAAGACCGATCAGCTTGCCGGATTGCGTCCGGGCCTTGCGGAGAAATGGGAGCAGGCGCCGGGCGACACCAAGACCTGGATCTTCCATCTCCGCAAAGGCGTCAAATTTCACGACGGCAGCGATTTCAATGCCGATGCGGTGATCTGGAATCTCGACCGCTATTTCAAGAATGACAGTCCGCAATTCGAGGCGGCAGCCTCGGGCATGTCGCGGGCGCGCGTGCCGCTGATGGGCTCCTACAAGAAGATCGACGATGCGACGGTGGCGATCACCACTACGACACCCGCATCCTACTTCCCCTATATGGCCGTCTATCTGCTGTTCACCTCGCCGACCTCGTTCGAAAAAGCCGGCAAGGACTGGGGCAAGGTGGCGACCTTGCCGGCGGCGGGCACCGGTCCGTTCAAGATCAGCCGCGTGGTGCCGCGCGAGCGCGTCGAGCTGCTGCGCAATGACGGCTACTGGGATGCCGCGAAGAAAGCCAAAGTCGACAAGGTCGTGCTGATCCCGGTGCCCGAAGCAAATGCACGGCTGGCCGCGCTGCGTTCGGGGCAGGTGGACTGGATCGAAGTGCCGCCGCCGGACGGGATTGCCTCGCTGAAATCCGCGGGCTTCACGATCACCACGGGCTCCTATCCGCATGTCTGGCCGTGGTTCTACAATATCGGCGCCGCCAATTCGCCGTTCAAGGACGTGCGCGTGCGCCAGGCGCTGAACTATTGCGTCGATCGCGAGGGGCTGGTGAGCCTGCTGGCGGGCACCGCCGAGCCGTCATCGGGCTGGCTGAAGGCGTCCGATCCGAATTTCGGTAGTCCTGCGAACCGCTACAAATTCGATCCGGCCAAGGGCAAGGCGATGCTCGCCGAAGCCGGCTTCACGCCGCAAAAGCCGCTGTCCTTCAAGGTGCAGATTTCTTCCTCGGGGTCCGGCCAGATGCTGCCGATGCCGATGAACGAATTCATGCAGCAGAACCTGAAGGAAGCTTGCGGCGTCAATGTCGAGTTCGACGTGGTGGAATGGACGGTGCTGCTCACGGCCGCACGCTTGACGCCGGATAATCCGAACCTGAAGGGTGCGATGGGCCTCAATATCTCGTCGCCGTCGTCGGATGTCGGCATCATGGCGCGCTATTTTGCGGCGGCGAATTTCTCGCCGAACGGCTTCAATTTCGAGCAGTGGAAGGATGACGTGTTCGAGGACGCGCTGAAGGCGCTGGCGGAATCCACCGATCCCAAGGTGATCACCGACGCCACACGCAAGGCGCATGAGCGCCTCGTGGACAATCCACCCTGGCTCTACATCGTCCACGATCTCAATCCGCGCGCGATGACCAAGAATGTGAAGGGCTTCGTCTCGCCGCAATCCTGGTTCCTCGACATGACGCTGGTGAGCATGCAGTAAACGGAAGGGAGCTTCTGTAGGGTGGGCAAAGCGCAGCGTGCCCACCTTCACGCGCACGGCACTTGGTGGTGGGCACGCTGCGCTTTTGCCCACCCTACGGTCATTGGACGGCAGGTGTGGCAGCAGGCCATCTTTCGCCCACGCGCGCTGTCATATAAGAGGGCAAGCAAGGTGATTTGGCCTTGGGTCGTTCCATAAGGGCGCCAGGGCGAGTTGATAAAATCGCAATCAACATTTGCAAGATTGGCGTCCAGCCAGGCATTTGATTTGGGGCATTGCATGAAAATTCGGTTGGCGACGGTACGATCCACCGTGGCAACGCGCTGCTTGATGGTATCTGCCGTCGTGGCGCTCGCCGTCGTGGCGATGCCGCCTGCGGCAAATGCTGCCGCCAAGCAGACGCGCCCCGCGCGGCTCGTCGAGGCGATGGCGCCGCGCAATGCCGGCGAGCCGATCATGGCCATCGTGTCGATCAAGAGCCAGCAAGTGACGTTCTACGACGCCGAAGGCTGGATCGCGCGGGCACCGGTCTCGACCGGGGTAGGGGGACGCGAGACGCCGTCCGGCGTGTTCGCGATCCTGGAGAAAAACAAGGACCACCGCTCCAACATGTATGACGATGCGGCGATGCCGAACATGCAGCGCATCACCTGGAACGGTGTCGCGCTCCATGGCGGCCCGCTGCCGGGCTATGCCGCCTCCCATGGCTGCGTGCGCATGCCATTCGGTTTTGCCGACAAGATGTTCGACAAGACGCGGATCGGGATGCGGGTGATCGTCTCGCCGATCGACGCGGCTCCGATGGATATTGTTCATCCGGCACTGCTGGTGCCGAAGCCCGAGGTGATTGCTGCGGTCCCGGCGCGGGCCGAGACAGCGACGCGCGCGGCGGCAGAGGCCGCCACGGCGGCTGCCGAGGCGAAGAAGCTTGCCACATCGACCGCCCGCGAGGCGAAGCCGCTGCCGGCGGCGCTGCGCAAGCTGGAGGCCGCCAAGCTTCGTGCCGATGCCCAGCTCGCATCCGCCGACAAGGCGCTCGCCGCTGCCTCGACCGATCAGGCGAAAGCGCGCGCGGAGGACCTGAAGCATAAGGCGGCGGTGAAGGCTGCGGAACTGGCCACGGAGCTGGAGGCTGCCAAGGCCGATACGACGGCGAAGCTCGACGCTGCCACCGCAGCGAAGGACGCAGCCAAGGCTGCCGATGCCAAGAAGGCGGCCACCGCCACCGCGGCCCTCGACGCAAAGCTCGCTGCCGAACCGGTCTCGATCTATATCAGCCGCGAAACGCAGAAGCTCTATGTTCGCCGCAACACCCACAAGCCGGCGCCAGATGGCGGCGGCGAGGTGTTCGACTTCAGCATCGAAGTGCCGGTCACCATCCGCGATGCCGGCCGGCCGATCGGCACGCATGTGTTCACGGCGATGGCGCAGGACGGCACAGGCCTGCGCTGGAGCGCCGTCACCATCGACGAGGGCGACAGCGCCAGGAGCGCGCTCGATCGCATCACCATTCCGCAGGAAGTGCTCGACCGGATCGGGCCGACGGCCCTGCCGCGTTCCTCGATCGTGATCTCCGACGAACCGCTGAGCGCCGAAACCAATTACCGCACCGAATTCGTCACGGTGCTGAACAACCATCCGCAGGGTGGTTTCGTCACCCGCAAGCCGACGCCGCGCCCCGAAATGGACGTGGCGAGCGGCGACTACGACGATGGTTTCAGCATGTTCTTCCCGCGCGAGCGCGCGCCGCAGAACAATGCGATGCGCCGCCGCAGCGGCCAGAATGAGCGGCCGATGTTTCAGCGCAACTGGTGGGAATAGGGCGAGTCGCTCCGTCATTGCGAGGAGCAAAGCGACGAAGACGAAGAGGGGGTGTTAACCTCTCGGTAACCGCATTTATTCAGATCTTAATCAAAGCGTGAACATTTCATTTCATGCTCGGGTTATTGCTTCGGCAACATCGGATTTGAACAATGACATTGCGGTTCACCACCATGATCGTCGCCGTGGCGGCGAGTGCATCGACAGCTTTCGCGCAGGCGCCTGCACCGGCGCCCGCCAAGGCGCCGAATGCCAATGCCATCATCGACATCAAGGGCATGACGCCCGAACAGCGCTCGGCGGCGATCCTCGCGCAATATAGCGAGCCGGTGTTCGATCCGCAGTCTGCGCAGCGCACCGAAGATGCGATCAAGCGCTACAAGGCCATTGCCGCGAAGGGCGGCTGGCCAGCCATTCCAGCGGAAGCGAAATATGCGGCAGGCGCAGAAGGCGCGGATGTCGATCTGCTGCGGCGCCGGCTCGTCATCACCGGCGATCTGTTCACCGTTGAGAACACCGGCCCTTATAACGATGAACTGATCGCCGGCGTGAAACGCTTCCAGCTACGCAACGGGCTGCTCGCCACCGGCCTGGTCGGCCCGCGCA
The DNA here is from genome assembly GCF_044336785.1 of Tardiphaga sp. GTDB lineage: Bacteria > Pseudomonadota > Alphaproteobacteria > Rhizobiales > Xanthobacteraceae > Tardiphaga. The sequence goes on along the minus strand of NZ_JBIIOT010000018.1, from coordinate 47,486 downwards.
CGCTGGCGGCGCTCAATGTACCGGTCGAGAAACGCATCCAGCAGCTGGAAGCGTCATTGCAGCGGATGCAGGCGCTCGGCTTCAAGTTCGGCGACCGCTATGTCGTCGTGAACATCCCCGCGGCCTATGCCGAAGCCATCGAGGGCGAGAAGGTGGTGCGGCGCTATCGCGTCGTGGTGGGCAAGAGCGAGAAGCCGTCACCGACGGTGACGTCGCAGATCAACAACGTCAATCTCAACCCGACCTGGACGGTGCCGTCCTCGATCACCAAGCACGAGATCTCCGCGCGCATGCGAAAAGATCCCGGCTATCTCGCGCGCATGCATATGCAGGTGCTGGATGGCCGCGGCAATGCGCTCGATCCCGCGAGCGTGGACTGGAGCGAGGGCAAGGTGCCCGATGTCACCGTGCGCCAGGATCCCGGCGAGTGGAATGCGCTCGGCCGCGTGCGCATCGACATGCCGAATTCCTACGCCGTCTATATGCACGATACCAATCAGCGCAATCTGTTCGCCAATGACTATCGCTTCGATTCCCATGGCTGCGCCCGCGTGGACAATGTGCGCGATCTCGCCGCGTGGCTGCTGAAGGACACGGCGAACTGGGATCGCACGCAGATCGATCTCGGCATCGCAACAGGGCAGCGCCTGGATATCAAGCTGACCAAGCCGGTGCCGGTGGCCTGGGTCTATCTCACCGCCTGGATGGCGCGCGACGGCATCGTGCAGTTCCGCAACGACGTTTACGATCAGGACGCGCAACTCAACGAGGCGTCGGCGGACATCAAGGCGTTTCTGAATCCGACCAGCGAGCCGGTGACGCGTTAGTGCTCGGCCGTAGGGCGGATGAGGCGAAGCCGTCATCCGCCGGCCGACTGCATTGCTGAAACTCCGCGGCGGATGACGCTGCGCTCATCCGCCCTGCGGCACAGCTTGCGCATAGGCTCCATGCGTCGGCGCGTCGCCGGTTTACAGCAGCAGCGCCGGCAGCTTAGCTTCGTTTAGCGATCACCTTGTTGAACGGATGCACGACATGACTTTGGCGATGGGTTGGGATGAGTGGGCGAAGCATGACGCGGTGGCGCTGGCCGAGCGCGTGCGCAAGGGCGAGGTGACGCCCGCCGAACTCGCGGCACAGGCTGCTGCCGGTATCGCCAAGACCAATCCCGCGCTCAGCGCCGTTGTCGAAGTGTTCGACGATGTGGTCGCCGATCCCCTGAAGGACGGGATGAATCCGGACGGCGTGTTCGGCGGCGTGCCTTATCTGATGAAGGATCTCGGGCCGACGCTGAAGGGGCGGCTGCAGGAATTCGGCTCGCAGATCATGCAGGGGAATCGTCCTGCGGCGGACAGCTTCCTGACGGGCAAGATCCGCAAGGCCGGCCTCAACATCATCGGCCGCAGCACCACGCCGGAATTCGGCGTGTGTTCTTCTGCCGAGAACAAGTTCTATGTCACGCGCAATCCGTGGAATGTTGACTATTCGAGCTGCGGCTCCTCGGCCGGCTCGTCAGCGATGGTGGGAGCCGGCGTGCTGCCGATCTCGCATGCCACCGATGGCGGCGGCTCGATCCGCATTCCTGCAGGCGTGTGCGGCACCATCGGGCTGAAAGTGTCGCGCGGCGTGTATTCGCTGGCGCCGGCCATGTCGGATCTGACCGGCCTGGTGTCGATCCAGGGATGCACCAGCCGCACGGTGCGCGACACCGCGGCCTTCGTCGACAATGTGCGCGGCGGCGCGCCCGGCGAATTCATGCCGTTCTGGTCACCGGCCGAGCCCTATAGCGAATTGATCAAGCGGGATCCCGGAAAACTGCGCATCGCGCTGTCGCATGAATGGGGCGACTACAAATCGCCGCCGCATTTCGTCGCCGAGCTGGCGCGTGTCGGCAAGTTGCTCGAAGGACTCGGACATCATGTCGAGTGGGCCGTGCCCGAGGTCGATTTCCGCGCCGCCTTCGCCGCACAGACGACCTGCTATATCAGCAATTTCGCGCAGGTGATCGCGGGCCATCTGGCGCGGCTAGGATTGGACAAACCGACCACGGACCTGCTGGAGCCGATCAATATCAAGATCTGGGAAGATGGCCTCAATACGTCCTACACCGAACGTGCCGCCATGCAGGCGGTGTTCAACACGACGTCACGCGCTTTCGGCAATTTCTTCGAGCGCTACGACATCATCCTGACGCCGATCACGGCGAAGCCGACGCCGAAGATCGGCACGACGGAATATCTGTCGATGAGCGACAATCCGTCGGTGCACGACTGGTTCGCCAATCTCTGGCAGTTCTTCGCCTATACGCCGCTTGCCAATCTTTGCGGTATTCCCGGCATCTCGTTGCCGCTGGCGTCGCAGGAGCACGGCCTGCCACTCGGCATCCAGGCGCAGGCGAAGCAGGCCAATGACGGTCTGTTGCTGCAGCTGGCCGCGCAAATCGAACGTGCGATCGATGGCAAGTGGAACGATGGCAAGCAGCCTGCGCAGCATGTGAGCCACTGAGGCCCGCTCCCCTGTCGCCTTACGAAGGTCATGGTGGGCATGCTTCGCTTTGCCCACCCTGCAGTCCGTCAATCACGGAACTTCGGCGCCTGCGACCCATTGGTGTCGGGAAGCGTGGACGGACGAAGTATCATGTCGAAGATGCGTCTCAAATCCGACTTGCCACAGAAGCTTTGCGCCGCCTGCGGGCGCCCGTTCACATGGCGCAAGAAGTGGGCACGGGACTGGGAGCAGGTGAAGACCTGTTCGGAGCGTTGCAAGGGCGATCTGCGCCGCAACCGGGCCGCCGCTGCGCCGGTCAATGGTGACCGCCCGTGAGGTGTCTGCGGCTCGTGCTCGGCGATCAGCTAACCCGCAATGTCGCATCGCTCCAGGACTATGAAGACGGCGACGTCGTTGTCATGGCCGAGGTCGCGGGCGAGACCACATACGTCAAGCATCACAAGCAGAAGATCGTCTTTGTGCTGTCGGCGATGCGGCACTTTGCCGAAGAGCTGCGAGCCGAAGGCATCGCGGTCGATTACATCAGGCTCGACGATGCCGGCAATACCGGCTCCATCACAGGCGAATTGCAGCGTGCGGTCGCGCGACATCAGGCGGAGCGGGTAATCGTCACGTCCCCCGGCGAGTGGCGCCTGCTGGCGGATCTGAAGGCGTTCGATCCGGGCGTGCCCGTCGAGATTCGCGAGGACGATCGCTTTCTGGCGAGCACCGCGTGCTTTGCTGCTTGGGCGGCAGAGCGCAAGGTTCTGCGCATGGAGTTCTTCTATCGCGAGATGCGGCGCGAGACCGATTTCTTGATGGAAGGCGATGCGCCTGCGGGCGGACAGTGGAATTTCGATCACGACAACCGCAAGCGCCTGCCGAAGGCACAGGCGCTGCCGCCGCGCTTCGGCTTTGCGCCGGACCAGTTGACGCGAGATGTGATGGCGCTGGTGCGCGCGCGCTTCGCCGATCACTTCGGCGATCTCGACAGTTTCGAATGGGCGGTGACGCGCAAGGATGCGCTGCGCTCCCTCGACGATTTTCTGCGCGATGCGCTGCCGAATTTCGGCAAGTATCAGGATGCGATGGCGAGTGGCGAACCGTTTGTGTTTCACGCGGTCATTTCGCCCTATCTCAATGCGGGCTTGCTGACGGCACGCGAGGTCTGCATCGCGGCGGAGCGCGAATACATCGAAAAGCGGGCGCCGCTGAATGCGGTGGAAGGATTCATCCGGCAGATTCTCGGATGGCGTGAATATGTTCGCGGCGTCTATTGGCTGAAGATGCCGGACTATGCCGAAACCAATGCGCTGAACGCGACGCGGCCGCTGCCGTGGCTGTACTGGTCTGGCGAGACCGACATGCATTGCATGGCCGAAGCAATTGGGCAGACGAAGCGGACGGCTTATTCGCATCACATCCAGCGGCTGATGGTGACCGGCAACTTTGCGCTGCTCGCCGGCATCGCGCCGAAGGAGATCGCCGAATGGTATCTCGTCGTCTATGCGGATGCGTTCGAATGGGTCGAGCTGCCGAATGTGCAGGGCATGTCGCAATTCGCCGATGGCGGCCTGCTGGCGTCGAAGCCCTACGCATCATCCGGCGCCTATATCGACCGGATGTCGGATTTCTGCCCGAGCTGCGTCTATGACGTAAAGCTCAAATCCGGACCGAAGGCATGCCCGTTCAATTTCCTCTACTGGGCCTTCCTGATCCGCAACGCGGCGACGTTGCGCGGCAATCAACGGATGGCGATGCCGTACCGCACGCTGGCCGGATGGGACGAGGGGCGCAAGGCGGCGGTGATTGCGGAGGCGGATGCGTTTCTGGATGGGCTGGACGTTTGATGAATTGAGCGATGCGCTCAGCCGCGCGTCTCTATCATGATCGGGTTAGATGCGGCGCTGTGTAGTCGTCGAGCAGCTTGACGAACTGTTTGGCGAGCACGCTGAGCTCGCCGGTTGTCGGTTTCAGGACACCGACTTCGTAATGAACCAAAGGCGAGAATGGCCGGACCACCAGCGCGCCGGTTGGTCCCGTCCGCCGCAGCGTGTCGGCAATGCTCAAGGCGTCCACCAGGCAGATGCCGGCGCCGTCGATCACGAGATTAAGGGCGATGGCGAAGAACTCGCATTCGATCGCTGGATGGAACGGCGTGCCGCTGGCCTCAAAAGCGCGCGAGATGGCGGCGTAGGAGGTGCGGCTGCCCGGCGTGATGATGAGATCGCTTCCTTCCAGCAGATCGGGGGTGAGCGTTTCATGGGCAGCCAATGGATGAGATGCGGGCAATACGCATTGCAGCCGGAAGCGATAGCGCTTCAACACCATGTTGGTGCGGTCGAATGGCGGCTCGGCAATGCCGATGTCGAACGCGCGCGATGACACCAGGCTGCGGACATTGTCGGAGCTGCGCGTCAGCAGCCGGATTCGGGTCGCCGGGCGGTCGCGGCGGAAGCGGCTGACGATCTGCGGAAGCCAGGCAATGCCGGGGCCCGGGCTGCTGGCAATGGTCAGGACGCCGCGCTGCCCGGCTGAAATCCCCGCTGCGGCGTCTTCCAGTTCAGAAAAGCCCGCCAGCGCCTGCACCGCTTCCGTATGCAGGAGCAGCGCTTCGGCGGTCGGGACGATATGCCGGCTTTCCCGGCGAAACAGCGCGAAGCCGACATTCTGCTCCAGCCGTTTCAGCGCGGCGCTGACGGCGGGCTGGGTGACGCCAAGCGCGCGAGCTGCCTCGGTCACCGAGCGGTGCTGCATTACGGCGATGAAAATCTCGATCAGCCTCAGATCCATAAATTCCATCTATACGTTTTATGGGCGGCATGTCGGGAAAATATCGCCATAGGATCCGTAATCACCGAATTTCCATATCTGGCATCAGATTTGCTTATGTCTCGAAGACATGTTTGGAGCGTCTGCCGCCATGACCGAGATCAGTTCACCAAGCCCCGCATCCGGCCCGTTGCTGGCCGCAGAGGCCGTGGTGAAGCGTTTTGGAGCCAACACGGTCCTTCACGGCGTCGATCTGGCGCTGGGCATGGGCGAATCGACCTGCATCATCGGGCCAAGCGGTTCAGGCAAGACGACGCTGCTGCGTTGCATGGCGCTGCTCGAGGCTCCGTCCGATGGTCGCATCCTGATGGATGGGGCGACGGTGGCGCAAGCGGATCCGTCGTCGAACGTGCGCGCTGCCGCCAAGAAGGTGCGGCCCGAAATCGGCATGGTGTTTCAGCAGTTCAATCTGTGGCCGCATATGACGGTGCTGCAGAACATCATCGAGGCACCGATGCGGGTGCGCGGCACAGGCCGCGACGAGGCCATCGCCATCGCGGAAAACCTGCTGGAGAAAGTCGGGCTGGCAGCCAAACGCGATTCCTATCCCGCGCGATTGTCCGGCGGCCAGCAGCAGCGCGTGGCGATCGCGCGCGCGCTGGCGATGCAGCCGAAGATCCTGTTGTTCGACGAGCCGACCTCCGCGCTCGATCCGGAATTGCGTCGCGAAGTGCTGCAGGTGATGCGCACGCTGGCGCTCGAAGGCATGACGATGCTGGTCGTCACGCATGAAATGGGCTTTGCGCGCCGTGTCGCCAGCCGTGTCGTCTTCATGGACGAGGGCGTCATCGTCGAGCAGGGCAACCCGCAGCTTTTCTTCGAAAATCCCACCACCGAACGAGCCAGGCGTTTCCTGACGCATTTTGAGGATTGATGACCATGAAAAAGCTTCTGACCCTTGTCGCTGCCCTGGCTGTCTCGTCTTTGACGGCGGGGCAGGCCAGCGCGCAGCAAACGCAGTCCCGTCTCTACGAGATCACCAAGAGCGGCAAGGTGAAGGTCTGCATCTGGCCGAACTACTATGCCATCTCGCTGCGCAATCCGGACACCGGCAAGCTCGAAGGCATCGACATCGATCTGTCCGAAGAGCTGGCGAAGGATCTGGGCGTCAAGCTCGAATATGTCGAGACCAGCTTCAGCACCTTCATTGCGGATCTGCAGGCCAACAAATGTGATCTCGGCATGTTCGGCGTCGGCGCCACCATGAAGCGCGCGCAGGCGGTGGCCTTCACGCAGCCCTATCTCATCAGCGGCATCTATGCGGTCGTGCAGAAGGACGGCAAGGTCAAGTCGTGGGCGGATATCGACAAGCCCGGCGTGAATGTGGGCACGGCGCTCGGCAGCTATATCGAGCCGTTCCTGCGTGCGCATTTGAAGAATGCAAAGCTTGTCGCCGTGGCGCCCCCGGCCACGGTACAGGCCGAACTGATGTCGCGCCGCGTCGATGTCATGGCCACCGACTTTCCCGCATCGACCAAGATGAATGCGCAGTTCGACTGGTCGGTCACGCTGTCGCCGCCGGAGCCGCTGTCGGTGACGCCCTATGCCTATGTGATGAACCAGGGCGACCAGATCTGGCTGAACTACATGAATCTGTTCGTCCAGACCATCAAGCTCGATGGACGCCTGAAAGCTGCGGCCGAGAAGAACAAGCTCGGCCCGATCGTCGCGCCATAAGGCCATCTCATGCAGACCTATAGCTTTCGCTGGGACGTCATCCCGAGGAATTTCGGCTTCATCGCCGACGGCATCCAGATGACGCTATTCCTGTCGGTGGTCACGCTGATCGTGGCCACCGTGCTCGGGATGGTGATCGCGCTCATGCAGATGTCGCGCTTCCGCCTGGCGCGGATCGCGGCGCTGACCGTGGGCGAGATCATTCGCAATACGCCGATCCTGGTGCAACTGCTCTGGGTCTATTACGTGCTGCCGATCGTGTTCAACATCCAGATCGACGCCCTCTCGGCGTCGATCCTCGGCCTCTCGCTCTATTCGGCAGTTTTCATCTCCGAAGTGTTTCGGGCCGGCATCGCCACGGTGCCGGTCGGGCATCGCGAGGCGGCGCAGGTGCTGGGTCTGACCCCGCTGCAGAGCTTTGTCCGGATCGTGGGGCCGCAGGCCATTCGCAGCGTGCTGCCGCCGCTGGCAGCCAACTTTGTTCAGCTGATCAAGTATTCGTCACTGGCGTCCGTCATCTCGGTCAGCGAGGTGACGCGGCGCGGCATGGAGCTGTCGTCATCGACGTTCCGGCCGCTGGAGATCTTCACTTTCATCGGGGTGATCTATTTCGTGATCTGCTGGCCGCTGACCCATTCGATCCGTATCTGGGAGGCGCGCCTTGCCCGCCGCTGAAACCGCGCGCGCGGCTGTCGCGCGCGACCGGGTCGATCAAGTGATCGATCTCGCTTTGCCGCTGATCGCCACGCCTTCGCCCAATCCGGACGGCGACACCCGCGCGGTAGCGGCGCTGGCCGCGGATCTGATCAAGACGCATGTGCCGGGCGCAGAGATCGAATTGCATCCGGGCTCGGCATCCGTCGTGAATGTGGTGGCGCGGATCCGAGGTGCGGGGCCGGGGCGGCGCGTCGTGTTCAACGGCCATCTCGACACTTATCCCGTTGGCGATGCGGCGCAATGGTCGGTCAATCCGGCGGGCGAAACGCGTGATGGCCGGCTTTACGGCCGCGGCGCGGCTGACATGAAGGGCGGGATCGCGGCATCGATTGCGGCGATGGCGGCATTGGCCGAACAGCGTGCGCATTGGCAGGGAGAAGCGGTGCTGACGCTGGCAGGCGATGAGGAGACCATGGGCCCGCTCGGCACAAAGCTGCTGCTCGATCAGGTCCCGCACGCGACCGGCGCTGCGACGATCATCGGCGATGCCGGATCGCCCATGGTGGCGCGGTTCGGCGAGAAGGGATTCATCTGGATCGACGTCACCGCGGAGGGCAAGGCGGCCCATGGCGCTCATGTGCATCTCGGCGCCAATGCGCTCGACCGCTTGCGCGTCGCGCTGGACCGCGTGAGCACCTTGCGTGATCTTCCGGTGAAGATGCCTGAGCAGGTGCGCCGCGCGATTGCCGGCGCAAAGGCGATCTCCGAACCGCTCTGCGGCGCCGGTGAAGCTGATGTGTTGTCAGCCGTGACGGTCAATCTCGGCATCGTCTCCGGCGGCACGTCGCCTAATCTCGTGCCGTCCACGGCGCATGCGGCGCTCGATATCCGGCTGCCGGTGGGAATCACGGCCGATGTGGTGCTGGCCGGTCTGAAGCAGGGCCTCGATCTGCCGGGCATCACCTGGCGCGTGCTGCGCTGTTTCGAGCCGAACTACACCGATCCGGACAACGAACTCATCCGTCGCTGCGCCAAGGCGGCGACCGACGTGATGGGACGCGCGCCTGCCGTGAACATGCGTGTCGGCGGTTCGGATTCGCGTTGGTTCCGGATGGCGAACATCCCGACCGTCGTCTACGGCCCGACGCCCTACAATATGGGCGCGCCCGACGAATATGCGGATATCGCCGAACTGGGCATCGTCTCCCGCGTGCATGCGCTGACGGCGTTCGATTTCCTCACACAGCAAGCGAGTGGCGCATGAGTGACGCAGCAGAATTCGTCGGCCCCGAAACCTTCATGGGCCTGCCCGCGGGGCTGCCGCAGCCCGGCTGTCGCGCGGCCATTCTCGGCGTGCCATTCGATTGCGGCACACATCCGTTCCGGGTGGGCGCGCGGCAGGGGCCGCTGGAAGTGCGCCGCGAGTCGCGGCTGATCCGCCGCTATCATCCATCGCTCGCCGATGTCGACGTGCTGTCGCTGCTCGGCGCTGTCGATGCCGGCGACGTGGCGCTGGTGCCGGGCCGTATCGATGACGCGTTCGTGCGGATCGAGGCCGCGGCCGCGCGCATCGTCGAGACGGGCGCGGTGCCGATCGGCATCGGCGGCGACGGGTCGGTGTCGCTGCCGTTGATGCGGGCTGCGGCACGCAAGCACAAGGGCCTGGTGGCACTGCATATCGACAGCCACACCGATGCCTATCCCTATACGCCGGATGATCGCTACAACGCGGCGACGCAGTTCACCAATGCCGCCGAGGAAGGCCTGGTGGACGCATCCTCCTCCTGGCATATCGGCGTGCGCGGCTTCACCTATTGCTCCGGCGTGCTGAAGCATACGCGCGGGCTCGGCTTCCGCGTCATCACCATCGAAGACCTGATGCGCCGCGGCTTTGCGCAGACCATCGCGGAATTCAGCGACGCGGTCGCCGGCCGGCCGGTCTATCTGTGCTGGGACATGGATGTGTTCGATCCCTCGGTGGCGCCGGGGGTCTGCACGCCGGCATGGGGCGGGCTCACCGCCCGCGAGGGGATCGAATTGCTGCGCAGCCTGTCCGGGCTGAACATCGTGGCGATGGATTTCAACACGGTCAGCCCGCCGCAGGACGTCAACGGCATGGCCGCGCAACTCTGCTCCCACATGATCATGGAAGCGCTGGTGTTGCTGGCGTCCAATCTGGGGCTGCTGCCGGATTGAGATGGGTGCTGCGGCCGGCGCTCACTCCGCCGCGATCGCCGCCGGCTTCGTCCGCTTCTTCACGCGCTTGATCGTGCCGGAGAAGGTGAACAGTTTTCGCCCGCCCGTATGCAGCACGCCGCGGAGGAAGATCAGCGAGCCGCCGATGCGGGTCATTTCGCCATCGCATTCGATGAGGTCGCCGACCTTGCCGGCATCGAGGAATTCGCAGGCGAAGGAGACGGTGATACCGGGGCCGGCGAGTTCGCGCGAGGCGAGGGCGAACAGGCAGTAATCGGCAAAGGTCATGAAGCAGCCGCCATGGACGTTCTTCATGCCGTTGAGATGCCGCGGTTCGACCCGGAAGGCGCAGCGGACGGAGCCGTCCGCCTCGACCTTGTGCCAGAACGGGCCGGACACCGATTCGAAGGAATCGCGCTTCCACGTGGTCCAGCCGGCGAATTCCCCCTCGGTTTCGGTAAAAGCATCGGCGCGGAACGGCAGGGTTGCGTCGGCAGGCACATTCACGGTGGGGAACTCCTTGGATTGGCGGCGAAAAGTGTTAAATCCGATCCGTCCGGCGGGCGCAATCCAGCCTCCGCGCAGGGCGATATGCAGGCCCGCGGAGGGCCGGACGGCACTTTTCGGGCAAAGCTTGGGACATGCGGGGAACGGGCCTGAATAAGGCCTTTTCCCACAGGTCTGATCTTTCTATGAAGGGGCCTTCCCAGAGCCAAGAGACAGCATGACCGAGCCTCAGATCACTCCCGAACTCGTCGCCTCCCACGGCCTCAAGCCCGACGAGTATGAGCGCATCCTGAAACTGATCGGGCGCGAGCCGAGCTTCACTGAGCTCGGCATCTTCTCGGCCATGTGGAACGAGCACTGCTCGTACAAGTCCTCACGCATCCATCTCAAGGGCCTGCCGACCAAGGCGCCGTGGGTGCTGCAGGGGCCGGGTGAGAATGCCGGCGTGATCGACATCGGCGACAACCAGGCCATCGTGTTCAAGATGGAGAGCCACAACCACCCCAGCTATATCGAGCCCTATCAGGGCGCGACCACGGGCGTCGGCGGCATCCTGCGCGACGTCTTCACCATGGGCGCGCGGCCGATCGCGTGCCTGAACGCGATCTCGTTCGGCGCGCCGGAACATCCGAAGACGCGCCACCTCGTCTCGGGCGTCGTCGCCGGCATCGGCGGCTACGGCAATTCGTTCGGCGTGCCCACGGTGGGCGGCCAGACGCGCTTCCACACCCGCTATGACGGCAACAACCTCGTCAATGCGATGGCCGTCGGTCTCGCGGACGCGGACAAAATCTTCCTGGCAGCTGCCTCCGGCGTGAACATGCCGATCGTCTATCTCGGCTCCAAGACCGGCCGCGATGGCATCCATGGCGCGTCGATGGCCTCGGCCGAATTCGACGATGCGTCGGAAGAGAAGCGCCCGACCGTGCAGGTCGGCGACCCCTTCGCCGAGAAGCTGCTGCTGGAAGCGTGCCTCGAAATCATGGCCGCCGATTGCGTGATCGCGATCCAGGACATGGGCGCCGCGGGTCTGACTTGCTCCGCCGTCGAAATGGGCGCCAAGGGCGATCTCGGCGTCGAGCTCAATCTCGATGCGGTGCCGACGCGCGAAGAGGGCATGACGGCCTATGAGATGATGCTGTCGGAAAGCCAGGAGCGCATGCTCATGGTGCTGAAGCCCGAAAAGGAAAAAGAGGCCGAGGCGATCTTCAAGAAGTGGGGCCTCGATTTCGCGATCGTCGGCCATACCACGCCGACGCTGCGTTTCGTCGTCAAGCATGGCGGCAAGACCATGGCCGACCTGCCGATCAAGGAGCTCGGCGATGAAGCACCGCTCTATGATCGTCCGCATGTGCCGTCGCCCAAACTGCCGGTGATCGCCGCGCGCGACGTGACCGCGCCGGCCTCGCTGGTCGATGCACTGGTCAAACTGATCGGCACGCCGGACCTCTGCTCGAAGCGCTGGGTGTGGGAGCAGTATGATCACGTGATCGGCGGCAACACCGTGCAGCGCCCCGGCGGCGATGCCGCAGTGGTGCGCATCGAGGACGGCCCGAAGGGCATCGCGATGTCGGTGGACGTGACGCCACGCTATTGCGAGGCCGACCCGGTCGAGGGCGGCAAGCAGGCGGTGGCCGAAGCGTGGCGCAACATCACCGCGGTCGGCGGCAAGCCGCTGGCGGTGACGGACAATCTCAACTTCGGCAATCCCGAGCGGCCCGAGATCATGGGCCAGCTGGTCGGCTGCCTGAAGGGCATCGGCGAAGCCTGTGTCGCGCTCGACTTCCCGATCGTGTCGGGCAATGTCTCGCTCTACAACGAAACCAACGGCCGCGGCATTCTCCCGACCCCATCGATCGGTGGCGTCGGCGTGCTCGATGATTTCACCAAGTCGGCGACGCTGGCCTTCAAGAAAGAGGGCGAAGCGATCCTGCTGATCGGCGCCACCGAAGGCTGGCTCGGCCAGTCCGTCTATCTGCGTGATGTCTGTGGCAAGGAAGAGGGCGCCCCACCGCCGGTCGATCTCGCCACCGAAAAACGCAATGGCGACGTTGTGCGCGGCATGATCCATGCGGGCACGGCGACGGCGGTGCATGACATCGCCGATGGTGGTCTGCTGGTCGCGGTTGCCGAAATGGCAATGGCGTCGGGCATCGGCGCCAAGCTCGACGCTGCGCCATCATCGATCGTGCCGCATGCGTTCTGGTTCGGCGAGGATCAGGCGCGCTACATCGTGACGGTGGCGGAGAATGATCTGCTCACCGTGCTGTCGAAACTGAAGAATGTCGGCGTGCCCTGCGTGCAGATCGGCGTCACCGGCGGACACACGGTGGCGATCGACGGCGAGAAGGCGGTCGATATCAAGGCGCTCGTGCATGCCCATGAGAGCTGGCTGCCGAATTATATGAGCGGCAAGGTGGCGTAAGGCGTCAGTCTATGCTTGTCGTCACCCGGCTCGACCGGGTGACCCAGTAATCATCGCAGTCGAGGTGATTACTGGCAGTAGCGTGTACTGGATCGCCCGGTCATGCCGGGCGATGACAACTGAGTTTCAATAATTCAAGCCGCGATCCACGGCATGCAGCAGTGGCTCGCCGCTCTCTGACCGCGCGATATTCTCCGTGATCTTTTCTGATGCGGTGCTAACGCGCGTGGCCGCTGCGATATGCGGCGAGATGGTTACGCCCGGATGTGACCAGAACGGATGATCCGCCGGCACCGGCTCGGTGCGGAACACATCCAGCGTCGCCTGCGCCACCTGTCCGCTGTCGAGGGCTGCGATCAAGGCGTCATCGACGATCAGCGTGCCGCGGCCGGCATTGACGATGAAGCTGCCCTTCGGCAGCAGCGCCAGCCGTTCGGCATTCAGGAGATCGATGGTCTCCGGCGTCTGCGGCAGCAGCCCGACAAGAATCTCAGCCGAGGCCAGTGCCTGCGCGAGGCTCTCCGTGCCGGCCAGGCAGCGAACGCCTGCCACATCGCGCGGGCTGCGGCTCCAGCCGGTAACGCGAAAGCCGAGTTGTGCCAGCGCCGTTGCGGCTGCCGATCCCAGCTCGCCGAGGCCCAGCACCGTGACCGAGCGATCGGTGGCGAGGGGCGGGACATGCTGCTCCCAGGCGCGCGGCTTCTCGCAGACATAACGGTCCATCCCGAGATGCGCGCGCAACACGTGGCCGACGACCCATTCGACCATGCCCTGCCGCAAGCCATCATCGACCATCCGGCACAGCGGCTGTGTCAGCGTGGCGTTGCCGACGATCTTCTCGACGCCGGCCCACAGGCTCAGGACCGCGCGCGTGTTGATGAAAGGCGCAAAGTCGGTGATGGGGCCGCCGGTCGCGTGGATGATGTAGTCCACGTCCTCAGGCGCGATCTCGCCGAGCAGCCCGGCGCGGGCGTCGATGTTCTTGCGCTGGAGGGCTGCGAGAATGGGATCGCGATAGTCTTCGAGCACGGCCGGCGTGACATTGAAGAGTAGATTGATCTTGTCGCCGTTGCGCGCACGCATGCTGGTCTCCTGGAAGGTCGTCGTGATTTGCGTGTGAAGGGCGCTACAGCACCCGCGTCATGCCCGGGATCTGCCGCAGCGCGCGCGTGGCGGCCCAGCTGATCGCCAGCGTGCCGGCAAAGGCGATCAGGGCCTTCGGCTGCGCACCCCAGGGCATTTTCAGCATCGCCCATTGCAACCACAGCATCGGGATGTAGTGCAGCACGAAGATGCCATAGGCATCGCCGCGCAGCGGATCGAAGATGCTTTTCTCGCGCTGGCCGAAGCGCACGAACAGCGCCAGCACGGCGAGGCAAATCAGCGTGCAGGCGATGGCGTAGATCACGCCATAGCTCGACTGCCACCAGACCGGCGGGGCGCCAGTGAGGTTGGACAGCTTCATGCGGCGGAAATTGATGAGATAGGCGAGCGAGCCGAACGACGCAGCGGCTGCGATGGTCCACCAGAGCCACTGCTTGGCGAGAGCGCCGGTGCGGGCCAGCAGGCCCTGATCGATATTGGCGGCGCCGATGCCCATGCCGGCAAAGAAGAACACGCCATAGATCGCCATGCGGCTGAACTGCACCTGCAGCGGGCCGAGGCTGAACCAGCGCACGGCGCCGACCGTGAACAGGAACGGCACGTAAGAGATCACAGCAATGATCGCGAGCGCGGCGATGAACAGCCACGGCCGCTCGAAGGCGCGGATCGACAGCCGGTTGATGCCATCGACCAATCTCGGCGCGAACAGGAAGACCGGGATCGCGACCAGATCGAGAAACAGCAGGTACCAGATGAACCAGCCGGGGCCGGCGAACCATTGTCCCTGCTTGAAATTGTTGATGTAGAACTCGACAAATCCGGTCTTGTTGGTGGAGAGGCTGAACGACGCGTAATAGGCGATCGGCATCAGCACGAAGATCATCGCCAGGAAAGGCAGTCCCAGCCGGAGCGCGCGATCGCGCAAGAAATCCAGGATACCCTTGCGCTTCAGGCTCGGCCAGACGAACAGGCCCGACAGCATGAACATCAGACACATGAAGAAGGTGTCGTTGAACAGTGTCAGGACGTTGAAGCCGAACCAGCGCTGGTCATCGACGATGGGCGCGGTCGACCAGAGATAGTGGTTGGGGTAATAGCGGCCGAAGGCGGTGTAGGCGACCACCGCGTGGTTCGCGAGCACGAGCAGCGTGACGAAGGTGCGGGCGCGATCCAGCGCAGCGTTACGGTCTGACATGGTGGTCCGGCGAGCCCCTGCTGTGCCGCGCCAGTGGCGCGGCCGTCGCATTATCAATCGGACGCCATGATAAGGGGCGAAGCGCGTCCCGGCAATTCGCCGGGGTCAGGCGGGCAAGATCTCGATCTTCACCTTGTCCGGATAGAAAGCGAGATAATCTTTAATCTCTTCCATCGCCGGAAATGGCGTTTCATAGGTCCAGATCGCGTTGTCCAGCACCTTGTCCGCGGTCTTGATGCTGTAATAATTCGCGTCACCCTTATAGGGGCAGTGGGTCACGCGCTCGGTGCGCGTCACGGCATCCATATTGGCGTCGGCACGGGGGATGTAGAACACCTCGGGATAGGTCGCTTCCTTCAGCGTCACCGCCTTGGTGGTGTCGGCAATGACGACATCTCCGGCGGTCACGCGGATATGCTTGCCGGAGGGCGTAATCGAGATGGGATGGTCCGGGCCGGGGACTTTCATGGGGCTACCCTCGTGACGGTCAAATTGCTGTCCTCTCAGATGTGACATCCGACCCGCCTTTAAAAGGGGCCGATCACGGATTATCATCATGGGAATGCCGCGCTGCACGCGATAGGCTGGAGACCCCGGCGGCACAATCATGCCGCGATTCGAGATTTCTGGAGACCCGACTGATGCCGATGGACGCCCGCGATATCGAGACCATGATCAAGGCCGCGATTCCCGACGCGCAGGTGACGATCCGCGATCTCGCCGGCGACGGCGATCACTACGCGGCCACGGTGCTGTCGGAAAGCTTTCGCGGCAAGTCGCGCGTGGCGCAGCACCAGATCGTGTACCAGTCGCTGAAGGGCCAGATGGGCGGCGTGCTACACGCGCTCGCGCTGCAGACGGGCGTGCCGGAAGGCTAGCTCGGCTTGTCATCACCCGCGAAAGCGGGTGGTCCAGTATTCATCGCCAGCCGTGCTTGCCACTGTCTTCAGCGTGTACTGGATCGCCCGGTCGAGCCGGGCGATGACAGTGAGAGATTGCGACAGCGCGGGTCTATTCCACCGCCACCAGGGCATGCACCGAGAACTGATCCTCTGCATCGGTCCATGACGATTTCGGCTCCCAGCCCGAACCACGCGCCAGCGCTGCAAAGCGCTCGATCGAGTATTTGTAGCTGCTCTCGGTGTGGATGCTCTCACCCGCGCGGAATTTGAAGCTGCGACCGAGCAGATGCACCGTCTGGGGCTCCTTGGCGATCAGATGCATCTCGATACGGTGGCGCTCCTTGTTGTAGATCGCGCGATGCACGAAGGCGCCGAGATCGAAATCGCCGCCGAGTTCGCGGTTGATGCGCACGAGCACATTCTTGTTGAACGCGCCGGTGACGCCGGCGGCATCGTTATAAGCCGCCTGCAGCACGCGCTCGTCCTTTTCAAGATCGATGCCGATCAGCATCAAGGCATCCTTGCCAAGGATTTCGCGCGCTGACCTCAGAAAGGCGCAGGCTTCGTGCGGATCGAAATTGCCGAGCGTGGAGCCGGGAAAAAAGCCGACCTTCGGCATCGCCTTCACTGCGTCAGGCAGATCGAAGGACGCGGTGAAATCAGCATTCACCGGAAGCACATTCAGCGCGGGGAAATCCTTGCGCAGCTCCTTCGCCTGGTCGGCGAGAAAATCACCTGAGATGTCGACGGGCACATAGGCGCCGAACGAGCATTGTTCGAGCAGCAGGCGAACCTTCGTTGTCGCACCAGCACCGAATTCAACCAGCGCGGCATCCTTCGGAATGATGGAGCAGATGTCCTTGCCGCGGGCGCGGAGAATGCCAAGCTCGGTCCGGGTCGGGTAATATTCCGGAAGTTTTGTGATCTGCTCGAACAGCTGCGAGCCGGCTTCGTCATAAAAGTATTTCGGCGACAGCTTTTTGGGCTGCTGCGACAGTGCTTCGGTCACATCCGCAGCAAAAGCCGTGGTCGCGGGATCGAGCTCGGCCAAAGCCAGCGGGGCGTGGACGTTCATGATACTCTCCTCAACGCAATCGCGATGGATGCGGGGTGATGCTCAATTGCCGTAGTCTGCGAGGCGCAGGCCGGTGAATTGCCAGCGATGGTGGGGGTAGAAGAAATTGCGATAGGTGACGCGGCTGTGGCGGTCAGGCGTCGCCAGTGACGAGCCGCGCAGCACATACTGGTTCACCATGAACTTGCCATTGTATTCACCGAGCGCGCCTTCGATGGCGCGATAGCCGGGATAGGGCGCATACGAACTGCGCGTCCATTGCCAGACGATGCCATAGGCATCGTTGAGGTTATTGGCGCGGGTCGCGACTTCCCATTCCATTTCGGTCGGCAAATGCTTGCCGCTCCAGCGCGCGAATGCATCGGCTTCATAATAGCTGATGTGGCACACGGGCGCGTCGGGATCGATCGGCTGTAGACCACCCAGCGTCATGATCTGCCACTCGCCATCGATCTTTCGCCAGTGACCGGGGGCTTGCCATTCCTCGCGCGCAGCAGCCGCGAAGCCATCCATCAGCCACAGCGTCGCCTTGTCGTAACCGCCGTCATTCATGAAGGTGCGCCACTCGGCATTCGTCACGAGATTGCGCTGCAGTTTGACCGGGCCGACAAGGGCGCGATGGGCGGGCTTCTCATTGTCGAAATGGAAGCTGTCGCTCTGATGACCGATGGTGTGGATGCCTTCGGTCAGCGTCGTCCATGCATCGCCATCCCGTGTCGTGGCCGGGAAGTGCCAGCCAGCGTCATAGGCCGGCGGAATCGGGTTCTGGGCGAAGGCGTGCAGGATGTCGGTGAACATCAGCTCCTGATGCTGCTGCTCGTGATTCATGCCGACGTCGAGCAACGGGATCAACGACGCCAGTTTCTCATCGCTCGCGGTCTCGAAAAACGTCACCACGGCATCATCGACATGGCGACGATAGGCGGTGACTTCATCGGCGCTCGGGCGTGTCAGGTGTCCGCGCTGCGCGCGCGCATGGCGCGGGCCGGCGGAGACGTAATAGGAATTGAACAGATAGGCGTAATCGGGATGGAAGACCTTGTAGCCCGGCTGATGTTCGCCGAGCAGAAACTGCTCCCAGAACCAGGTGACATGCGCGCGGTGCCATTTGGCCGGGCTTGCATCGGGCATCGACTGGATCAGCTGATCTTCCGGCGATAGCGGCGCGGCGCGGCGCTCGGTCTCGTTGCGGACCGCGAGATAGGCCTCGGTCAGTTGTTGGGCGAGGCCGCTTCTGGCAATCGGAGCTGCGGGCTGGGCGGATGCTGAGGGCGTCACGTAAGTCTCCGATTTGAGGGGAGAACGTCAGTCTTCCGGATGGGTTCCGCAGAAACGGTTTGTCCTAGATAGGGTGCCCCAAACGGGATGAAAGGCTCCCCGTCATATAAATCCGTGTCCTGATGGCTTGGACAAAGCTGCGGAAAAGCGCCCGCCGGGCGGCCGGCCGGGCCGCAAATGCGGGTGAAAATCGGCTTTCGGCTTGGGATGCGAAACGGTTTCGGCTACATATATGGGCAGGCGAGGGCCGCTGCGCCGGACGGGCCGGCCGCGACCAGGGTGCGAGCAAGGATGCGATCATGAGCATTGAGCAATTCATTGAGAACGAAGTGAAGACCAACGACGTGGTGCTGTTCATGAAGGGCACGCCGCAGTTTCCGCAATGCGGGTTCTCGGGCCAGGTGGTCCAGATCCTCGATCACGTCGGCGTCGGCTACAAGGGCCTCAACGTTCTCGAATCCGCCGACCTGCGCGACGGCATCAAGACCTATTCGAACTGGCCGACCATTCCGCAGCTCTATGTAAAGGGCGAATTCATCGGCGGCTGCGACATCGTCCGCGAGATGTTCCAGGCGGGTGAGTTGCAGACCCTGCTGGCCGAGAAGGGCGTCATCGAAGCCCAGGCTTCGGCCTGATCTTTCAGCGACACATCGGGACGGCGACGCTTGGCGTCGTCGTTGCCGACATCACCACGCTCCGCGTGGATGCCATCGTCAACGCCGCCAATGAGACGCTTCTTGGCGGCGGTGGCGTGGATGGCGCGATCCATCGGGCCGCCGGCCCGGATCTGCTCGCCGCATGCCGCACTCTTGGCGGCTGTGCCACTGGCGACGCCAAAATCACCCTCGGATACCGTTTGCTTGCGCGGCATGTGATTCACACCGTGGGTCCGATCTGGCATGGCGGTGGGCAAGGCGAAGACGCGGCGCTCGCCTCCTGCTACCGGCGCTCGCTTGAGCTTTGCGAGGCGAATGGACTGGCAACGGTGGCGTTTCCGGCGATTTCCACCGGTGTCTATGGCTTTCCGGCCGAGCGGGCCGCTGGCATCGCGATACGCACCGTCATCGACACCCTGCGCGCGACACCCGTTGTCCGCGCCGTCACCTTTTGCTGTTTCTCTCAACCATCTGCCGAATTGTATCGACGCGAACTCGGCGAGCCTCTTGCCTGAGGTCGGTCCGCCGTTAGACTTCGCGCGGTCTGGTCACGAGGATGTGCGATGAAGCGACGGAGTGTGATGCGTGTATTGGCTGCCGGCGCGGTGTTCGCCGCCGGTGCCAGTGCGTTTCTGTTCCAGACCTTCGCCGCAGCGGAAGATCGCTTTGCCGCCGAAGGCACGTTCGATATCCCGGCCGGCGCGCATTTCTCGCAGGAGAAGCTCAAGGCCATCGACGCGTTCTTCAAGACGCAGATCGACAACGGCAAGATCCCCGGCGCCATCGTGCTGATCCAGCAGCATGGCAAGCCGGTCTATGAGCGTTTCTTCGGCGAGCGCGATCCCGACACCAAGCAGCCGATGACTGCGGATACGATCTTCCGCCTGCATTCCATGTCAAAGCCGATCACGTCCTTTGCGGCGATGATGCTGATCGACGAGGGAAGGCTGAAGCTGGACGATCCCGTCTCGCAATACATTCCATCTTTTGCAAAAGCCAAGGTCGGCGTCGAGAAGAAGCTGGAGAATGGCGAGAAGGGGCTGGAGATCGTGGCGCCGAACCGGCCGGTCACCATCCGCGATCTCTTGCTGCATACGTCCGGCGTCACCTACGGCTTTTATGGCAACAGCCTTGTGCGCCGCGCTTACGGCAATGCGGATATCTACAATGGCGATTTCGACAACAAGGAGTTCGCCGACCGCATCGCGCAGCTACCGCTGGAATTTCAGCCCGGCACCATGTGGGACTACGGCCACTCCACCGACATTCTTGGTCGTGTCATCGAGGTCGTTTCCGGCAAGACGCTGCTCGGTTTCGAGGAAGAGAAGCTGCTGAAGCCGCTCGGCATGACCTCGACCGGCTTCTATGTGAAGGAAAAGGCCAAGGAAGCCCTGCTCGCCAAGCCGATGGGCTGGGATCGCGATTTCCGCACCGGCCGCCAGAACCGCCCGGAGACCTACCAGAAATGGGAATCCGGCAGCGGTGGCATGGTCTCGACCCTGTCGGACTATCGCAAATTCGCGCAGATGCTGCTCAATGGCGGCGAATATGACGGCAAGCGCTATCTGAGCGCGGCCACATTCAAGGACATGACCACCGATCACATCGGCAGGGACAGTGGCATTGCGCGCGACGCTCTGTATTTCCCCGGCGATGGCTTCGGCTTCGGCTATGGCTTCGCCGTGCGCACCGATGCCGGCAACGCAAAACCACCACCGCCGGGATCGCTCGGCGAATTGAAATGGGACGGCGCCTCCGGCTGCTATTTCATCATCGATCCCAAGCAGGATTTCTTCATGATCCTGCTCGAACAGACGCCATCGGAACGTCAACGCATCCAGCGCTCGCTCAAGCTGCTCGTCTATGAAGCGCTGGAGAAATAGCGCCGCTGCCATTCTGCTGCTGACGCTGTGCGGCGTCGGCGCGAGTGTCGTGCCGATCTCGTTTGCCCGAGCCGAGAAAGCGCAATCCGTTGCGCGCACGTTCTCGCAGGACCAGCTGCTCAAGCTCGACGATTACTTCCTCGGAATGGTCGCGGAGCGTAAAATTCCCGGCGCCGTCGTGCTGGTGCAGCAGCATGGCAAGCCGGTCTATCTCGATACATTCGGCAATCGCGACAGCGGTCATCCGATGACGGCGGATTCGATCTTCCGGCTGTATTCCATGAGCAAGCCGATCACATCCGTTGCCATCATGATGCTGGTCGAGGACGGCAAGCTCAAGCTCGACGATCCTCTGTCGAAATACATTCCGGCGTTTGCAACGGCCAAAGTGGGCCTCGACGCGAATGGCGGTGACGAACATGCCAGCTTCGGGCTCGTGCCACTGCAACGCCCGATCACCATCGCCGATCTGCTGAAGCACACATCCGGAATCACCTATGGATTCTATGGCGATGACCCCGCGCGAAAACGCTATGCGCAGCTCGATGTGTTCGGGCGCGATTGGGACAATGCCTCATGGGCGGAGCGTATTGCGAAACTGCCGCTGGCGGAGCAGCCGGGCACGCTGTGGAACTACGGGCACTCCACCGACATTCTCGGACGCGTGATCGAGGTCGTCTCCGGCGACACGCTCTATCATGTCCTGCGCGATCGCTTGTTCGCGCCGCTGGGGATGACCGACACGTCATTCTACATCACTGACTTGAATCATCGCGAACGTGTTGCCGAGCCTTTTGCGTCCGACCGCATGGTCGGGCCGGTGGTCGGCATGCACGATCCTGCCGAAGTCATGCGCTGGGAGGCCGGTGGCTCCGGTCTTGTCTGCACAATCGCAGATTATGCGCGCTTCCTGCAGATGCTGCTGAACGGCGGGACCTTGGACGGCAGGCGCTATCTCACGGCTGCAAGCGTGAAGGAGATGACGCGCGATCACATCGGCCCCGGTAGTGGCGTTGCGCGCGACTATTACTACTTTCCCGGTGCGGCCAGCGGCTTCGGCTATGGCTTCGCCGTGCGCACGAAGGAAATTGCGGAGGAGCCGGGACCGCTCGGCGAATATCGCTGGGATGGTGTCGGCGGCACCTTCTTCTGGGTCGATCCTGCGGACGATATGTTCGTTCTGGTCATGACCCAGGCGCCATCGCAGCGCTGGCGCATGGAAGTGGATGTGCGCAAGATCGTGTATGATGCGCTGAAGTAGCGATGTTTCACTCACCTTGTCATCACCCGCGAAAGCGGGTGATCCAGTAGACGCAGGTTGTTGTGACTACGACGCTTGCCGGTGTGTACTGGATCGCGCGGTCAAGCCGGGCGACGACAGTGGGGATTATACTGCCCGCACGATCTCCCGCACCAATCCGAGCGTCTCCTCGATCATCGCCGCAGTGACATCCAGATGTGTGCAGGCGCGGATGCGGCCATCCATGGTGGCCAGCGATACGCCTATCGTCCGCAGTGCCTTCACCATGTCAGAGCTGCTGATGCCCGCAGCCGCGGGATCGAAGAAGACGAGGTTGGTTTCCGGCTCCTGCACTTGAACCCCATCGATCTGCGCAAGCCCGCGCGCAAGCGTCCGTGCATTGGCGTGATCGTCGGCCAGTCGATCGATGTGATGATCGAGTGCGTGGATGCACGCGGCCGCCACGATACCGGCTTGCCGCATCGATCCACCGAGCCCTTGTTTCCAGCGCCATACCGCATCGATGTAGTCGCGCGTTCCGGCGAGCACGGCACCAATCGGCGCGCCGAGCCCTTTGCTGAAATCGATCCACACCGAGTCCCAGCCGTTGGACATGTCGCGTGCATTGATGCCCGTGGCGACGCAGGCATTCAGCAGCCGTGCGCCATCCATATGCGTGGCCATGCCGCGTTCGCGCGCGATACTGACGATCGCATCGAGATCGCTTCTCGCCCAGATCGTGCCGCCGCCGATATTGGCCGTCTGCTCGACGCTGACGAGCGTTTGTGCTGCCTCATAGCGCGTGCGCGGATGCAGCGCTGCGCGCAGTGTCTCTGGTGTGAACTTGCCGTCGTCGCCATCGAGCCCGGTAATCTGAAATCCGCCAAGCGCGGCGTGTGTGCCGCCTTCGCGCGAGAGGATATGCGCGGTGCGATGGGCAAGGATCTCGTCACCCGGCCGGCAATGCGCAAGCAGGCCGGCGACATTGCACATGGTACCTGACGGCATGAACACCGCCGCGTCCTTGCCGAGCAGATCGGCCACGCGATCGCACAGCGCGTTGACGGTCGGATCGTCGCCCACCTGTTCATCGCCGACTTCTGCCGCTGCCATCGCCGCGCGCATTTCAGGCGTCGGCCTGGTCTGCGTATCCGACAGCAGATTGATGCGAACGGCTGGCTGCGATGGATCGGGGCGGGCAGGGGTGAAGGGCATGAAGACGTCCGTGTTGGTTAGATGCAGCCTATCCTGTGATCGTCAGGGCTTCTACACACGCGCCTGTCATCACCCGCGAAAGCGGTGATCCAGTAGACACCTTTCGCATGTGAGTACACTCGCGGCCTGAGTTTGCTGGATCGCCCGGTCAAGCCGGGCGACGACGGGATGGGCGTATACGCCAACAAAAAAGGCCCCGGAAAACCGGGGCCTTTTCATCTTCGTCGCTGGAATAATTAGCGCGAATAGAATTCGACGATCAGATGCGGTTCCATCTGCACGGCGAACGGAACGTCCGACAGTGCGGGAATGCGGATGAAGCGCGCGGTCATCTTGTTGTGGTCGGTTTCGACGTAATCCGGCACGTCGCGCTCGCCGAGCTGCGAGGCTTCGAGAACGACGGCGAGCTGCTTCGAGGATTCCTTGACCTCGATGACGTCGCCGACCTTCACGAGGTAGCTCGAAATGTTGACGCGCTTGCCGTTCACGCGGACATGGCCGTGATTGATGAACTGGCGGGCGGCGAACATGGTGGCGACGAACTTGGCGCGATACACCACGGTGTCCAGGCGGCGCTCGAGCAGGCCGATCAGGTTTTCACCGGTGTCGCCCTTGAGGCGCGAAGCCTCGACGTAAACGGCGTAGAACTGACGTTCGGAAATGTTGGCGTAATAGCCCTTCAGCTTCTGCTTGGCGCGCAGCTGCGTGCCGAAGTCCGAGAGCTTGCCCTTGCGGCGCTGGCCATGCTGGCCGGGGCCGTATTCGCGCTTGTTGACCGGAGACTTGGGACGACCCCAAATGTTCTGGCCCATGCGGCGGTCGATTTTATACTTAGCTTCACTACGCTTTGTCATCGCGTCCTCGATGTTCAATGGTGGATGAGGAGACGCGCCCTCCTGTATGCCGGATGATCTTTTGAAGGATATTCCGGCACCGACAGGTTCATTCCCAAAGCTGGGAGGAGAACCACGGGTGCGAAACGCTTCGCGGGCCGAAAACGGCCCGCGAGCAAGGCGGTTTCTAGGGGGCAGGGCCCGTTATGTCAATTCAACGACAGGGCTTTTTGCCATTTTGACGGCCCGCATGCCAATTTGGAGGCCTGCAGAGGCCAAAACTGGCGATTGGGCCGGATAATAGCCGGTTCCCGTAGATTAAGCCCCTATTTCGGCGCTGGCGTTGCCACCGGCTTGCCGTCCTCGACCACATAGATGGCCAGCAGCTTGAGCCCCTTGGCACCGGTTTTCACGTCATGCGGGATGCCGGCCGGCACGGCATAGGAATCACCGGTCTTGAGCTCCTTGTCGGGCTGGCCTTCGACGAGCAGCGTGGCTTCGCCATCCAGCACATAGCCGGTGTCGACGCCGGGATGGGTGTGGCGGCCGGCGAGCTGGTTCGGCCCGATCTCGGCAACCACGGTCACGATGTGATGGCCTGCGGGATATTTGATGTCCTGCAGCGGCGTGCGCTTGATGCCTTGCGCGGAGGCCGTGCCGGCGGCAAAGGCGGCAATCGTGGCGCCGAGCAACAGTGGCTTCAGAAAGCTGGTCTTGAGCATGTAGGTCTCCCTTTGCCGTTCTCTTGCTGGAACGGCGCAACGGAAGGCTAGCAGTGCGCCGGGGAAAGTCGAGCGATCTCGCTAGGCTGCCACCTGGCCACCAAAGAATGGCGCCAGCGTTTCCGGCCAGGCATGGCGCTTGCCGGAGGTATAGAGCAGCACGGCATCGCCATGCGGGGCGCCGGACTGGAGATCGCCGATGAGGCCAACCACGCGACGCGCGATCGCGGGCGCGGGATCGATCCAGGCTACGGGCCATGGAGCAAGGCGGGTGAGCTCCGCCAGCAGCAGCGGGTAATGCGTGCAGGCCAGCACCACGGTGTCCGTGCGTGCACCGGAGGCGTCCTGCACGAAGCATGGCGCAATCTCGGCGAACAGATCCGCATCGCTCACGCCGCTGCCGCCGCTCAGTGCGCTCTCGGCCAGCGAGGCGAGATTGGTCGAGCCGACCAGCGTGACGATGCAGCCGCCGCCGAATTCGCGGATCAGCGTTTGCGTGTATTCGCGCTTGACGGTGCCCGAGGTGCCGAGGACGGACACGCGCTTGGTCACCGAGCCCGCACAAGCCGGCTTGATCGCCGGCACGGTACCCACGAAGGGCACGCTGTAAGCTGCGCGGAGATGGCTGAGCACGATGGTCGAGGCGGTGTTGCAGGCGATGACCACCATGTCGGGTCGATGCGTGCCGATCAGTTCGCCCATCAGCGGCACGACGCGCTCGATCAGTGCCTGCTCGCTGTGCTGCCCATAGGGAAAGAATGCGTCATCCGCCACATAGACATAGCGCGCATCCGGCCGCGCCTTCGCAATCTCGCGCTGCACGGTGAGACCGCCGAGGCCGGAGTCGAAAACGAGAATGGTGGGACGCGTGGGCACGGGAGGAGCCTAAGGCAGGTTGGTTACCGCAGGGTTGCTGAGCAAGATACGGACATTCTGGCTTTTTCGGGAAGGGGCGATCGATTGTCGGGTGGGCAAAGCGCAGCGTGCCCACCAAGTGCACGGCTGGTGAAGGTGGGCACGCTACGCTTTGCCCACCTTACACGCCTGCTACGCGCTATACGGGCTGCAAAGGCTTCCATTCGCCATCCGGCATCTCGATCCGGATCGCATCGCCCGGTGCTACCTCGCCGTCGGTCAGCACCACGGCCATGACGCCGGCTTTGTAGATCAGGCCACCCTCGGTATCGCGATCCAGCGTCGCTGCTTTCAGTCCTTGCTGAAACCTGTCCATCAGCACGCAGGGCTCGCGCAGGCCGGTGAGCTCGATCACGGCGCTGGCACCGAGATGCAGGCGCGTCCCCGTTGGCAACGAAGCGAAGTCGATATCCGATGTCGTGATATTCTCGCCGAGATCGCCCGGCGCAATGGCAAAGCCTTTGCCGCGTAATTCGTCGAACAGCTCGGACGGGATCAGATGCACCTGCCGCAGGTTCGCCTTGGTCGGATCGCGGCGGCGGTCGTAGCGGTGCTGGACGGTCGCGCCCATATGGCCGTCACCTTCGACGCCAAGGCCACTGAGCAGGCGAATGCTCAGCGCCGGTGTCTTGCTGAAGTGATGGCCGCGCCGAAGGCTGACGGCGACGACGCGGGGCACACCCGCCGCCCTCATGGTGAGGAGGCGCGACTTGTCCGCCGTAGCTCGAAGAGCGAAGGCGGAAGCGCCGTCTCGAACAATGAGCCGCGGAACGTCAGAGCTTGCGGCCATCCTTCGAGACGCGGCCTGCGGCCGCTCCTCAGGATGAGGGATTGAGTCAAGACGCGCTGCCGAACACACGCTTGAAGATCGTGTCCACATGCTTGAGGTGATAACCGAGATCGAACTTCTCGGCGATCTCGTCGTCGCTGAGATACTTCTTCACGTCGGCATCGGCCTTCAGCAGCGTCTGGAAGTCGCCTTCGCCGCGCCAGACCGGCATCGCGTTGCGCTGGACCATCTTGTAGCTGTCCTCGCGGCTCGCGCCCTTCTGCGTCAGCGCGATCAGCACGCGCTGCGAATGCACGAGGCCGCCGAGGCGGTCGAGATTCTTCTGCATGTTGGCGGGATAGACCAGCAGCTTCTCGATGACCCCGGCCATGCGGTTCAGCGCGAAGTCGAGCGTCACGGTGGCGTCCGGGCCGAACATGCGCTCGGCCGAGGAGTGCGAGATATCGCGCTCGTGCCACAGCACCACGTTTTCCAGCGCCGGTGTCACATAGGCGCGCACCATGCGCGACAGGCCGGTGATGTTTTCGGTCAGCACCGGATTGCGCTTGTGCGGCATCGCCGACGAGCCCTTCTGGCCTTCGGAGAAGAACTCCTCGGCTTCCAGCACCTCGGTGCGCTGCATGTGGCGGATTTCCACCGCAAGCCGCTCCATCGACGAGGCGATGACGCCGAGCGTTGCAAAATACATCGCGTGGCGATCGCGCGGGATCACCTGGGTCGAGATCGGCTCGGGCTCCAGGCCCATCGCCTTGGCGACATGCTCTTCCACGCGAGGATCGATCTGCGCAAAGGTGCCGACGGCGCCGGAGATCGCGCAGGTGGCGACTTCCTTGCGGGCGGCGACGAGGCGCTCGCGGTTACGGGTGAATTCGGCATAGGCGAAAGCGAGCTTGAGGCCGAAGGTGACCGGCTCGGCATGGATGCCGTGGGAGCGGCCGATGGTCGGCGTCATCTTGTGCTCGAAGGCACGGGTCTTCAGCGCCGCGAGCAGGCGGTCGATATCGGCGATCAGGATATCGGCGGCGCGCACCAGCTGCACATTGAGGCAGGTGTCGAGCACGTCCGACGAGGTCATGCCCTGATGCACGAAGCGCGCTTCGGGACCGACGATTTCGGCGAGGTGGGTCAGGAAGGCGATGACGTCATGCTTGGTTTCGCGCTCGATCTCGTCGATGCGCTCCACATTGAAGGTGGCATCCTTGGCCTTGGCCCAGATCGTCTTCGCCGCGTCCTTCGGAATGGTCCCGAGTTCCGCAAGGGCATCGGCGGCATGCGCCTCGATCTCGAACCAGATCTTGAAGCGGGTCTGCGGCTCCCAGATGGAGGCCATTTCGGGACGGGTATAGCGCGGGATCATCGGCGTCTCTGCAATGTCAGGGGTTACGCCGCGCTTTAGCAGATCGAGGCGGGGGAAACCACCTCGGAAAGTGCCGGGATCACTGATTTTCCTGCGGAATTTACCCCTTTGGCAGCTTCGTTGTCACCGCCATGAAGCGCCGGTTCGGGCCAGCGTGGAATTCGTGGGCGTCGACCGTCTCGATCAATACCGCCAGCGTCTGCGTGCCGTCCTTCGCCTGATGATGATACGCCTCGGCGATACCGTAAGCAGTGACGCATCGGCGGCGTTTCGGCAGTTGCTTGTCCTGCTGCAAAATCACGGGCGCCGCGCCGTCGATGGCCAGCTGCAGCTTGAGCCCGGTGATGATCACGCTGCCAAAGGTGCCGCGGCCGCCGGCGCCGTAGCAGGAGGCCTTGCCGAGTGCCTGGTCGGACAATGTGAGCACCAGCTTGCGCCCATCGGGCAAAGTGATGTCCTGCGTGGTGGCGAGCGGCTTCGGCTCCATCTGGTAGATGCCGATCTCGTCGAGATCCATCGATGGCTTGCCGGCGAAGCGCGTGCCGGGCTCGCTGATCTTCAGCCTGTCGAGCATCGGCTTCGCCGTCTTCGCGAGATCGGCGCGGACAGCGTCCACCTCGCGCTCGTCGTCATCTTTGGTGCGAACAGCAAAGGGGGAGCCCTTCGCGAAATCGTCGATGCGTGTGTCGATCACCTGAATTTCGGCGATGACGTCGGTGGCGTCATAGAGCTGCGTATATTGCTCGAAGGCGAAATGCGTGCCGTCCGTCGAAAAGCCGATCACTGTTCGCGCGGCGGCGTCCCCCGCGTGTGCATTGCATGAAAGTGCGGCCGCAAAGACCGGGGCGAGCAGCAGTCGGTGGAGATAAGTGAGGTGTGCCATCTGCGTTGGTCGCAGACCGCGACGGAAAGTTCAGGCCGTCGCCCGGATGTCGGGTCGCGAATCCGGACCTCCGCTACATCGGGCCTTCGATCAGATCCTTCGGAAACAGTTCCTGCGACGATTCCTTGAAAAAGAAATTCGCAAGATACCATCCCTTGCTGGTCATTTTGAATGTGAAGCGAAAGTAGAGGAACCCGAAATTCTCGAAATACGCGTAGTAGACGATTTGGCGCAATGCGCCCTGATAGTCCTTGTCGTAGACCTTTTTGCCGAAGTCGAACTTCTTTCCTTCGAATTCTTTCAGGGATTTTTCAAGCTCCGCTGACTGTTCCGGGCTTCCGATGGCTTTGGCAAGCTGGGTTGCGGCATCATGAGATTTGATTTGGCTGATCAGCTTGAAGATCTGGCTTGAGAAACGGTCGGGGTCATCAATGCGCGACGGTTCTGCGGCGAGCGCAGGCCCGATCAGACAAAGAAAAACAGCCAGAACTGATATCAGCCGAATACGCATCGCAGCCTCACGATTTCCACGTGGCGGCGCTATATCATCTCCCCGCGCGCTTTCATTGCTTCGCTGCGGATACCATTAATATTCGCTTTGTAGCTCTCCATCGTGCCGCCCTTGAACACGGCCGAGCCCGCGACAAACGCATTCGCCCCCGCAGCCGCGAGCGCGCCGACATTCGCCGCCGAGACGCCGCCATCCACCTCGATATCAATTGGACGGCCCGCCAGCATGGCGCGCAGGTCGGTGACCTTGTTGATCGCCGACGGGATGAACGCCTGGCCGCCGAAGCCGGGATTGACCGACATCACCAGCACGAGATCGACGAGATCGAGCACATATTCGATGGCGCTCAGCGGCGTGCCGGGATTGAGGCTCACGCCGGCCTTCTTGCCGAGCGCGCGGATCGCCTGCAAAGAGCGATGCAGATGGGGGCCGGCCTCGGCATGCACGGTGATGTGGTCGCAGCCCGCCTTGGCGAAGGCTTCGAGATAGGGATCGACCGGCGCGATCATCAGATGCGCGTCGAAGATCTTCTTGGTGTGCGGGCGAAGCGCCTTGATGACATCGGGGCCATAGGAAATGTTCGGCACGAAATGGCCGTCCATCACGTCGAGATGAATCCAGTCGGCGCCGGCCGTGTCTACGCTGCGGACCTCGTCGCCGAGCTTGGCGAAATCAGCCGCCAGAATGGACGGGGCGATGGCCAGCGGACGGGGCGCGAAGCTCTGGGACATGGTCGGACTTCCTGAAAGGGTGGTGGCGTCGCCTCGCGTAACATGGGCGGCCTGTGGGCAGCAACGCAGCACGCGCGGGGCTGTGGAGTTCCGGCAAAATCTGCCGCCGGGGCAGGGATTGCCCGGTCCAAGGAAGCTGTGAGCTCGCGCGAGCCATTGATATCACATCGTTTTTCCGCTGGCACAGGGTTTGCTGATATTCGCCTGGGCCATGCCGGCCCGGATGGAGATCGACGATGCTCGGCGTCGCAGCGCTTGCCACATCGGCCATGGACCTTCTGCAGTCTCTGACAGCGAAGAAGACGTCGTCTTCGTCGTCGTCCAAAACGACGACAGGGCTGTCACAGGGCTCCTCGTTCCAATTGGGCACGCCGGTATCGCTTACATCGCCATCAACCGCGACGGCTGGCACAGCTGCATCCAGCGGCAGTCTTTCGACCTCGACCATGAGCGCGCTGCTTGATGCGCAAAGCCAGACCAATGTCTCGGCGAATTCCAAGACCCGCTCCGATGCGCTGAAAAGCCTGTTCAATCAGCTCGATGGCGATGGCGACGGTTCGATCAGCAAGGCCGAATTCGAGGACAAGCTCGGCGCCGGCGGCACCAATGTCGCCAATGCCGACAAGGTGTTCGCCAAGCTCGACAAGGATGGCGACGGCTCGGTCAGCATCGACGAACTCGGCAACGCCCTGAAGGGCGCCGGCAAGTCGCAACACGGCGGTGGTGGTGGTGGCGGCGGCGATTCCGATACCGCGGGGGCAACCACCAGCACGACAGTGAATGCCGATGGCAGCACCACGACCTCGATCAGCTATGCAGATGGCTCCAAGGTGACATCCACCTCGGCGGTGCCGGCTTCATCGACTGCCGCAGCCGCACGCACCTCGTATAATGCCATCGAGCAGATGATCGCCAAGCAGGCGCAGCAGATCTCAACCGCGGCGTCGTCGCTGTCGATCACCGCCTGATCGTTCGAGCTCCCGATACGCAAACCGATCCCGCACACGGTGATTGAAAAACAAGCCACGTGATGGCGCTGTGCTGAAGGCCGCGTGCACTTCGGGTGGCACCTGCGCATAGGCATACCGACGCCCGCTCGTGAACGTGACGCGCATTTCACGTGTCGCGGGGCTGTAGCTGAGATGGCGAATCGCTGTCGAGGGCATCACGGTCACTGCGTTGTTGATCAACTACAGAAACTCATACCGCCGCATTTCGTTGCGCTTCTGGTGCCGTAGGTAGCAGCCTGCGCGCGTCCGGACTTTTCGCTGCCAGATTGCCGCATATGTGGCAGCGGCGGCCCGGTCTTCATTTCTCGCTAACGTTAACGCGGCACGATTTCCAGTAGTTGTAAGTAGTTCTGGTGTCGTATGTTGCGTATCATAGTATTTGTTATCGCTATTGGTAGTTATCTACTCAGCGTCCCGGCGCGGGCGGAGGACGAGCTTTTTGCCTCCATGCGGCTGCGCGGCGGCTACGACAGCAACCCATTGTTCTCGACCGGTGGTGGCCGCGGCAGCGGCAGTATCGGCAGCGCCTTCATCGGCACCGAGGTCGGCCTGATCGCAGCGGGCAAGCAGGATGACATCACCTGGAATGCAACGGCCGAAGCGAATGCGACCCGTTACATCGCGCCGGGCATCGATCCGGCGCTTGTGGTCAAGCTCGGTCTGCGTGGCATCATGGGCGACGACGATTTTCGCGTGATCTCGACGACGTCCTTCTCGGAGATCGACACCTACAACACCAAGTCGATGGATCTCGCGCAGGCGGTGAAGCTCGAAAGCATCAAGGGCAAGATCAAGTGGTTCGTGACCGGCGAGATCGGTCTGTCGCGATTGAACCAGACCAATATCATCTATCAGGATTTCCTGCCGATCCCGCATCAGGTCCTGCGCGGCACCATCATTCCCGGTGTCAGCGTGATCCTGAGCAAGGGCGAGGTCGGCGTCTCGTTGAACCTGTCGATGCGGCGCTATGCGGAAGAGTTGGATC
The DNA here is from genome assembly GCF_044336785.1 of Tardiphaga sp. Taxonomy (GTDB): domain Bacteria; phylum Pseudomonadota; class Alphaproteobacteria; order Rhizobiales; family Xanthobacteraceae; genus Tardiphaga. The sequence continues at coordinate 15,423 of NZ_JBIIOT010000018.1, read as the reverse complement.
TGTTCGGCTATCGCCGCAACAATGAGCGCATCCAGCCATTCCTGTTCGCGCGCTATGCCGATGGCGATCTCAGCATGTTCGCGTCGGTGTCGCAGCTCTATGGGATCTGGCACGATATCGACTTCACCAATGTGAATACGACTTTGTTCGATGCCAATCTGACCTGGCGCCCGAAGCCGTTCACGCTGGAGTTGGCAGCCGTGCGGCGTGCCGGCGAAACCACCTTTCCGCTCTCGCCGATCACCATCGATACGCTGCTGACGGCGAAGGGCACCTGGCAGGTGAACGATAAGTGGTCGTTGACGGCGGCGGCTGGCTATACGGATTCGGTCTATCTCGACTCGCCCTATCGGGCGACGACCTACACTTACGGCATCGGTGCTGTGCGTGAGCTCGGCAGCGGCTACAAGCTCGGCTTCGATCTCACCCGCATCACCGGCACGCTGCTCGATGGCGAGAAGGCGCAGGGCTATATCGTCGCGTCATCGCTGTCGAAGAGCTTTGCGCCGACAGCGACGAAGCCGAAGGGGGATCTCGTGGCGAAGCCGGCGATGTGATCCCTCTCATATGATCCGTTGGAGGGCGAACGGGGGCGTACCCCCGTTCGCTGCCGAGGGAAGAGTGAGATCCCTCAGCCGTCATGTGTGATGCTGTGGATCAGCAGCCGCACCCGCCACGTCCGCCAAGGCCGACGCCAGCGCCGACATTGACGAGGAGGCCATTGCGCAGCAGGCCGCCAACCAGACCGTGCTTGCCGAGCAAACCGCCGGCATTGACGCCAACGCCGACTCCAGCGCCGACACCAAGGCCGCCACGGCCACCCAGCACGCCGCCGAGCAGACCGCCGGCATTGACGCCGACCCCAAGGCCGAGACCGACATTGAGGCCTTTGGCGTTTGCAGACGGTGCGCTCATGAGAGCGGCAGCAGTGATGGCAAGGATAGCGATCTTCTTCATGACGTTCTCTCCACTGTTGTGTGCCCTTGTTTGGACACGCGTGAAGATGCGCCGTTCAATTTAGCTCTGCAATCGAAAGGGAATTTTTACCTTAAAGGGGGCGAGTTTATACGATCGAATACATGGATTTCGGTAGTTAATTACTTTGGTAGTTAGAAGTATACCTTGGATTTCTCGGACCCTCATGGTGAGGAGGCGCAAAGCGCCGTCTCGAACCATGAGTCGGCCTGGCTCGGAGCCTACCGCCATCCTTCGAGACGCCGCTGCGCGGCTCCTCAGGATGAGGGAGGAGCTTGTGATGGCTAGTTTGGAAAGCGATCGCGCCATGCCGGCAGCGCGCCGTCGAAGGGCAGGGCGGTCGCTTCATAGACGCCACGCGCAATGGCCCGTGCGATCACATTGCCCGCAAGCATGCCGAGTTCGGTGAGTCCCACCACGGGATCGATCTCCTTCTCGCCGGTCGCTGCGGCAAACACGATGTCGCCATCCAGCGGCGCGTGGACGGGATAGATCGCATGCGCGAACCCGGTCTGCGCCATCATCGCCAGGCGCTGCGCCTGCGCCTTGGTGAGGATGGCGTCGGTGACCACCACGGCAAGCGTGGTGTTCTCGATGGCGTTCGCCGCAGGGCCGCCTTTGATGCGCAGCGCATGCATGTCCGGCGTGATCGTGCCAGGAAAGCCGCGGCCGCCGAACTCGCCATTCTGCTCGAAGGCTGCGGCCCAGAAATGCGCGCTGTCGCCCATGGTGATACTACCAACAGCGTTCACAGCAGCCAGCGCGGCCACGCGCACGCCAGCGGGCGTGACAGCGGAGGCCGAACCGAGCCCGCCCTTCAGATTGACGGTGGTCGCGCCCATCCCCGCCCCGACGCTGCCGAGAGCAAAGCTGTCGCTGGCATTGACGGCAGCCGCATAGCCGAGATCGCGATAGGGCGGGAAGCGGCCCCAGTTCTTGTCGCCGCCATTGATGAGGTCGAACAGGATCGCGCCGGGCACGATGGGGATGACGGCGCTGCCGATCTGGAAGCCGCGGCCCTGTTCGGCCAGCCAGGCCTGCACGCCGCCGCCGGCCTCCAGCCCGAAGGCGGAGCCGCCGGAGAGGGCGAGGCCGTGGATCGCGTCCACCGTATTGACGGGATCGAGCAGGCTGGCGTCGCGCGTGCCGGGGCCACCGCCGCGGATATCCACGGACGCGACGACCGGTCGATCGAACAGAATCGCCGTGACGCCGGAGGCGAGGGCAGGGTCGTCGGCATGGCCGACGCGGACACCGGCGATATCGGTGAGAAGGTTCTTCATGCGGTTCCTCCCGGCAAATTCCATGCTGCGATCGCGATCACGTGCGATCACAACCGTATCAACTGCGACATCCTTGATCTAACACGCTTGCATGTCGGCGCGCCCACGGTGCATCTAGCCGCATGATCACGGATGTCACGATCCCCGCGGCGCTGATCGCCGGCATAGTCAGCTTTCTGTCGCCCTGCGTGCTGCCGCTGGTGCCGCCCTATCTGATTTATCTGACGGGCGCGACCATCGAGCATGTCGCCAATGACGAGCAGGAGGCGGTGTCCCGCCGCGCGGTGATGATTTCCGCGCTGGTGTTCGTGCTGGGCTTCTCCACGGTGTTCGTGATCCTGGGCGCCAGCGCCAGCCTGATCGGCAGCCTGGTGCGTGCCTATGCGGCGCAGCTCTCGATGGTCGCCGGCGTGCTGATCATCCTGATGGGCCTGCATTTCCTCGGCCTGACCCGGATCGGCGTGCTGATGCGGGAAGGCCGCATGACGATGCCGAAGCCCGTCGGGCTTTGGGGCGCCTATGCGATGGGCCTCGCTTTCGCCTTTGGCTGGACGCCGTGCATCGGCCCGATCCTGGCGGCGATCCTGTCGGTGGCGGCGGCAGAGGCGACGGTGACCAAAGGGGCGGGGCTGCTTGCCGTCTATTCGCTCGGCCTCGGCATCCCGTTCCTGATCGCGGCCTTCATGGTGGAGCGCTTCTCCAGCGTGTTCGCGCGGATGAAGAAGCATCTGGTGCATGTGGAGCGCGCGATGGGCGTGCTGATGATCATCACCGGTATCGCGTTTCTCACCGGCGGCATCGCGAATGCCAGCATCTGGCTGCTGGAGACGTTTCCGGCGCTGCAGAATTTTGGATAGCAGTGGTTAAGGCCTGAAACTCAGCCCTCATGGTGAGGAGGCGCCTCTTCGGCGCCGTCTCGAACCATGATTGGTGATCGCATCCATCCTTCGAGACGCGCGCCAAGGGGCGCGCTCCTCAGGATGAGGACGGAGTGGGAAGAGGGCGGTGAAGCTCAGCTTCCCTTGCCAAGCTCCGCATAATTCCCCTTGGCGTCCCACTTGTAGACGACATAGTCGATGGCCTTGATGTCGCCCTTGGCGTCGAACGCCATCTTGCCGAGCACGGTGTCCCATTCGCCGGCCTTGATCACATCCATGACCTTCTTCAGATCCGTCGAGCCGGCCTTGGCGACGGCCTGGGTCCAGACCTGGAACGCGGCATAGGTGTAGAGCGTGTAGCCTTCGGGATCGATGTTCTTCGCCTTGAACTTCTCGACGATCGCCTTGGCGGTCGGCTTGTTGCGCGGATCCGGGCCGAAGGTGAACAGGGTGCCTTCCGCGGCAGGGCCGGTGATCGAGGCGAATTCCTTGTCGTTCATAGCATCGCCGGCCATCAGCACGGTCTTGAGGCCCTGGTCGCGCATCTGGCGCAGGATGAGGCCGGCTTCCTGATGGTAGCCGCCGACATAGACCAGATCGATATTGTCCCGCTTCAGGCGCGAGACGATGGAATTGAAATCCTTGTCGCCCTTGTTGTAGCTCTCGAACAGTTTTTCGGTGAAGCCGGCCTTGTTGAGCGCCTTCTTGGTTTCGTCGGCGAGACCCTTGCCGTAAGTGGTCTTGTCGTTGAGGATCGCGACATTCTTGCCCTTGTAGTTCTTGGCAATGTAGTCGGCGGCAACGAGGCCCTGCTGGTCGTCACGGCCGCAGACGCGCAGCACATTGGCGAGCTTGCGCTCGGTGAACAGCGGATTGGTGGAGGCCGGCGTGATCTGCAGCACATTGCTGTCGGCATAGGCTTCCGAAGCCGGGATCGACGACGACGAGCAGAAATGTCCGGCGACGAACGGCACCTTGGAGGAGGCCAGTTTCTCGGCCACCGAGCGCGCCTGCTTGGGATCGCAGGCATCGTCGCCGACCTGCAGCGCCAGCTTCTTGCCGAGCACGCCCCCGGCGGCATTGATGTCAGCCACGGCCTGGTCGGCGCCGTTCTTCATCTGCCGGCCGAAGGCCGATTCGCCGCCGGTCATGGGGCCGGCCACCGCGACATTGATGTCCTGCGCAAAGGCTGCGGAGGAGAGCAGCGATGCGGCGAATGCCAGACCGATGAGCTTGATGGGTTTCATATGATCCTCGCGATGATCCAGAACGGGGCCGTGCGGCCGGGTGGATGACACCGGAGTGTGGGGCGATTTTCGCGCGAAGTCATCGGCAATTTTAAGGTGCCCCCAAGGCCGACTGCGTCACTTCGCCGCCGGGTTTCCAACCTCTCCCCGCGACAGGGCAGGGAGAGGTTGGTGAGCATCGCGACAAGCTGCGAGCTTCAATCCTTCAGCTTTGCGCGCTGTGCTTTCAGATCATCCGCCGCCAGCGGCAGAAATCCCGTCGCATTGTCCGTGAAACGGGCGATGATCGCCTGGCCTTCGTCCGACAGCGCGAGTGCCAGATAGTCCTTCACCACAGGATCCAGCGGCTGCTTCGGCGGATGCGCCGCATAGAGCGTGATCGCCGGCGTCAACGGATAGACGCCTCTGGCGACGTCGTCTTTGCCGGGCACGGCGAATGGCTTGCCGGCGTCGTTGGCGAGCGGAACGATGCGCACGCCCTCCGACGACGGCTTCTGTTCGGCCCAGTCGACGATGGCGATGCCGTAGGGATCCTGCGCCACGGCCTGCAGCACCGCGGCATCGTCTGCCAGTCCTTCGTAGTGCCCGGCGAATGGCATGCCGCCGAGGCGGGCCAGCCGCAGGCTGGTGGAGAAGTCGCCATCGTCGCGCTGGCCGTAGAGATGGACGCGGCGGGTGCCCCAGGCGCCGGTGACACCGAGCTGGCTCCAGGTGTTGATGTCGCCCGCGGGTGAACCCGACGTGAACAGGCCGGCAAGCTGCGCCAGCGTCAGGCCTGCAAGCGGATTGGAGCTGTGGACATAGACGGCCGGCGGCGTCTTGCCGCCGGCGCGCGGGCCATAGCCGGCATAGCCGATCTTGATGCCGAGCGGATCGTGCTTGTTGATCGCCTTGAAAGCGCGCAGGTCGGGACGGGCGGCTTCGCCGACCACGAAGCCGATTGCCGTGGCACCGGCCGCCAGCGCGGGCAACGCTGTTGCAGAGCCCTTGAGCATCGGAGCGAATTTTGTGCCGGGATGCGTCTCGGCAAATTTGGCATTCAGCGCATCGATCACCGGCGCCAGCGCTTCATCGCCATGCAGCGCGATGCGGCCGTCGGGCAGCAGATAGCTTGCATCTTTCGGTGCGGCGGCTGGCTTCGTCTTGGCATCCTGGGCCTGTGCGCCGGAGACTGCGATCAGCAAAGCGAGAAGAGGGAAGGTCTGTTTCATTGGTCGAGCTTTGCACGTTCGATAGCCGCGTCGGCGGCGCTGAGGGGGATATAGCCGTTGGACTGGGCGGCAAAAATCTGCTGGCCTTCCTTCGACAGCAGCAGCTTCAGGTAATCGGCAGCGACGGGATCGACCTTGCCGTTCGCTTCGCGGCGCGCGTAGAAATACAGATAGCGTCCATAGGGATATGCGTTGGCCTGGATTTCTGCCGGCGTGCCCTTGATAAATGGACCTTCCGGTTTTTCGGATACGGCGAGCTGCTTGATCTTGTCCGTCCCGCGCCCGATCGCGGCGACGGTGATGCCGCCGGGCTCGTTTTCCAGCCGCTTCAGCAATTCGTCCGTCGAGGAATATTCCTCGTAGGCGGCACTGTAGGGCTTGCCGTCCAGCCGGTTGGCCATCATCCAGGTGCCGAAGCCGCTATATTGCGGCGTGCCGAGCGGATGAATCAGGCGCTTGGTCCAGTGGCCGGTCAGGCCGAGCTGGCCCCAGCGCGAGAAGTCTCCGCCCTCATTGCCGATGGTGAGGATCTTCGCGACTTGCCTGGTGGTGAGCTGCATCAGCGGATTGTCGCGATGGACATAGACGGCCAGCGAGGTCGCGAGTTTCTGCGACGTGTCATTGGCGGCATTGGCGACCTTGATCTCGACCGGCTCGGAGCCGAACGCGCTCTTGAAGCCGGCGGCTTCCAGCAGCTTGATCGGGCGTCCCATCGAGCCGACCAGAATGCGATTGTAAGTGAGATTGGGAATTGCGGTTTCCGCGCCGGCGGAGACATCGACCAGCTTCGCGCCGGGATGGGTTTTGGCATAGAGCGCATTGGCGCGCTCGACGGCGACCTTGGCATGGACCGCGCCACCGATGCGGATCGCGCCATCGGCGCTGAGATAAGGCGCGCCGGCTGCGGGCCTTGCGCTGCTGGGCGCGTAGGCGGGAAGGGCGGGATCGACCGTGAAGGTCTGCGCGATTGCCGGCGTGGCCGCGGCCAGCGCCAGAAAGGCCAGCGATGCCGCGCAGGCGCGGGTGGTGAGGATCATGTTGAACTCGCTCGAGGATGAAGCCATCGTGGCCTATGGCGAGTACCGTTCCCGAGCAACGAACGTGAAGATGCATGGCTGGGGCATTGCAGTCGGCCTGCAGCGGCAGAGCGGTCGAAAGCGCAGCGAAAACAGCTTGCTACGCGCCGCGCCGGATGTGCGACCTCCACCATGTCGCAGTTTAGTATCGCTCTAGACCTGTAGGGCGGGCAAAGGCGCGAAGCGACGTGCCCACCAGCACAAGTCGCGAAAGGTGGCGGGCACGCTGCGCTTTGCCCACTCTACAAAACTAGCCGTGTCGTCCGCCTTCGAGATAGGCAGAGCGAATCTCCGGCGCTTTCAGCAGTTCAGCGCCTGTACCCGACAGCGTGATCAATCCATTGACCATGACATAGCCGCGGTGGGCGAGCCGCAATGCGTGATTGGCATTCTGCTCGACGATCAGCACCGTGAGGCCGTCCTGTTTGTTGAGCACGCGGATGGCATCGAAGATCTGCTTGGCAATCAGTGGCGCGAGGCCGAGCGAGGGCTCATCGAGCAACAGCAAACGCGGACGGCTCATCAGCGCGCGGCCGATCGCCAGCATCTGCTGCTCGCCGCCGGAGAGTGTGCCGCCGCGCTGGGTCATGCGCTCCTTCAGGCGCGGAAACAGCGTCAGCACCTTGTCGAGGCTTTCGCTGTATTGCGCGGGCGTCATCTCGTTGACATCGGCGCCCATCTGCAGGTTTTCCGCCACACTCATGCGCGGGAAGATGCGGCGGCCTTCCGGCGACTGCGCGATGCGCATGCGCGCGATCTCGTGGGTCGGCAGGCCCGTGATATCGGTGCCGTCATAGACGACGCTGCCGGCACGGGCGCGCGGCTTGCCGAAGATGGTCATCATCAACGTTGATTTGCCGGCACCATTGGCGCCGATCAAAGCCACGATCTCGCCGTGCTGAATCGCAAGATCGACACCCTTCAGCGCTTCGATCTTGCCATAGGAGGCGCGCAGGCTGGTGATGGCGAGCATAGGGGAGGTGGTCATGCGATGGCCTCGCCGTCATTGCGAGCGCAGCGAAGCAATCCAGAAAGCCACGTGAAGGAAGAGCTGGATTGCTTCGTCGCAAGGGCTCCTCGCAATGACGGCTGAGAGAACGGCGTTTTCACGTCTCGCCCTCCATGACCGCAATCGCTTCTTCCTCGTCGGCGCCGAGATAGGCGGCGATCACTTTTGGATCGTCACGGATTTCCTGCGGTGTGCCATGCGCGATCTTGACGCCGTAATCGAGCACATTGATGTGGTCGGAGATTTCCATCACCACCGACATGTCGTGTTCGATCAGCAGGATCGAAGTGCCGTGGTCGGCGCGGATGCGCAGCAGGAGTTCATTGAGCTCGCCGCTCTCCTTTGCATTGAGACCGGCAGCAGGTTCGTCGAGGCAGAGCAGGGCCGGTTCGGTACACATCGCGCGCACGATTTCGAGACGGCGCTGGTCGCCGTAAGGCAGGTTGCCCGCCGCATCATCGGCGCGGGGCAGCAGGCCGATCTGGTCGAGCCAGTAGCGCGCGAGATCGATCGCGTCGTTCTCCGCCTTGCGATAGGAAGGCACGCCGAACAGGCCGAGAAAGGTGTAGCCCGACGCGCGCATCAGCGCGTTGTGCTGCGCCACCATCAGGTTTTCCAGCGCGGTCATGCCGGGAAACAGACGGATGTTCTGGAACGTGCGCGCGACTTTGGCGACTTTCGAAATGCGAAAATCGTTCAGCGTCTCTAGCTGCCATTCGCTGTCGGTATGGCGCAGGCGAATGGTGCCCGAGGTGGGCTTGTAGAAGCCGGTGATGCAGTTGAACACCGTGGTCTTGCCGGCGCCGTTCGGCCCGATCAGCGCGGTGATCTTGCCGCGATCCGCGGTGAAGGAGAGGTCGTTGACGGCAACGATGCCGCCGAACCGCATGGTCAGGTTTTCGACGCTGAGAATGGTGTTGATCAACCCGCGCCCTCCTTCACGAGGTCGGAGGAGATCGCCTGATTGCGCTCGAGATAAACCGTCGGCGCGCGATGGCCGATCAAGCCGCGCGGGCGCCAGATCATCAGCAGCACCATGGCCATGCCGAACACCAGCATGCGGAATTGTTCGAGGCCGCGGAACAGTTCGAAGCCGCCGATCAATGCCACTGCGGCAAGCGCGACGCCAAGCTGCGAGCCCATGCCGCCGAGGACGACGATGGCCAGCACCAGCGCCGACTCGTGGAAGGTGAAGCTCTCCGGGCTGATGAAACCCTGCCGCGTGGCAAAGAAAGCGCCGGCAAAGCCGCCGAACATGGCGCCGATCGCGAAAGCCGTGAGTTTCGTCGTCGTGGTGTTGATGCCAAGTGCGCGGCAGGCGACCTCGTCCTCGCGCAGCGCCTCCCAGGCGCGGCCGATGGGCAGGCGGCGCAGCCGGATGGTGGCCCAGTTGGTGATCAGCGCCAGCGCGAAGATGAGATAGAACAGGAAGACGATGCGATGGGTCGGCGAGAACTCGATGCCGAGCAGGGCGGCAAGGCCGTCATCGCCCGGCGTCAGCGGAATGCCGAACATGGTCGGACGCGGAATGCCCGAGATGCCATTGGGCCCGCCGGTGAGCGACTGCCAGTTCAGCAGCACAAGGCGGATGATTTCGCCGAACGCAAGGGTGACGATGGCGAGATAGTCGCCGCGCAGGCGCAGCACGGGAAAGCCGAGCAGGATGCCGAAGAACGCCGCGAGAATGCCGGCGAGCGGCAGGCAGATCCAGAACGACAGGCCAAAGGTCGTCGCCAGCAGCGCGTAGGAATAGGCGCCGACGGCATAGAAGGCGACATAACCGAGATCGAGCAGGCCGGCGAGGCCGACCACGATATTGAGGCCCCAACCGAGCATCACATAGGTCAGCACGAGAATGCCGAGATCGAGGATGTAGCGCTCGTTGTAAAAGATCACCGGCACGAGAAAGGCAAAGATCAGCAGCACCGGCACCAGCGCGCGGCCCGCGAGCGACAGCGCCTTGGTGGCCGAAGGCGGCACGATGCGTACGGTGTCCACCGGTCCCCACCAGTGGCGCAGCAGCTCGATCACGATGCTGCCGACAAATACGGTGGCGACCATGGCGGCGAGATCGCCGAAGCGCGTCCAGTAGGTGAGCTGTCCGTCCGAACCGGCTTCGGTGCGTACGCCGATCATCAGCGAGAACAGCACCAGCGCGACGAGCGCGGAGATCACGGCTTTCTTGAAGATAAATGCGACATCGAGGCCGCGGGTGGGTTTGATTGATGTCGCTACCGCTGCCACGCCGGGTCCCGTCTCAGACTTTTTCGACTTCGGGACGGCCGAGCAGGCCGGTCGGCATGAAGATCAGCACCACGATCAGGATCGAGAAGGCGGCGACGTCCTTGTATTCGGTCGAGAAATAGGCCGACCACAGCGTTTCGATCAAGCCGATAAGCAATCCGCCGAGCATGGCGCCCGGCAGCGAGCCGATGCCGCCCAGCACGGCGGCGGTGAAGGCCTTGATGCCGGCGACAAAGCCCATGAAGAAATCCACCAGGCCATAATAGAGCAGATACATCATGCCGGCGACCGCAGCCAAAGCGGCGCCGATGACGAAGGTCATGGAGATGGTGCGATCGACATCGACGCCGAGCAGCGAGGCCATCTTCTGATCCTGCTCGCAGGCGCGCATGTCGCGGCCAAGCCGTGTGCGCGCGACGAGATAGGTGAACAGCGCCATCAGCAGCACGGTGGTGATGACAACGATGATCTGGATGTTGGAAATGCGGATGGCAAAGCCATCGGCGCCTTCATGCAGCGTATAGCCGCCGGTGATGATCGGCGGCACCGGTTTTACGCGCGCGCCTTGCGCGACTTGCGAGAAGTTGGTGAGCACGAACGACATGCCGATCGCCGACAGCATCGGGGCGAGGCGGAACGAGTGGCGCAGCGGCCGATAGGCGATGCGCTCGATGGTCCAGCCATAGAGCGAGGTGACCGCCATCGCGACCAGCAGCACCAGCAACAGGATCACCGGCACCGCAGTGAGGCCGATGGAAACGAGAATGAGGAAGGTGATCAGCGCAATAAAACCGCCGATCATGAAGATATCGCCATGGGCGAAATTGATCATGCCGACGATGCCGTAGACCATGGTGTAGCCGATGGCGATCAGGCCGTAGATCGAGCCGAGCACGAGACCGTTGATCAGTTGCTGGGCGAAATAATCCATAGACCCCGTATCGTGCTGCCGTGTCCGTGTGAATCGATACCAAAACCCCGACAGCCGGAATCTCGCGATCACTGTTCCATTTTCTAACAGTGCATATGCGGGAACAGCAACAGGCAGACGTGCGGCTAAGTTGTGCTGTCCCTGCCGTTTTTCGCTGCAGCGCAAACGGTTCCGCCGTCACATTTGCTCCGCGCAATGGCCCTGCAATCTCCACGGCGGAACTGCAACGCTTGCGTCAGCGGGACGTTGTCAGTGCGTTGGATGGTTCAACACAGGAGAAGGATACATGTCCAAACGCCAATCGAACCAGAGCCAGAACAATCAGGGCCAGCAGACCCAAAACCCCGGCCAGAATCAGGGCCAGCAGGGCGGTCAGCAGCGGCCCGATCAGCATCAGGATCCGAGCCGTCAGGGCAACCCGCCGGGTCATCAGCAGCAGCGTTAGAGCGGGTTGTTCTCAGCAACCCCTGAGGAAGGCCCCGCCGCAAGGCGGGGCTTTTCTTTTGTCCAGCGCAAATCGGGCTGCTGGCCCCGATATCCACGCCTTTTGAAAATTAAGGTTACCAAATGGTTTACGTTGTCGCAGAGACGGCGTGGGCGTTAGCTCTGCGTCAACCATATCGGCTCGCCCGCGAGTCGCAGATGAGCGATGGACCGCGACGGCATGGCAGAGCACGGCATTTTCCAGGACAATCTGTCGGCCAAAGGCACGGTGCAGAGCTGGCGCATCAGCACCTTCACCGGCGCGCTGCTGGCCTGCTATTTCATCCCGACCTGGACCATTTATGCGTTCCGCATCATGGTCTCGCCGATCCAGGGCTTTTACGAGCGGCCGAATATCTCGCTGGCGCTGTTCCTGAACGACTATCTGCAATTGTCGAGCTTTGGCACCGTGCGTTATGCGTGGCTGCTGGTGCTCGCCAAACTGACCGTTGTGGCTTTCTTTGCGGTGTTTCTGGTGTTCATCACGCAGCCGAAGATCCGCAAGGCGGGCGGCTGCGATGAAGCGCTGGCCGTGGCGCTCAGCATCGGCGGGGCGATTTCATTCGCAGGCATGGTGATGGCCTGGAAGGTCGGCGAGCTTGCCGCCATGCGGCTACACATCACCGAACTGCTGCTGATCCTCGGCGTGGCCGTGGTGATGGCTTTCGAGCCCCCGCTGCGCCGGGACGTGGCGCAGGCGCAGACGTGGTCGAGCGAAGATCCGGGCGAAGCGCCGTCCGTGCAGAAGGCGACCGCAGCGTAACGCTTCGCCCACCCTGCGTTCTAGATCGACAGCCCCAGTTCCTTGATCACCGTGCTGGCTTCCTTGGTCGCGTGATTCACAGCCGGGACGCCGCAATAGATCGCCTGCTGCAGCAGGATTTCCTTGATGTCATCGGTCGTGAAGCCGCCTTCGGTGAGGGCGGCGCGCACATGCAGGCGAAACTCATCCCACTGGCCGAGCGCCACCATGGTGCCGATGACGAGCACGCGCCGTGTGCGATCGTCGAATTGCGGCCGCGTCCAGATCTCACCCCAGGCATAGCGCGAAATGAGGTCGAGGAAGTCGGCATTGAAACTGTTCTTGCCGGCGGCGGATTTATCGACCCACGCATCGCCGAGAATCTTGCGGCGTTTGGCGGTGCCGTTCGCGGCGCGTTGTTGTTCGTCCATGTGTGAAGCTCCGTCATCTCGGCCGTCGTCCCCGCGCAGGCGGGGACCCATACACGCGAGGGTTATAAATTAAACACGGATGGTGGTAACTCTGCCGCTTCAACCGCCTCGTCGGAGGCTATGGGTCCCCGCCTGCGCGAGGACGACACGTAGTTACCTCTGCGTCAGGAAGCCGACCACGGCTTCCGTGAAGGCGTGGCTCTGTTCCACATTCGAAATATGCGCGGCATCCAGCAGCGTCATGCTGGCGCCGGGAATATTTGCGCGGATGAATTCACCGGCGGACACGGGCGTCGCATTGTCCTGCTTGCCGGCAATCACCAGCACCGGGCTTTTGATGTTGGGAAGCAATGCGCGCTGGTCCAGCGTGCTCAGTGCCTCGCAGGCGGCAAGATAGCCGTCCACCGGCGTCGCCAGCAGCATCGCCTTCATCTTGGCGGTCGCGTCCGGATCGCGTTCGCGGAAATCCGCCGTCAGCCAGCCACCGATCACGGCATCCGCCACCGAGGCGATGCCGCCTTCGCGCACGGCCTTGATGCGGTTGTGCCAGTTGGTCGGGTCCGGATAGTAGCAGCTGGTATTGGCCAGGATCATCTTGTTGAAGCGATCCGGCGCGTTGGCGCCCAGCCATTGCCCGACCATGCCGCCCATCGAGAGGCCGCACCAATGCACCGTGTCGATATTGAGATCGTCGAGGATGGCCAGCACATCCTTGCCGTAGCGCTCCATCGACACCGGGCCGTTCATGCCGGATTTGCCATGGCCGCGGCGATCGTAACGGATCACGCGAAACAGTTTTGTCAGCACCGGCAGCTGCGGCTCCCACATGGCCATGGTGCAGCCGAGCGAGTTCGACAACATCAGCGTCGGCCCGCCGTCGCGGCCTTCGACGGAAACATTGAGCAGGCAGCCGTCGGCATCGATCATGGGCATCGGAAATCTCCGTCGTTCTTAATGCGTGAGTGAGGCGAGCAGACGATCGATCAGGGCTTGCGAGGCGCCCTGATAATCCATCGGCTCGAATAATTTGGCGATCGCATCCGTGCTGAGCTGCGCAGTCACTTTCGGATCTGCAGTCAGTACATCGCGCAGATGCTTCTTCTCGGCAGCAGCGGTCTTGCTGGCCGTTTCCACCAGATGATGGGCGTCGCTCTTGCCAAGCGTCTCGGCCAGCGCAAAGGTCACGGCCTCGGCCATGATCAGCCCATGCGCGGTATCGAGATTGCTGCGCATCTTCGCGACATCGACCTCAAGTCCCTCGGCAATATCGACGATGGCGGCGAGGGCGCCGGATGTGACCAGCAGCAGCGTCGGTAGCGTCGGCCATTCCGCATGCCATGGCCCGGCGCTGCGTTCGTGATCCTGCACCTGAGCCGCGAAAATCGTGGCCGCGAGATTCGGCGCCATTGTCGCGGCACCAAGCGCTGATGCGGAGGCCACCGGATTGCGCTTATGCGGCATGGTCGATGAACCGCCGCGGCCTTCGCCGGATGGCTCGAACGCTTCGCCCACATCGGTCTGCATCATCAGCGAGACGTCGCGGGCGATCTTGCCGCAGGTGCCGGACAGGATGGCGAGTACCGAAGCAAAGTCAGCGATGCGGTCGCGATGCGTGTGCCAGGGTGCGTCGGGGAGCGGCAGGTCCAGTTCTTTTGCGAGTTTCTCCGCGACAGCCAGACCCTTGTCGCCCAGCGCTGCCAGCGTGCCTGCGGCACCGCCGAATTGCAGCGCCAGTCCGTCAGCGCGAAGCCGGGCAAGCCGTTGGCGCGAGCGATGCAGCGCCGAGGCATATTCCGCGAGCTTGAGCCCGAACGGCATCGGCAGCGCATGCTGCAGCCAGGTGCGCGCGACCACCGCTGTGTTGCGGTGTGTCTCTGCCAGTTTCGCAAAGCCAGCAATGGCGCGGTCGCAATCAGCGAACAGCGCATCGATCGCGGCGCGCAAAGTCAGCATGGTTGCGCTGTCGATCACGTCCTGGCTGGTGGCGCCCCAATGCACATAGCGTGCGGCATCCGCATCGGCCTTGGCCACAAGGGCCGTCAGCGCCTTGACCAGCGGAATCGCCAGATTGCCCGAACGCGTCGCCGCATCGGCCAATGCGCCCGTGTCGAATCGATCAGCGCGACATGCGGCTTCGATGGCCTTGACGGCATCAGCGGGAATCACGCCGACAGCGGCTTCCGCCCGCGCCAACGCGGCCTCGAAATCCAGCATGTGCTGCAGTGTCGTGGCGTCGTCACAGATCGCGCGCATCGCGGCGCTCGAGAGTAACGGTGCCAGAAGAGGGGAAAGGGCTGTACTCATTTGGCCGGACCCTAGCCATTCCCGCCGGAGTCTCCAAGAGGCTGCGGAAGAGGCCCGCAGCCGCGCGGCTGTTGCACTGCGAATAGGCAGCAGGCCGTTTGCGGGCTGGTCTTTCCTTTGCTCGATCCGTGCATTACTTGGAATAAGCCTTTTTAAATTCCAAGACCTTCAGGAGATTGCCCATGGCCATGACGATGAGCGGCGAAGTGCAACTGGCCGCAAGCCGCGAAGTGGTGTGGGAGAAGCTCAACGATCCTGCCGTGCTGAAATCCTGCATCCCTGGCTGCGAGGAGCTGGAGACCACCGAGGATGGCGGTTTCCGTGCCACGGCAAAAATCAAGGTCGGCCCGGTCTCGGCCCGCTTCAAGGGCAAGGTGACCTTGAGTGATCTCGATCCGCCGAATGGCTACAAGATCTCCGGCGAAGGCGAGGGCGGCGTCGCCGGCTTCGCCAAAGGCGGTGCTACGGTGGCGCTGACCGACTAGGATGGCGGCACGCTGCTCACCTATAATGTGGAGGCGCAGATCGGCGGCAAGCTCGCCCAGCTCGGCCAGCGCCTGATCAATGGCTCCGCCAAGAAGATCGCCGACGAGTTTTTCAACAATTTCG
>NZ_JBIIOT010000087.1:0-21249 GCF_044336785.1 Tardiphaga sp. | reverse complement strand
AGCAATTGCAGGCCTTTATCAGCGAACGCCATCCAAACGATGCCGGCGTGGTCTATTGCCTGTCGCGGGCCAAGGTCGATGACACCGCGATCGCGCTCAACAAAGCCGGCATTCGCGCGCTCCCCTATCATGCCGGGCTCGATGCACGCACGCGATCGACCAATCAGGACCGCTTCATCAACGAGGATGGCGTGGTCATCGTCGCCACCGTCGCTTTCGGCATGGGCATCGACAAGCCCGACGTGCGCTTCGTCTGCCATCTCGATCTGCCGAAGAGTGTCGAGGCTTACTATCAGGAGACCGGCCGCGCGGGCCGCGACGGCAAGCCATCGACGGCATGGATGGCCTATGGCCTGCAGGACATCGTGCAGCAGCGCCGCATGATCGACGAATCCACCGGCTCCGAAGCGTTCAAGCGCGTGTCGATCAGCAAGCTAGATGCCCTGGTCGGCCTCGCCGAGACCGTGGATTGCCGGCGCGTGCGACTGCTGCGTTATTTCGGTGAGGAGACCACCGGCACCACATGCGGCAATTGCGACAACTGCGTCTCGCCGCCCAAACTCTGGAACGGCTCGATCGCTGCGCAAAAACTGTTGTCCTGCGCCTATCGCACCGGGCAGCGCTTTGGCGCGATGCACCTGATCGACGTGCTGATCGGCCGGCTCACCGACAAGGTGAAGCAGTTCGGCCATGACAAGCTATCGGTGTTTGCGATCGGCTCGGAACTGAACGAGAAGCAATGGCGCGCCGTAATGCGCCAACTGGTGGCGCGCGGCTTTCTCTATGCCGATGCCGAGAACTTCAATGCGCTGAAACTCACCGAAGAGGCGCGCGGCGTGCTCAAGGGCGAGATCGAGCTGATGTTCCGCGAGGAAACCGGCCGCGTGCGTGCGCCGCGCAGGAATTCACGGCGCGGCGAACTGGCAACGCCTGCCGGCAATAATGCGGATGCCGATCTCGTCACGCGCCTGCGCACGTGGCGTGCCGGTGTTGCTCGCGAACGCAACGTGCCGGCTTATGTGGTGCTGCATGACGCCACCATCGACGGCATCGCCAGCGAGCATCCGACCACGCTGAGCCAGCTGCGCGAAATCGCGGGGATCGGCGACAAGAAGCTGGAGCATTACGGCGCGGATATTCTGGCGATCGTGAACGGGTGAGGTTGTCTTCTCCTCCAAGCTGCGTAGCCACGCCGCCGTAGGATGGGTTGAGCCAACGGGTCGCGCGAAGCGCGCCCGATGATAAACTCCGCGAAAACCCATCCTTCCGTCGTTTGCCGCTGGCTCCGCTGATGGGTTATCGCTGCAGCGCTGCGCGCTTGTGCTCAACCCATCCTACGAACGAGCATTCTCGTTCTCGCGGCGCCCGTGGCGTCCGAGGTGTGAGCAGTCTCCCCTCGAGACATGAGGGGAGGTGGCACGCCGCAAGGCGCACTTGGTGGGACTTGACGCTGCTCCTGCCTGCTAGATCGCCAGCAAACCTGAGCCGCGCAACGCCTTACGGCGCGCCACCGCGACGTCTTACTAGTCGAAGGACCGTTCTTCCGGGTACTGGGCACTCCCATTGGGAGTCATCCGGCAGGTTTCCCTGCCTTCACCCGCACCACGTCCAGCCGCGCTAGCGGCAGGGCCCCGTATTGGGCCCGGACGGTGACCCTCGACCACCCGAGTGCGTGAGGCCGCGTGAGCCTCCCGCCCGCAGGCGCCGCATCCACGTTCCGCCCAAAAGACGCCTCATGAGAGCGCCCCTCGCGAACGGGACGGGAGGGATAATGGTGGCTATGGGAATTTTGTCAAGAACAAAAATGGAACGAAGCTCGAAGCCGTAGGATGGGTTGAGCGGAGCGAAAACCCATCGGCCGAACCGCGCGGCAAACTCCGCCGATGGGTTGTCGCGCCGGCCTTCGGCCGCCGCTCAACCCATCCTACGGCTTCATCGCCTCAATAATCCTTCAGCAGCCGCTCGATGTAATCCAACTCCAACTGCGGCCTTGTCGTATCGCCCAGCCGCCGACGCAGCTCTTCCAGAATCCGTCGCACCCGCTGGACATCGATCTCGCCGGGGATCTTCACCGAGAAATCGTCGCCGAGATCGCGGCCACGCAGCGGGCGGCCGAGCGGATCGCTGTTGCGGGCGGCGCCTTGCTGGCGGCCGGGATTGTTGCCGGGGCCATCCTGCCCGCCTTCGCCCTCGCCCTGCTGCATCTGCTGGGCAAGGCTCTGCGCGCCCTTGCGCAAGGCTTCGAGCGCGCGGCCCTGGGAGCCCACCGCGCCATCGGCATCGCCGTCGCCGAGCTGGCCGCCGGCATCGCCCATGGCGCCATCGGCATCACCGAGGCCATCGCCGTCGCCATCCTGATCGCCGCCGTTCTGGCCCTGCTCGCCTTGCTGTCCCTGCTGACCCTGGCCCTGTTGGCCCTGGCCTTTCTGCCCCTTCTGGCCCTGCCCCATGCCCTGCTTGGCGAGCTGGTCCTGCAGCTTCTTCAGGCGCTCGCGCAGGTTCTGCTGATCCTGCTGCAGATCGCCCATGCTCTTGTCGCCCTGCTTGCCGCGGCGGCGCTCGCCGCGCTGGTCCTGGCCTTCCTTGAAGGTCTTGTCACGAAGCTGCTGCTGCTTGCGGATCATGTCGCCGAGTTCGTTCATCGACTGCTGCATCTCGTCGTCGCCGCCCTGGCCGGGCTGCGCCATCTGCAGGTTCTCCAGCATCTGCTGCATCTGTTCGAGCAGCTGCTTGGCGGCATCCTTGTCGCCGGAGCGCGACAGCCGCTCCATGCGCTCGATCATGTTGTTGAGATCCTGCTGCCGCATCACCTTTGTGTTCTTGTCGAGCGGACGCGCGAGCTGTTGCGGATTCTGCTTCATCTGCTCGGCAAGCTGCTTGAGGAACTTGTCCAGCGCCGCACGCAGATTCTCGGTGAGCTTCTTGATCTCCTCGTCGCTGGCACCGCGCTCCAGCGCCTGCTTCAGCGCGTCCTGCGCAGCCTTCAGCGCCTTGTCCACATCGGTGATGTCACCGTCCTCGATGGTGACGGCGAGTGACCACAGGCTGGCGACGACCTCCTTCAAGGCGGCATCGGTGCGCGCGCGCTGCGCCTGGGTGAGCACGCTGCGCAGGCCGAGATACTGGCCGGCATCCGGCGTAAAGGCTTCCGGCGCGATCATCAGCGCATCCAGCGCGAACACGACCTGGTCCTTGTAGTTTGCGTCCAGCGCGAGATTGCGGCGCTGCTCGATCAGCGCGCGCGGCAGCGGCTTGGTGAACAGCCGTTCCGGCAGGCGCGTGGCGATGGCGTCGCTCTTGCCCTCATTGCCGGCTTCGTCCTTGGCGGTGAGGGTCAGCGTGACGTCAGCGCCGGCATAGGGATCTTCCGAGAGATCCTTCACCGTCTGACCGACACCATTGCGGGTGCGCGCATTGGGCAGCACCAGCGAGAAGGACGGCGGATCGAACAACGGACGCGGCTTGACCTTGCTGTCGGCTGGTTTCGCGGCGAACTGCGCATGGGCTTCGGTGACGCCGTAATCGTCCTCGAGCTTGTAGGCCAGCAGCAGCGAGCCGCGCGCCTGACGCTCGGGATCCTTGGCCAGCGAGATGGTCGGCGGGCGATCGCCGGTGGAGGTGAACTTCCACACCGGCTGGCCGGCGGGCGCGCGCACCTGCGCGGTGCCGTCGCCGGTGATGGTGTAGTGCTTCTCATTGGTGCCGGCCGGCGCATCGCCCGCGGGGGCGACCTCGGCGACGCCGCCGGTGAGCGCAACATCGAGCGCGCCGCCGCTGGAGCGCACGATCAGCGTCGAGCCCGACGGCACGGCCATCGCGGTGGCTTCGGCGGCATCCTTGTTGGCAGCGGACAGGATGATCGGCGGCTTAGCCGTATAAGGCGGCGGATTGACCCAGGCATCGACGCGGACATTGGACGGCGTCACGATGCCCTTCCAGTCGAACGCCGCCATGATGCGCGCGCCGCGCTCGCCACCGGCCGCGAACCAGGTGGCAACCAGCAGCACGACGACCAGCGCGCGCAGCGCCCATGGATCATGCAAGGGCAAACGCGGTGACGGCAGGCCGGCACGGATGCGCTTCAATGACGCCAGCGTGCGCTCGCGCTGCGCCAGCCACAGCGCACGCGCAAGCGGGTCCTGCGATGACAGCGTGTCGGTGAGCGCGGTGGCCGGGCGATGGCGGATGCCCGAGCCGCGATCGAGCCGGGCCAGGCCTTCGTCGCGGGTGGGCCAGCGGAAGCGGATCAAAGGGTAAAGCGTCGCGATCAGCGCGACGACGAACAGCGCGAGGCCGATGCTGCGGGGGATCGGCGACAGATTGAGCCAGAGGCCGGCCCATGAGGCGACGAGAAACAGGCCAATGACGCTCAGAATGCGGGCCAGCGACGGCCAGGCACGCTCCCAGCCGATCGACCAGCGGGCCCGCTGGAGTGCCTGCGCGAGTTGAAGCTGCGCGGTGGTCTGCGCGTCGGGTGGGGTGTCTGGGCGGACGGGTGGCGTGGCGCTCAACGACGATCTCCGCGGTTACCGAAACTCAGCCTAGCACGGCGGCGGCAATGAGGCATCGGCCATGGGGCGGGAAGTCACATGCAAAGGCGGGGCCGGGGCAACGGGGAACCGGCAGCGGGTCACGATGGCGTTACCGCTTGCCGTCACCCGGCTTGACCGGGTGATCCAGTAGACACCGAAATGTCCGGGTTTACTGGATCGCCCGGTCAAGCCGGGCGACGACAGTCAGAGGTCGGCTACGGCTCACAGCCAGGGCGCGGGCTTATCCATCGCGATCAGCTCTTCGACCTCGATCCGCGGCCGCACCACCGCATATTGATCGCCCTTCACCAGCACTTCCGGTATCAGCGCGCGGGTGTTGTAGGTGCAGGCCTGCACCGCGCCATAAGCGCCGGCGGTCATGATGGCGACGAGATCGCCGGACTTCAGGTCCGGCAGCTTGCGATCCAAAGCGAGATAGTCGCCGGTCTCGCAGACCGGGCCGACCACATCGACGGCGGCGAGCTTCGCGCCGGGGGCTGTTTCAGCCACCGGCAAAATCTCGTGATAGGCCTCGTACAGCGTCGGGCGGATCAGGTCGTTCATCGCCGCGTCGATGATCACAAACGTCTTGCCGTCGCCATGCTTCACATGGATCACGCGCGCGACCAGAATGCCGGCATTGCCGACGATCATGCGGCCGGGCTCGAACATCAGCGTGGCGCCGAGATTATGCGTGACGCGCTTGACCATCGCGGCATAGGCCGATGGCTCCGGCGGCACCGCACGGTCTTCGTAATAGGGAATGCCGAGACCGCCGCCGAAATCGACGTGATCGATGCCGTGGCCATCACTGCGCAGCACGGTGACGAAATCGGCGAGAATGCGGAACGCCTGCTCCATCGGCGCCAGATCGGTGATCTGGCTGCCGATATGCATATCGACGCCGGTGACCTTGATGCCCGGCAGCTTTGCGGCGCGGGCATAGACCTCGCGCGCCTTGCTGATCGGAATGCCGAACTTGTTCTCGGACTTGCCCGTCGAGATCTTGGCGTGCGTGCCGGAATCCACATCGGGATTCACGCGGATCGAGATGCGCGCGGTGCGGCCCATCTCGGTCGCGAGCTGCGACAGCATTTCGAGCTCGGGCTCGGATTCGATATTGAGGCAGAGGATGTCTTCGTCGAGCGCCAAGCGCAGCTCGGCTTCGGTCTTGCCGACGCCGGAGAACACGATCTTGCTCGCCGGAATGCCGGCCGCACGGGCGCGCTTCAATTCGCCGCCGGAGACGACATCGGCACCGGCGCCGAGCTTGGCCAACGTCCGCAGCACCGACTGATTGGAATTCGCCTTCATGGCGTAGCAGACCAGCGCCTTGGTATCGGCGAAGGCATCCGCGAACACCTTGTAGTGCCGCTCCAGCGTGGCGGTGGAATAGCAATAGAACGGGGTGCCGACGGCCTCGGCCATTGCGGCAATATCGACGCCCTCGGCGTGAAGCACGCCGTTCTGATAGTCAAAATGGCGCATGACGTCCTAGTCCAGGATCGGGTCGAGGAAGAACGATCGCTTGCGGCCGCGCGCGGCCCGCACTTCGTCCGGCTCGTTGGACGAGGTCATGGCGCTGCCCTTGGCTGCCGCCGAATTGGCATCGGGATCACTCGCGGGCGCCGCCGTGCCCATCGGCGTCGCTGCAGCCTGCGGCGGCAGGTCGAGGCCGCCCTTGCGGCCACAGGCGCCGAGCGCCAGTGCGGCGGCAGTCAGAACAAGAAGAGCCCAAGATGCGCGAGGCGCACGTGCCGGGCGGGTCGATCGTGTCACAGCGGAATCCCCAAATGCGCGGGCACCATACAAAGAATGGCTGACTAAGGCGAGAGGTTGACTTTTCACCTCTCCCCACCGGGGAGAGGTCGGATTGCGAAGCAAGCCGGGTGAGGGGGCAAACTCAAGCGATCGTGAAAGCCCCTCACCCGCGCGCAAATGCGCGCGACCTCTCCCCGGTGGGGAGAGGTGAAACAAAGAGTTCAGCGCGATTTCTTGTCTTTTTCCAGACGCTTGAGCCAGGCCTTGGCCTGCGCGGTCACATTCTTTGGCGCGGTGCCGCCATAGCTGACGCGGCTCTTCACCGAGGATTCCACCGACAGGACCTTCATCACCTCATTGGTGATCTTCGGTTCGACCGCCTGCATCTCGGCCAGATCGAGCTCATGCAGGGCAACGCCCTTCTTGGTGGCGACGCCGACAATGCGGCCGGTGACGTGATGGGCGTCGCGGAACGGCATCTTCAGCGTGCGCACCAGCCAGTCGGCAAGGTCGGTGGCGGTGGCATAGCCCTCGCCCGCCGCCGCCTTCATGGCGGCCTCGTTCGGCACGAGGTCGCAGACCATGCCGGCAATGGCGCGGATCGACAGCGACAGCGCCGTATAGGCCTCCATGGCGCCGGCTTTGTCCTCCTGCATGTCCTTCTGATAGGCCAGCGGCAGACCCTTCATGACGATCAGCAGGCCGGTGAGGGAACCGATGACGCGGCCGGTCTTGGCGCGCACCAGTTCGGCGGCGTCCGGGTTGCGCTTCTGCGGCATGATCGAGGAGCCGGTGGTGAACTTGTCCGACAGACGGACCAGACCGACCAGCGGGGAGGTCCAGATCACGATCTCCTCGGCGAAGCGCGACAGATGCACGGCGGCAATCGAGGCTGCCGACAGCGTCTCCAGCACAAAATCGCGATCCGAGACGGCATCCAGCGAATTGTTCATCGGCCGGTCGAAGCCGAGCGCCTTGGCGGTGGCGTGGCGATCGATCGGGAACGAGGTGCCGGCGAGCGCGGCCGAGCCCAGCGGGCTTTCATTGAGGCGCTTGCGCGCATCGGCAAACCGGCCGCGATCGCGCGCCACCATTTCCACATAGGCCAGCAGATGGTGGCCGAAGGTGACCGGCTGCGCCGTCTGCAGATGGGTGAAGCCGGGCATCACCGTGTCCGCATGTTCCAGCGCGCGATCGACCAGCGCCTTTTGCAGCGCGGCGAAGGCATCGTCCAGCTCGTCAATGGTATCGCGCACGAACAGGCGGAAATCCGTCGCCACCTGGTCGTTGCGCGAACGCGCCGTGTGCAGGCGGCCGGAGGCGGGGCCGATCAGCTCGCCGAGCCGGCTCTCGACATTCATATGGATGTCTTCGAGGGCGCGCTTGAAGGTGAATTTGCCGGCGGTGATCTCTGACAGGATCGTGTCTAGACCCGCCGCGATATCTTTCGCATCCTTCGCCGTGATGATGCCCTGTTTGGCGAGCATCGCCGCGTGGGCCTTGGAAGCGGTAATATCCTGGGCATACAAAGCGCGATCGACGTCGATGGAGACGTTGATTTCCTCCATGATCGCGTCGGGGCTGTCGGAGAACAATCCGCCCCACATCTTGTTGCTGGTGGACGATTTGCTGGACGCCTTGCTGTTGGACTTGCCGCCCTTGCCTGAAGCCATGAATTATCACTCATCCTGTTGCGGGCCGGCCCAATCGGACCGAGCGATCGCGCGCGATCTGCCGCATGTCATTTGCGCCCCTGCATAGCCATAACCGAGACTGAATGACAGACCCCAAGCCCCCTCAGGCGCCTGACCAGACGCCCGCCTCCTCCGCCCCCCGTCCCAGCAAACGCCGCGTGATCGTGCTCGGCGCGGTGCTGGTGGGCGTGATCATCGGCTATGCCGTGGTGGCGCGGATCGACGACCTCTGGCGCGGCAAGCCCGGCGATCCGACCTGTTTCCCGGCGGTGGAGACCGCCAAGCGGCTGGAGCCGCTGGTGCGCGGCGAGGTGGCCGGGCTGACCATCGCCAAGACGCCGCTGAAACTGCCCGATCTCGAATTCAAGGATGCCGAGGGCCAGCCGACAAAACTGTCGAACTGGCGCGGCCGCACGGTGCTGCTGAACCTGTGGGCCACCTGGTGCGTGCCCTGTCGCAAGGAAATGCCGGCGCTGAACGAGCTCGAGCAGAAACTCGGCGGCTCCGATTTCCAGGTGGTGGCGATCAATATCGACACCCGTGATGCGGAGAAGCCGAAGGCCTTCCTGAAGGACGGCAACCTGACCCGGCTCGACTACTTCACCGATGCATCGGCAAAAGTGTTTCAGGAGCTGAAGGGTGTCGGCCGTGCCTTGGGCATGCCGACTTCAGTGCTGATCGACGCCAAAGGCTGCGAGATCGCGACGATTGCCGGGCCGGCCGAATGGGCCAGCGAAGATGCCGTGAAGCTGATCAAGGCGACGGTGACGCCAAAGGCAGCGGGGATCTGAGCCGTAGGGCGGATGAGCGAAGCGTCATCCGCCGCGGAGCTTCCACCATCAAGTCGGCCGGCGGATGACGCTTTCGGCTCATCCGCCCTACGGCCGGGCCCCTGCGACACCTGGTCGCCGTTTCTTCTTTCCATCGACTGTCGGACCAATGCGCACGCATTCGTCTTGAAGATGCGACATGTCAGGAGAGGATCACCGATGCCCTATATCGACGGATTTATCATTGCGGTGCCGAAGAAGAATATCGACGCCTATCGCAAGATTTCGCGCAAGGCCGGCAAGATCTGGCGCGAATTCGGCGCGCTCGACTATCGCGAAGCCGTCGCCGACGATGTGCAGGTGGGCAAAGTGACGTCGTTTCCACGTGCGGTGAAGCAGAAACCCGACGAGACGGTGATCTTCGCCTATATCCTCTACAAATCCCGGCGGGATCGCGATCGCATCAACAAGAAGGTGATGGCGGATCCCCGACTGGCAAAGATGATGACGCCGGGCGCGATGCCATTTGACGGCAAGCGCATGATCTTTGGCGGGTTCAAGACGATCGTGGATATGTGAGGCGCCGATCCGGCGTCAGCCGGATCGGCTAAATCACCTCACGCCTTTGCCACGCCATTGCGCGACAGCGACACCAGCAGTGCACCGGCCAGTGTCGCCGCTGCGAGATAGCCGATGGCACCGAACGGGCCGAAACCATCCACCAGAATGCCGCCGATCACCGCGCCGAGCGTGATCGCGATCTGGAATGCGGAGACCAGGAGGCCACCGGCGGATTCCGCTTCATCCGACGCGACCCGCACCATCCATGTCTGGAAGCCTACCGGCAACGCACCGAAAGCAAATCCCCAGAGACCGACCGCGATCCCCGCGACAACACCCGAACTGCCCGCCACGAACAATACCAGCGCCAGCGCAGCGATGGCCGCGGAGCCGGCGATGATGGCGCCTTTCACACTGCGCGCGACCAGCGCACCGCCGACGAAATTGCCGATGAAGCCGCCGACGCCAAAGGCCAGCAGGACCAGCGAGATCGCAGTGACCGGCAGATGCGGCACCTGTTCGAGAAAATGCCGGACATAGGTGAAGCCGGCAAAATGCCCGGAAATGCTGAGCGCAACGGCGATCATCACCAGCCGCACGCTCGGCCGGCGCAACAGCACGCGCAGCATGCGCACATCCGGTGACGTCAGCGGCGGCAGGCGCGGCAATGTCAGCATCTGAAACACCAGCACGACGACACTGACGACGGCCGCCAGCATGAACACGTTACGCCAGCCCCAGAGATCGCCGAGATAGGCGCCGATCGGTGCCGCGCTGACGGTGGCGATGGAGACCCCGCTGAAGATCAGCGAGATCGCGCGCGGCAGCGCCTCCGCCGGCACGAGCCGCATGGCAGTGGCCGTCGCCATCGCCCAGAAGCCGCTGAGGCTGATGCCGAGCAGCACGCGTGCAAACAGCAGGACCGGCAGGCTGTTTGCAGTTGCCGACAGCAGGTTGGACACGATCAACAGCGTCGTCAGCAGCCACAGGACGAGGCGACGATCCAGGGCCCGTGTCACGATGGTCACCGCGACTCCGGCGACGATACCGATCAGCGATGTCGCCGTGACCACCTGACCGGCCGTGCCGACGGAGACGCCGAGATCGATGGCGATCGGCGTGAGCAGGCTGGCCGGCAGGAATTCCGCGGTGACCTGGCTGAAGGCACCGAGCATCAGCGAAAAGACAGCTGCCCAGGCCGGCGTTGCGCGCTCGGTCGTGAGGGGCGGGATATCGGCGTCGAGCGCGGCGGTCGCAGAATCAGTCATGGCGGTCTCCAGGGTGGAACCCGGAGATGGCCGTGACCTCCTGGAGTTTCCATGTTAGAAACACCGTAATGCTTGACCATTCGTCCAGAGATGCCGTGACGCACCCGCTGACAGAGATGTTGCGCGGCCTGAAGCTCGAGGGTGTCGACTACAAGCGCTGCCGGATGACGGCCCCGTGGGGCCTGACATTTCCGGCCCAGCCAAGGGCGCAGTTTCACTTCATTGCGGGACAAGGATGCTGGCTGCGGACGCCGGACAAGCCCTGGAAGCGTCTTGAGGCAGGTGGCGCGGTGCTGCTGCCGCGCGGCGCCGAACACGCGCTGGCGAGTTCACCCGATGCCTTTCCCGCCCCGGTCGCGAACTGCCAGTTCGAGCCGGTGTGCTGCGGTATTCTCGATACATGCGTCGGCGGCAATGGCGCGGACAGGGAGACCGTGCTGTTCGGCGCCGGCATGAGCTTCAATCTCGACAGCCAGCATCCGCTGCTTCTGATGATGCCCGAGCTGATGCAGATGCACGAATTCGCCACCGACGAACCGGCCATTCCCCATTTGCTAGAGGCGATGACAGCGGAGCTGGCGCTGGACCGCGTCGGTGCCGGCGGCATGCTGACCCGGCTGGCCGATGTCATTGCTGCCGCGCTGATCCGCAACTGGGTGGAGAAGGGCTGCGGCTCCGCGGGCTGGGTCGCCGCCGCGCGCGACCCCGGTATCGGCCGGGTCCTGGCCGCGATCCATCGCGATCCCACACGGGACTGGAGCGTCGAAGCGCTGGCGGAGGTGATGCATGCGTCACGCTCGGCCTTTGCGCTGCGGTTTGCGCAAGTGGTGGGCCAGACGCCGGCGCGTTACGTGACGCAATTGCGGATGCAGGAAGCCAAGCAATGGCTGGTGCGCGATCGGCTGAAGATCGCGGTGGTCGCACGCCGGTTGGGCTATGAATCGGAAGCAGCGTTCAGTCGTGCATTCAAGCGCATCATTGGCGCGCCACCCAGCCGATTTCGTGCGACAGCGGCGGTTGCTTCACCCGATGGCGAAAGAGCGGCTTCGTAAGGCCTTAGGCGGCGATATCGAGATTGCCACCGACGCCGGCGCCAAGATTGGCCTGCGAGGATTGCTGGGCACCACCGAGCAACGTCAGCACGGTGTTTTTTTCCATGTCGGCATTCTGCTTCATGACCGACGTTGCGATCTGCTGCTGCGTTCCCGCAGCCTTCATGGCCATCACGCTGGCGACAAGAGCCATATCCATCACGAAACACCCCGAAACATGGTGCGGACGGTATAGCGATGCGGGGTTAACGAAAGCTGAGTCTCAACGCGCGAGGGACGCCGGCATATCAGCGGACTCATAGGCTGTGACAGTCACTCCGTAGGGTTCCAGCACGGCGGCGATGGCGGTGATGTCGCCGGGGATCGCCATCGCGATGGTTTCACGCGCAGCAAGGCGATTGATGGCGTCATGGGCAACGGTCAGGCGAACACCGAACGTCATCATCGCCTTCGCCAGCGAGATTGTCTTTGGAATGTAGACCGGCGTTATCCAGACATTAGGTGTGCGGGAATCTGATGGTTCGGGGGGCGCGTCCCGCCATTCGGCCTGTCGTGCGAGTGCTTCCTTCAATGACAATTTCATCGACATCAGCGGCCTCCATAAGCGTCTGCCCAATGGCATTCAGTCCGCTTCGACCGAGCACCCCGGGTCTCGGCCCATTGATATGCGTACCAGTGACATAGAGAACGCGTCCAACGCGCTCCACCTCGCCCATGATCTCGATCCTGCCGGCAGGTGTCCAGACCTCGACAAGCAACGTTTTGCTCTGGACGTCACGCAGCTCGACAATCCATTGATCCTGCCGAACCATACGCCGCTCGTTCGCCGGTTTCCAGAACCGGATAACCTATGGGGTATTATAATATATAATACAACTTTAAGAAAATGTCAGGCACTCGCCGCCCTGAACGCTGCGCCCAGTGTCCGCAGCGCGCTGCGGGCGCGGGCATCTGTCAGACTGGAATGCAGCATCGTCTCGGCATCCTGCAATTTCGGCAGGCCGAGGCGCGGACCGAGGTCGATGCTGCCGGCAGGAGCGACACGGCGGACCAGCGCCCCCACCGCAAGACCAGCTGAGATCGCCGCGCCGATGGTCGCCACGCCGCCGCCGACAAAAGCCTCAGTCCATGGAATACCCGCTGCATCGAGTGCTGTGATTGCGGCCGCACGCACCGTGCATGGTGCGGACTGCGCCGCGAGGCGCAGCGGCTCGCCGGGCGTATGCCGAAAATCCGGCGCGCCCATCCAGCCAAATGGCTCTTCCATCAGGACCTCGCCGTCACCGCGTCGCCTGTCGATCCGGAGCACAATCGCCGCATCGAGATCCCCGGCGTCATAGGCTGACAGCAGGACACGCGATGTCTCGATCCGCAATTCGATGACCAGCGACGGATCCGTTTCGTTCATGCGTTTGAGGACATCAGCCAGATCTGCGCCGACGAGATGATGGCTGATTCCGACCACCAGCCGCCGGCGCTCAGCCGTGAAGGAGCCGATGGCCGACTGATGCGCCGCCACGAGGTTGCGCGCCGAACCGAGAAAAGCGGCGCCCTCGGCTGACAGTTTCACCAGCCGCGGCGTCCGGTCCAGAAGCCGCTTGCCGAGTCCGCTTTCCAGCCGCTTGATCTTGAGGCTGATGGCAGACTGGGTGCTTCCCATCGCCTCCGCAGCGCGGGTGAAACTGGTGAGGTCGGCCACCAGCACGAAGGCCTGCACGGCTTCGATGTCGAGCGTCTTCATGGATCAACCATTTCAAATCGTTATCATTGAAATATTATTTCATATCATTTTCCAATGATCAATGCGGCGCTAGATTTTCGTCATCGAGATTGATCGACAGGAGACCACCATGCCGCTGATCCGCATTTCACTGCAAAAGGGCACGTCGCAGGCGCATCGCGCCGCCATTGCCGATGGCGTCTATGAGGCGTTGCGCGAGACGTTCAACGTCCCGGAGAACGACCGCTTCGTCACCATCCACGAGCATGGCGACGGCGACTTCATCTACGACCCCACTTACATGGGCATCCAGCGCAGCGACGCCCTGGTGATCATCCAGGCCACCGTCAGCAATACACGCGCGCGCGAGCAGAAGCAGGCGCTCTACAAGCGGATCGTCGAGAAGCTGACCGACAAACCCGGCCTGCGGCCAGAAGACATCTTCATCAATCTCGTCGAGGTGCTGCCGGAGAACTGGTCGTTCGGCCACGGCGTCGCGCAGTATGTGACATGATTACACTGCGCGAGATGGTGGTCGCGCAGTTGTGCGGTGTCGCCATGGGCATGGCGACGATCATGACGATGGTGCCGGGCGTCGTGCAGGTGATGCGGATGCTCAATCCGTAACAATCACGATGTTGCGGCTGGTGCTTCGCTCATGAAGCGCGCACGATAATCGCCCGGACTGAGACCGACCTTGCTGCGGAAGTGATGGCGGAGCGTGTGCGCGCTGCCGAAGCCGACGGCCATTGCGATCGTCTCCATATCAGCCTGCCCCTGGCACAGCAGGCGTTTCGCTTCATTGACGCGCTCAGCGGCGAGCCAGTCGCCGGGCGTCTGCGCTGTCGCCTCGAAGAAGCGGCGGAGGAAGGTGCGCGGGCTCATGCGCGCCTGCCCTGCCATGCGCGCCACGCTCCACGTGCTCGCGAGATCGGCGCGAACACGGTCCAGCAGCGGCGCGATCTCCAGCCCGTCACGGATCGCCACCGGGCGTTCGAGGAATTGCGCCTGCCCGCCGGTGCGATGCGCGGGCATCACGAGACGGCGCGCCACTGAGTTCGCGGCCGCCGGTCCAAAGTCCTGACGGACGATCTCGATCAGGAGATCGATCCCGGCCGCACTTCCAGCCGCGGTGTAGACGCGGTCATGCACGCGATAGAGCGAGGCGTCATCGACGACGATATCGCGATGGCGCTGGCGCAGTTTTTCGGCGTAGCGCCAATGCGTCGTCGCGGTGCCGCCTGAGAGCAAGCCGGTCGCGGCCAGGACGAAAGCGCCGGAACAGAGCGAGGCCAGCCGCGCACCGCGGGCATGGGCAGCGCGGAGCTTGTCGCACAACGCGTCAGGCACAGGGTGATCGACGCCGCGCCAGCCAGGGACAACGATGATATCGGCCTCGTCGATCGTCTCCGGCCCGCAATCGGCGGTGATCGAAAATCCGCCATGGGCACGCAGGGGGCCGTCCTCAATCGCGCAACTTGCGAACCGGTACCAGCCCGGCCCCAGTTCCGGCCGGGAAAGGCCGAAGATCTCGGCGACGACGCCGAATTCGAAGGTGCAGAGGCCGTCATACAAAAGCGCGGCCACCAAGGGTCCGGTGCGGTTTGGCATGATCTTTACGTACATTGTCATTCGCGCCAATTGCAAGATGGGCGCGGGAACGCTGATCTGGCGAGCAAAGGAGAGCCGCCATGACCACAGCCGTCACCGCCATCCCGCCTGCCCCAAGCGCGCTTGCCGCGGAGCATTTTGCCGCTGAATTCAGCTTCGAGACCGATTGCTGGGATGTCCATGATTCACTCAGCAAGGGCGCCGATTTCGTGCTGCTCGATGTCCGCGGCCCTGCGCTATTTGCCCGCGGCCATGTGCCGGGCGCGATCAACCTGCCGCATGGCAAGATCGTGCGCTCGAAGATGGGCGAATGGCCGGAGGGGACGATCTTCGTGACCTATTGCTCCGGCCCGCATTGCAACGGCGCCGCCCGCGGCGCCTTGCGGCTCGCGGAGCTGGGACTGCCGGTCAAGATCATGGCCGGCGGGATCACGGGATGGGTGGATGAGGGATTTGAGTTGGCGCAGCTCCCGTAGGATGGGTTGAGCGAAGCGATACCCATCACAACAAGCACGGAGCATGCGGCGATGGGTATCGCTCTGGCGCTGTCGCGCCTGCGCTCAACCCATCCCACGAAATATCACCGCGTCGGTACCGGCTTCTCGCCGCGATAGTCGTAGAAGCCACGCTGGGTCTTGCGGCCGAGCCAGCCGGCTTCGACATATTTCACCAGCAGCGGGCACGGACGATACTTCGAGTCCGCGAGCCCCTCATGCAGCACCTGCATGATCGACAGACAGGTATCGAGGCCGATGAAATCGGCGAGTTCGAGCGGGCCCATCGGATGATGCGCGCCGAGCTTCATCGCCATGTCGATAGCTTCGACGTTACCAACGCCTTCATACAGCGTGTAGATCGCCTCGTTGATCATCGGCAGCAGGATACGATTGACGATGAAGGCCGGGAAATCTTCCGAGACGGCGATCTGCTTGCCGAGCTTGCTGACGAATTCCTTCGACGACTCGAAAGTCGCGTCATCGGTGGCGATGCCGCGGATCAGCTCGACCAGCTCCATCACAGGCACCGGATTCATGAAGTGAATGCCGATGAACTTTTCCGGGCGATCCGTGGAGGCCGCCAGGCGCGTGATCGAGATCGACGAGGTGTTGGAGGCGACGATGGTCTCCGGCTTCAGCACCGCACAAAGATCCGAAAAGATCTTGCGCTTGGTCTCTTCCTTCTCGACCGCGGATTCGATCACGAGATCGCAGCTGCCGAGCTCTTCCAGCGTATCGACCAGCGAGATGCGCTCAAGCGCACCCTTTTTGGCGTCTTCGGTGATCAGCTTCTTGGAGACCTGACGGGTCAGGTTGCCGGTGATGGTGGCCATCGCGGACTTCAGGCGATCGGCTGAGACGTCGTTCAGCACCACATCGAAGCCACCGAGTGCCGCGACATGCGCGATGCCGTTGCCCATTTGGCCCGAGCCGATCACGCCGACTTTCTTGATCATAACCGCCATCTTGTTTTTATCTGAGAAACCTGGATGCCGCGCACCGCGCAGCAGGAAGAGAGCATCATGCCATAAAAAACCGGCCGGAGTCAGGTACTCCGGCCGATGTCGTTAATTTGCGGGATGGTGTGGCTTTGAAACTCTCCTTGTCATTGCCCGGCTTGGCCGGGCAATCCAGTAAACACCGCGACTTCGGTGTGTACTGGGTCACCCGGTCCTAGCGCGCAATTGCGCGCACGGCCGGGCGACGACAAAAATGAGCCTTACTTCAGCGCGTCGGTCAGTTCCGGCACCGCCTGGTAGAGATCTGCCACCAGGCCGTAATCGGCCACCTGGAAGATCGGCGCGTCTTCGTCCTTGTTGATCGCGACGATCACCTTGGAGTCCTTCATGCCGGCGAGATGCTGGATGGCGCCGGAAATGCCGATGGCGACATAGAGCTCCGGAGCCACGACCTTGCCGGTCTGGCCGACCTGCCAGTCGTTCGGCGCATAGCCGGCATCCACCGCGGCGCGCGAGGCGCCGACGCCGGCACCGAGCTTGTCGGCGAGCGGCTCGATATACGTGGTGAAGTTCTCGCGGCTCTGCATGGCGCGGCCACCGGAGACGATGATCTTCGCCGAGGTCAGTTCCGGACGATCGCTCTTGGCCATGTCCTCGCTGACAAAGGTCGACAGGCCGGGATTCTCGGCCGCCGCGGTGTCTTCCACCGACGCGCTACCGCCTTCGCCGGCAGCGGCACAGGTGGAGGTGCGGACGGTGATGACCTTCTTGGCGTCCTTCGACTTCACGGTCTGGATCGCATTGCCGGCATAGATCGGACGCTCGAACGTGTCGGGCGCGACGACCTTGGTGATTTCCGAGATCTGCGCGACGTCGAGCAGAGCTGCCACGCGCGGCAGGGTGTTCTTCGACCGCGTGGTGGCGGCCGCGATGATGACATCGTAAGCCGGTGCCAGCTTCACGATCAGCGCAGCCAGCGGCTCCGCGAGATCATGGGCATAGGCTTCGTTGTCCGCGAGCAGAACCTTGGCGACACCATTCAGCTTGGCCGCTGCTTCAGCAGCCGGTTTCGCGTTCTGGCCGGCGACGAGGACATGCACGTCACCACCGATTTCGGTGGCGGCGGTCAGCACCTTGTTGGTGGAGTCCTTTAGCGAGGCGTTGTCGTGATCAGCAAGAAGAAGAATAGCCATTAGAGCACCCCGGCTTCGGTCTTGAGCTTCGACACCAGTTCGGCGACGTCCTTGACCTTGACGCCAGCCTTGCGGCCTGCCGGTTCCGAGGTCTTGATGACTTCGAGACGCGGCGCGACATCGACGCCGAGCGCATCGGCCGTCTTTTCGTCGATCGGCTTCTTCTTTGCCTTCATGATGTTCGGCAGCGAGGCGTAACGCGGCTCGTTGAGACGAAGATCGGTGGTGACGATCGCCGGTGCCTTGACCTTCACGGTCTGCAGGCCGCCATCGACTTCACGGGTCACGGTGACATCGTCGCCCTCGACCACGAGCTTGTTGGCGAAGGTCGCCTGGGCCCAGCCGAGCAATGCGGCGAGCATCTGGCCGGTCTGGTTCGAATCGTCGTCGATCGCCTGCTTGCCGAGAATGATGAGGCCCGGCTTTTCTTCTTCGGCAATCTTCGTGAGGATCTTGGCGACGGCAAGCGGTTCGACGGTGCCGTCCACCTTCACCAGGATGCCGCGATCGGCGCCCATGGCGAGACCGGTGCGCAGTGTCTCGGTGGCCTGTTGCGGCCCGATGGACACGACGACAACTTCCGTCGCCTTGCCGGCTTCCTTCAGACGCAGGGCTTCCTCGACGGCGATTTCGTCGAACGGATTCATCGACATCTTCACGTTGGCGAGTTCGACGCCCGATCCGTCGCTCTTGACGCGAACCTTGACGTTGTAATCGACCACCCGCTTGACCGGTACCAGAACCTTCATCGATCCTCTTTCGGTTGAATTTTGAATAAGTGCAGCTTTTGAAGCTGGCTTGGCGCGGAACCTAGAGCGCCCGCCAACCGGGGTCAACGCGCCAGACCTGAAAATCGAAGGGCTCTAGGCGCGGTATTTTTACCCGCCGGATTACCGGTTGGCGCCGGGCACCCAGAGCACATCGCGGGCGCCATTGTCGTTCTCTGAACGACCGGCCACGAACAGGAAATCCGACAGCCGGTTCATATACTGGATGCCAGCATCAGAGACGGGTTCGTCGGGATTGGCAGCGAGTTCCACCATCATCCGTTCCGCGCGGCGGCAAACCGTGCGCGCCACATGCAGATAGGCAGCGGCCGGGGTTCCACCGGGCAGGATGAAGGAAGTGAGTTCGGCCAACGATGCGTTCAGCGTGTCGATATCGCGTTCCAGCCGCTCGACCTGGCTGGCGAGCAGCCGCAGCCGCTCCGCCTTGCCCTCACGCTGCGGAACCGCGAGATCGGCACCAAGATCGAACAGGTCATTCTGGATCAGGCCAAGCATGCGATCGAGCTCCGGCGCGTGCGCAAGATGCAGACGGACCACGCCGATGGCGGCGTTGGTCTCGTCCACGGTGCCATAGGCGGAGACGCGCAGATCGTATTTCGGCCGCCGCTCCCCGGTGCCAAGCGCCGTGGTGCCGTCATCGCCGGTACGGGTGTAAATCTTGTTGAGAACGACCATGCAGAAATCCGATTATCTCTAGTCCCTGTCGGATGGGTTGAGCGCAGCGATAACCCATCGGCCGAGCCTGCCGCAATCGACGGAATGATGGGTTTTCGCGAAGACGCTCAACCCATCCTACGATCAGCGCCCCAGGAAGAACAGCGTCGCCATGGTCAGCACGATAGCGACGAACTGCAGCATCACGCGCCAGCGCATCAGCTGTTGCGAGCGGTTCGGCGAACCACCGCGCATCATGTTGAACAAGCCCAGCAGCAACACCAGCGTTACGGCACCGAGGGCGATCGGAAGGATGAAGGTGGAGAGAAATGATCCCATGGGTTGCTAGATAGCATCGCGAATGGGGTGATGGTAGCCCCGCCTCCGCCGTCATTGCGAGGAGCGAAGCGACGAAGCAATCCAGCTCTTGGCCTCCTGGATTGCTTCGTCGCAAGGGCTCCTCGCAATGACGGCTGAGAGGTCACGCCTCATTCCTGTAGCGCTCCAGGTTGCTTTGCAGCATAGCGAGCACGTGGTCTCGCAGCGGATCGCGCGTGCCGCGTATCCACGCTGCGGCGAGGGGCAAGCGATTCATCTCCGACACTTTCAGCGGCACGTAACACACGCTGCGTGCTGCCATACGCTGGGTCCAGCGCGGCACGATGGCGACGCCGATCTCGGCAGCAACGATATTGACGATGGTCTGTTTCTCATCAGCGATCTGCACAACATTCGCATCCAGCCCGGCCTCTGCAAACAGCTTCATCGTAAGATCATGGCTGTGCGGCCGCGAGCGACGTTCCGGCACGATCAACGGCTCATCCGCGATGTCTGCAATCGTCAGCCGTTTTCGCGAAGCCTGCGGATGCCGTTCCGACAGCGCCACCACTGCGGTCTCGTGAAACAGCGGCATGAACTCGATACGCTTGTCCGCGCTCACCGGCGGCCGCACGAAAGCGAGATCGAGACGACCGGAGAGCAGCCGTGGCAGCAGGCGGATGGTTTTGTCCTCCACCAGCTTCACCGTGACGTCGGGATGGCTCGCCCGCAGATCGTGCAGCAATGCCGGCATCAATCCAGCAGCGGCACTGTCGATCGCACCAACACGGATCGTCGCCGCACGGGCGCGCACGCGTTCGCGGAACGACGCTGCAAGTTGATCGGCTTGGCCGAGCAGATCGCGCGCTTGTTTGAGAAAGGCCGCACCATCATCGGTCAGCGCGACGCTGCGCGTGGTGCGCGTGAGCAGGCGCGTGCCGAGATCGTCCTCCAGCAGGCGGATATGGCGACCGAGCGCCGACGGCATCATCTCCAGCCGCTGCGCCGCACGGCCGAAATGAAGCTCATCAGCGGCGGTGACGAAGCAGCGAAGCTGGTTCAGGTCCATGAAGCCCCTCGTAGGGCGGATGAGCGCAGCGTCATCCGCCGGCCGAATTCAAAGGTGAAACTCCGTGGCGGATGACGGCTTCGCCTCATCCGCCCTACATTCCATTATCTCATTTATTTATATAATCAAACGCGATTGAGCCACAACTGGCTCGGCTGCAGGGTGGCGCATCTTTTCTTCACCAGCAGAGACACTCCCATGCGTGAATATTCCATCGCGGCCATTCCGGCCGACGGGATTGGCCCCGAAGTCATCGCCTCAGGCACCCGCGTGCTGGAAGCGCTGCAGAAGCGCGTCGGCGACATCGCCTTCAATGTCACCACCTTCGACTGGGGCTCGGACTATTACCGCAAGCACGGCGTGATGATGCCGGCCGACGGCCCGGCGCAGCTGAAAAAGTTCGATGCCATCTATTTCGGCGCCGTCGGCGCGCCCGACGTGCCCGACCACATCACGCTGTGGGGCCTGCGCCTGCCGATCTGCCAGGGCTTTGACCAATACGCCAATGTCCGCCCGACCAAGATCCTGCCCGGCATCACCTCGCCGCTGCGCGGTGTCGAGGCCGGCGATCTTGACTGGGTGATCGTGCGCGAAAACTCCGAGGGCGAATATGCCGGCTGCGGCGGCCGCGTGCATCGCGGTTTGCCGGAGGAAGTCGGCACCGAAGTCGCGATCTTCACCCGCGTCGGCGTGCAGCGCATCATGCGCTACGCCTTCAAGCTCGCGCAGTCGCGCCCGCGCAAGCTGCTCACCGTGGTTACCAAGTCCAACGCCCAGCGCCACGGCATGGTGATGTGGGACG